>CAYUIT010000015.1:0-73445 GCA_964444835.1 uncultured Steroidobacteraceae bacterium
GGCATGGGTATCGTCGGACTGTCATGGATGTCGGCGGCAATTTGTCTCGCCCTCGTTGCCGCAACGCGTTCGCTCGGCAATGCGTTCGAATCCCGCAGCAGCGAAGTCAACAAGCCGTCCGGCACGCCGAACGATGGCGCTCGGCGATGACTGCGACGCTCGCAACTGAGACGGTAGCCCTCGGGTTGCCGGCGTGTCGATTGTCGGCGGACGGTCGCCGCCGCGTCGATGTGCCTGCTGTGTTACGCCTGGCTGCGCCACTCATGGCGAGCAATGCGGTGCAGGCCATCATCAACCTGACGGACTTGTGGTTCATCGGCCGACTCAGCACCGATGCCGTGGCCGCCATGAGTGCGATCTACTGGATCATGACGTGCGTCATTCTGGTGGTGGGTGGCGTCGGTCTGTCGGTGCAGACGTTCGTGTCGCAGGCCGAGGGTTCACGCCGCTTGGCGCGTGCGTCACTCGCGACCTGGTGCGCGTTGTGGGCAACTCTGGCCACGGTGCCGATATTCGTGTTGTTAGCGTCGATCGGCCCCTGGTTGTTACACCCGTTTGGGCTCGCACCTGGCGTGGAGCAACTCGCGCTCGATTACTGGGAGCCGCGCATGCTGGGCGCTGCGCTCGGCTCGGCAGCTTGGGCGCTGATGGGATTCTTCAACGGGATCGGTGCGATTCGATTCACGATGGGAGTCGTGTCGACGATGGTCGTCGTGAACTTTCCGGCGAACCAGCTCATGATGTTCGAGTGGGATCTCGGCATCGCGGGCGCCGCATGGGGCACGAATATTGCGCAGCTTGCCGGTCTCGTCGTCGCGCTAGCGTTTTTCTTGACTGGTAAGACGGCCGAACGGTATCGCGCCCGCTTAATGTGGCGGCCAAGTGCCAAGATGATTCGCGCGCAGTTCAAGGTGGGTCTGCCCGTTGGCGTCATGTACGGCGCCGATGTGTTGGGTGTGGCGCTCGCGCAGATGATGGTGGCGCAAGTGTCGTCGGTCGGAGCCGCTGCAACACAGGTGGTGATGACCCTAACATCGCTCGCCTACATGCCGACGCTCGGCTTGGCGACTGCGGGCACGACGCTCGTGGGGCAGTCGATCGGCGTCGGTGACAAGGAGTGGGCGCGACGGCTCGGCAACTTCATCATCGCGCTGTGCGTCGGCACCATGGGCGGCGTGGCGTTGTTGTTGCTGTTGTTCGGCCCGTGGATCGTGCCGCAATTCATCTCGGCAGGAGATCTGTCCGCAGCGGCCGCCATCGCCTTGGCGTTGAAGCTGCTGTGGCCTGCGATGGCCTACCAAGCATTCGATGGGTTGTATTTCGGCGCGAGTTTTGCGATGCGTGGTGCCGGGGACACGCGGGTGCCGGCGGCGACTGCGCTCGTATTGTCGTGGGGTCTGTTCATCCCGCTTGCGCACACCTTGGTGTTCGCCCCTGGGGCAGGGTGGATCGACGGCTTGCCACAGCTCGGTCTCGGCGCGATGGGCGCGTGGCTCGCGTTGATGACTTATGCCACGTTGTTAGGCACCAGCATGCTGATTCGCTGGCGGAGCGGGCGTTGGCGCTCGATGAGTTTGTCATGAGCCGCCGCGCGGGCTTCGCCGGTCTCGTCGCGCTGGCGTGCGTGCCGTTCGCTCAGGCAGCCGAGCTGTTAGACGAGATTTACGCCAAAGCAGCCGGTCAGCCGCTCGCCGAACGTATCGAGATCGTCAGCGCTGCCTTCTTAGGTCAGCCGTATGTACTCGACCCAGCGGGTGAGGGGCCTGACTCGCTCATCGATCGGGATCCCATCGTTCGCCTCGATGCGTTCGATTGCCAAACCTATGTCGAAACCGTCTTGGCGGTCGTGCGCGCTCGCGCAGCGCAAGACATCGAGTCGGAGTTGCTGGCGATTCGTTATCGCGATTCCGAAGTGGCATTTGGCTCGCGATTGCATTTTCCGGAAGTCGACTGGATTCCAGTTAACTCCGAGCGCGGGGTCTTGCGCGACATCACGGCGGACGTGGCGGGTGCTGTCGCGCTCGCCGAGGCGCGCACAGCCATCACACGCGCCGCATGGCTGCGAGCCTTACCTAACAACCCGACGCAAGCGCGCCATGCATACCTCCAAACATCGAGCGCCGCGCGCGCCGAGCTCGAGCGCTTGGCGAGCCAGGCGTCAACATTGCAAGCGCGTACGCGCTTCATACCGAAAGCGAACCTGAGCGATTCGGCGCTGCTCGAGCGCATCCCGCATGCGTCGGTGGTGATGATCGTGCGGCCGATGACCAGCATGTTCGGCAAGGTTGGGTCGCGGCAGAACATTTCGCACATGGGATTCGCTATTCGCACACCTAAGGGTCTCGTTTATCGGCACGCCTCGTCGACGCGTCGCAAGGCCGTAGTGGATCGCCCGATGACGGAGTACCTCGAGGCGATGGCCCAAACGCGAACGTTCGGGGGAATCGTGGTTTTCCAGGTGGTCGAACGGTCGAAATGAGCGGTAAATCGTCGCACGTGGGGTGGCGCGTTATCGTAAAATCATTGGTGGAACACAGGCTTACCGTGAGGATTCCGCGCCCCATGACCCAAACACCGGCTGCAGCTGCCAAAGCCCCCTTCAATAAGGCCGGCGGCACGATGTTGATCGCCACGTTCGCTGTCGCGCTGGTCGCAGTGCCTTGGTACTTGTGGAACTTCGACGTCAGCCTCGGCGCTTGGATACTCGGCCTCGTATTTCTGGCCGCCAACGGCTTCTCGATTACTGCGGGCTACCATCGGCTGTGGGCGCACAAGACCTACAGTGCTCATTGGTCGCTGCGCTTGGTCTATATGATTTTCGGCTCGATGGCGCTGCAGAACAGCGTTTTGATGTGGGCGAGTCAACATCGCTTTCACCACAATTCAGTCGATGACGTCGATCGCGATCCTTACTCGGCCAAGCGTGGCTTTTGGTTCTCGCATGTCGGTTGGATGATTCGGAACTACAAAAGCGCCGAAACCGATCTGTCGAACGTAAAGGATCTGCAGCGCGATCCGATTCTGGTGTTCCAGCACAAGTACTACGTGCCGCTCGCGGTGTTCACGAACGTTGCGTTCCCGCTGATTGGCGGTTGGATGTTGGGCGACATCTGGGGTGCGTTCTGGATTGCGGGCTTGTTACGCCTCGTGCTCAATCACCATTTCACGTTCTTCATCAATTCACTTGCGCACATGTGGGGCACTCAGCCTTACACGGACACCAACACGGCGCGTGACAACCCGTTCCTCGCATTCTTGACGTACGGCGAGGGTTACCACAATTTCCATCACATTTTCGCCCACGATTATCGCAATGGTATTCGCTGGTGGCAGTGGGACCCGACGAAGTGGTTGATTGCCTTAACGTCGTGGTTTGGCTTGGCTCGCAATCTCAAGCGCGTACCGAACTTCCAGATTCAGCGCGCCATCATCGAAATGCAGTTCAAACGAGCCGAAGCGCGCTTGCAAGCGGTGCCCTCGACACATCATGCGGCCGTTGCAAGGGTCGAAGAATTGCGCGCTCGTCTTGCGCACGAGTACGAGGCGTTCAAACACGCCATTGCCGAATGGCGGCGCCTCAAGGACGAGTGGTACGAGAAGCAGAAGCTCGCCCTGGCTCATAAGTGGGAAGACGCTGGGCTTCGTAAGCAATTGCGCGAGATTGAGAAGCGTCTGAAGCAGCAGCGCAAGCGCATGCGGCTCCTGCACGCGCAGCTGGTTTTCAGCCCCGCCTAAGCACTCGCAAATTCTGCCAGCCTATCGCAGTATCGGAGCCTCCTAGACCAGGAGGTTGCCGATGCTCGACCGTCGACAGTTCTTCGCGACCACCACGGGCGCCGCTGCGGCGCTGGCGTGGCCTGCCCACGCCAGTGAGCCGCTGCTGAGGAAAGCGATCCCCGCATCGGGCGAGCGTATTCCGGTCATCGGTGTCGGCACTAACAACTACAGCCCAACGACTCCCGAAGAGCGTGCCGCGCGTCGCGCCGTGCTCGCCAAGCTGACAGAGCTGGGTGCGAGCGTCATCGATACCGCCCCCGCGTACCGCGACTCGGAGAAAGTGATCGGCGAGTTGTTAGCAGAGATCGGCAACCGTAAGAGTGCGTTCCTCGCGACCAAAGTCACGGCGCAAAGCGGCAAGGCAGAGGAGGGGATTGCGATGCTCGAAGCCTCGCTCGCGGCACTGCGCACCCCTACTCTGGAGCTCGTCCAAATTCACAATCTCATGGGCGCCGCGGTCCTGCTCCCCGTGTTGCGTGCTTGGGTGGCCGAGCAGCGGATTCGCTACACGGGCATCACGACGTCGCGCGCCGAGCAGTATCCAGCAATGCTCGAGCTCATGCGGACCGAGAAGCTGGATTTCATCCAGGTCGATTATTCGATTGCCAATCGTGGCGCAGCGGCAGAGATCTTGCCGCTGGCCCAAGCGCGCGGCATGGCAGTCCTCATCAATTTGCCGTTCGGCGGTCGTCGTGACGGCAATCTGTTCCCACGAGTCAAAGACAAGCCGCTGCCAGAGTTTGCGGCAGACATTGGCGCCAAGACTTGGAGTCAGTTCTTTTTGAAATACGTGGTGTCGCATCCCGCGGTGACGTGCGCGATTCCGGGTACGACCAAGGTTCAGAACTTGGAAGAGAACGTCGGTGCGGGGCGCGGCGAATTGCCGGACGCCAAGATGCGTCAGCGAATGGAAGCGTACTGGGATGCGCTTTGATCCAAGGTATTCGCTTTTATTACATAATATACATTATGCGAATTAAGTGCAGGGGGCGTCTCAGCATGCATCGCAGCAATCGATTTCTCAGCGCGCTCGCGCTCGCCGCAATGTGCGCGTCGCTTGCGCACGCTGCAGCCCCTACAGTCGATGTTCGTTTGCCAGCCAGCTTCTCCGAGGGTGCGCAAGATGGACGGCTGTTAGTGATTTTTGCGCCGGCTGAGCAAGCGCCAGATAAAGAGCCGCGCGAGCTGGTGAGTTGGGATGATGAGGCCATTCCATTTTTTGGCGTGAACGTCGAGGCCTGGCGGCCTGGCACATCACGGACGGTCGACAGCAAGGCTTTCGGTTTCCCGCTGCGCTCAGTGGCTGCCTTGCCGCCTGGAAGCTACCGCGTGCAAGCGTTCCTGAATCGCTACGAGACGTTCAAGTTGGCGGATGGGCGCGTGCTCAAGCTCGCGCCGGATCGTGGCGAAGGCCAGCAATGGCGCGCGAAACCCGGGAACCTGTACTCGAAGCCGAAGACGATTCGTTGGACAGGTTCGAGCGCGCTACCGGTATTCGAACTCACCGAACAGATTCCGCCGGTGCCAGCGTTCAAAGAGACGCCGTGGGTAAAGTACGTTCGCATCCGTAGCGAGCGGCTTTCGAAATTCTGGGGTCGCGACATCTATCTCGCGGCGTTCGTGACTTTGCCTCTCGGATTCAACGAACACCCCGATGCGCGCTATCCGCTCGTGATCAATCACGGCCACTTTCCGTCGCAACCGTCGAGTTGGCGCGAGACGCCGCCTGACCCGAACCTGAAGCCCGAGTACAGCAAACGATTCCGACTCGAAGGCTACAACCGTATCCAGCAAGAGCTCGCTTGGGAGTTGTTTCAAGCCTGGACGGGCAAAGGCTTCCCGCGTGTGCTGCTCGTCGAGATTCAGCACCCTACCCCTTTTTACGACGATTCCTATGCGGTGAATTCTGCTAACAACGGCCCGTACGGCGACGCAATCCAATACGAGTTGTTACCCGAAATCGAGAAACGATTTCGCGGCATCGGCCAGGGCTGGGCAGCCATGGCCGTGCAGACGTTCTACCCAGACGACTACAACGGCGCCTGGGTAGCCTGCCCAGACCCGATCGATTTTCGGCATTTCATGACGGTGAACCTCTACGAGGACAAGAACGCGTACTTCATGCCTAACAAGTTCAAGCGCACGCCGCGACCGGCACATCGCAATTGGCTCGGGCACATCAATACGACGCTGGAGGAGAACAATCTCTGGGAGTATGCGCTGGGCACGCATGGCCGTTCGGGTGATCAATTCGATGCCTGGGAGTCGGTGTATTCCCCGGTAGGCCCCGATGGCTATCCCCGACGAATCTGGAACCGTATCACTGGCGAGATTGATCCGGTCACCGCTGCCTACTGGCGTGAGCACTACGATCTGGGTGCGATTCTGCGCCGCGACTGGGCGACGCTCGGACCCAAGTTGCGCGGCAAGTTCCGCATTTACGTCGGCGACATGGATAACTACTACCTCAACAATGCGGTCTACGCAGTCGAGGAGTTTCTGCGAAGTGCTTCGCCGGCAGCGGATGCCGTGATCGACTATGGCGATCGGGACGAGCATTGCTGGAATGGCGATCACACGCGTGCGAATGCCTACTCGCGCTTGCGCTATCCGCAGATGGTGTTGCCGTGGGCCGTCGAACGCATGTTGGCCACGGCACCACCCGGTGCAGACTTGCGCAGTTGGCGCTATTAGCCCGCCGCTGGCGCACACCTGTGTGAAATGCGAGTTCCTGACGGACCGCGGAAGTTGTTAGCGGCCGGAAGCGCTACCGCCTCATTCTGCGAAGCCATCTCTGGCGCAGCGTGTCCGTGACATCGTCGTGGCGCGAGCACCGTCGCGAATCTGGGTTGCTTGCGCTCGGCGGAGTGACATCGACGCGAGTTGAGTGGCGATCCGCCAACTCGCAGGCGACGCGCGTCGGTACTATGATGGCGCGCTATGCTAGCGAGAACGACTTTGGCTCCGCACGGAGCGCCACTGATAGTGTCCGCAGTGCTGCACTGCACGCTGGCAGGGCCCCTGTTCGCGCAAGAATCAACTCCCCTGCCGGTGGCACCGACGATCGCGCCCGAGCGGCCACCGAACCCTTCCGAAGCGCCACTTGAGACGGTCACCGTATCCGCGCCGGAGCCTCGGTATGTGGCTCCCACGTTGCGCGATCGGATTGGGCGGATTTGGGCACCGGTCTATCTCAACAATCAAGGGCCTTTCCGCTTGGTTCTCGATACGGGCGCGAATCGCTCCGCGGTGATCCCGCGAGTGGCTGAGCAACTCGGTGCCTCGGCACGCACGAACAAGACCGTGCGAGTCCGTGGCGTGTCGGGGACCGCTGTGGTTCCGCTGTTGCGCGTTGATCGTATGGATATCGGCGATCTCATACTGGAGCCCGCCATGTTGCCGGTCGTTCCCGACGTATTCGGCGGCGCTGATGGCGTGCTTGGCAATGAGGGAATGCGCGACAAACGCATCGTGATTGACTTCGGTCGCGATCAGATCAGCGTGAAGCGCTCGAAGCGCGAGCAACCCGGCCCAGAGTTTCGCACCATCCCGATCAGATTGCTGCGCGGCCACCTGTTGTCTGTCGACGTGATGATTGGGCGCGTGCGCACAACGGCGATTCTCGATACGGGCTCCTCGCAGTCCCTCGGTAACGTGGCGCTGCGCGAGGCGCTCAAGCGTGAACCGGAGGATGGGCCGCCTGCAGAAGTCGTGGGCGTTACGCTAGATGTCCAGTACGCCGATCGCGTGCACATGCCGACCATTCGGATGAGCGGGATCATGATTCGCGGCTCACACATGAACTTCGGTGATGTCCATATATTCCACTACTGGAAGTTGCTCGATCAGCCCGCCATCTTGTTAGGGATGGATGTCATCGGTGTCGTCGACCAACTCATCATCGACTACCGCACGAAACAATTGCATATCAAGACTCGGGGCTAAGGTTGCTGCGCCGCTCGCGGACGAGGCCTACGCGAATGTCCAGTTCGGCAAGCCCGAAGAGCCCGTGATTGGCTGCTTCCGATCGGTAGAATTCGGGTACCCTGCGCAGCCCTTGTTGGAGCCGACTCGATTGCCATGAAGTCCCTGGCCACGACGCTAACTGAGACGTTTGTTCGCTTCAGTGAGTCCGAGAAAGCGGGCGGCTTTGTGCTGGCCGCCTGCACGGTGCTGTCCCTATTGATCGCAAACTCCGCGCTCGGGCCGGGCTACGCCGACTTTTGGCAGACAAAGGTGGTCGGGTTGTCGCTTGCGCATTGGGTCAACGATGCGCTGATGGCGATTTTCTTTCTCTTGATCGGCCTCGAACTGGAACGCGAGCTGTACAGCGGCGAGTTGTCGAAGCCCCGCAAGGCGCTGCTGCCGCTCATCGCTGCGCTCGGCGGCATGGCCGCACCCGCGTTGATTCATTTTTCGCTCAATGGCGGTACGCCAACGGCAGCCGGCGTCGGTATCCCGATGGCCACCGACATCGCCTTCGCGCTTGGCGCGCTCGCGCTGCTCGGGTCACGCATTCCGGCATCGCTCAAAGTATTTCTCGTGGCCTTCGCCGTGATCGACGACCTCGGCGCCGTCATCATCATTGCCGTGTTCTACACGCCGACGTTGTCGCTGGCCTACTTTGCCGCTGCGGCTGCCGTGTTTGCGGTGCTGGTCGTGATGAACGTGAAGTTCCGCGTGATGGCATTGTGGCCATACTTGTTAGGCGGCGCGATTCTATGGTTCTGCATGCTGAAGTCGGGTGTGCACGCAACGATTGCGGGCGTGCTGTTGGCGTTCGCAATCCCCTATTCGTCAACCGACGGCGACAAGGCGTCGCCCTCGCATCGACTCGAGGTGTGGCTCCATAAGCCGGTCGCATTCTTGATTCTGCCGATCTTTGCTTTTGCCAATACCGCCATCGTGATCAGCGAGACTTGGGTGCAGGATCTGATGAGTGCCAACAGTATCGGCATCGCGGCGGGCCTCGTCCTGGGCAAGCCGCTCGGCGTCACCCTGTTTTGTCTGCTCGCCGTGTGGCTGAAGCTCGTGCAGCTCCCCGCGGACTTGACCTGGCGACATGTGATCGGTGCCGGCATGTTGGGCGGCATCGGGTTTACGATGTCGATCTTCATCACCAATCTGGCGTTCACCGAGAGTGCCGCACTCGTCACCGCGTCGAAGATGGCGATTCTGATGGCCTCGTTGACGGCCGGCGTGCTCGGCTACATTTGGCTGCGGTTTGTCGCGCGGCCGGTCGCTACATCTGCTTGAAGAAGTGTAGGTAGGATCGGCTCACGGGCAATACGTCGTCGCGCTTCTTCAAGTGAATCTCGGCCGTCTCATTGGCGTGGCGAGTGACGTGCGCCACCGAGCGCAGGTTTACGATGACAGCGCGGTGGACTTGCACGAAATGGCTCGGCTCGAGCTGTGCGGCGAGTTCCTTGAGCGGCATGCGCACGATTGCTTCGAGCGGCTTGCCGTCGTCATCGCGCCACGCGACGGCCGTGTACTTGTCATCGGCCCGGAGGAAATCGACGGCGTCGACTGCAATCAGCCGCACTGTTGTGCCGACGGACGCTCGAATCCAGCGCAGCGGAGCGTCTGCTTTGCGCGCGAGACTCGCCGCCAAACGCTGCAAAAGTTCCTCGGTGTTGATCGCGGGCTGGGCGGTACTGAGCCGCTCGCGCAAGCGCGCCACGGTCGCAATGAGTCGGCTCGCCTCCACGGGCTTCACCAAATAGTCGAGCGCACCGTGCTCGAACGCTTCGACCGCATATTGGTGGAACGCGGTGACGAATACGAGATGCGCACGGCGACCGATGTGTCGCGCGGCATCGATGCCAGAAGCGCCCGGCATGTGGACATCCAGAAAGCACACGGCGGGCCGCAGTGTGTCGAATAGCTCGATGGCCTCGCGACCATTGCGTGCCTGCGCCACGATCTCGAGTTCTGGCCATGCATCCGCTAACAATCGCACGAGCGAGTCGCGCAACAGCGGCTCATCATCGGCAATGAGTGCTGTCGGGGGCGTGTGCATCAAGGCGCCTCACGCCGCGTGGGGAACGTCACTTCGGCGCGCATGCCGCGGGGAATTTGTTCAGCGAGCTTGAGGGTCGAATCATCGCCGAATATTAGTTGCAAGCGTTCGCGTAGCGCCGCAAGGCCGGTACCCAGGCCGGCGGCGGATTCGCGCAAGCCGACGCCGGTGTCCGTGACGACAATCAGGCAGCGATCGGCGACCACGCGCACATCGATATCGATACGACCACCCTCTTCGCTCGGATCGATGCCGTGACGCACGGCGTTCTCCGCCAGCGTCATCAAGGTCATGGGCGGGCATACGAGTGTGCTCGCGGCGTCGTCCACGTGGATGGCAAACTGCAAACGATCCGGAATGCGCATGTGCATCACCTCTAGGTAGGCGCGTACCAAGGTGACTTCCTGGCCCAGCGTTGTCGTGCGCTCGTGCAAGCGCGGCACGGCCGCACGCAAGTACGCGATCAAGCTGCCGAGCACGGCAGATGCGCGCGGTGAGCCCGAATCGACCAGCGTCTGAACGTTGGCGAGGGTGTTGAAAAGAAAATGCGGCTCGACTTGCGCGTGCAACAAACGCATCCGCGCATCGAGCGCCTGACGTTCGAGTTCGCTGCGCGCGAGTTGGAACGCGAGCGCTTGTTCGGCGGCGAACGCATCGCGCTGTCGCACCATGGCAGCGAGCGCAATCCATGGCGCAAACAATATTCCAGAGAATGTCAGGAGCGCGTAGCCGATCAGGCGAAGCCGATCCGTCATGAGCTCGGGGTTGCCGCCGGTCGTAATCCAATAGGCGATGTACGCCGCGAATGGAATCACGACCACGATCGCGATGAGCTGGACGGGCCAGCGCGCCAGCCACGGCGGTAGGCGCTTGGGCCAGCGCTCCGCCACCCCAAACGCCAGCATCGCGCAAAACCCGACGAACCACGCGCGCGACAGGACGATCCATGCGGGAATGATGGCTGCCAAACTGAGCAGCGCGCCCCAGAGGGTCGACGCTATCAGTGTGGCGCGAACGCGGCGCCAGGACACAAGGCCTCGCCAGGAGCTGAGCGGTGGTGCGTTTTCCAGAATCTGCATTCCGCCACTATAGAGGAACCGGATCGCACGTCTCGTCGCTCAGTACGCTTAGATCGTCACTCGTCGCACGATGCTGGCCTGGCGCCGCAATCGGCCGCATATTGGCGCGCAATGCTTTTTCGGGAGATGGACGAAATGTCACTGCGTAAACGAATCGTGCTCGGCGTATTCGGCTTGCTCGCGGTCGCGCTGGCGGCCTTGGGCGTTGCCATGAGCTATGAGACGGCTTGCCCTGCTGCCACGCCTGCTTACTCGGGTGCGAACTCAATGCGTGCGGTGTTGGGTCGTTGCTACGGCCCGCCGTCCATACTGACCGTTGAGACGGTTGAGAAACCCGTGCCAGCCGCGGACGAGATCCTCGTCAAGGTGCATGCCGCGAGCGTCAATCCGCTCGACTACCACTATCTGCGGGGCAAGCCGTACATCATGCGGTTATCGGTGGGCTTCGGTTTACCGTCAGACGTCAAGACGGGTGCCGATTTTGCTGGAGTCGTCGAGGGAGTCGGACGCAATGTCACGCAGTTCAAGCCGGGCGATGCCGTGTTCGGCACCAAGAATGGCGCCTTCGGCGAATACGTCGCGGTGCGCGCTGCGGGCTCCGTTGCGCGCAAGCCAGACAACGTGACATTTGAGCAAGCAGCGGCGGTGCCGGTCGCGGCGATCACCGCATTGCAAGCGCTCCGCGACAAAGCAACGACGCAAGCCGGCCAGAAGGTTTTGATCAACGGCGCCTCGGGTGGCGTCGGCACATTCGCCGTCCAGCTCGCGAAGTCGTTAGGAGCCGAAGTCACCGGCGTCTGCAGCACGCGTAATGTCGAGCTCGTCCGCGGCCTCGGAGCCGACCATGTGATCGACTACACGCAGCAGAATTTCACCACAAGCAACGAGCGTTATGACGTGATCATCGACAACGTCGGGAGTCAGTCATTGAGTGCCATGCTCGACGTGTTGAAGCCCGATGGCGTCATCGTCATGGTCGGTGGACAAAAAACCAATGCATGGCTGGGGCCGCTGCTGCGGCCGATCCAAGCGCAGCTCTTGTCCCCGTTCGTCGAGCCGGAAATGAAAATGATTCTGGCCGAAGCGAACGCCGCCGACTTGCAAGTGCTCGCGGAGCTGCTGCAAGCCGGCAAGCTCGTGCCCGTGATCGATCGTCATTACCCGCTCGAGCAAACCCCGGCTGCGATCGAGTATCTCGAGACCGGGCGCGCGCGCGGCAAAGTGATCATTTCAATCGTGCCGACGAGCTAGCTAACTAGTGGGTTAATCGCTCACCCCGCCTCATACAGCCAATTCACCAGGGTGTCCTGTGCGCGTTGCGCAGCGCCAGAGTTGGCGTTGGCATGGTTGAGCATCGCGACGAGTAGGTAGCGGCGGCCGCTGCGGCTGGTGACGTAGCCCGCCAAGGCACGCGAGTCTTGCAAGAGTCCGGTCTTGAGGTGGGCTGCCCCGCGGACGATGTCGCGATCCTTCAGCGTGCCATCGATACCGCTGATCGGGAGCGAAGCAACGAACTCGGCGCTGAAGGCGTTGCGATACGCGTGCGTCAGCAAGCGCGCCATGGTGCTCGCGGTGATTCGCTCCCGACGTGACAGTCCGGAGCCGTTGTCGAGCACGAGGTCGGGCGCATCGAGGCCTTGTGAGGCAAGCCACGCGCGGACCGCGCTCGCGCCGCGCAACGTCGACGCGGGTGGCGCGGGTGTACCGCTCGACTGCACCCCCATTGCAAGAAACAAATGGCGCGCCATCACGTTGTTGCTGAACTTGTTGACGTCGCGGATGGCGAGCGCGAGCGGCGGCGACTCGTGGCTTGCAATCACACGCGCTGACGCCGGTACAGGTCCTTCGCGCAAGCGTCCGCGCCACACGCCGCCTTGTGCGGTCCACAACGCGCGAAAGACCGCTTCAAAGTATTCAGAGTGCTCAAGCGCGCTGAGATACCACACGCGCTCGCCACACGATAACGGGTAACTGCCCGCAAAGCGCGGTGCATAGGGATTGGTGAAGTCTGCGCGCACTTTGCTGCGCCAGTCGCCACACGACCCGCTCGTGGCAGGGACGGTGAGCGGCACAGTCATCCCGGCGATCTCCGGTACCACGACGACTCGCGCGGTTTGCGTCGTCTCGTCGGGTACGAAATGAAATGCGATGGCTTTGAAGTTCACGAGGAGTGCGTCCGGACCCACGTTGTAGGCGCGGCTCCCCTCCCCGTCGAATTCGTTTGGATCGTGTTCAATGGGTGCGAAGGCGCTCTTGTCGAGCCACACATCGCCTTGGATCTCGCGGATGCCGAATGCACGAATGCGGTACGTCAGTAGCCACAGCTGCTCAATCACGATCTTCGGATCCCCGCTGCCGCGAAATGCGAGATCGCCCACGAGAACTCCTCGTTGCACGGCTCCACTGGCGAGCACGTCGGTACGCCAGGTGAACTGTGGCCCCAACACATTCAACGCCGCGTATGTCGTGACGAGCTTCATCGTGCTTGCCGGATTCATCGGCGTGCGTTCGTTCCAACTGATCCGCGGGCCGGTCGGCGCATCGAGCGGCGTGATCACGACGGCCGCACTGGCGGTCGGAATGCGCGCTGCCTCAAGCGCTCGCTGGTAGGCCGCAGGCAGCGCGCTGGCGCTCTGGCTTTGGCACCAGCCAGACCACAGCAACGCGCTCAACGCGAAACAACTCGTCATGGCTCGATTCGTCATAGCGTGAATTGTCACTCACTTGCCGCGCGATCGGTACGCTGCGCGCGTAACATTCGGCTCTCGCATGAGTGACCTGTGGATTCGACTCGCCTTCTTCGTGACCATGCTTGTGGCCATGAGCGTGCTCGAACGCGCATTCGCCGCCGTGCCCACGCCGCCTCAGCGCAACCGCATGCGTTGGATCAACTTAGCGCTTGGCGCGCTCGGTGCCGCGAGCGTGCGTTTGCTGGTGCCGATGGTGTCGGTTTTCGTGGCTGCGGAAGTGGCTACCGGTCAAGCGGGGCTACTCCAGGCCTTGAGCTTGCCGATGGCGTTGCAGCTCGCCATCGGGATATTGATGCTCGATCTAGCGATCTACTGGCAGCACCGGTGGATGCATGCCGTGCCTGTGCTCTGGCGCCTCCACCGCACGCACCATCTCGATGAGCATCTGGACGCGACGTCGGCCGTGCGTTTCCACCCGGTCGAAATCCTGGTCTCCGCGCTGTGGCGGGCGATCGTGATCGCGGTGCTGGGCGTGCCACTGCTGGCCGTCTTGATCTTCGAGGTCACGGTCAATGCCGCTGCCCTGTTTCACCATGCCAATCTGCGTCTGCCAGCGAACTGGGATCGAGCGCTACGGCGCGCAGTTGTGACGCCGGCGTTGCACCGCATCCACCACTCCGTGCTCATGGCGGACGAGCACTCAAATTTCGGCTTCAGTGTGACGGTGTGGGATCGGCTGTTCGGCTCGTATCGCGATCGCTCCGATCAGGCGTCGGAGGTGCCACGCGTTGGCGTGGAAGGTACGCACCCGGCGCCGCAGACTCTACCGCAGGTCCTGCTAGATCCATTCAGATAAATCAGATAGATAGATCGTAAACCTACGGCAGTTTATTGATTCCGATGAGCCGCTCGTTGCGGCAGCGTCACGCAATTCGCGAACCGCCGCGCGTGCTCAAATCCCGGGAAAACTAGGGTTTTGGCGCGAGTTGCGGCCCACGAGCGCGACTTCAAGGCGGCCTGTGGTGTGCACTTTTGTCATTGTATTTCCAAGTATCCGCGCTATATTGCGGCCGTACGCCATTGACGAATCAGGGATCTTCGTCTCATAACAATTAAGGCGTTACCTGAGCTTTGCGCGCTAGCCGTCATGGGGATGTCGGGGCTGCGCGCGTCGGCTACGGGGCGCAATGGAATTACTATGACGATCGCTTTCGACAAACTAGAAGCTGCGACCGTGCTGCTTGCGCGTTCGGGGCCGATCAAAGAACGACTAACAACTGCGTATCGGCAGTGCTTGTCTGGCATCGATGAATCGGAGTTGCCGCGCGACGTGCGCGACGAGTTCACGAATCTATGTCGCGCGATGCAACGCGAGCGTCCCCTCTCACGAGGCGAAGACGCCGTCCGCGCAACCGTGCGCAAGATGTCGAACGAGGAAGCCGATCGGCTCGCCACGACGGTCGTGAAGATGTTCTGCACCGTGTCGCGCACGTGGACGTCGGCGGCTGTCTTGCGCAATGTCAGTGCGGGAGCCGTCGCGTCGTCCGTTGCCACCGCAAGCGCAGGCGAAGTGGTGCAACTGTTCGCAGCCGCTGAAGGCTGATTCAGTCGAGTTTGAACTCGATCGTATCCCAGCGCGTGGTGTCTTCGTGCCGCGCGTGACGCTTGATTGCGTCGACGAGCGCTCGTTCGTCCCAATCGACCATCTCGTCCGACAGTGACGTGAGTTCGGCGGGCAACGGCGCGCTACTGCCGAAATGCTTCAAGAGCACCACTGGCTTATTGGCTGCTTTCGCGAACGTGAGCTCGAAGGAAATGAGATCGCGATGCTTGGCAGCCAAACTGGGTAATCCCACCACGACCTCGGCTTGCGCCATCTGCCGTCGCAGCTCCTCGCGCTGTGCCTCGCGTTCTGCTGGCATGGCCCGCTCCGGCTCCGAGAGGTTGCGGTAAAAAAAGTTACGCGCACTTTCGAGATACTCGAATACCCGTAGGTAATCGTCCGAGGTCTCCCAGGCATGGGTCACGAACACGCGAATTGGGTTGTTTTGTGACACGAGAGTGACCCTAAGCGGTATGGAAAGTGTACTTTAGAAACCGAAGCTTGCGCGCATTCACTCCACTTTTGTGCGCTGCAGCGTTAGGATATTGAGCTTGCGACTGGTCGTTTACAACATCCGCTACGCCACGGGCACCGGCCCGACGTTCCACCTGCCCGTTCCAGGGGCCGGCTATTTGCGTAGCAGCCGCAAAGCGCTCGAAGGCATTACCAACTTCGTGCGTGCCGAGCAGCCTGACATCGTCGGGCTCATTGAAGTCGACACCGGCTCGATCCGCAGCGGCATGTTGAATCAAGCGGAGCACATCGCGAATGCGTTGGGCCACTACACCACGTACGAGTGCAAGTACGGCGCCGCGTCGATCAATCAAATGATGCCGATCGTGCGCAAGCAAGCTAATGCGTTCCTGGCAGCGCCCGGTGTGACGGGCGAGCGCTTCCACTATTTCGATACGGGTATCAAGCGGCTCATCATCGAACTGGAACTCGATGATGTCTGCATATTCCTCGTGCATCTATCGCTGAAGTACCGTCAGCGCCAATACCAACTGCGCTATCTGCATGACTTGATCGCGAAGTCGCCTAAGCCAGTGATCATCGCGGGCGATTTCAATACGTTTTGGGGCACGCACGAGATCTATCTGTTTACGCGCGCGGCCGGGCTGCGCAGCGCCAACACGCGCGGCTTGCCGTCGTTTCCGGCGCGCACGCCCCGCATCGAACTCGATTTCGTCCTCGTGAGCGAGGAAATCGAAGTGACCGACTTTCGCATTCCCGATGTGCGTTTCTCGGACCATCGGCCGCTCGTCTGTGACTTTCGTGTCAACGCGGAACTTGCCGCGCGCTCGCGTCGCACGGCGGCTTAACTCGTTTTTGTAGAGGGACCGACCCCATGGCGCAGGAAACCGCATGGCGCGTGACGCGCGATTCCGCTGGCATCGCTACCTTGACGCTCGACAAGCCGAATACCTCGGCCAACGTGCTGTCGAGCGAGGTGATGCTCGAACTCGACGCGCACCTCGCTGAGCTCGTTCGCAACCCGCCGCGTGGGTTGTTAGTGCGCTCGGGCAAGACGAGCGGCTTCATTGCCGGGGCAGACATCAAAGAATTCACCAGTTTTCGTACGGCCGCCGAGGCGTTCGGCATGGTGCGAGGCGGCCAGAAAGTGCTCGATCATCTCGAGGCCCTGCCGTGCCCCAGCGTCGCGCTGATCAACGGCTTCGCATTGGGCGGTGGCCTCGAGTTAGCCCTTGCGTGCACCTATCGCATTGGCGTCGATAGCGACCGGCTGTCGTTGGGGCTACCCGAGGTGATGCTCGGCATCCACCCGGGGTTTGGCGGCACCGTCCGTGCCGTGCGCATCGCTGGCGTGCAAGCCGCGATGGAGATGATGCTGACGGGTAAGCCGATCCGCGGCGATAAGGCGCTGCGATGGGGGCTGGTCGACAAATTAGTGCCGGCGGATGAGCTCGAGGCGGCCGGCCGTGCGCTGCTCGCGAACCCGCCACCGCCGCATCGTCCACCGCTGTCGGTGCGGGCGCTGTCGTGGCCGCTCGTCCGCGGATTCATCAAGCCGCGCATCTTGCGCCAAGTGATCGACAAGGCGCGTCGCGAGCACTACCCCGCCCCCTATGCGATCGTGGATTTGTGGGCGGAGCACGGAGCTGCGGGGCCGCTGTCGTACGAGGCGGAAGCGCGTTCGATTGCTGCGCTGATGTGCGGCGAGACGTCGCGCAATCTCGTGCGCGTGTTTCTGTTGCAAGATCGTTTGAAAGCGCTCGGTGGCAAGTCCGCGATCGAGTTCAAGCATGTGCACGTGGTCGGGGCTGGCGTCATGGGTGGCGACATTGCTGCCTGGTGCGCACAGCGCGGCTTGAACGTGACGCTGCAGGATCGCGAGTTGAAATTCATCGAGCCCGCACTCGCGCGCGCGCAGGAGAACTTCACCAAGCGGTTCAAAGACCCAGCGAAAGTGGCCGCGACACTTGCGCGCCTGCAGCCAGATGTCGCGGGCCAGGGCGCGGCGCAAGCCGACGTTGCGATCGAAGCGATCTTCGAAAACCTCGATGCCAAGCGCGAGCTTTATGCGCGGCTCGAGCCCAACATGAAGCCCGCAGCCATTTTGGCGACTAACACCTCCTCGATCATGCTCGAGCCGTTGGCCGAGAAGTTGGCCAAGCCCGGCCAATTGGTCGGACTGCATTTCTTCAATCCGGTTGCGCAGATGCCCCTCATTGAGATCGTGCAAGGTGCGACGACGTCTGAGGATGCGATGAAGACCGCCATCGCGTTTGCGCGCAAGATCGACAAGCTGCCGCTGCCGTGCAAAAGCGCACCGGGCTTCGTCGTAAATCGCGTGCTGGTGCCGTATTTGCACGAGGCAATGCACATTCATCATGAAGGTGTGCCGCTCGCCGTGATCGACGAGGCCGCGTTGCGCTTCGGGATGCCGATGGGGCCGGTTGAACTGGCGGATGTCGTCGGGCTCGACGTTTGCAAGCATGTTGGCCAGATCGTGACGAGCGCGCTCGGGCGCGAGTCGCCCGATGTGGCCAAGCTCGACGCGCTGGTCGCAGCGAAAAAGCTCGGTCGCAAGAGTGGCGAGGGTTTCTATGTTTGGCGCGACGGCAAGGCCGTGAAGCCCCCGCTCAACGGTGTCGAGCCGCATGCAGATCTCGCCGACCGTTTGGTACTCGCACTCTTGAACGAATCTGTGGCCGTCTTGCGGGAAGGCGTCGTCGCTGACGCTGACTTACTCGATGCGGCCATGATCTTCGGCGCGGGCTTTGCGCCGTTCCGCGGCGGCCCACTCCACTACGCGCGTGCGCGGGGTGTTGCAGCGATCGTGGCCCGACTCGAGGAGTTGGCAACTCGATACGGTTCACGTTTTCGCCCCGACGCCGGCTGGGCGACTGTGACCTCGCTCTCGTGATGCAGCACGGCTGAAACGCGCCCCTGTGACGCTGTGTTAGCATTCGCCGACCTATAGATTAAGTTAGACCGATGTCCGAAGGCCGCGAAGTCACGGTGGAGTTATTGCGTTCTCTGGCGCCTCTCGAAGGAATGAAGCGCGAGAACCTGCACGCCCTCGCCCGCAAGGTCGTCATCAAGCAAATGCCGGCGGGTCGCCTACTCTTCAAAGAAGGCGAGAATGACAAGCGCACGGTGTGGGTCATCGCTGGGCTCGTCGAACTGCAAGAGGCAGGACGCACGATCGGCATGATCAAGGGCGGTACGCCCGAAGCGCGCGGGCCCTTGGTGCCAGGGCAGCCGCGCAAGGTGAGTGCACGCGCCGCAGAGGACATCGACTACCTGTCGATCGATAGCGAATTGCTCGATGTGATGATTACGTGGGACCAAACCGGTACCTACGAGGTGGGCGAGCTACGCTCACAATTCGGCAGCACGAGCGACACGGACAGCGATTGGATGACCACGCTGTTGCAGACCAAGGCCTTCCACCGGATTCCACCGGCCAACTTGCAAGCGATCTTCATGCGCATGCAGCAAGGCCAGTATCGCGCGGGCGAGGTGGTCATCAAGCAAGGTGACGAAGGCGACTACTTCTACGCGATCGTCAAAGGCAAATGCGTCGTGACGCGCGAGACCCCCCTCAACAAGGACGGCATTCGATTGGCCGAATTGAGCGTTGGCGAGACCTTCGGCGAGGAAGCTTTGATCGCTGAGGCGAAGCGCAACGCCACCGTCACGATGATGACTGACGGCGTGTTGATGCGGCTCAACAAACAGGATTTTCGCGAGTTGATGAACGAGCCGCTATTGCAGTGGGTCGACGATCGACAAGCGAAGCAAATCATCGAGCAAGGCGGCAAGTGGCTCGATGTGCGCCTGCCCTCCGAGTTTCAGAACTTGGCGGTCGAGGGGTCGACGAATATCCCGCTGTATTTCATTCGCTTGAAGCTCAATACACTCGATCGCAACACACCCTATGTCGTGGTGTGCGATACGGGCCGGCGCAGCTCGGCTGGCGCTTTCATCCTGGTGGAACGGGGATTCGAGGCGTATGTTTTGCGCGGCGGAATTACTTCGGCCGACGTACCGCTGCGCCGCGGCGCCTAACCACTACTACATCGTGTGGGTGGGCTTGTCGCCGGCAATGGCGCCAGCTAGGTAAGTCTCAATCTTCTTCTGCGTTTGCCCGCGGTCTTGATCGGAGAACTGCACGCCGATCCCCGCCGTGCGCTTGCCTTGGGCGCCTTTTGGCGTGACCCAAATGACGCGGCCTGCAACGGGCAACTTCTCGTCCTCGCCCATCAGATTGAGCAACATGAAGACTTCGTCGCCCAAGCGATAGTTGCTGTTGGTTGGAATGAACAGCCCACCGTTGCGCACGAACGGCATGTACGCCAAATAGAGGGCGCTCTTATCCTTGATCGTGAGCGTGAGCAGCCCGGGCTTGTTCGCACCCGGCCGTGGAGTCCGTTCGTTCATTTCTTGACCTGCGCCCAACGCCACAAAAGGCTC
Source organism: uncultured Steroidobacteraceae bacterium (assembly GCA_964444835.1). Lineage (GTDB taxonomy): Bacteria > Pseudomonadota > Gammaproteobacteria > Steroidobacterales > Steroidobacteraceae > CADEED01. The sequence continues at coordinate 20,113 of CAYUIT010000015.1, forward strand.
TCCACAGCAAACGTCTTATTGATCGAAGTCGGCAACAACGCCCGCAACTCGCGTACGGCGGTTTGCAGCTCAATCAGGGTGCGTATATTCAAATCCCTAGAGCCCTGTGGCAAGTGCGTTGCAGCCCGCACTTCTGTTGAATCGCGCTGCCCCGACACGGTGGCATAAACCCGATCTGTGATCCAGCTCTCAGTGCATGCCAGCTTCAGTTCGAGATCGGCGCGGGCCCAGCTATCGGCGACTGCGGGCGGCTCGACGGTGCGGGCAAGCACGCCCGCCAGCGTATCTACGACTTCTCGCTGGGTTGCGACGATCTGCGCCGGATCGGCATCGAGCAACGATAACGGGCCGACGCTTGTGATGCGGAGCGCATCCTCCCACGGGCCGCGACCGCGCTGCTGTTCGAGCCATTGCGCTGCGTCCTTGCGCGGCGGGTTCGGGATACGCAGCTTGAGACAGCGACTGCGGATCGTCGCAAGCAGGCGCGAGGGTTGCGCGGTGACCAGGATCAGCAAGGTGCCAGGTGTCGGCTCCTCGAGCGTTTTCAATAGTGCGTTGGCACCGGCGGTGTTGATTGCTTCGGCAGGCGCGAGGATAGCGACCTTGCCGCGACCCGTATGGCTCGTCAGTGCGAACTCGCTCAGCAATTCGCGAATCTGATCGACAAGAATGAACTTCGATTCGCCGCTCGGTTCGATTGCAAAGCAATCAGGATGCTGCTGACTCACAACCCATTTGCAATCATTGCATTTGCCGCAGGGCTTTTCCTGGGCGGAGCATAGTAACGATTGCGCCGCCCAGCGAGCGAACGCAGCGCCGCCCGCGCCAGGATCTTCATGAACTAACAACGCGTGCGGCACGCGGTCGCTCATACGAGCGCCGATCCACTGGGCGGCGGCAGCGCTGTGCCACGGCATCATGCGGGGCTCCGTTCGCGCAAGAACTGCAGCAGTGCCTCTTGGGCGTTGGCGCAAACGACATCAAGCGCAGCCGTCGCATCGATGATGCGAAAGCGCTGCGGCTCGCGACGCGCCAGCTCCAAGTATCGTGTGCGTACGCGCTCGAAGAACTGGGCGGTTTCTGCTTCGATGCGATCGGCCTGGCCGCGGCGCGCACGCGCGCGCGCCAAACCCACGGATACGGGCAGATCGAGCAACAGCGTGAGGTGCGGCGAGACATCGTCGTGCACGGTTCGCGCGAGCGATTCGATCAACGTTTGACTGACACCGCGACCACCGCCCTGATAGGCACGCGTTGCATCGGTGAAGCGATCGCACAGCACGACTTCAGCGCGATTCAAAGCGGGCCGGATCTTGTTGTCGAGATGGATCCCGCGTGCGGCAAACATCAGTAGCGTTTCGATCTCCGGCGTGATCGTCTCCTCGTGCGCGTCGAGGACGATGGCGCGTACGCGTTCCGCGAGCGGCGTTCCGCCCGGTTCGCGCGTGGCACACACGCGGTAACCATGCGCTACGAGCGCCGCACTGAGGTGGGCACTGACCGTCGACTTCCCTGCTCCCTCGATGCCTTCGAGCGTGACGAAACAACCGCGCGAGGAGGCCATTACTGCGCGCCTCCGTTCGCGGCGCGATTGGCGCGCAAGCGCGCGAGGTAGCGAGCGAGCGCTTGATTGTGCTCCTCGTACGTGGCGGAAAAGTAATGCGAACCGTCGCCGAGGCCGGTGGCCACGAAATACAGCGCGCCGGTTTCCTTCGGCTGAACGGCAGCAAACACGGCCTCTCGACTTGGCAGTGCAATCGGCGTGGGTGTGAGCCCGGCACGCGTGTACGTGTTGTAAGGCGTGTCGGTTCGCAGATCGCGCTCGCGAATATTGCCGTCGTAGCGGTCGCCGAGGCCGTAAATCACTGTGGGATCGGTTTGCAGCCGCATGCCGATGCGCATCCGCGCGGTGAAGACCCCAGAAATCTGTGGTCGTTCACTCGCGAGCGCCGTCTCCTTCTCGATGATCGAGGCCAAGATCAGCGCTTCGTACGGCGATTTGATCGGCAGATTGTTCGCGCGCTGTTCCCATGCCTCCGCGAGCACCTTCGCCATCTTTTCGTAGGCGAGTGTTAGCAAGGCGAGATCCGTCGTGCCCGCGGCGAATCGATAGGTGTCTGGGAAGAATCGTCCCTCGGGGTGTTCATTGGCCTTGCCGAGGGCTGCCATCACTTCGGCATCGCTCTTGCCGCGCAACGTGACTTCGATTGCGGGATGCTTCTCGAGTGCAGCGCGGAAATCGCGAAAGCGCCAGCCTTCGATCACCGTGAGGGACTCCAAGATCACGCGCCCTGCCGAGAGCTGCGCAAAGATCTCGCTGGGCGACGCACGCGCCGCGATCTCATAGCGCCCCGCCTTGATCGTGGGCCAGCCCTTCAGCCGCAATTCCAATTCGACGGCTTGTTTGTCAGCGATTGCGCCCCGCTCGGCTAACTCACTCAGCGCGGCCCGCGCGCCCATGCCAGGTCGCACATCGAACACGATCGCCTCGGCGTGGGGCCCGGGCGCTGCCATGACCGACGCCATGCGGTGCTGCCAATACCAAGCCGCCGCCCCGACGCACGCAACGACGAACAAGAAAGCCAAGAGCTTACGCATCGAGCGCCTCACAGTGCTCGCTCAACTGCGTGACGACCGGCGGAACCGGCAGCGACAGCGTGCGCCCGTTGCGACTCAACAAGGTTGTGACGGGCATGACTCCTAGGCGCACATTCGTTACGAACACTCCGCTCGCCTCCCACAGTTGCGCGCGCGGCAGCGCGGCAACATCGCATCGAATGCGCAACTTAGCGCACTCGCGCAAGACGAGCGAGCGTGCGATTCCAGCGACACCCGCCGTGTCGAGCGCGGGCGTCCGCAAGCTGCCGTCGGGCGCGACCAAGAACACATTGCTCATCGTGCCGCAGACCAATTGCCCACCCACGGTCGAGTGCAGCGACTCGCCGAGATTTGGCAGTGTCCATTCGTGACGCGCGACGACGGACTCGAGTCGGTTGAGATGCTTGAGTCCGGCCAGCTGCGGATTCTCACCGAAGGGTGTCTCACCATCGAGTGCGCGGATGCCCGCGGCGCGCTCGCGTGTGGTCGGAAATCGTGTCGCCCAGACGCTCACGATGCGGCGCGCACGCTCGTGCCCCGTTACCGCGTAACCGCGCTCGAGCGCGTCACCGCGCGTGATGATGACTTTGACAACGGCTTCAGGCGGCGCGACCTGCGCTGCATGGTCAAGATCGTGTTCGAGCTCGGACCACGCCTCGAAGTGAATACGGAGGCGCTCACAAGCCGTGCGCAGGCGTGCCAGGTGCGCGGCACGAAAGCGCAAGTGGCCGTGACGGCACGCCAGCGTCGTGAAATGTCCGTCGCCGTACTGCAGTCCGCGGTCGAGCGCGGGCACCGCACTTGCTTCCAGGCCATCGATCCACGTGTGCACGGCCGGAAGGCTCATGCGGGCTCCTCGAATGCGGCTAACAACCCACGCGCTTTAGCGCGCGTTTCGTCGAGTTCACGCTCGGGGTTCGAGTCCGCGACGATACCTGCGCCGGCGCGAAACTCGATGCGATCACCTTGGACAGTCATCGTCCGGATCAAGATATTGAAGTCGCTGCGCCCATCAAGGCCAATGTAGCCCAAGGAGCCCGTGTAATGACCACGGCCCTCGCCCTCGAGCTGCGCGATGATCTCCATGCAGCGCACCTTCGGGCAGCCGGTGATCGTGCCGCCGGGGAACAAGGCGCGCAACGCGTCGATCGGACCAAGTTCCGGCCGCAACCGCCCGCGGACGTTGGACACGATGTGGTGCACGTGTTCGTAAGACTCCGTGACCATGAATTCGTCGACATGCACGCTACCGCCCTCGCACACGCGACCGAGATCGTTGCGTTCCAAGTCGATCAACATGACGTGTTCAGCGCGCTCTTTCGGATGGGCGACGAGTTCGCGCGTTTCAACGGTGTCGGCACCGAGCGCGCGCGTGCGGCGACGCGTGCCCGCAATCGGGCGCGTGCTGATGTCACGGCCACGGATCTCGAGCAGTCGCTCGGGCGATGACGACACGATCGAAACTCCGCCCCAGGAGAGAGTCGCCGCGAACGGCGCAGGATTCGCGCGCCGCAGTTGCTCGTGTAGCGCAAGTGCATCGACGGGCTCCGTGCAGCGAATACGCCACGGGCGCGACAGGTTCACTTGGTACACATCGCCGGCTGCAATGAATTCCTTGGCGGCAACGACACGGGCGATGAACGCCGCGCCAACTTCCTCGCGGATTTCGGCCGCGCGGACTGCCCGAGGCGCTGGGAGCGATTCGTTCAAGGACGCGAGGTCCTGCTGCAGCCTGCGCCACGCGGGCTGCGCATCGGCCTCCCCTACGGCATAAACCTGATGACTGGCCGCGAAGTGCACGAGCGCAACCGTCGAGCGCAAAGCCAGTGCGTCGAACGGCAAGTCGGACCTCGGTAGCACCAAGCGCCGTTCAATTTCTCCAGCGAGTTCGTACCCCGCCAGCACCACCCAGCCGCCTGCGAACGGTAGCTCCTCACCGCTCGGCGTGCGCGCGGGCGGCGCGTGGCGGCGTTTCGCCACGCTCATCGAATCGGCACAGGCGCGTTGCAGATTGGCGAGGAAGCCGCCGGACGTGACCTCGATCCCCTCGCCGGTGACGACGCCGCTCGGTGAGCGCGCGAGGCTCGCCGTTACACCGCCAAACAGAATGCTGCATTGAGACAGTGGGCCGCTCGCGACGCTCTCGAACAGCGCTGGGTAACGCTCGGGGTAACGACGTGCCAGACCGCGCAGCGCCTGTGGCGCGCAGTCGAGTAGCGCGACGAGTGGGGCTTGCGGGTGGAAAGTGGCCACGGCTGCAGCGAAATGGCGCCGCGCGCGGCGGATCAGCCCGTGAAGCGCCGAAAGATCAGCGTGCCGTTCGTGCCGCCGAAGCCGAACGAGTTCGACAGCACGGCGTCGATCGACATCGGGCGCGCCGCATTCGGCGTGTAGTCTAGGTCGCAGGCCGGGTCGGGGTTCTGCAAGTTGATGGTGGGCGGCGCCACTTGGTCCCGAATCGCGAGTACCGAGAAGATCGCTTCGACGGCGCCGGCCGCACCTAACAAGTGACCGGTCATCGATTTGGTGCCGCTGATCGCAATCTTCTGCGCATGTTCACCAAAGGCGCGCTTGATCGCGACGGTTTCCGCGACATCGCCGAGCGGCGTCGAAGTCGCATGCGCATTGATGTGCTGGATGTCGCTCGCATTGAGGCGTGCATCTTTCAGCGCGGCCACCATCGCGAGCCGTGCGCCGTTGCCATCTTCCAGCGGCGCGGTCATGTGATACGCGTCGCCGCTCATGCCGAAGCCGACGAGCTCCGCATAAATGCGTGCACCGCGCGCCTTGGCGTGTTCGAGTTCCTCCAGCAGCATCGCGCCGCCGCCATCGCCCATCACGAACCCATCACGATCGCGATCCCAAGGTCGGCTCGCTTCCGTCGGCGCGTCGTTGCGTTCGGACAAGGCACGGGCTTGGCTGAAGCCGCCTAACGCGGTCGGCGTGCTCGCCACTTCGGAGCCGCCCGCGATCATCACATCGGCATCGCCATATTGAATGCAGCGCGCCGCCAAGCCGATCGCATGCGTGGACGTGGTGCACGCCGTGACGACCGCGAGGTTCGGGCCCTTGAGGCCGTAGCGAATCGATAGATGACCCGAGACCATGTTGATAATGGTGCTTGGGATGTAGAACGGCGAAATCTTGCGCGGATTCTTCGTGCTGTTCCACGTCGTGACTTCGCTTTCGATACCGACGAGACCGCCGATACCGGAGCCCATCACCGCGCCACAGCGCTCCGTGTCCGCTTTCGCGAAGTCGATCCCCGAATCCGTGACCGCTTGGACGCCTGCGCCCATGCCGAGATGCATGAACGGATCCATCCGTCGCGCTTCTTTCGGCGGGAGGTAGTCGCTGACGTTAAAGCCCTGCACTGCGCCACCGAAGCGAGTTGCGAAGGCGGAGGCGTCGAAGGCCGTAATCGGGCCGATGCCACTGCGGCCCGCCAGAATTGCTTCCCATGCGGAAGGGATCGTGGAGCCAACCGGTGAGACGATACCGAGACCGGTGACGACGACGCGGCGTTTGGACACGATTGCCCTCGTTCGAGAGTTAGGACGCTGGAGAACGACGCAGGGCGGCGCGACTCGCCGCCCTGCCATCGTGGGGAAGCCTGCTACGCAAGCGGCGTGAAAGCCTTACGACTTGCGGCGATCGGAGATGTAGCTGATGGCTTGCTGGACGGTCGTGATCTTTTCGGCATCCTCATCGGGAATTTCGATTTCGAATTCCTCTTCGAGTGCCATGACCAACTCGACCGTGTCGAGCGAATCCGCGCCGAGATCCTCCGTGAAGGAGGCATCGTTCACGACCTGTTCGGCTTTGACACCGAGCTGCTCGGCCACGATCGCTTTGACCTGTTGTTCGACATTGCTCATTGGTTCTCAGTCCTCAAGTGAGAAAGTGCGCCAAGACAGGGCGCGAACGCCCCAAACTGGCGGGGCGCGTATTGTAGGGTAAGGGCCCGCGCACCGCTACGTTGTCAAATCGGGAGTATTTGTTTTCTTTACGATTTTTGCCATTTCACGGCAAAAATGGCAGGTCTGGGCTGGGGAAACCCCTAGCGACCGGATTTTTGCCGTTACGGCATGTACATGCCGCCATTCACGTGCAGCGTCGTGCCGGTGATGTAACTCGCTTGTGGCGAACACAGGAACGTGACCGCGCCCGCGATGTCTTCGGGCGTGCCGAGCCGCGACATGGGAATTTGGTCGGACAACGTTTTGCGCTGCTCCTCGGTGAGCGCACGCGTCATGTCGGTGTCGATGAATCCCGGCGCCACGGCATTCACCGTGATGCCGCGTGAGGCCACTTCCTGAGCGAGAGATTTGGTGAAGCCGATGATGCCCGCCTTCGACGCCGCATAGTTCGCCTGCCCCGGATTGCCGGTCACGCCCACGATCGAGGTGACGGACACGATACGGCCGCGACGCTCTTTCATCATGCGCTTGAGGCAGGCTTTCGAGAGGCGGAACACTGACGTGAGATTGGTCTCGATGACGGCGGACCAGTCTTCTGGCTTCATGCGCAACATCAACATGTCGCGCGTGATTGCGGCGTTGTTGACGAGGATGGTCGGCAGCTCGCCTTTGGCATCGAGGTCGGCGATGAGCGCTTCGATCGATTGGGCGCTCGAAACATCGAGCACGGCGCCGCGGCCGCTATTGCCGAGCGCGGCCAGTGTCGCCGTGATGTTGGCGGCGCCCGCTTCGGTGGTTGCCGTGCCGATGACGCGGGCCCCCGCCTTTGCGAGCGACTCGGCAATCGCTTTGCCGATGCCACGGGATGCGCCAGTAACGAGAGCGAGATCTTGCTCGAGCACGTGAGCCTCTACACGGGTTGAGTTGTTAGGGGGCTGCCAGGGCGGCGGCAAGCGCCGCAGGGGTATCGAGGCTCGCACACTGCACGGTCGAGCCTTTGACGATCCGTTGATTCAACCCGAGCAAAACCTTGCCCGGTCCGCACTCAATCAGGCGCGTGCAGCCTGCAGCAACCATGGCCTGCACCGTTTGGGTCCAACGGACGGGGCTTGCGAGCTGTCGAGTGAGCAACGCGCGAATCTGTTCCGGCGCTTGATACGCCTGGCCATCCACGGCGCTGCGATATTCGATTCGTGGGGCGGACCACGCGATGCGCGCCAATTCCGGTGCGAGACGCTCGCCCGCGACGCGCATCAAGCTGCTGTGTGACGGGACGCTGACAGGCAATGGCAACGCGCGTTTCGCGCCCTTCGCTTTGGCAGCCGCCATCGCGCGCTCAACGGCAGCCGTCTCTCCTGCGATGACGACCTGCGCTGGCGAATTGAAATTGACCGCCTCGACAACGCCTCCTGCGCTCGCCGCTTCGGCGCACGCGGCGATGACATCGGCGTCATCGAGACCGAGGATTGCTGCCATGGCGCCGGCACCAACAGGTACGGCTTCCTGCATCACGCGACCGCGAAACGCCACGAGGCGAATGGCGTCGGCGAACGGCAAAGCCTCGGCAGCGACGAGCGCCGAGAACTCGCCCAAGCTGTGGCCCGTGACGAACGCCGGCGTGGCGCCGCCACGATCGCGCCATACACGCCACGTCGCAATTCCGGCCGCGAGCATGGCCGGTTGCGTGCGCTCTGTCGTATTCAGTTGCTCGGCGGGGCCTTGTTGACACAGCTGCCACAAGTCATAGCCGAGCGCGGCTGACGCTTCGGCGAACGTGGCAGTGACGATGGACGATTCGGCGGCGAGTTCCGCCAACATGCCGACGGCTTGTGAGCCCTGGCCCGGAAACGCAAATGCTAACGACATGGGCGCGCAGTATAGACGCTACGTTGGCGTACGGCGCGATTCGAGAAACACCGCGGCCACCAAGCCGCCAATCGCGCCGTACAGATGCGCATCGGAGAGCGTAGTGCCACCCTCTGCGAAGGGCATGGCACCGCTCCACTGCTCGTAACCTAACTTGCCGATGATGAAGGCGGCCAATATCCACGCATCAAGATCTTTGCGCCGCAGGTGCGCGAGCGTGCCGGCCGTCATCACACCGTGCAGTGCTCCGGACGCGCCAACGTACCAATGGATGTTGGGATTGAAGAACCAGATGCCGGCGCTGATCGCAAGGCTCGAGGCGATCCAAATGACCGCCCAGCGCCCGGCCGTAAAGTCGCGTGCAAACAGCGCCCACATCAAGACGAGGCCCAGGATGTTGAGAACCGCGTGCGTGAGGTCGAGATGCACGAGATGGGCCGTTAGGATGCGCCACCACTCGCCCGCTGCCATCGCCTCGCGGTCGAAGCGCAGCGCATGGCGGACCGATTCGCCGCTGAGCTCGGGAACCATCAGTGCGGCTGCCAGGCCTAATAGAGCCAGGCCGTAACGACCGTCGCCGTTCAACGACTTTAGAACGGCTGCAAACCCTGTCACGGGCTGCGAGACGTTCATTTGCTATCATTCCTCAATGGCAACCCACTCGGAATTCCTATGGTCCTGAAAGCATTATCGACCGCACGAACTGGCCGCGTTGCCCTTCCTGCGCGTGGCTTCACGCTGATCGAAATCATGGTCGTCGTGATCATCATCGGCTTGTTGGCAGCCGTGATCGTGCCTCAGTTTTTGGGTCGCGTCGACGACGCCCGTATCACCAAAGCGAAGAGCGACATCCAGGCGATCGAAGCCGCGCTGACGATGTACAAGCTCGACAACTTCAAGTACCCAACCACCGAGCAAGGCTTGGCGGCACTCGTCACGAAGCCCAACGATCCGACCGTTCGCAATTGGCGCAGCGAAGGTTATTTGAAGCGCGCCGTGAAGGATCCGTGGGGTAACGACTTCGTGTACGCGTTCCCGGGTACGCGCGGCGGCGAATTCGATCTCTACTCGTTCGGAGCCGACGGCCAAGAAGGCGGCGAAGGGGTCAACGCCGATGTCGGTAACTGGGCGCAAGAGTAACGCCGCGCAGCCGCTCGGACCGTATCGCGCGGGCTTCACACTCATCGAAATGCTGGTGGTCGTGCTGATCATCGGCTTGCTCGCAGCCGGCGCCCTCATCACCTTCGGTGGCGGCAATCGCGACACGCAGCTCGAGCGCGAGCTTGAACGCGTGAATGCGTTGCTCGACTACGCGCGCGAGCAAGCGGAGTTGCAAACTCGCGAGTTCGGGCTGCGTATCGATGACGGCGGCTACCAGTTTGTCGTGTTCGATCCACTCACCGCCCAGTGGGCCGCAGCCGAAGATGACGAAGCGCTACGCCGCCGCGCGCTGCCTGAAGGGCTGCTGCAGCAATTGGTGGTCGATGGCCGCACGATCGTGGTCGGGCCGCGCAAAGAGATCGAAGACTTCGCGCCGCAGGTGGTGTTGTATTCAAGCGGCGATTTGAGTTCGTTCGAATTCATTCTCGAGCGCGAGGGTGGCGGCCCGAAGGGTCGTGTGCACACGGATGATAATGGGCTCCTCAAACTCGAGCTGCCCGGTGATGCCGCGGCGGCCGCAGTCACGCCATGAAACAACGTGGCTTTACGCTCATCGAGGTCGTCGTGGCGTTCGTGATCGTCGTGCTCGCGGTCAGCGCCTTGATGGGCGCCCTCACCTCGTCGGCGAGCAACACCGCGTTCTTGCGTGATAAGACTTTTGCCGAGTGGGCGGCACTCAACAAGCTGACCGAGACGCGCGTCGCGGGGATCACTCCGTCGCGTGGTGTCACGACAGGCGAAGTGCAATACGTCGGCCGGCGCTACCAGTGGCAGCAGACTGTCACGCCGCTGCCTTTCAACGGGATGTTCAAGATTGAAGTGCGCACCCGGTTGTTAGCCGATGGCGCGGCTGCGCCGACCGCTGCCAACGCGGCCGATGCCGACGACGCGACCGACTGGAGTGGCACGGCGATTGGGGTCATCAGTACGTCAGTGTCGATCGCGCGGTCGCCTGTCGTGGCCTGGGACGAGGCACCCACCGGTGGCGCGCCTGGGCCTGGCGGTCAAGGCGGACAAGGCGGACAAGGCGGACAACCAGCGCCGGAGCCCCCTGCGCCGCCCAGCGAGCCGGGGCCCACAGGATGATGCGTCAGTCGCAACGAGTGCGTTACGGGCGCGGCTTCACGTTGATTGAGATCGTGGTCGCGGTGGCCCTGACCGGCTTGTTGTTCGCCATTGGCTACGCGGGCATCAACCAAGCGTTGCGCGATCGCGATTCCTTGGAGGCCTCGCAGGCGCGGCTAACCACTTTGCAACGCGCGATCCGCGTGGTGTCGCAAGATCTCACGCAGATCGCGCCCCGGCCGGCGCGCGACGTGGCGAGTGGTGGCGATGCGCAGCCCGCCCTGCTGTCGTCTCGCTCTAACAATATCTTGATGACATTCACGCGCAGCGGCTGGTCGAACCCGGCCGGCACGCAGCGGCAGACGCAGCAACGTGTGCGGTACGTGCTCGAGAACGGCACGCTAGTCCGCGAGCATTGGTTGTCAGTCGATGCGGCGTTAAACGCCGTACCGAAGCGCCGCGTGTTGCTCGAGAACGTTAAATCAGTGAGTTTTCGCTTCCTCGACCCGACCAGCCGCACGTGGCGTGACGAGTGGCCAGCCGTCGGCGGTGGTGCTACGGCGCAAGGCGGTAGTTTGTTTTTGCGGACCCGGCCGGCTGCGATCGAGATCGTACTGGAGCTGGACGATTGGGGTACGGTCACGCGCATGTTCGAGGTGCCAACATGATGCGCGTGACGGACAGAGCGCGGCAACGCGGCGTTGCGTTGCTCACGGCGATCGTGTTGTTTGCAGTCGCCACGATCCTCGCCGCAGCGATCACGTACAACAAAGCCATGGCAGCGCGACGGGCGGCCGCCACGTTTACGCTCGAGCAAGCGCTGCAAGCCGGGATGGCCGCCGAGGCACTGGCGGCGCTCGCGCTCGAGGATGCCGCGAAACGCAACGGCACGGAAACCTTGCTCTCACAACCGTGGGCGCAGCCCTTTGGGCCAGTAGAGATCGAGGAGACCGGCATCTTCATTCAAGGTCAGCTCGAGGATCTCGAGGGACGCTTCAATCTGAACAACCTCGTGAAGTTCGATCAGCAGGTTGGCAGCTTTGTCGTCGATCCGGAACAAGTCGCCGTGTTCCAGCAGTTGCTCGACGATTTGGGGCTCGAGAGCAAATGGGCGGACTTGATGGTGGACTGGATCGATCCCGATATCGCGCCCTACGGCCCGAATGGTGGCGAGGACACCCTGTACTTGTCGCAGAATCCTAGCTATCGCCCGCCCAATACCTTCATCACCAGCCCAAGCGAAATGCTGGCGCTCCCGGGGTTCGGCGCCGAGCGGTACGCGAAACTTGCGCCCTACGTCACGGCAATCCCAACCGGCTCCAAGGTAAACCTCTGTACCGCGAAGGGGGTCGTCCTCGACGCCGTGCGCGCCGACGGACAGGACGAGTTTCGAACCAACGATCCGGCCCAGCAACGCACCAAAGGCTGCTTTCCATCGTCGAATGAGTACTTGAGTGGTTTGCGCGATCCTGACAAGCGCAACGAAGTCACTAACCGGATCGATACGATGTCCGAGACTTTTCGCTTGATGAGCGTCGTGCGTATTGGCACTGCCGAGTTCGTTCTGTACAGTCTTTTGCGTCGCGAAAGCAACGGCCAGGTCAGGACGTTGCAGCGTAGTTTCGGTAGCGAGTAATCATGGCCGAATGGCTTTTAGTGCGAATGGCAAGCGAGTCGCGCGCGAATGCGTCGTGGCTCGTGTGCAACGATCAAGGGCAGATCTTGCTGCCACCGCAGAGCGGCCCGCTGTCGCAAGCCGTGCCTATGGCGGGTTTGCGGCGCGTCGCGGTGATCGTACCGAGCGATGCAGTATTGCTAGTGGAGGCGCAGTTGCCGGCGAAGTCCGCCGCCAAGTTGCAGCAGATCGTGCCCTACGCGCTCGAAGAGCAGCTCGCGGAGGATATCGACGATTTGCATTTCGCCGTGGGCGAGCGCGATACCGTCAATAACCGCGCGTCAGTTGCAGTTGTTAGTAAGGCACTGCTGGCCGACTGGCTCGACACGTTGAGTGAGGCAGGCCTCACGGCGAACAGCATGTTCGTCGAGTCGAGCCTGCTGCCGAGCACGCCGGGCCAAGTCACCGCCCTGCTCGACGCCGACATCTTGACCTTGCGCTTAGCAGGTGCGGCACCGGTTGTCATGCCGGCGGAGCCGATTGCGGCCGCGTTTGATTTCATCGAATCCCAACGCACCGACAAAATCGAAGGCCTCGAAGCCCCGCCGCTCGGCTTGGTGCTGTACGCCTCCCATGTCGACTGGCAAGGGCGACAACAAGAGTTCGATGCCCTACGCGACCGTTTTACCGGCGTGAAGGTTCAACTCTTACCCTCGGGCCCCCTGGCGTTGCTCGCGCAGCAGATCGGCAGCAGTTCCGCGATCGATTTGCTGCAAGGCCAGTATCAAGCCAAGTCGCAGTCCGCCTTCGATTGGCAGGCATGGCGGTGGGCGGCGATGCTCGCCGGCGCATTGCTGATATTGCACGTCGGTTGGCGCACGTTTGAGTTGTCGCGGGCGAAGAAGGTCGAGAAGACACTCGACGCCTCCATCACGCAAGTGTTTCAGTCGGCGCTCCCCGGGCAGACGCCGGGTTCCAACCCTCGGCAGCAGTTCGAGCAGCGCCTGTTAGCGGTGCGTTCGGGTCAGTCGGGCGACGGTGGGTTGTTAGGCGCGCTCGGTGCGCTGGCGCAAGCGCGGTCGGCGGCGCCTGCCGCCAACATTCAAGGCTTCAGCTTCCGGAATGGAACGATGGAGTTGCGCTTCACGGCCCCGGATGCCGCGGCGCTCGACGCCGTGGCGCAACAGTTGCGCTCGAACGGCTGGCAGGCCGATCTCACCTCCGGCAACGCGGCCGGCAATGCGTATCAAGGGCGTTTGCAAGTCAAGCGCTTGGGCGGCTGAGCGGCGAGGAGCAAGCATGTTCGAGTGGTTGAACAAATTGAATCCACGCGAGCGCCAGTTCGTCACATTTGGCGGTGTCGCTGCGGTGGTGATCGTGGTGTTGGGTGGTTTGCTGTCGCTCAACAGCGGTGTCTCGAAAGCCCAGCAGCGTGTCGAGCAGAAGCGGGCCGACCTCGCGTTCATGCAAGGTGTTGCGCCGGAGGTTGCGTCGGCGGGGCCTGCGCCGGCGGCCGGTGCCACGACGGGCCAATCGTTGGTCGTGTTAGTCGATACGTCGGCACGCGAGTCTGGCCTTGGCGGCTCGCTCAATAGCAGTCAGCCGAATGGCGAGAACGGGCTGCGCGTGCGTTTTGAGCGCGCGTCGTTCGACTTGTTAGTGGGATGGCTGGCGCGCCTCGCGCAGCAGCACGGTGTGCAAGTGGAATCGGCCGAGATCGAGGGCGCTGGCGAGCCCGGTCTCGTCAATGCCGGTCTCGTGTTGCGCGCCGGTTGAGCCGCGCGATTCGGAGCCGCAGCCGCGTATGAAAAAAGCGGGCCTCACCATGGGGGCTGCCCTACTCGTATTCGTGGGCGTGCTCGTTTGGCAATTTCCAGCATCCTGGGCGCGAGGCTTTCTGCCCACGTCGATCACCTGTACCGAGCTCGCGGGCTCGCTGTGGAACGGACAATGCACTGAACTCGTGGCGCAAGGTGTCGCAGTCGGTGACGTCACGTGGAATGTCTCAGCGTGGCGCGCGTTGACCGGCAAGCTCGTCGGCGAAGTGTCCGTGACGCGCGCGAACGCGGCGGTCAAATCGAACCTCGCCATGAGTTTCGCAGGCGACGGGGAGCTCTTGAACCTACAAGCGCGCTTGCCGCTCGACCCGGCGGTAATGCCGCAATTGCCGCCGTATCTGCGCGGCGATGTCGCGCTCGATTTTCAGAAGATCGTTCTGCAACAAGCCTGGCCGACGGAGCTTCGGGGTACGGTGAGCGCGCGCGATCTGCGCCGCACGGATGGCGCACAATTTCAACTCGGCAACTACGACCTCGTGTTCGATGGCGTCGCACAGCCGGACGGCGCCTTGCAGGGGCAGTTGCAAGACCGCGGCGGGCCGCTCGCCGTGCGCGGCACGCTCCAGTTGACGCGCGAGCCGGGGTACGAGATCTCTGGTCTCGTTGCGGCGCGGGCGGAGGCGCCTGCACAGTTGCGCCAACAGCTGGAGTTTTTGGGTGCGCCGAATGCCGCGGGTGAGCGTGAGTTTTCGCTCGCTGGCACGTTTTAGCGATCGCTAACGACTCGACCACCGCTCATTCGAAGGGATACTCGCGCCACGCTTGTAGCAACGGGAAGTAGAGTCCCGCGCGTACGCGTGTTTCGCCGAGTATCCGTACCAAGCGGGCATAGCGCTGCAGTTGCGCACTGTAGCGTCGTAGTTGCTCGCCGAGGAAGAAATACAAATCGCCGCCTTCGTGGGGGCTCGTCTTGAAGTCGACGACCCAGCGCACGCCGTCACGGTCGATGAAGGTGCGGTCGATGATTGCATTGACGACGCGATCGCCCTCGAGCCCCGAGAGCGCGAGCTCGCTGTGTGCTTCGCGGTGTGAGGTCGCGAGAATCCACTGGCCTCGCGGATCGGCCAGGGTATTCTCGAGCGCCACGCGTGCGGTCTGCACGGCGGCCGTGAGTTCGGCGCCGCGTACGCCGAGTGCGGCGAGTTCCGCGCGCAAGCGAGGCAAGTCTCGTTGCACGCTTTCCGGCGGCGGCAATTGCTGCGACTTTGCGATGCGCTCGAGTGCCCGGTGCACGACAGTTCCGATGTGGCGTGCAGTTTCGCTTGCCCATCGATACTCGGGTTGCTCGTCCAGGCTCGCGATCTCACGCGGTTTGCGCACGGCATCGGCCGGGACGCATGGCCGTTGGTAGCTCGACGCGAGCCGCCTAACGACATGCGCTGGGGGCTGCTCGCCCGCCGAGGAAGCGTTGGTTAGTTCTGGCCATGCGTCGATCTCGGTCTGGATGGCAGGCCAGAGCGCTTCGAGCGATGTGCTCGGCATGGGCTGCAGTCGTTCCGCAGGCGCTTTGCGCGGCTTCGGATGAACCGTCAGCATCATCGAGCGCTTCGCGCGCGTCATGGCAACGTACATCAGCCGTGCCGCTTCGAATTCGCGTCGCTCTCGGCGCAGCGACTTGATGTACTTTGGTAGGGGTGCGTCGGGATCGCCCGCAATGCTACTCGGTGCGACTAACAATCGCGGCTCGCTACCCTGCCACGGAAACTCGAGCCATTCGAGCAATCGCCCGTCGTCGCCTCGCGGTTTGCGACCGATGCCCGGCAGTATCACATGATCGAACTCGAGCCCTTTGGCTTGATGAATCGTCGTGATCACGATGGCCTGCTTGTTAGTCAGGTCAGCCGGTGCGTACAGTTTGGCGAGGGCGCGATCGAGCTTCGTCTCGAGTTCGCCGTCGTTACTCTCTGCCAACGGACTCAGCGCATTGAAAAACGCTTCCGCATTGGCGAGTTCAGCCGCTGTTTGAGCGCTGGCCGGGCCATCGAGTTTCAGCCAGGTCGACTCGATCCACTCCGCGAGCGTGCGGCTGCCCTGTTCTGCGAGCGCTCGCTGCATCACGTCGAGCACCCGACGCGCGCGTCGTAGGCCCTCAGGAGACAGGCCCGTGGTTTCGTCGAGGGCCTGCAAGCGCTCGAGAATCGTCGCTTTGGCGTCGTCACCGACGAGCGCCGTGAGATCGGCGAGCGACAGCGCGGCCCACGGCGCTCGCAGCACCGCGAGCCAAGCCGTGCGGTCAGCGAGATGTAGTAGCGCACGCGTCAGCGCCTCCAAGTCGCGAACCACCGGCGTATCGATGAGCTGTGTGAACTCAACGCCACTCACCGCGAGTCCGCGCTGCTGGAGTGCACTCACGATGTGACTGGCATGACTGCGCGTGCCGACCAAGACCGCGATGGAGTGATCGGCGTGCTGCGCGCGCAACGTCGCAATGCGCGCAGCGACCTCTTCCGCTTCCGCGGCATACTGTTTGGGCCCGACCCGGTATGTGCAGATACGAGTCGTGATCCCGTCATTCTCGCTCACGCGTGCCGGCGTGCTCGCGAGATGCGTAACCGCTGCGAGCGCGCTGTCGTCGACGCGCGGAAACACTCGAGCGAACACGGAATTGGCATAGTTCACGAGTGCAGGATCCGAACGGAAATTGCGTCGCAGCGCTAACGTTTTCAGTCGCACGGGGCCGATGCCGTGATCCCGCACGGCCAAGAACAGCCCCACCTCGGCGTTGCGGAATTGGTAGATCGATTGCATGGGATCGCCGACGAGAAACAGGCTCCGGCCGTCGCCAGGCGACCAATCTTGCGTAAGCGCTGCGAGTAGCGCGCATTGCTCCTGCGACGTGTCCTGGAACTCATCGACCAGAATGTGGTGCACGCTGGTGCCGAGCCGCTCGGCAAGATCCGTCGGTTGGCCATCAACCGTGAGCGACTGGCGCGCAGCACCCGCGACCGCGATGTAGTCACACTCGCCGCGTTCGGTAAAGAGTGCGTCAAGCGCCTGCGCCGCTAGCAGTAACAAGCTGGCGAGCGCGCGCATGGCCTCCTGAGTCGCAGCGTCGAGCGGCACAACAGGCAACCTACGAATAGCAGCGAGTGTCTCGGCCGCGTCGGTCACCTGAGTGAGATCGGCGAGCCAGGATTGGCAACGCGCTTTTGCGGTCTTGTCCTCTTTCGCAAAGCCGAGCGACACGTTGGCAGACTTGGGCGAACGAATCGTTGGCGATTCTTCCGCTTTGATTGCGAGCTTCACGATGCCACGCCAGCGCCGCAAATCACTTGTACGAGTCGTTAGCGGTGTCGTATCGCTTAGCCACGGCTCGAAGCCATCCGGCGCGACACGCCCTAATTCGCGCGTGACGCGCGCGCCATATGCTACGAGCTCTGCGCCCACACTGACGCGCGCTTCACCGAGAATGCCGATCGCCGCCTGCAACGTGGCCTCGATTCGTTCGGTGAGTGTCCGCTCAACGATCGCTGCGAGCTGCTCCGGGCGATTGCGCACGATCGCCGGCAACCAAGTGTTGCGGGCGGCGAGCATGGTGATGAGCAATTCCTCGAGCTTGCGCCAACGATTGTCGACAACATCGAGTGCGAGACTCACCGCGCCGCGGTGCGTCGCGTCCTCCTCAGCAAACTCGATCGCGTCACGCGCGGCTTGCCGATACAGCGATTCAGCATCGTCGGCGAGCTGCAGTGCGACGTTGCTGCGCGCGCTCACGGGCAACCGGCTCGCCAAATACATGTGCCAGGCGTCGATCGTCATGACGCGCAACCGATGCGACTGCTGCACCAAGTTTGGATGGCGTGCGACAGCCACGCGAGCCAGCTCGAGTGTCAATTCATCCGCAGCAGATCGTAACTCGATGTCGCCAAGCAAGGCCTTGCGTACGCGCGTACGCAATTCGCCCGTTGCTTTGCGTGTGAATGTGATCGCGAGGATTTGCTCCGGCGCCTCTACGGCTGCTAACAGCTTCAAGTAGCGTTGCGTGAGGACCGTAGTCTTGCCGGAACCCGCCGGCGCTTGCAGTAGGATTGAAGCGCGAATGTCGAGCGCCGCCGCACGTGCCGCGGCGTCCTCCGCTTCGAGTTGCCGCTCGACGTCACTCATCAGCGGGGCTCTCTTCGTCGTCGGCGTCATCGGCTTCATCGTCGGGCGCGAAATCGAGCCACAGTTCGGAGCGGCGACACAATGCGGTGAGATGACAGGTAGCACACGTCGCGTGCTTGCGCGGGTCGACGCGTGCGTCACCCGCGACATACTGCGCGGCGAGTTCGCCGATTTGCGTACGCCAGGCATGCGTGGCGTTGCGCCACAATGTGCGCGCCTCTGCGTCGGGAACATTCTTGTTAGCTTTGCAAAAGGCGGCTCCGACGCCAGGCAGTAGGCGCTTGGTGGCGGCCGCGCCGCGGTATCGCGCTTTACGTCGCGACAGATACTGTAACGCCAGCGCTTCGACTGGCTCGTCCCAATCCGCTGCGAGATAGGCTAACAATTGCGGCGGCGAGGGTCGCGGGTGCTGCCACTCGACGGATTTATCGGTGCCCGATTTGTAGTCGATGATCACGAGCCCGTTGGGTTCCAGGCGGTCGACACGATCCAACTTGAACTCGAAACTTACGCCGCCGAGTACCACCCTTCGCGCACGCTCTGTATAAAGCACCGCAAACGCTGTTCGATCGCGTTCCACTGCGGCGCCCGCAACGATGAGCTGCTGCAACCGCAATGCTTCGCGCTCGAGCGTGCTTGGTGTCGCGGCGGCTCGCCACCGCGGTTGGGTTTCGCGCCGCGCCGCCGTCACGCACTCTGTGGCACGCGTCTCGACGGCAGCGTCACTGAGCTCAGCGAGTGCGGCATTGCTCGGAGTCATCTGCCAAAAGCGCGCCAATGCCGCATGCAGCCAGATGCCGCGGTCACGCTCGTCTATGCCGGCCACGGGTGTTTGCAATGCGTCCGCCCCCAGGCGCAACTCGGCGTACGCTCGAAACGGGCAATCGGTTTGCAGCTCGAAAACGCGGGATCCGTGCCGGGCACGAGCGCCGGTCTCGAAGGCAATCCCACGATAGTCGGGTAACTCTTCAAACACGGGGTCACCGCGCAGTGTTGCAGTGAGCCCCCGCACGCGCGTGTTGTTTGGCCACGGCGGCAGTGTGCTCAGCAACGGGCTGGGCGTGCATTCGCTATCGTCTCGCGTGTGAGGCGCCGACAGGACGACCTCACGCGCGTGCTCGCGCCACGTGGCGAGCATCGCGATCGCTTGCGCGTGCAGCCGATCGCCCGAGCTGTTAGGCATGCCCGCTTCGATTTGCCACGGCAGTGGGATCAGGGGGTGCGGTTGCGGTGCGGGCGGCCACGTGTCGGCATCGAGCCCCATCACCCAAATCGCATCGTATGCGACGACCGGCGTGTGCAACGCGTCGGTTACGAGCAGCGGCACGTCACGGCTGGCGACGTCGAACTTCACTTGGTCTGCGATCTCGGTCAGCGCATCGACAGCGTCGCTCGCCGTGAGCGCTTCCCAGACATGCCCGAGGCTCGCGAACTCGCCCAGCAACTCTTGCCAGCGCTGACGAACCTGCTGTGATTCGCTGTCGAGCGGCGCTTCGCCCGGCCAACCCAGCTCGCGGAGCGCGCTCTCGAACGCGGGTGCCCACTCGATCGGTCGCGCGCGCCTGGGCGGCAATTGCTGGTGGGCCGCCTGCAGGCGCGTGGCTAACGACTCGCAGCCGGTCGGCGCGCGCGGGCTCCGCGCTAAGGTCTCGACGTGCCGCCAATCGACCTTGAGTCGACCCGCCTCGCGCAAGAATCGCTCGAAGCGCGCACGCACACTAGCATCTGGCGCGCCTGCAAACGGTGTCCGCAGCCACGCCGAGGCCGCTTCGAACGGTAGCGGCCGCGTCAGGAATTGCAAACTCGCCAGTGCGGCCTGCACGAGAGCAAAGCTCGACAAGCTGCGGCCGCCCTCGAATGCGAGCGACCGCGAGCCGTCGTCATCGGCTACCCAGCGAGAGGGTTCGAGCGCTTGCGACAGCGCACGCTCGAGTCGGCCACGTCGGCTCGGTAGGTCCGGCGCAACGACCAGCAGTCGCTGCTCGGGACGCTCTAACAATCGCCGCCGCGCCCATTCCGCAACCGCTGCGCACTCGCTGTCGATGGTGTCGGTGTCCAACCGATAGGCGGTGCTGGTGACTCCACCCGTTGCGACCACGGTGCCGCTGACCCGCGTCAGCGTGTGATGCGCGATTGGGGTATAGCTGCCAGCGACGTAGCGTACGCGCGCATCGCTCAGCGGCCCCAGTCGATCCAATTGGCGCCGTAGCGGATACGCCTGCAATGCTTGGTAGCGTGTACCAAGCCACTCGAGTCCGCGGCGGAGCAGTTCACTCTCGGGCCATACGCGCAATTGCGGGATACGCTGCCGCAACTGCCATTCGTCTAACAACTCCGTTGCGGAGCGCAGTTGACTTGCCACCGCGCGGCGGGCCGCAAATTGGTAGTCGCTCGCCGCTTCCTGGGCAAACTCGCGCGTCAGCGCCCACTCTTCGCGCTCCGTGAGCAGCCGCGGCCAATCGGCACCCGGCTCTTCGGTCTGCGTGGCGAGCGTATTGCGTGCCCAGGTGCTGAATGTGAGCGCGCGCGGTGTGCGCCACGCGCGCCGGCCCGCGGCGACCTGCTCTGCGGCGAACGCTGCACGCACGGCCGCAGCGCGTTGCATCGACTCGACGATAACAGTGTCGTCAGCCGCAATGGCCGCGCTCAGATCGGGATGAAATCGTTGCAAGTCTATTTGCTGAACCGGGTCTGGGCGTCGACGACCTTACCGCGATCGGCACGTTGCTCACTGGCGTATCCGGCCAGTAGGTCTTCGATACGGCCGAACACGGTGCGTAGCAACGCGGCATCCGGCAGCGTCGTCACGCGGAAATGGTCGCGGTATGGCACGTTGAAGCTCACGCCCGGTGCGACGAGCACATGCTTGCGCTCCAATAAATCGAGCGCGAACGCGTGATCGTCGAAGTCGGGCAAGTGCTCGGTCTTCACGCGAATGAATGCATACATCGCCCCGCTTGGCGGCTCGAGGTGCAAGAACTGACTCGCACGCGTGGCCTCGACAATGGCGCGGCGCGATTCGTACAGGCGGCCCGGCGGCTTGATCAACTCTTGGATGCTTTGGTAGCCGCCGAGTGCGGTTTGTACGGCCCACTGCGCCGGTACTCCGCTGCACAGTCGCAACGATGAGAGCAACTCCATCGCGCTCAAGTAATCAGCAGCTGCGCGCAACTTGCCGGAGAACACGGCCCAACCGACACGATAGCCGCACGCGCGATACACTTTTGAGAGGCCGGACAACGTCACGCAGATGGTGTCGCGTACGACGGTGGCGAGTGGCGTGAAGACCGCGCCATCGTATGTCATCTGGTCGTAGATCTCGTCGGCAAACACGACCAAGCCATGCCGCTCGGCGAGCTGCACGATCTTCTCGAGCAGCGCTTTCGGATACACGGCGCCGGTCGGGTTGTTAGGGTTGATGACGACGATCGCCCGCGTGCGTGGCGTGATGAGCGCTGCGATATCTTCGATGGTCGGGATGAATGCGTTCTCGGGACGGCACGGATAATGGACCGCACGCCCGCGATTGAGTGTCGTCGCGGCGGTCCACAGCGGGTAGTCAGGGCTGGGAATCAGGACCTCATCGCCATCATTCAATAGCGCACGCAAGGTGAGATCGATCAACTCGCTCACGCCGTTACCAATGAAAACCTCTTCCGCCGATACACCCTGGACACCGCGCGCTTGCTGTTGCATCACCACCGCTTCGCGCGCTGGAAAGATGCCCTTCTGGTGGGAATAGCCCTCCGCGACGGGCAAGTTTTCGATCATCGCGAGGCGCATCGTCTCGGGCGTGCGAAAACCGAACGCGCCTGGATTACCAATATTGAGCGACACGATTTCGTGGCCCATGCGCTCGAGTTCATGCGCTCGCCGCGCGAGCCGCCCACGGATCTCGTACTTCACGTTGCGAAGGCTGTCGCTCGGTCGAATGGTGCTCTCATTTGTCATAGACACTATGGCTACGCGCCTGTCGCACGGTCGAGTGTGAACCGCGTCAATACAGTAGCGGCTCGCTGCAATTCCTGCACCTTACGCGTGCATCAGGGTCGGTCACGTCGAAGCGCAATCTTCGATAAAAGCGATATTCGAGGGGCGTCATCGCAGGCCGTCCCGATGGTAATCTTGTCCCCCATAAGCCCCCTGGAGTGTGTCCGATGACCGACCTTCGATCCGCCATGCCGTTGCTCGCGCGTCAAGAAGGCGTTTGGGAGGGCTGGTACCGCTATTTCGACGAGAACGGCAACAAGATCGACGAGCACCGCTCCCGCTTGGTGTGTCGCATGCCAAAGAGTGGCCCTGTGCCGTATCACCAGACTAACTACTACACCTGGGTGGACGGACGCACGGAGTCGCGCGATTTTCCAGCGACGTTTCGTGACGGCCGACTGTGGTTCGACAACGAGTTGATCTCGGGTTGGGCAACGGAAGTGCCGCTCGATGAGTTCAAGCGCACCTTGATGCTCTATTGGAAGCGCAAGGGCGAGCCCAACACTTATTTATACGAAATGATCCAGACCAGCGACGACATGCGGTTCCGCACGCGTGTCTGGCAGTGGATCAGTGGCGGCAAGACCCGGATGCGCACGCTCATAGACGAGCAAAAAGTCTCCGACTCTTGGGAGGGCCTGTAGCTTATGGACGGTGATGTTGGTCAACGGACGATACCGATCGATCGCGTTGCGCGACCCACACACGATGAGCGGGCGCGGCAACGCTTCGTGTCGTCATTACGCAAACGCTTAATGGTGGACATGGCGCAAACGATGCGCTCGCAGTACGAGGCGGATGTCGCCCCCGCCTTTGCGGCCCGTCACGGCCGCCTGCCGCGCGATGGCCGCGAAGTGCGGCGTGCGATGAGCGCTGTGCCCTTCTTCCGTGCGTGGAGCGCGCTGCGCTACACCGCGCAAGAGATGACGTGGTGGACGGTGATACCGCAAATCGAACGAGCGGCAGACCGTTTGAACAGCACGGCGCAGCAAGCGGCCGCCGCGGCGACGCGCGGCTCGCTCACGCTCGACCCCAAGCTCGAGCTGCCGCGCGATGTTTCTGCGCTCGACATTCACTTGCAACCGGGCGGCTTCTACACCGAGTTCCAGCAAGACGATGCGCTGGCGGGCGCGCTGTACTACCACGGCACGGAAGTGTTCAGCGCGGGTTTGAAGCTCCGCCCCAAAGGGGGCGGTGTCGCGCGTTCGATTGCCGAGTGGCTGCGTATCCGCTTCCCGCAATTCAGACCGCAGAAATTGCTGGATCTTGGTACGACCACGGGTAACAACTTGTTCCCGTACCTCGATGTGTTTCCCGATTGTGAGGCGCATGGCATCGACGTCGGTGCCCCCGTGTTGCGCTTTGCGCATGCGCTCGGCCAGGCGCGTGGCTACGGTGCGCACTTCGCCCAGATGGATGCGCGCAAGTTGCGTTATCCGGATGCGAGTTTCGATCTCGTCGTGTCGAGCTTCTTCCTGCACGAGCAGTCGGCGCAGTCGAATCGCCAAATCCTGCGCGAGGCGTATCGCGTGTTGAAGCCGGGCGGCATGATGATTCATATGGAGTTGCCGCCCGCTTCCCAATGCGACGCCTACTACAACTTCTATTTGGATTGGGACGCCTACTACAACAACGAGCCGCACTACGCCGGCTTTCGTGCTGCCGATCCGCTCGATCTGTGTGCAGCGGCAGGCTTCGCACGTGCTCGTGCCTTCCAGACCCGCATCCCGAATTACACGACCGTGCCGGATGAAGAGTTCGCAGCCGTAGCGCGCGGTGAGCGGCCCGCACCTGCGCACGGTAATGGCGCAAGCTGGTTCATCTTCGGTGCGGTGAAATAGTCGCACTCCGACAGCGGTTCCCGGCACGCGGTTGAACTCCGACCGCGGCGTCGTGCACAGTGCGCGCATGGATGCTCGACTTTCCGACGCCCTTGTCATCTTTGGCGTCACCGGCGACCTCGCCTTCAAAAAAATCTTTCCCGCGCTCCAGGCGCTCGCCAAGCGCGGCCGACTCGATGTCCCGGTCGTCGGTGTCGCTCGGGGTGGGCTCGGCCTCGAGGCCTTGAAGAAGCGCCTACGATCGAGTTTGCAAGCGCATGGCGGCGGGATCGATCGCGATGCGCTCGCGGTCATCGAGCGTCAGTTGCGGTACGTCGACGGTGACTACTCGAGCCCTGAAACGTTTGCCGCGTTGAAACGTGAACTCGGCAGCGCACAACGCCCCCTGCACTACCTCGCGATTCCGCCCAGCTTGTTCCGCACTGTGGTCGAGTTGTTAGGTAGCAGCGGCTGTGCCAGCGGGGCCCGCGTGATGGTGGAGAAGCCGTTGGGGCGCGATCTCGGTTCCGCGCAAACCTTGAACCACGTGCTGCAACAGCACTTCGGCGAGCACGACATTTTTCGGATCGATCACTTTTTGGGCAAAGAGCCGGTGCAGAATCTGCTGTACTTCCGCTTTGCGAACGCGTTTCTCGAGCCCTTGTGGAACCGCACGCATGTCGCGAACGTGCAAGTGACGATGGCCGAGCGATTCGACGTGCAAGGGCGCGGTAAGCTGTACGAGGAACTCGGCGCAACGCGTGACGTCGTACAGAACCACCTGCTCGAGATCGTCACGATGTTGGCGATGGAGCCGCCGACGTCGATGTCGAGTGAATCGATGCGCGACGAGAAAGTGAAGATCCTGCGGGCGCTCACCTTGGCAGATGATCGCTCGATCATCCGCGGTCAGTACCGTGGTTATCGCGGTGAGGTCGAAGTGGCCCCGCAGTCCGATGTCGAGACCTATGTGGCGCTACGCTTCGGCATCGACTCTTGGCGCTGGTCCGGCGTGCCGTTTTACATCCGCGCGGGCAAGAGCTTGGCGCAAACCTCGACCGAGGTGATGGTGAGTTTCCATCGTCCGCCACAACGCTTATTCGACGAGTCATTGCCGGCGCGCGTGAACTATTTGCGCTTTCGGCTTGGACCCGATCGAATCGCCATCGCGCTCGGCGCGCGAGTAAAAAACGCGGGTGAGTCGATGATCGGCCGTGAGGTCGAGTTGTTTGCTAGCAACGCGCAGGCGGATGAAATGAGCCCGTATGAGCGCCTGCTGGCCGACGCGATGCGTGGCGATCAACGTTTGTTCGCGCGCCAAGATGCAGTCGAAGCCGCGTGGGCATTCGTTGATGGCATGCTTGCCCGTGCGCCAAACGTGGAGTTCTACGAGCCGGGGACGTGGGGCCCCACTTCTGCGGCGCGCCTCGTCGAGCGCGACGGCGGTTGGTACGACCCGCGGCCGGAGCTCGATCCCCCTTGCGCAGGATGAGGAGTACACTGCGCGCATGCATTTGATCGTGGAAGACAGCGCCGAAGCCGTTGCCGCACGCGCCGCCGATTGGATCGCCGCAGCGATCGCTGACGACGTCGGTGAGCGGGGCCGTGCCGTGGTGGCGTTAAGCGGCGGCCGTACACCGTGGCAGGCATTTGGCGCGTTGGCGCAGCGCAAGCTCCCTTGGGGGTCCGTGCATCTCGCGCAAGTGGACGAGCGTATCGTGCCCTTCGATGATGAGCGTCGCAACGCGCGCTTGATGCGCGAGATTTTCGTCGAGCGCGGTTTGGTGCCGGCGTCGCAGCTACACATGATGCCCGTCGAGGATGCGAACCTAACAAATGCCGCGGCGGCTTACAGTGAGGAACTTGCGGCACTCTGCGGTGGGCGCTTGTGGTTCGATTTGGTACAGCTTGGTTTGGGTGCAGACGGGCACACTGCCTCGCTCGTACCGCACGATCGGGTGCTGAATGAGCGCGAGGCGAACGTGGCAGTGACTCAAGAGTATTTCGGCACGCGGCGGATGACCCTCACCTACCCTGCGGTGAACCGTGCGCGCCGGATCTTGTGGATCGTCACGGGCGCCGAAAAGTCGGCCGTGCTCGCGACCTTGTTAGCACGCGGCGGCGCCACGTCAGAAATCGCGCCGATGCCGGCGCTCGGAATCTCGCGCGAACGCGCTACAGTGATCGCCGATCGCGCGGCCACTCAAGACTTGCCGGAGTCCGCCACGGCGTGACCGCCGAACGCTTGGCGCATCCGCGCGAGCACGCGATGGGTGTAGTCGGCATGGCCTTGGCTACCGAAGCGTTCCATCAACGCCATGCTCATCACAGGCGTCGGCACGCCGAGCTCGACGCTCTCGAGCACGGTCCAGCGGCCTTCGCCCGAATCGGCAACGATCGGCGCAATTTTCTCGAGGTCCATCTCACGCTGCAGGAATTGGGCGCTGAGGTCTAACAACCACGAGCGAATCACAGTGCCATGCCGCCAGCTTTCGGCAATGGCACCGACATCGAAGTCGAACTCGCGCTTGGCCTCGAGCAAGGCGAAGCCTTCGGCATAGGCTTGCATCATGCCGTACTCGATTCCGTTGTGGACCATCTTGGTGAAGTGGCCGGCGCCGAGCGGTCCGCAATGCAGCCAGCCACGGTCGGGCGCCGGAGCGAGCGCTTCGAGATACGGCCGCAGCGTCGCGATGGCGTGTGATGTGCCACCCAGCATCAAGCCGTAGCCATTCTCTAATCCCCATACGCCGCCTGACACGCCGGCGTCGACGAATTCCACGCCCCGCGCACGGATGGGCTCCGCGCGGCGCAGCGTGTCGCGATACCAAGCGTTGGCGCCATCGACGAGGACATCGCCGGGCGCGAGGAGTGGCAGCAACATTTCAACCGTCGAATCGGTTGGTGCGCCCGCCGGCAGCATCATCCACACGACGCGAGGTGCGAGCGTTTGCTGCACGAGTGTTGCGAGCGAATCGCAGTCGATACAGCCGATCTCGGCAGCCAATGCGCGGCGTGTGTCGGGTGTGCGGTCGAAGACAGCGGCCTGCACGCCTGCGCGTGCCAGGCGCCTCACCATATTCGCGCCCATCTTGCCCAAACCAATCATTGCAAAGGCCATGGCGCTCTCCTACGGTGGGTTCAATCAGGTCGGTTTGAATGGCAACAGCGCATCGCTCACCGTTGCCGCTTTGCCCGGTGCATAGGTGACGTCGCCGCCCGCATAAATGAAGCCGACGATATGGTCGCTCGCCTCGAGTCCGATGCGTGCCTTCACGTTCGGGTCGTAGGCCGGCGCGCCCGTTTTCCAGACGGCACCGTAGCCTTGCGCATGGAGCGCAAGCATCAAGTTCTCAGCGGCAGCGGCTGTCGCGAGCAGCTGCTCGATTTCGGGCACCTTCGTGCCGAGTACGGGCCGACACACCACGACGATGATATGCGGGGCGCGTGTTGCCTTCTCACGCTCGCGCGCGATATCGCCGTCGCTCGCCGCGGGATTCCTGAGCCGAGCCGTCTCCGCCAACACGAGCGCAAACTGCCCGCGCGCGTCGCCTTCGATCATCATGAACCGCCAGGGCCGCAAGCGCCCATGGTCCGGCGCGCGCACCGCGGCGGCGTAGGCAATCTGCAGATGCTCCGCTGCAATCGGCTGCGTGCCGATCGTCTTGGCGGAGGTGCGCGTCAACAGCGCTTCAATCGCATCCATCTCGCGAACTCCTGGGGCATTCGTGCTTCTCGGCCAGTCGATTCTGCGGGCCGCTCGATCGGCCTCGCGCGGCGATCAAGGTACTGGAAAAAAGCCGAGGCCGCCATGAAGGCGGCCTCGAGCAGAGCGACTTGCGAGCGATGCGTCGTTTTAGCGACGTCGGCGTCGCTTCTTGTGTGTGTGGCCCACTTCACCGTCGCCATGATGGTGCGGTCGATCGCCCTCGGCATGCCCATGGGCAAACTCGAAATCGACGGGGTGATTGTGGCCGTGCGCGTTAATCCAGTTGTACAGATTCGGCTTCCAATGCAACAACCGGCTCGCTGCGCGATCGCGATTCTCTTCGATATTCGTCCACGGATTGAAGTGGAAGTGGTTGTAGAGCTGCGAGTCAGTGCGACCGAGACCGAGCACGCCGAGCTTACTTTGGAACGCGCCGTGGTTGATGTACGCCGGCCGCCAGAAATAGCCGCCCGTCGGGAGATCGCCGAACTGCATCATCCAGGACGAGCCCCAGATGTGATAGCACTCCTCGGCGCAGTCGTGATAGCTGATGTTGTCCTGCCAGAAATTCGCCGTCATGCAGTACAAGAACGTGAAGGCATTCGTGCGCTGGTCGTAGCGCAGCACCTTCACCATGCAGCCCGGCGCCGTGGCCGGGAAGAAATTCGTCGCCGACCATTGCATGTTTTCGTACGCGTTCAGGAGCGCGAAGCGGTCTTTTTCCGCTTTGGCGTGGTTCGTGTCGGATTCGACGAACGACGGCTCACCGTAGTTGTAGAAGATGATTCCGGTGGCCCCGCGCGGCGACGACAAAGCCTCGATGGCGACACCGGCTGGCACGAACAGATAGCTGCCCGGCCCCCACGTCTTGTCGCCGATCGTGATCGAGCCGGCCGTGAGAAATAGTTCGTACTCCGTGTAGCTCATGCCCGGCGGTTGTTTGTAGCCTGGGTCGAACTGCACGGTCATCGAGCAAGCGCCGTCGTCATTGTCGAGCGACAGCATTTTGTAGCGCATGCCCTTCGGAAATCCGGGCAGCGTCATTTTCTTGAACGAAACGTCGCGATCGACGAACGGTTCGATGTGTGGGCGTGCCATGTTGCTCTCCGTTCCGTTAGAAAACGACTTTGAATTTGCGCTTCGGCTTGGTCGGAATCTCCTCCGGCCGAATCTTGCGCAGTTGATCGAAGTGCACGTTGAAACCGCGCGTCTGGATGCGCTGCAGGAACGCCGCGACCCATTTGTCACGCATCGGTTCGAGTGCGTCTTGCTCGCGCACGATCTTGCGGTAGCGAACTTTCTGCTCGGCTGCTTCGCGCTTGAGCCACGCCTCCACTTCTCGGCTGCGTTTGTGCGGAATGAGCTTCATGTGCGTGTACTCCTCCAGCGCGTGGATGCGCGATCGATGATTGCTTTACAGACCTAACAACATCGCGACTCCGCACAGGGCGACCGTGACGCCTGCCGTGGAGTGCGCATAACTCGAAAGCTTGCCGCGGGCGAGACCCACGAAACCGCGCGACAAGGCCCAAACGATCGTGACCATCGTGCCGAGCGTGGTCACGCAAAACGTGGCGATGACGACACTCACGCTGAGCCAGTCGGACTGCGACGCCGGTGCCATGACGAGCGGGATCAACGGCTCGCAAGGACCAAACAGGAAGACGATAAACAACGCCCATCCCACGGGCCACGCCGACCGGGTTGATGCGTGCGGGTGCAGATGCTCGGCCGAGTGCCCATGGCCGTGCGCGTGGCGCGTGCCATCGGAGTGCACGTGTTCGTGCTCATGGCGATGCGCGTCGCGCGCGAGATGCTTTAGGCCATACAGCGCATACGCAATGCCAAATCCAACGAGCAACCATGCCGCGACGTCGCCGCGAACACTCGTGATTCCCGACGCTTTCAATGCGACGGAACCGATGGCAACCGCGAGGAACGCGAACACGATGGACGCAGTGACGTGGCCCAAGCCGCACGCAGCCGTGATGGCGAGTGTGCGCGCCGTACTCCACCGGCGCGCTGCGCCGAGTGCTGCGAACGGTACGTAGTGATCAGGACCCAGGGCAGTGTGCAGGAAGGCGATGCCTGCTGCGCTCGTCGCGAGTACCCATGCGTCCATGGGCAGAGCCTAATCGAAGCGATGGTGAACGGATAGGCGCTCAGCGGCCCGGGAGCGCATTGGATGCACGAAAACTGCGACTGTCGATTCGTCTGTCCACTCTGTGAGCTTACGAGCGACCTGCGCTCGCGCAATCACAGCGACATGCCGAGCGCGTGACCTTCCGCCGTAGCCGCGAGTACGGTCCGCGGCAACTTCGCATCGCCGACGAGATGCACGCGATAGCCGCGCGCCGTGAGCGGCGCTTGCAGTGCGATGTCCGGTGCGCGCGGCGTTGCGTAGGTGACGAGCGCGACGTCGTCGATCACGGTGAGCTCGCCACTGTAGACGTTGCGTAACGACACGCGTGCCTCCTCCCAAGCGGAGTCCCCGGCAATCTCGCAAAAAGGCGCAATCAAGATTCGTTTCTGATTGAACCGCGCATTGAATCCTTGCCGACTTACCAGTGGCATATCCTCGGCGATCCGATCGCGCGGCGTGGCGACGACGACGCGCGCGAAGCGCGCGTGCAGCCACTCGGCAGCACAGTACGTGCCTTCGGTCGCGTCCATATCGAATACGACGGCCGTGCCATCTTGGCGACCCGGCACGTCCGCCATGGCGGTCACGGCGGCGCGCAAGTCGAGGATCGCGCCGTCCTCTTGCAGCGAGCGTGGCAACGAGCGAGGCCAAGTCATCGACGAACCCGTGGCGAGCACGACCTCGTCTGGCTGTAATGCGACGATGTCCTCAAGCGTTGCCTGGACCGAGAGTTCGAAGCGTAGCTTCGCTTTCTTGCCAGCGAGTTGTTGGTAGTCGTAGATGCTCGAGAGGTGTTCGCCGCCCGGTAACGTGGCGTGCAAGCGCGTCTTGCCGCCGACTTCACTCGAGGCGCCGAACACCGTGACATCATGGCCACGTGCGGCAGCGATCCAGGCAGCTTCCATGCCGGCGATTCCGGCACCGACGACAACAATGCGCTTCCGCGTCTTTGCCGGCTTCGGCCAGAAGTCGACTTCGTCGTCAGCCGCGACGCGCGGATTGTTGTCACACGCGAGCGGCTTCGCCTCGACGATCGTGCCCCAACAGGTGTTGCAGGAAACGCAGTAGCGAATATCGGCCTCGCGCCCCGCAGCCGCCTTGTTGGGCCACGCGGGATCGGTCACGAGCGGACGTGCGAGCCCGACCAGTGCCGCATCGCCGCGCGCAATGATCGCGTCGGCTTCCGCAGGATCCGTGATCAATCCGACTGCCATCACGGGAATGCCGCGCGCTGCCGGCTGCAGTGCTCGTGTCGTGGCCACGAAGGTGGAGCGCGGAAAATGCATGTCGGGCAGATGCATATTGAGCGTGTGCGAGTGTGTGCCCCACGTGAAGCAGACGTAGTCGATGACAGCGGGGTCGGCGACGTACTCGCAGATGCGAGCTGCCTCACTCGGCCCGATACCGCCCGCCATGCCATCGTCTCCCGGCAGTTTCAGTGCCACGACGAAGCGGTTGCTGCACGCCGCGCGAATCGCAGCGATCGTATCGAGCAAAAACTTGGCCCGACCTTCGAATGTGCCGCCGTACTCGTCCTCGCGGATGTTCGACAAGGGCGAGAGAAACTGGTGAAACAAATGCCCGTGGCCAGCGGAGATTTCGACTCCCGCGAATCCACACCGTTCGAGCCGCGCGGAGGAATTGGCGAAGTCATCGATCATCATGCGGATCTCGTCACGAGACAGCGCGCGCGGCACCGTCCAACTGAGATCATCGGGTAGCGCCGAAGGCCCGAACGCCGCCGGATTGCGCCCTTTCTCGTGGCGCCCGCGGCCGGGGTCTTGGACCTGGGCTAACAACCGGCAATCGTGGCGTTCGACCGCCTCCGCCCAGCGCTGCAGGCTCTCGAGCGCATAGTCGTCCCAGACGCGCACCTTGTGGGCCTGGGTTTGATTGCGAGCCACGTTGAGTGGCTCCGTGACGACGGCGGCTGCGCCACCGGCGGCTCGATTGGCGAAGTAGCGAATTTGCCGGTCACTGGCCTTTTGCTGCTCGGCCATGCGCGTCGACATCGACGCGTGCACAATACGATTCTTCAGCTTGAGCCGCTGGGTGACGAGTGGTTCGAACAGTCGGCTGTAACGCTCGCTCATCTTCGAAATCATACCTGCGAAGGAGTTTCTCATGCTGGTCAGCATCGTCGCCGTGACCATTGCGGTGCCTGATCTACAGGCGATCGAAGCCGCGTACTCGCAGCATTTGCACTACCAAGTGGTCGAGCGCGGCGAGGTTTCGCGCGAACTGGCAGAAGCGTGGCAAGCGCCGAAGGTTGAGGCTCGGAAATACCTGTTGATGCGCCCGGCGAGCGGCGAGCCGGTGTACCTGCGCTTTGTCGAGGCGCCGCGCGACACCCACTACCAGCCGCTCCGTACTCACGGCTGGAATGCGACCGAAATCCTGGTCGAGGACCCCGACCGACTGGCGGAACAGCTCGCGAAGTCGCCCTTCAAAATCATCGGACCGCCGCGCCCGCTGACAATGAATCCGAAGATCCGCGCGATGCAGGTGGTCGGTCCGGCCAACGAACTGCTGTATTTGACGCGAATTCCGCCGGGTGGCTCGTTGTTCAATTTAGGCAGCGCGCGGTCGTGGGTCGATCGCACCTTCATTGTCGTCGTGGGTGGGCCGGACATGCGAGCGATGCAAGCTTTTTATCGCGACGTGTTAGGAATGCCGGTCACGGACGCGAGCCCCTCGGTTGTCGGCATCATCAACGACGCGTATCAACGCCCCGCCGATGCGTCCACGCCGTTGGCCATCGCGCGGCTGCCACAGAGCTTCTTGATCGAGATCGACGAGTACCCACCAGAGGCGACGCCACGCGTACCGCGTTCCGGCGAGCTGCCGCCGGGAATGGCGATGGTCAGTTTCGCGGTGGAGTCGTTGGGTGAGCGCACCCTGCCCTGGGTGGTCCCGCCGCAACCGCGCGCCGCGGCGCCCTATGCGGGGCGCTCGGTGGGCCTACTGCGAGGCGCCGCGGGTGAGTTGCTCGAAATCGTGATCGGCACCGGAGAGCCGAGTCGTTAGTGGCTAGGTGACATCTAACGATACGAGTTCGTAGCGCGTCATCATGTAGCCGGTGACGAATGCGCGCAGCATCGTAAAGTTACCGTCCGCAGTGCACCACATTTCGTACGGCGGATGTTTGCCGGGTTCGTTGCGGGTTTCGTTGGCGTCGCCGCCCGCCGCAGACAAATTGTCACCAATCTTGAAGTGCAACGCATCGAATGTGCCGGCGCCCACGGTGATGCGCTCACGGCCAATGAAACCGAGCTGAAAACCATGTGGGTGGCGCATCACCATCGGCCCCGTGGCACCGCGGTGGTCGAGCGAGCACATATACAAATCCGGAAATGGCTGCCACGCCGAGCCACGATCGAGCCGCGCAATGTTGAGCAGCATTGCATCGGCAGCAATGGGGTGTGTGCCAAACACCTGCGCTGGCCGCGCGAGATCGACGCGTTGCGAGATGCGTCCTTCCGCGGCTGTGTGTCCCTCACACTCGATCGCCGTATCAGTGAATCGAAACCAGCTCGAGCCCATGTAGCGATCGTCGACCGACAATCGCACGAAGCAATCGGTGGGTCGCCAGTCTGGCGCATACGACAGCGTGACATCGCGCAATACCGGTGGCGGATCGTCAATCTCGCAATGCGAGCGCAACGTGCGGCGGCCATCGCGATGAATCGTCACGGTGAAAAACTCGCGCCCGCGCTCTTGGCCCTCGCGGCCCGGCTTGTCGCTCGTGTAATGGATGCGCCCGCGAATCAGTTGGTGTGGCATGGACATCGCAGATCAACCCTGACGTCGCTTCGGTCTGGACGATGATTCCATACGGTTCGCCAGGAAGCCATTGAACTTGCACGGCATGCCCGCATGATAGCGGCTGCCTTCGTTCACATGGAGCTCACGCAAATTGGATCCTACCGTCTTGTGGATCATCGCGATCGCGCTGATGGTCGTCGGTCTTGTCGGTACCGTGTTGCCTGGCTTGCCCGGCGTGGTTGCGATCTTTGGCGGAATGTTGCTCGCCGCTTGGATCGACAGCTTCGAGAAGATTGGCGTCGCGACGCTCGTGCTCCTGGGTGTCCTCACGGCGTTGGCGTTCGTCATCGACATCGTGGCGAGTTTGCTAGGCGCAAAACGCGTCGGTGCGAGCAAGCAAGCGTTGATCGGTGCCGCGCTGGGCGCCATCGTCGGCTTGTTCTTCGGCCTGCCTGGACTGCTGTTGGGGCCTTTCGTCGGCGCCGTCGCCGGCGAGTACCTTGCGCGCCAACAGCTCGACCAAGCGGCCCGAGTGGGTGTCGGCACATGGCTCGGCTTGCTCGTGGGCGTGATCGCCAAACTCGCGCTCGCATTCACGATGTTAGGCATCTTCGCGGCCGCGTACTTCATCCCGTAACTGTTAGCGAATCGGATCGGTGACCTCGAGCACTTGGAAGACGCGCTCGATGAGTCCTTCCCGCGCCGTTGCGCGTTCACTGGCCTCGGCGTCGTCCGGCTCATAGTCCTCGAGCCATTGCCGATCGAGCGTGCCGTGCTTGGCCAGCACGCGCTCGAGCGTATGAATGCGCTCGAAGGCCACCGACAGTTCGGCGGCGAGCGCAGCCGCAATCGCCATCAGCTGATCGACGGCGGGATCCGGGTAGAACTGCGAACGCTTGCCCTTCGCGGCGCGCGGCAGCCGCAGTTGGCCTGCCACCTGTGTGGCACGCGCATCACGCGGGGGTCGCCGATAGGTTTTCGGCGTCGCCGACTTGGTCGGCGTTTTGCGCTTGGGGCGCTTTTTCTGGGTACTCATCCATTCACTCCTAGGCTCAATGCATTTCCAATCCGCCACTGACGTTCATACCTTCGCCAGTGATGTACGCAGCCTCTTCGCTACACAAAAAGGCACAGGCTTTGGCGGTGTCCTCCGGTAAGCCCACCCGACCGAGCGGGATGCGACCGACCATCTCGCGCAAGTACTCGTCGACCGTCTGACCTCGCATCTTGGCGCGGTACTCGTTTTGCACTTTGCCGAGGCCCGTCGTGACGTGGTTCGGGCAAATGGCGTTGACCGTGATCTTGTGCGGACCGAGCTCGAGCGCTGCGGTGCGCGTCAGTCCTAGCATCCCGTGCTTCGACGACACATAGGGCGCGAGATGGACCGTGCCTGACTTCGCCGCTTGACTCGCGATATTGACGATGCGGCCGCCACGCCCCTGGCGGATCATCTGGCGCGCCGCGTGCTTCAAGCACAAGAATGCGCCGAGCAGATTGACTCCGAGCACGGCCCGCCATTCCTCGGCGGTGCCGTCGAGAAGCGGCGCTTGCAAATAGCCGATGCCAGCATTGTTGACGAGGATGTCGAGTTGGCCGAACACCTCGACAGCGCGTTGGACGGCGCGCTCGACCGAGGCTTCGTCTTGCACGTCGAGTGGCTGTGCAACTGCGTCGATGCCTTGCGAGCGCAGCTGTGCCACGACGCTCTCGAGCTCGGCGGACGTGCCGATGCGATCGCTCGGCATATTGGGCTGCGCTTTACCCAAGTCTGTTACTAACACGCGCGCGCCTTCCGCGCCCAGCCGTGCGCAGATCGCCTCGCCGAGTCCACCGTGTCGTCCGGCACCGGTTACCAGCGCCACCTTGCCAGTCAATCTCTGCACGTTCTCACCTATCGTTGAAGCTCATGGGAGGGTTCCGCGTTTAACGGTGCCGCGGCAATCTCGCGCCAGCGCCAACATGCCACCTCAGCACCCGGCGCGATCGTCTCGAGCGGCGGCGTTTGTTGCGCGCAGCGGTCGATGGCGAAAGGACAACGCGTTCGGAACACGCAACCCGAGGGCGGGTCGAGTGGTGAAGGGAGTTCGCCGACCAGCGCGCGTTCGAGCCGGCTCCCTTGTCGATCAGGATCGGGGAGCGGGACCGCTGCGATGAGCCCACGCGTGTAGGGGTGCATGGGCTCAGCAAACAATCGCGCCGTCGGCGCCAGCTCGAGCGTTTTGCCGAGGTACAACACGAGCACCCGGTCACACACGCGGCGCACGACTGCGAGATTATGGCTCACGAACAAAATGCTGGTGCCGGTTTCGCGCTTGAGGTCGAGTAGCAAATTGATGATCTGCGCCTGGATCGACACATCGAGCGCGCTCACCGGCTCATCGCACACTAACAACTTGGGCTTGAGGATCATGGCTCGCGCTATGCCGATCCGCTGGCATTGGCCGCCGCTGAACTCGTGTGGATAGCGGTTCACGTGTTCACGCGCAAGCCCGACACGCTCGAGCATGTCGGCGATCAGATTGCGGCGGGCCTCGCGCGTCAGGCCGGGGCGATGCACGCGCAGGGGTTCCGCGATGATCTCCTCGACGGTCATCCGCGGATCGAGGCTGGCGAGCGGGTCCTGGAAAACGATCTGCAGTTCCGCGCGCAGCGGCCGCAGTTCGCGTGCGGTGAGCGTTTCGAGGGATCGTCCTAACCACACGACTTGCCCGTCGGTCGCGTGCACCAACTGCAGCACTGCACGTGCCAGCGTAGACTTGCCGCAGCCTGACTCACCGACGATGCCGAGTGCCTCCCCGGGCTGCAATGTGAAACTGACATCGTCGACGGCGCGCAACGATCGCGTCCCTTTCAGCCAGCCGCCGCGAACCGGGAAGCTCACGCGTAGACTTGTTACCTTGAGGAACGAGTCACTCATTCGTTAGCTCCGGGGATGGTGGCACGCCACGCGTTGGGCGTCCGTCGCTTGCAAGGTCGGGCGTGACTCGCGGCACTGCGCAGACGCGAAGTCACAACGCGGTGCGAATGCGCAGCCACTGCCGAGCGCGCGGGGATCCGGCGGCTGTCCGCGGATCGCCGCTAACGGTACATCGAGAGCGTCATCCAGGCGCGGCAACGAGCGCAGCAGCGCATGCGTGTACGGATGACGCGGCTGCTTCAACACGTCGCGCGCCTTGCCCTGCTCCACCAAACGGCCGCCATACATGACGGCCACTTCGTGTGCGAGGCCGGCCACGACACCCAAGTCGTGTGTGATGAGCACGAGGCCCATCTGGCGTTCGCGCATCAAGTCGCGCAGCAGTGCGAGGATCTGCGCTTGCACCGACACGTCGAGTGCGGTCGTCGGCTCATCCGCGATGACCATGATGGGATCGCAAGCCAACGCGATCGCGATCATGACTCGCTGGCGCATCCCGCCTGAGAGCTCGTGCGGATACTGGCGCATGCGACGCGGCGCATCCGTCACTTGCGCCTGCTCGAGTAAGCGCAAGGCGGCTGCGCGTGCGGAACTCCAAGAAGCGTTGCGGTGGACCACGATCGACTCGGCGATTTGATCGCCGACGCGGATGTGCGGCGCAAGCGAAGTCATCGGATCCTGAAAGATCATCGCGAGCTGCACGCCGCGCACATCGTTTAGCTGCTTGGCGCTTTGTCCTAACAGCTCGCGCCCTGCAAGGCGCACGGAGCCCGCTGCCGTGCCGTTCGGCGGCAACAAGCCGAGCGCCGCCAAAAAGGCTTGACTCTTGCCAGCGCCAGATTCGCCCACGACGCCGAGGCACTCGCCCGCTTGCACGGCCAGCGACAGCGAGTGCACAGCGGTGATGTCGCCATCGGGCGTACTGAAACGGACCGACAGATCCTGAAGTTCGAGAACGGGCGTCATCGGCACATCAACCATCCCGCGGATCGAGCGCGTCGCGCAGCCCGTCCCCGAGGAAATTGAAGCTCATCAGCAGCGAGACGAGGAACGTGGCGGGCACCAGCAGCATCCACAACGCCGATTCCATTTCTTGCGCGCCTTCGTTGATGAGATTGCCGAGGCTCGCGAGCGGCTCTTGGACGCCCAAGCCGAGAAAGCTCAAGAAGCTCTCAAACAGAATCATCTGCGGAATCGTGAGCGTGGCGTAGATGATGACGGGCCCGAGCACGTTCGGCACGATGTGTCGCCATAGAATTGCGCCCGTGCTCACGCCACTCGCGCGCGCGGCTTCGATGAACTCGCGTCGCTTCAGCGATAAGGTTTGGCCCCGCACGATTCGGGCCATCGTGAGCCAGCCAACGGCGCCGATCGCCAGAAATAGCACGACGATGTTGCCGCGCTCGAACAGCGTGGAGAGGATGATGACAATGAAGATGTACGGCAGCGCGTAGAGCACGTCGACGAAGCGCATCATCCAATGATCGATGCGGCCACCCAGGTAGCCGGCCGTGGCTCCCCATGCGACGCCGATCACGAGACTGACACCTGTCGCTAACAAGCCGATCAACAGCGAAATGCGTACGCCATGTAGCGTGCGCACGTACAAGTCGCGACCGAGTCGGTCCGTGCCGAGCCAATGCGACGCGTCCGTCGTCGGCGGCACACCCATGTGCTCCCAATCGATATAGTCGTACGCATGCGGCGAAAAGCTCGGCCCCACGATCGCGAGAATTGCGACGCATACGATCCACGCGAGCGCAACCATCGCCGCTCGATTGCGCCGCAAGCGCCGCCAAGCGTCGCTCCACAGACCGCGCGTCTCTTGCGCGCTCGACGGTGAAGAAGCTGCAACGGCAGTCGTCATCGGGGCGTCACTCGTCGTAACGAACGCGCGGATCGAGCCAGCCGTACAGCAGGTCGGCGATCAGGTTGAGCGTCAGCGTCAGCACGCCATATACGACGATCATGCCCATCACGAGCGTGTAATCGCGGTTGAGCGCGCCTTGCACCAGGTAGCGTCCCGTTCCGGGTAAGCCAAACACGGTTTCGACGACGAGTGAACCGGTGAGTACGAACGCGGTCGCAGGTCCAAGATAGCTGACGACGGGTAGCAGCGCCGGACGTAGCGCATGCCTCAATAACACGCGTGACGCCGAGAGACCCTTGGCACGCGCGGTGCGGATGTAGTTCGAGCGCAGAACCTCGAGCAAACTCCCGCGCGTCAGGCGCGCGACATAGGCAATGACCGGGAGCGCAAGTGCGATCATGCCGAGAATCAAGTGGCGAAACTCACCTGTCTCGTAGCCGGCCACGGGCAGCCAACCCAGCCAAACACCGAACACCAGCTGGAGCAATGGTCCAACGACAAAGGCAGGCAATGCGATGCCGATCACGGCCCAACCCATGATGGCGTAATCCGTGGCGGTGTTCCGGCGCAGGGCCGCGATCGAGCCTAACAAGATGCCCATCGACACCGCGATCACCACGGCACCGAGGCCGAGCATCAAGCTGATGGGCAGACCCTGCGCAATCAACTCGGTGACGGTGAAGTCCTTGAACTTGAACGACGGACCGAAATCGCCACTGGCGAGTCCGCGCAAGTAGCGCAGGTATTGCGTGAACAACGGCTGATCAAGCCCGTAAGCCGCTTCGAGATTGGCTTTGATCTCCGGCGGCAGCGTTTGCTCCTCGTCGAACGGGCCGCCGGGCGCAAGCCGGATGACGAAAAACGAGATTGTGATGATGACGAACAGTGTCGGAATGACGCCGAGCACTCGTCGCAGCGCATAGCGCAGCATCAGGTCGCCGTCCGTGCCACCGACTCAGTGGGGGGCATGCGCAGCGACAACGCGAGCACGATGGCAACGCCGATCAGCCCGGCCATCAGCATGAACGCAGGCACGAACGTACCGTAGCGATCAAATAACAAGCCGGTGATCCAAGGGCCAATCGCGCCGCCGCCCGCATCGAGCACGGTAATCGCGCCCATGACCCGGCCTAACGACCGAGCGCCAAACGCATCTGCAGCAACCGCCTGGAGCAATGTGTAGTTGCCGCCCCAACCGAGGCCAAACAGCGCGACGGCATAAATCAGCAGCTCGCGTTGATTGGTCGCCAACAACGCTGCGCCACCGAGCATCAACGCCAAGTCCAAAGCCCATGTGGCTTTGCGGCCCCAAATGTCAGACAGCCAGCCAAAGAAGAGCTTGCCCACGAGCCCGCCCAGGAACAGCGGCATGAAGTACAAGCTCGCTTCGCCAGGCGTGATGCCGAGTAACCCGGTGTGCCGGAACAAGTTGTAGCTCACGCCCAAGATACAAAAAAACGTCGCGAAGGCCGCGCCGCCGATCAGCCAGTACTCCTTGCGCTGCAGGATCTGCGCGTAGCTCAGCGCCTCATCCGTCGCGGCGCCGCCCGTTTGGCTTGCCTCGACACCGTACGGGCGCAGCCCCAACTTGGCGGGCCATTCCTTCAGTGCAAACGCTACGAGCGGCAGCATCAGCAGCGGTCCCAATGCGACCCACGCGGCTGCGGAGCGCCAACCCGCGGAGCCAATCAAATGCGTCGTCAGCTGCGGCAGGAACGCGTTCGCGAGGCTCGTACCCGTCAACATCAGGCCCAGCGCCAAGCCGCGCGAACCGACAAACCAGCGCGAGACGATCACGACGCAAATCGCGAGACCGCAGCCGGATAAACCGACGCCCATCAAGAAGCGCAGCCAATACATGTCAGTCAGCGTGTTGACGTAGCCCAAGCCGTAGAACGCACCTGCGAGCGCCAAGAGCCCGAGCGCCATCACCAGCCGCACGCCAAAGCGATCTGCGGCCCAACCGGACAGCGGCGTGATGATCGCCGTGGTGAGCAACATGATCGTATCGCCGAACTTCAAGTCGCCTTGACTAACGGCTAACAATTCGAGCAGCGACTTGTCGAACGCGGTGATGGCGCCGACGGTGATCCCGTTTGTGATCCAAATGATGATGAACGTGGCAAGGACGATGCCCCACCAGCCGTAGTACGCCGCCCCGCTTTGGGCTCTTTCGGTTTGCATCTAGAGCGACGCCGTGAGGATGAACTGCGGTTGGTCGGCGAACGCGCGAAACTGCTCGACGACGCGCTGCATGGTGGGGTTTGCGACATCTGTTCCGAGCTGTTGCAAGTCCTTCACGCGCAGAATCTCGACATACTGATACGGTGACGTACCGCCGCCCATCAGGCCCGTCGCCTTCAGAACCTCGAAGCGCTCAATCGAGGGCAAGCGATTGACCGTGGGTAAGTCGATCTCGCGTGCAAAGCGCTCGTAATCCGTCGCCGAGACTCCCGGCTTCAGATTGAACAAAACGATGATTGTGGTGCTCGTTGCCATCGATTCAGTGCCTCGGCCACGATGGGCCACGGTTGCCAAGCGACAGTTACGCGAGGCAGTCTAGCAACTCGCCGCGTTCGGCGTGAGAGAGCGCATGCGATGACCATGGAACGAGATTCCGCGTTGATTTCCCCGGATGCACTGCAGTCGGAACTGCGGGATCCGCGATTGAGATTGTTCGATACGACCGTTGTCATGACGCGCAGCCCGCAAGGCGCCCTATCGATAAGCAGCGGTCGTGAGGCGTATCTGCGCGCGCATTTGCCTGGCGCCGGATTTCTCGACCTTGCGGCCGACTTTTCTGACGCGTCGAGCGACCTACCGTTCATGTTGCCGAGCGCCGAACAGTTTGCACGCGCGGCGTCGGCGGCGGGTATCGGGCGCGAGCATCGTGTCGTGCTGTACAACAGTGGACCGATATGGTGGTCGACACGGTTCTGGTTCATGTTCCGCGAATTCGGCTTCGATGCAGTACGCGTGTTGGATGGCGGCTTCGATCGGTGGCGCACCGAGGGCCGCGCGCTTGCGAGCGGCGGCACGAGCTTTCCGCCGGCGCAGTTCCCACTCGGGCCACGTCGAGGCTTTTTTGTCGGCAAGGACGCGGTCGCGCGAGCAGTCGCCGCTGGAGACCACACGCTCGTCAATGCGTTGAGTGCCGACCAACACGCCGGGCGCGTGGTCCAGTTCGTGCGGCCGGGGCATATCGCGGGCAGTTGCCATTTGTCTGCGCTCGATCTCGTTGATGAACGTCAAACGTTTTGGTCGATCGAGACGTTGCGCGCGCGGCTGACGGCGGCTGGGTTGTTAGGCAGTAAGCCGGTCATCGCATATTGCGGCGGCGGCATTGCGGCCACCGCCAACGCGTTTGCGTTATATCTCGTGGGTCACGAACGCCCGCAGATTTACGACGGATCCCTCGCGGAGTGGACGCGCGATCCAACTCTGCCCATGGCTACGAATCCTTAAATACTTTAATTAAGAAACGTAAATAATTGAATTAATTAAACAATTTAGCGAAGAACCACGCATCACTTCGTGATTCCCGTAGGGAATGGTCGGCTATGCCGTAGTACTGTAAAGGCCGATGAGCCGCCCCGTGAATCGCCCCAGCCCGACCTGGCATCTATTTGTCCCCAAGTTAGTCACGGTGCTACGGGAGGGCTACCGGCTAGAGGACTTCCGCCACGACTTCATCGCCGGTGTGACGGTGGCGATCGTCGCGTTGCCGTTGGCGATGGCCTTCGCCATCGCCTCGGGTACCACCCCCGACCGCGGCCTCGTCACCGCAATCGTCGCCGGATTTCTGATTTCGGCATTGGGCGGCAGCCGTCACCAGATTGGCGGTCCCACGGGCGCTTTCGTGGTCGTCGTATTCGGTGTGATCGATCAGCATGGCTACGACGGCCTCGTGGTCGCGACGCTGATGGCGGGCATCATTCTGGTCGTGGCCGGCTTCGCAAGGCTCGGTACTTGGATCAAGTACATCCCTGAGCCGGTGATTACCGGATTCACGGCAGGCATCGCCGTCGTGATCTTCTCGAGCCAAGTCAAAGATCTGCTCGGCCTACAAATGGGCAGCGTACCAGCCGAGTTCGCGCCCAAGTGGTTAGCGTATTTCTCGCACCTCGACACGATTCAGTGGATAACGGCGGGCATCGCAGCCGCATCGCTCGCGATGATTTTGCTGCTGCGTCGGTTCGCACCCGCGGTGCCAGGATTTTTGGTCGCGATCGTTGTCGCTGCCGTCGCGGCCTACGCACTAGCGTTGCCGACGGAAACGGTAGGATCCCGGTTCGGTGATATTCCGCGCACGCTACCCGCCCCTGCTTGGCCTGCCATGAGTTGGGGTCTGCTCCGCGAACTGGTGCCGTCGGCGTTGACGATTGCCTTCTTGGCGGGTGTCGAGTCGTTGTTGTCAGCCGTCGTGGCCGACGGCATGACTGGGCGGCGGCACCGCAGCAATTGTGAGTTGGTAGCACAAGGCGTCGCAAACAGTGCGTCAGCGCTATTTGGCGGTATGCCCGCAACCGGTGCGATCGCACGCACGGTCACGAACATTCGTTCTGGCGCGCGCACGCCCATCGCGGGAATCCTGCACGCAGTATTCGTGCTGCTCTTCATGATGCTCGCGGCGCCACTCGCCGCGTTCATTCCGCTCGCGGCACTCGCCGCCGTGCTCACGATCGTGGCATGGAACATGAGTGAGATTCCGCGCTTTCGGCACTTGATGAAGGCACCGTTCGGCGATCGCGTGATCTTGCTGCTGACGTTCGGGTTGACGGTGATGGTGGATCTCACGGTGGCGATCGAAGTCGGTGTGGTGCTCGCCGCTGTGCTGTTCATGCATCGCATGTCGCAAGCGGTGGCGGTTGAGAAACACACACCGCTCGTCGATGAAGATCAAGACGACTTCGTTCGCGGCCCGACTGAGGACAAGCGGCGCGGGTTACCGGCTGGCGTGGAATTGTTTGAACTGCGCGGGCCATTCTTCTTTGGCGTCGCGCAGAGCCTTACCGAGACGCTCGATGAGCTGGGACGTACACCGCGCGGCTTCGTGATCCTGATGCGGGATGTGCCGTTGATCGATGCGACCGGCGTCGGCGCACTGTCGACGCTGATCGCACGCTCCGCCAAGTTGGGCACGCGTGTCGTGTTAGTCGGCGCGCAGCCAAACGTGCTGCGGACCTTGCGCGAGATGCATGTGCTGGACCGACCGTCGCTGGCGACGGCAGACGACCTAGAAGCCGCGAAGCGACTGTTCGCGGCCGAGACCCCTCGCTAAAGCCCAAGCGCCCCCGGATTCATCCGACCACTGGGGTCGACCAGTTGCTTCAGTTGCCGCAAGAACGTGCTCGCCGTGGGTTCGAGCCCTTGCTGATACTTG
Source organism: uncultured Steroidobacteraceae bacterium (assembly GCA_964444835.1). Classification (GTDB taxonomy): domain Bacteria; phylum Pseudomonadota; class Gammaproteobacteria; order Steroidobacterales; family Steroidobacteraceae; genus CADEED01. The sequence continues at coordinate 63,877 of CAYUIT010000015.1, forward strand.
TAGAACTTGCCGAGCTGGAAACTCGCTGCACCGTTCTCCATGAAACAAATCGCAAGCTCCTCGCGCAGGCGTGCCACCGCGGCACGGGCTGGCAGATTTTCCGGGTACTGCGGGAGCTTCGCGAGATACGCAGGATCGAGGACACGCTCGTGGAATGCGAGGCGCGCATCCGGCCAATACATCACGGGCTCGATCAAGGTGCCCACTGAGCCTACCGAAGCAATCAAGTAGCCGTGATCAATCTCGTACTGTGTCATGGCCGCCTGATGCTTGCGGAACACTGACTCCAGCGCCTCGAACATCGCTGCGGCCTTGCTGAATGGTACCGTGCCATGCACGGGCACCCAGCGCTCGCCGTTGGGGCCGAGCATGCTGTTCACCTCGGCGAACGGATTTGCACGCATGACTTTGGGGATCGTGTTCTCGACCTCGCGTCCGCTGCGATTCAGCACCGCGCGCGCCGCCGCGAGTTTTCCTTCGACGTCCGCCGCATCGCGGCCATCGAACGAGAGATGGAGTGAGTAGTTAGCATCATCGAGAAAGCTTCGCCCGGCAAGCACGACCTTCGCGCCTTCTTTGAGAGCCGCAAGCGCGCCGCCTGCCGACTTCATTACATTGCCAAGCGCCTTGACGTCAGCCGCCAAACTCGTGCGCTTCATGCGCACCGCTTGTAAGCCTGGATCGAATGCGAAGCACTCCGAAACGACGTCCATACGTGCGACTTCGGCCAGTGCGGCGAACAGCGCGGTGTGTGTTTCGAATGCGTACGATACATGTCGACTCTCCACCGGCACGCGCACCAGGCGAAATGTTGCACGCGTCTTGATGCCGAGCGAACCGCAGTCTGACAGGAACATGCCCATGGTGTCCGGGCCAAACTGCCGGAAGAATGGCTCGCCGTGGTTGTTAGCATGGCTGCCAAGCTTGAGCAGCGTGCCATCGACCAGCATCACATCGAGCCCGATCACGCTCTCGGCGACCGCGCCATAGCGCCCTGAGCCGAGGAAGATGCTGCCTTGCGAGAGCGCACCGCCGATGCTCGATTTCAAGCCTGACAACGGTCCCCAGTATGGGGTACGCACACCGCGCGGGACCAAGGTGTCATGTAACGACTTCCACGTGGCGCCGCATTCGAGCGTGACATAGCAGTCGTCGGGGTTGATCTCCACGATACGGTTGAGGCGCAACAAGTCGACACTGATGGAGTTCGCGCGCGCGGGCAGGTAGCCGTCGGTGTAGGACATGCCGCCGCCGCGGGGGACGACCATCAGGCCCGCGCGAGCGATCAGCGCGAGTGCTTGGCTCAGCTCCTCGACCGTGCCCGGTTGGATCACGGCGATCGGCAGCTCGCCCTGGCGATAAACGTCTTGCGCGTAGAACAAGCGATCTTCGTTACTCGTCAAGACATGCTCAGCCCCGAGCAGCTGTCGCAGCGCATTGAGAGTGTCGTCACCAGAGTTCGATCGAATGGCGGTTTGCATGAGGGTTATCGCTCTGTCGAGTTCACGGACGCGCCGAGATTAGCGCACCGGCGGCATCTTCACTGTCAGTTGTTCCGGATACAGTCGTTGCACGCGTTCAAGGTAATCTTTTGGGAAGGCGCTGACATCCGGGAGTTTCACCCCGTCCGCGTGCCAGATGACATGTCCGGGCGCGCTCCCCATTTCCATCCAACGTGGCCACGGAGCGATGTAGGTTGAGGAAAACTGTGCTGGACAGGACGTCAGGCGCGGATTCAGCAGCTCTTTGCGACGCACGACGCTCGTGGAGGCTTCAAAGCTGGGTTGCGGCATTCCGGGCGGGTACACGCGATCGTGGCGCATCCACACGAGATCACGGTGCTGTGTCCAATGCACATGCAGCGGCACCGGTGCTGCCGGAGGGAGGCCCGTAAAGAACGGTTGCACGGACTCGGCTTTCCATACGACATATGAGCCGGTGCCGCCCAGCTTGTTAGGACGCACCGTATTCGTTTGGCCCGTATACGGATTGACGAAATTCTCGAGTACTGCGCCTGTCGTGAGGTCTTGATAGAACGTGGTCGTTAGGCCCGTTTGACGAAATGAGCCGTCACGCTCGGGCACGAACAGATTGATCTCGGCGCCCTCAAAACGCAACAACGGTTTGGGTTCCTCGCCCGGGCGAATGCCCACTATTGTTCCGGTGTACCACCAAGGTGCTTGCACACCGCGCGAATCGCCCATGACGCGCACCAAGGCCTCGAGCGCCGCTTGCGCATCCGCAAAGGCCAGCGACGTCGTGCCGCGCGCGAGCGCAGCGCCCGAGTTCGAAGCGAATGCCGCCGCGGGCACCGCAGCCGCCAGGCCGCCTAGATACTGTCGTCGGGTCCAAGTGCGATTCATGCGTCAGCCTCACGCAGTGGCAATTGCGCTCGACCTTGCCGCATCGCTGGGCGCGGTGCAAGGCGACACACTGGTAAGCTCACGCGACGTTCACTATTCGAATCTGGGTGCAGCGGAGCGCAGTTGATGACCGTTATTCGGGATCCCGAACTGCAGTTTTCGGAACATGTTCCGATCGTCATCGTGGGTGGCGGCGCATGCGGTTTGACGGCGGCCTTGGCGGCGCACGAGCGCGGCGCTGAGGCCATCGTGTTGGAGCGAGACGAGCGCCTGTGGGGCAGCACGGGCATGTCCATTGGCGCTGTCTGCGCGGTGGGTAGCGCCCAGCAACGCGCGCATGGCGTCGAGGATTCCGTCGAGCGCTTTGTGGCGGATGTGATGGCCAAGACCTTGGGGCGAGCGGATCGCGAGCTCGCTTACGCGATAGGCCGTGCGTCTGGGCCGATGGTCGATTGGCTACAAGAGCGTCATGATGTGCCGCTGTTACTCGATTTCGCGTGGCGTGGCCTGGGACATTCCCAGCCGCGCTTGCACGTACCACCGGCACGCACAGGCGAGCAACTCATCACCTTGTTGCAATCCGCAGTCGAGCGTGCAGGCGTACCCATCCTCACGCAAGCGCGCGTGGTCGCGGTGGTGGCCGATGCAGCGGATCGCGTCCGTGGTGTGCGCATCGAACGACCGAACGGCGATTCTGAGTGGCTGGGTTGCGACGCGCTCGTGCTGGCCACCTGCGGCTTTGGAGCAAACCGCGCGTGGATCCGCGAGCACATGCCTGAGATTGCAACCGCACGCTACTTTGGGCACGAGGGCAATATGGGCGATGGGATCGCGTGGGGTCGCGCCCTCGGTGCGGGCACGGCGGACATGACCGCCTACCAGGGTCTCGGTACGTTGGCCGAGCCGCAAGCGATCATCGTGCCGCATACGTTGCTGATCGATGGCGGTGTGCTCGTCAACACGCAAGGCAAACGGTTCACGCACGAACTCGAGAACATCTCCGGCATGTGCGTGCCGGTGTTGGCGCAGCCGGACGGCGTTGCTTGGGTGATATTCGATACGCGACGCCTCGAGGTTTCGCTCGGCCATTCCATGGAGTTGCGCCAACTCGAGGAGCTAGGGGCTGTCAAGCGCGCAGCGTCTGTATCGGCGTTGGCGGAGTTGTTAGGCATCCCGCCACAGTCTCTTGCCGCTGAGCTTGAGGCTGTCGCTGCCGCGCGAGCTGCAGGTGGGGCCGATCGCTTGGGACGTCGCTTCGATGGCTGTGCGCCACTCGCTGCACCGTATTGTGCGATCAAAGTGACCGGCGCCCTCTTCCACACGCAAGGCGGGCTGCTCGTCGACAGTGAGGCGCGCGTGCTACGCGCGGATCGATCCGCGCTCCCCAACCTGTTTGCGGGCGGCGGCGCAGCGCGCAGCATCTCAGGGCCCGACGTGACGGGCTACTTACCGGCGGTCGGATTATCGATGGCGATGACGCTGGGTCAATTGGCTGGCGCGGCCGCTGCCGGTATGACACCACGCAGTAGCGTGTTGGGTAAGTAAGCGTCGTCCCAGTTTCCAGACAATTCCTGCAGGTCTGCGACGGCGCGACCCGTGCGCACGATGACGAGATCGGCCGATGGCACGACGTAGACACGCTGGCCGCCAAAGCCATCGATGAAGAAAACATCCGGCGCGATGAACGGCTCGGAGTGGTATGCGGAGAGCGTCTTGTCGTTGTAGCGGCGTGCTTGCCCGGGCGGCGATCCAAGCCAGATCTGCATCCCGTAGTTAGGATTAGTCGCTGCCGGCGTCAGCATCGCGGCGATCCATTGCTCTGGTATCACTTGCTGCGATTCGACCCGCCCGCGATTCTTCAGTAGCAGCCCAACCTGCAGCCAGCCGCGCGCGGTCGTGTAGAGGCAGCAAAACGTCTTCGGCATGCCGGCATCACGATCGAGCCATACGTACGACGTGGGAGCCCCCAAGCGGCTCCACAAGCGCTCCGACAAATACTGCGCATAGCGTTTGCCCGATGCGCGCTGCAGGATGATCCCGAGCAGTTGCGAATTGGCGTTGAGGTATTGAAATTCGGTGCCCGGGGCTTTGTCGGCTGGGAGCTCGAGCGCTGCGGTCGTGATGTCACTGCCCAGTGTGAGGCGCAAACTGCGCCACGTACCGAAGCGGACGATCTCGAGGCCGGATGACATCTGCAGTAAATGGCGAATCGTGATGTGACGACGTTCGTCGTTGCGCCACTCGGGCAGGTAGTTAGCAGCAGGCTCATCGATGGATTTCAAGATACCGTCTTGAATCGCGGCACCGACGAGCAAGCCCAGGACCGTCTTGTGCGCCGAGTAGGGATCGGTGCGCGTCTGGCGATCGTAGCCCGGCCAGTATTTCTCATAACGCAACGCGCCGCGGTGATAGATGAGCAGCGCCACCGATCCCGTCGTGGCGGCGTAGTGTTCCGCAGCCGCGATCGCCGCGGGTTCGATCGTGCTGGGTTCGCCTGTGGCGATCTCGCGCTCGCTGCCCGGAACGGCCTCTTGCGGTGTGTTGCGTTCTGTTTGGTCGACGGCACCCATCGTAGGGCCCGTGACGAGACGCCGCAGGACCGCAGGATCGGCGGCGTACATCGCGAACACCACAACGAGGACGAGTGCGAGGAGCGCACCGACGCTGCGGCCTAGCCAGCGCAGCAACGTAGCCATCTACTCGCTACTCAGCGCCCGCCGTGGCTTGCCGGGCCTGCAGATCGCGGCGAATGGCAGCGTGTCGATGCGCGTTCAGCGGGAAACTCCACATCAGGATCATCGGCACGACCAACAAGACCACGGGGACCACCGACGCACACAAACGAATCGACCAGCCTTGCTCGGCCGTGATGGGGCCCCACGCGCCTTCGAAGCCTGTGTGCGCCATCAGCGCAAACGCGAGTGGCGCGCCCAGCATGATGCCGCCCTTGAACACAATCGCCAGAAACGCCATGTGCCCGCCCATTTGCCGGGTACCCGATTGCAACTCGTCGTGGTCGACCGTGTCGGCGGTCATGGCGGGCGGCATGATCATCGTGCCGCCGTTTCCGAAGCCAACGAGCACTTGTACGACGAGAATGGTAGCGAGCGAGCCCACGGGCGCGAAAAACAGCAACAGATACCCCGCCGCCGTAACGGCATTTGCAAGCACATAGGTCTGGTGCTTCCCGAGACGCGTAGCAATCGGCACCCACACCCATGCGAGCCCAGCCGCTGCGATGGTGTTGGTGACGCTGATCAAGAGCACGTGCTCTTGCAGGCCGAGCACCAACGTCATGAAGAACGGCAACGCTGCGAAATACGTGCCCATCGCCAAGCGGTCCATGAGGTATGCGCCCGCCAAACGGGCGAAGGGCCCATTGCGCAACAGAATGGCGAACAGTTCTTTCCAAGACGGTGGATGCACGCCCAGATCGTGGTCGCCACGTGGCACGCGTGCGAGGCACACGAGCACGGCGAGGGGTAACAAGATCGCAAAGAAAATGCCGATCGCCTGCACGATCTGCGGAAAGCTCGGTGCCTCAACACCGCGGTAGCCCATCCAATACGCCATGGGCACGATCGATGCTAACAAGTAGCCCACCATGGCGCCCGATTCGCGGAAGCCCGCGATACGCGTGCGCTCTTGGTAGTCGTTAGTGAGCTCCCCGCCCCAGGTTTGATGCGGGATGAAAACCATCGTCCAGCCGAGGTAGAACAGGATGAGCCAGGTGCCGAGATACCACGCATCGGCGCTCGGCGGTGGGTTGACGAGAAACACGCCTGCGACACTGGCCAGCGGCAGACCGAGCGCCATCCACGGTTTGCGGCGACCGAAGCGGCTGCGCGTGCGATCGGAGGCCGCGCCGATGATCGGGTCACTGAGCAACTCGAACACGCGCCCGACGACGAACATCGCACCGACCACCGTCAGCGACATCGACACGGGTGCGCTGGTGTACGCCGGCGGCAAGTAGATGAGCAGCGGTACCATCATCATCTGCAACGCCATGGTCGGCAGTGCGTAAGCAACTAGCTGCGGCGCGGAAAGTCGCATCGGCGACGGTGTTGAGTTCATCGTTTGTTATCCGGCCGCGTTGGTATGTGGCGTTCGTGATTCTGCAGATACCATGTCGCTAGCGCCTCGCGTGTCGTCCACCAAATGCCCTTGAGCTTCTTCGCGTACGCGAGAAATTCGCGCAGCGCGCGAATCCGATACGCCCGGCCACTGACGTGCGGGTGCAGGCCGACATTCATCATGCGCCCCGATTCCGCGCCCTCTTTGTACAGCACGGAGAGTTCCTCGATGAGCACGTCGCGAAACTCATTCGTCGTGTGATTGCGGCGCGTCAGCAAGGTGAAATCGTTGATCTCGTTAGTGTACGGCGTCGAGACGATGGGGCCGTGATCAGTATGGATGAGATACGGCTGATCGTCGTTCATTAGATCGCAATAGAAAATCAAGCCGTGCTCCGCGAGGATGCCCGGCGTACTGACGGTACCGCGCAGTGACGACGACAGCCAACCCTTGGCTTTGCGGCCGACGGCTTGCTCGTATACGTCGAGCGTGCGGCGAATCACGTCGCGCTCGCGCGCTGGATCGTGCGCGAAATCGCTCAGCAACTCGCCCTGCTCGAAATTGTGTGCGACGAGTTCGCAGCCGCGCTTCAAGGCGGCATCGAGCATTTCGCGCCGCCGTAGCGCCGTCACCGCATTGAATGTGCAGGAGGGCTGTACGCGCATTTCGTCGAACAAGTCGAACATCCTAAATGCACCGACGCGCTGCCCGTATTCACGCCACGAGTAGTTAGGGAAGTCCGCCACGTTGCCCGGTAACACGTCCGGCAAGATCGGCGGCCCGCCCGCGTAGTACGGGCGGTCGGTCGGCTTGACCATGTCCCAGGTCTCGAGATTCAACGTGAGTATGAGCGCCACGCGCTTACCCCCAGGCCATCGCAGGGGTTTACGGTGCGTGATCGGGACGTAGTCGTAGTGCATGTCAGTGCTCACGCAGCAGGCTGCCGAAGCCGTCGATGGAGTCGGTGATCCCATTGGCGCGCAAGGCGTACCAGTACGTCGCGGTGTTGATCGCAATCACGGGCTTAGCGAGCCAGCGCTCGGCGTCGGCCGCGACTGCGGCACAAGCCAAATTCGTGCCGACTTGGACGATCGCTTGTACGTTCGCGCTATCAACGGCTTGAATCGCTTGGCGTAGCCGCGCCGGCGTTTCGTGCGCGATCAACATCGGGCTCGGACATCGCAACCCCTCGAGCGCCAGGATCTCAAAGCCGTTGTCGTCGAAGAACTTGCGCACCATTGCGTCTCCAACCGGCATATAGGGTGTGATGACCGCGATGCGTTTGAGGTCGCGCCCGTAGCGCCCCAGTGCCGCCAAGACTGCATGCGAGCCGAGGGCAACGCCGACGCCAGCGCGTGCTTCCATGCGTTGATGCAGCTGCGCTGCGCCTTCGGCGCCGTCCCAAAATGTCTCCGCCGACATGCCCATGATCACGTAATCCGGTGCACAGGTCATGACCGCGTCAATCGCAGCCTCGGTCGCACCGCGAATGTTGTGCATCAATGCGAGAAAGTCTGCATCGCTGCGCACGGGATTATCGGGAATGACCACGCGGGAGAAATGATTCGTGACGCCCCGCGGCCGCATGTCGTCGTACTCGGGCTGCACGCTCGTATTGGTCGAGGGCGCGACGACGCCGAACTTACGTCGCCACCCTAGGGAATCCGTCATGCGGCCAGCTCCTAAAGTCTGGCTCGATTATGCGTTTCCCGTGCGACGAAAGAGCGTCCGCATGGTGGACACGGGCTGCGGGCATTCCTACACTCTAGGGGTCACGTTGACGGGTCACTCTTGTCAGAGAAAAACATGGAATCCACTCGCCCTATTCGCGCATTGATTCGGGGTCTCGACGCGCTCACCGTTTTAAATCTACGCAATGGCGCCACCGTGTCGGAGGTCGCGCAAGAGATCAAGCTGCCGCGCACGACCACGTATCGCATCCTCGAGACACTGAGTCATGCGGGTTACGTGTATCGCGATCAAACCGACGATCGCTATCGACTAACGATCATGGTTCGCGGTCTATCGGACGGTTTCGACGATGAAGCGTGGGTCACGCAGATCGCGCGACCGCACATCAATGAATTGGGGAAGGAGATCGTCTGGCCGGTCGCGATCGCTTCGTTGTCGGGCACGTCGATGATGGTGCGCGAAACGACCGACCACCGTAGCCCGCTCGCGGTCGAACGCTTTTCCGCCGGCTTCCGTGTACCCATCCTGACCTCCGCTTCGGGCCGCGTTTATTTGGCATTCTGTTCACAATCGCAACGCGAGTCGCTGCTCGACATTCTGGGCCGCTCGTCGCGGGAGGAGGACAAACTCGCCAAGAACCGCGCCGAGGTTCAGAAGGTGTTGACGGAGACCCGGACGCAGGGCTTCGCAACCGCAGTTCGGCCACGGCGTGTGTCAGACGAGATCAGCATGGCAGTACCGATCATGATTGACGATCGAGTCCTGGCTGCAGTGACGATACGGTTCTCCGGAACTGCGGTCCCGCTGAAGCTTGCCGTTGAACGCTTCTTGCCGAAATTGCGCGACTCTGCGCAGCGCATTCGCCAAGCGTTCGTGGAGCAACAGCGCGACCCACCGCAGACGCATCGGTTGAGCCAGGCACGCTAACGCGATTTCGTTCGCTCGTACTGGTCAGCTGAGGTCCGCAAATGCACGCGCAAGTAACGCCCCAGAATCACCCGGCAGTGGCACGGCTGCAGGCACTACTCGGCGCCGATCACGTACTGCTGGATGCAGCCGATCGCGAGTTCTATTCGTCGGACATCTATCGATCGAATCAAACGGCGCTGTGCGTCGTGCGGCCAGCTTCTACGGCCGACGTCGCCCAGATCGTGCTGATTGCGCGCGAGCATGAATTGCCGATCGTGCCGCGCGGCGGCGGCGCCTCGTACAGCGATGGCTATGTTCCGGCTGAACCCAATTCCATTTTGATCGACACGTCGCGCATGAATCGCATCGTTGAGATCAACGAGCGCGACATGTATGTCGTGGCCCAAGCGGGCGTTACCTGGGCGGCGCTGGCTGAGGCGCTCGCCGCCAAGGGCCTGCGTACGCCATTCTTTGGGCCTTTTTCTGGCATTGCTGCCACGCTCGGGGGCGCGCTGTCGCAAGGGGCCG
>CAYUIT010000016.1:0-72173 GCA_964444835.1 uncultured Steroidobacteraceae bacterium
GACGGCGGCGGTGTTTGCAATCGCAATGAGCGCGCCGAGCGCCCCGCCGGCAGCGGCTTCCGAGATGCGGCCCGACAAAAAACGCCAGTTCAGCGCGAGGCCACACAGCACGCCTGCGCCGAGCGCGACGATCAGCGCCGATTCCTTTAGCGAGTCATGCAGCCAGAACGAAACGACGAGCACCGCTAACAAGGGCACGACACCGCGCCACACGGCCGGCAAGGCGCGCTCCTCGACGGTCGGATCGTCGCTGCGCGGCTCGAAACGCTCGCCTGCAGCAACCGCGCGACGCACCATCCAAGTGAGCCACCAGTAGCCAAATCCCGCCATCGCGAGCGCCACGACTAGGCTCACTTCCCAGCCCGCATAAGGCGTCGTGCCGAGGAACTTGGTCGGAATCCAGTTCTGAATTTCCGGCGACCCCGCCGAGGTCATCGTGAATGTCACCGACCCGAAGGCGAGCGCGCCGGCGACAAACCGCCGCGGCAGTTGCGCCACGCGAAACAACGACAGCGCCATCGGATACACCGAGAACGCGACGACGAACAAGCTCACGCCACCGTACGTGAGCACTGCACAAGCGAGCACCACGGCGCCGACCGCGTGCCGTGCACCGATGCGTTCGACAATCCACTTGGCGACGGCGTCCGCTGCACCACTCGCCTCCATCACCTTCCCAAACAGCGAGCCGAGCAAGAACATGAAGAACCAGGCTTGCACAAACCCGACGAAGCCTTGCATGTATGCGGCCGTGAAACTCGGCATGCCCTCGGCAGCGACTTGCGGGAACAACGCGAAGCCGCTCGCGATCCCGACTAACAATGCGCACAACGGGGCCGCAATCAATAACTCGACGCCACGCATGGTGAACCACACGAGCAGCGCAAGTCCTAACAAGAGACCGAATAGGCTGATCACGATTTACTCCGGAATCACCAAGCGGCGACCGACAACCTCGATACGGGCAGCATCCGGTACCGCTTGAATTCGCGCATGGACCACTTGACTCGGCGGCAACGGCGTTTGGGTACTGAGCTGCGCGTACAGCGCGTCGAGCGCATCGTTCAAGTGCGGCTGCATCGGCGTGTAGCTGCCGCGCATGCCCGGCCAGGGCAGGAAGGCATCGAAATGCTGGCCGCGCGCGATCTCGTAGTAGCGCACGTTCAAGCCGCGTTGGCGAGCGGCCACATAGTAGGCGCGCGATGCGAAATTGACGGGCACCAACGCGTCTTGGCGTCCGTGTAACACCACAATAGGACGCTGGCCGACTCTCAGGGTGGCGGCCGTTGCACGAATGCCTGGCTGCACTCGTCGCTTGAGCGCCGCAAGACACTGGATCGCCTCCAAGCTGCGCGCCGCTGCGAGCGAGCGCTGCCCGCTCGCGTCAGTACGCACTAACATCACGCCGAGCGCGGGCGGAATGCCGCTCGCATCGCTGAACGCCATACGCAGTTCGGTGTCAGTCAACGCACGTGGCGCGCCGGATGCATCGACAGCGGCGAGGCCATAGCCGCAGGGCATCGCATCGATGGGCGCGCGTGCATAGGCGCTCGCGTAGGTCGCCGCCACGCTCAGCGCCAGCTCGAGTTGCACGTTGAGCGCACCCATCCGCAGCGCTTCGCGCTGCACTCCCGCTGCAATCAACGTGTCGCGCGCGCTCGCCGCTCTAGCTTTTACGGTGTCGCCCGTCACGAGCCCCGCCGCTGCAAGGCTTGCGCACCATTGCTCGTGCTGCGCCCGACCCAACAATGCGACAGCCGCCAACGGTGCCGTACTGTCAGGCTCGGCCAGAAATGCGCAGCGCTGCAACTGTGCATGCAGCACGGCGTACTCATACAAGGCCAGCGGCTGAATCACGCTCCGTGCACCGCCCTCTTGCAGCTCGAACGAGCGCAAGCGTGTGCCGACGTAAACGCTGGGCTCTGCAGCGACCGCGCCGTCAAACAAGCGCCCGCCGTCGGCCTCCATCGCGCGCAGCACCGCGCCACCCCCATTCGAAATGCCGGCCGCGATGATGAGTGTGTTCGCAGCAGTGAACCCTTCGGGCCGACGCGCCGCGAACTCTTTCCCTAACCACTCGAGCGCGACACGTGCAGCACTGACGACATATTCACCCCAGAGCGCCTCCGGGTTGTTACCGGAATGAAAATGCTTCCACAGCACCGCGTGCGGCTCACGCTGACGCAACGCGACGAGCGCGTGTGCGTCGGTCGGCGCAAACGTCAGGTACGGATCCGCGGGATCGTCGGTCAGCGTGCCATCGATTCGGATACCCAGTGAACGATCGACGTCATAAAGACCGGTCCCAGTGCCCTTGTCGCTGTGCGCTACAGCGCACCCGCGGCGCAAGCCCCATTCTCCAGCCGTCGGGAGCGCACCGTAGATGCCGCGCGACCCTGAGGCGGCCACCACAACCAAACAAGGCTGACTCGGATCGAATGCGCGCGGAATCTGCAGCATCACTGTGCTGCTGCCGCGGCCGCCCGGTCCGCGCACCGGCGCGAGCAACTCCACCCCGGCAATGCGCAGCCCATCGATCGGCCCGTACGTCGTGCCAAACCCGCCCTCCGCCGACACGTCGATGAGACCGCGGTAATTCTGATAGATCGCACGCCGTCGAATCTCTTGGCGTGTCGGCTTCGCGGGGTCGGCGAATGTCGGCGCGGCGCCGCGCAGCCCTTCGGCACCGAGCCCCGCCGTCAGTAGATCGTCGCTTTGCCCGTCCACTTCCAAGCGCAGCGGTGGCGCTAACCACTCTGCTTGGGCAAGCGGGACACCTGTGACGAGGCTCACGAGCAACAGCGCCGTGCAAAACAACATCGATCGCATGCGGGCCGCCATCATTGCCTATCTCCCTTGCGCATAGGCTGCCAAGAAACTCTCGAGCGCCGTGCGCACGATAGTCTCATCCAGCGTCGGTGCGTGACCGCGCCCTTCCACTAACAACACCTGCAAATCCGGCTTCTGCGCTTGCATCTTCGCAACAGTTGCTGAGCTCAAGATGTCCGACATCGCACCGCGAATGAGCAGGGTGGGCACGCTGCGCAACGCCGCAAACAGCGGCCATAGGTCCGGCGTTGGGCCTGCCGCCCGTAACGCCTCACCGAGTCTTGGGTCCATGTCGAGCACGGGCTTGCCTTCACCGTCGTCGCGATACGTGGCGCGCACGAAGCGTTGCCAGTCTGCTACCGTGAAGTCCGGCAAAGCTGCGCCGTGCAGTATTCGCGATTGCTCGATCGCGTCTTCCCAACTCGTCACGGGCGGCAACTGACCGACATAGCCCGCGATTCGCGTTGCGCCGCGGGGATCGATCTCGGGCCCGACGTCGTTCAACACGCAGCCCGCCAGCAGCGCGGGCTGCAACATCGCCATCAGCATCGCAATCAAGCCGCCGAGTGACGTGCCGATCACGACGACTTGCGGGACCCGCAAAGCCTCGAGGATGGCGAATACATCGGCCGCATACTGCATCGGTTGGTAGCGTGCGACTTGCGAATCCCATTCCGAGCGACCACGGCCACGTAAATCCGGCGTCAGTACGCGGTACTGGGCACTCAGCGCGGCGGCAAGCGGCTCGAAGTCGCGGCTGTTGCGCGTCAACCCGGGCAAACACAAGACCGCGGGACGACCCGCCTGTGCTGCTGCGCGCCGGTAGTCGCGGCAGTACAGCTTGAGGCCGTCGCGTGCCGGCAGATAGTGCTCGTCAAACGATACGGCTTCAGGCACGTGGGGCTCCATACACACTGCGCAATTCGCGCTTGAGTATCTTGCCATTGGGATTGCGCGGCAGCGCATCGACGAGCACGACGTCGGCGATTCGTTGTTGCCGTCCGACGCGTTCGTTAGTCCAATCCCGTAGCAGGCTGCGGAGAGCATCGACTGACTCCAGCGGCGCGCTCCGCGGCACGACGATGGCAAGCGGCGTTTCGCCCCACTTCTCACTCGGTACGCCAATCACGGCGACCTCACTCACCTGCGGATGCTGCAGCAGCACCGTCTCAATATCGGCGGGATAGATGTTCTGGCCGCCCGAGATGATCATGTCCTTCTTGCGATCGACCAGATACAAGAAACCATCTGCGTCGACACGCCCGACATCGCCCGTGCGCAACCAACGTCGTCCCGCAGTATCGACCCAGGTGGCCTCGGCATTCGCATCGTCGCGATGCAGATAGCCAGCCATGACGATGCGGCCACGGCTCACGATCTCGCCCGCGACACCTGGCGGCACTTCGCAATTGGATTCGTCGAGGATCTTGATATCGGTGCCCGGCAGCGGTCGCCCGACGGACGCGATCTTGTCGAACGCATCCTCTGGCGCGAGCGTTGTGATGACTCCCTCCGTTAGGCCATACAACTCGATAAACTGACAACCCAGTTCGCCCAATGCACGACGTTTCAGTGCTTCCGGCATCGGTGAGCCGCAGCACATGAGGCTTTGCAACGAGCGCAAGTCGTGCCGCGCGAAATCCGGATGCTCGAGCAAGCGTTGGTATTGCAGTGGCACCATTGAGCCGTGCGTGACGCGCTCGCGCTCGATCGTGGCCAACGTGCGTGCCGCGTCGAAACCCGCTTCGATCACCAGCGTGCCGCCCACCAAGATCGTCGACAACATGCTGGCCCAGCTGATATTCGAATACAGCCCGAGGTTGCACAATGTGACCGCACCGCTGTGGTAGCGCAGCGCAAGCGCGATGTCGCTGGCCCAATCGAGTCGGCGGCGGTGCGTGTGCACGATGCCTTTCGGCAAGCCCGTGGTGCCGGAGCTGTAAATGATGTTGCAAGGTGCGTCTGGATCGATGCTCGTTAGCGGCGTCGCATCGCCGACCGCTGCCTGCAACCAATCGCTGAACACTTGCCACGGCGGCGCGCCCGCAATCGGCGGACCCACAGGCTCGACTGCGATCCACTGCCGGACGCCGTGGGCACCGCGGCCGTTCAGCGTAAAGCGCGCGCAATGCTCGTGCGAAGCGATGACCACGGTCGCCGCACAATCCTCCAGCATCGCACCCATCGCCGCATCGCTGACCGACACGTTCAACGGCACAACGACGCAACCAGCACGCATCGCGCCAAACATGGCGACCGCCATCTCGATGCCGTTACGCATCACGACGAGCACGGCATCGCCCGAGTGTGCGCCTGAGGCACGCAGCGCCCGCGCAACGCGCTCGCACTCGCTCGCGAACTGCCGCCAGCTCAGGCGTTGCTCGTCGCACACGAGCGCTGCCCGTGAGCCACGCCAGCGCCCCTGCAGATCGATCAGCTCTGGCAGCAGCAGCGGCGGCGCGTCGAACCAAGCCATTGCACGCGCCTCAGCGAGTTGTTAGTCGGGTTAGAACTTGTAGGCGAGCGTCGCCGTGATCGTCCGCGGGTTACCGTAGAACGCCAGCACCGAGTTGTCCGTGGCTGCGCCCGGGAAGTTGTAGCCCGAGGTGATATAGCGCTCGTCGCCCAAGTTGCGGCCTTGGATACCGAGACGCCAGTGGTCATCGTCCGACGTCCAGTTGATCGCCGCATCCACGAGCCAATACGCCTCTTGATCGAGCAGCGGAATGGCAAATTCGAACTGCTGCGTGAAGCCGCGATAGGCGCCCGAGCCCGTGAAGGACACCGCACCACCTTTGCCGAACAACGAGAGCGGCACGCTGTAGGTGAGGCTCAAGTTACCCGTCCAATCCGGCGTGTTCTGCACATCGCGCTGCGACGACACGTCCACGTTATTCAAAATGAACTCGGTGTATTCCGCGTCGATGTAGCCGACCGAGAGTGCGCCCGAAAAGCGGTCCGTGAACCGCATCGTGCTCTCGAACTCGATGCCCTTGATCTCCGCAGCACCGGCGTTCGTCAACGTGCCAACGAAGGAAACCGGCGGTCCGGGAATGATCACCGATCCTGGAATTTGCACGTCTTCGTAGTCGGCGAAGAACACCGCCGTGTTCATCGTGGCGCGGCCATCAAACAACGTCGACTTCGCGCCGAGTTCATAAGAATTGACGAACTCGGGCAGGAACCCGGCGCGTACATCGGCGTTGGCGAAGTTACCGCGCGGATCGAAGCCGCCGCCCTTGAAGCCCTCAGAGTACGACGCGTAGAGATTCAGCGTTTCGAAGGGTTGCCACGCCGCAATGAAGCGCGGCGTAAAGTCGGTGTCGGTCCGCTCACCGAGGAACTGTGGCACCACTTGCTGGCCGCTAACGACCACGGGCACGGTGATGCTCACGGCGGCGGGGTTGCCAAACAACGGTGAATTCACGCCGAGGAATGTCTGCCGAACGATTCGCGAGCGTCGCTCGTCATCGGTGTAACGGCCGCCGAAGGTCAGGCTCACCGTGTCCGTAACATCCCAGGTCGCCTCACCGAACAGCGCCCATGTCTTCGTATCGACATCACCGACCGTTAGCTGCGTGACTGAGGTGAAGACGACGTCGAACTGGTTGTAGGCATTGGCGTCGAGGTAGTAAGCACCGCCGACCACCGTAAGCCGCTCGCCGGAGTACACGAGCTGGAACTCTTGGCTGAACTGCTCGTTCGTGTAGATGACCGGCGCGTCGAACGTGCGCGGCCCCGTGGAATCGAAGTCGATCGGCGAGTCCGAATCGTCCTCGCGATACGCCGTGATGGAACGGAATAGCCACTGGTCGTTCACAGTCCAGTCGAAGCGCAGTTGACCGCCAAATGAATCGACCTTGTTGCGACGAATCGGGCCGAGATTGGTGATGCCGGCCGTCGTGTTGAAGTCGTCACCCAGCAATTGCTGCTGGGCGGTCGATACGGTGGGCAGCAAACGATAGCCGTGGCGCGGCGACGAATCGTCGGTGGTGTTATCCGCCGAGAAGGCAATGCGCAGCGCATCCGTCGGCTCGAACTCGAGCGACACGCGTGCTGCGAGCACGTCCTTGTCGTAGTTCTCCTCGCCGGTGGTGAGGTTGGTGCCGAAGCCGTCGCGCTGTAGCAGTGCAATCGCACCGCCGAAACGGAAGCGATCGTTCACGGGTGTCGACGCACTGAACACCGCATCGCGCTGCCGGTAGCTACCGACTGACAACCGCGCATTGAGCGTCGGCTCGTTCGGATTGATCCGCCGTGTGACGTACTTGACGGCACCACCGATCGTGTTGCGCCCATACAGCGTGCCCTGCGGTCCGCGCAAGATCTCGATGCGCTCGACGTCGTACACATCGAGCACGGCACCTTGCGGACGATTGAGATACACATCGTCGAGATAGATGCCCACACCTTGCTCGAAGCCTGCCACGGGATCTTGCTGACCGACGCCGCGGATGAAGGCCGTGAGTGTCGAATTCGTGGCGCGCGACGTTTCGAATGTGACGTTCGGCGTGGATTGCGTGATCGCCGTAATGTCTTGCGCGCCGATGCTCTCGAGCTCTGCACCCGAGATTGAAGTGACTGCAATGGGGACTTCTTGCAAGGATTCTTCGCGGCGGCGCGCGGTCACCGTGATCTCTTCGAGACCGGCGTCAGCGCCCTCCGCTGCGGGATCCTGCGCGTGCGCGGGCTGCAGACCGGCAGCGAGCAACAGCGCCGTGGCGGCCACTGCGCCTCCGAGTGTTTGAAGCGGCAACAGGCGAGCGCGAGACGTCATAATCGTTCCCCTCTATTCAACGATTGCTGAAATCTAGTTCAACAGTTGTTGAAAAACAAGTCCCGATTGCGCGCCCTGCGATGGTGCGCCAAACTAGCCACGCTGTTGCGCCGCTACGGATATCGGATGAGTGCTGCCAAGAAATCCAGTCGAGCCCGCAGCGCGCAACCGCCAGCCCGCCGGCCGCGCGGGCCGCGCGCCACGGGCGCACCTGCCACCCGCGACCAAATCCTGGACGCCGCCGAGCGCCTGTTTGCGGAGCGCGGCTTTCACGGCGTGTCGGTACGCGAAATCACGCAAGCGGCTGGTGTCGACGTGGCGCTGGTCAACTACCACTTCGGCAACAAGCGTGCGCTGTACGAAACCACGCTCGGGCGACGTGCGCAGTTGCTCAACGACGAGCGCCTCTCGCGACTGCAAGACTGCATCGCGCGTTCCGCCCCGAATCCTCCTGACCTTGCGAGTATCGTCGACGCGTTTACGCATCCCTTGCTCGATCGTTCAGCGCGCGGTGGCCCGGGCTGGAAGGCGTACTTTGCGCTCGTCGCGCAGGTTAACAACTCACCCGAGTTCGGCGGCAAGTTGATGACGAAGTCGTTCGATGAAGTCGTACACGCATTTATCGAGGCGATCCGCAGTGCCTTGCCAGGCTGCGATGACCGCGACCTCTATTGGAGTTATCACTTCCTGTCGGGCGCTCTCACCTTGACGTTCGCGGAGACCGGCCGCATCGATAATTTGTCAGGTGGCGTGTGTCGCTCGGCGGATCTCGAAAGCGTGCACCGTCGCCTCGTACCGTTCATCGCCGCAGGCTTCCGTGCACTGTGCGCCGACTCCGCCAAAGCTTCGGTGTCGCGCGCTCGACCGTCGCGGCGCAACACCCGATGAACGCGCGCATCGCATTAGTGACGGGCGCCGGCAGCGGCATCGGTCGTGGATTGGCACAACAACTGGGCGCCGCAGGCTTCACCATCGCCGTCACGGATCTTGACGGCACGGCAGCAACTGCCACCGCCGATTCAATCCGCGCGCGCGGCGGACAGGCCACGTCTCACGCCATGGACGTCACCGATGAGACCAGCATTGCGCGCGCAGTCGGCGAGTTGCCGCGAGCTGTTAGCCTGCTCGTCAACAACGCCGGGTTCCAACACGTCGCGCCGCTCGAGAGCTTTGGCATGGAGCGTTTCGCCCGCATGATCGATGTCATGCTAACCGGCGCGGCGCGCTGCTGTGCGGCGGTGTTGCCAGGGATGCGCGCAACCGGCTTCGGCCGCATCGTCACGATTGGCTCGATTCATTCGCTCGTCGCTTCGCCCTATAAGAGCGCGTACGTCGCCGCGAAGCACGGCCTTGTCGGTTTCACACGCACGCTCGCGCTCGAAACAGCGGATACGGATATCACGGTCAACCTCGTGTGCCCGGCCTATGTCCGCACGCCGCTCGTCGATGCCCAAGTGGCTGCGCAGGCGGCCACTCGCGGCATCGCGCCGGAGGCGGTCATCGACGACATCATGCTGCGGCCCATGCCAAAGCACCGCTTCGTGGAGATCGACGAAATCGCCGCTACCATCGCATTCCTCGCCAGCGACGCCGCGCGTAACATCACGGGTCAGGCCATTGCGATCGACGGCGGATGGACGGCGCAGTAACTCCTCATGCTCTGATCGTCGGCGCCGGCATCGGCGGTTTAGCGGCAGCGCTCGCCCTGCAGCGTGCAGGCCAGCGCGTCACGGTGCTCGAATCTGCGGCCGAGCTCGGCGACGTGGGCGCCGGCTTGTCGATTACGCCGAACGCGAGCCTCGCATTGGCTGCGCTCGGACTCGCGCCCGCTCTCGAGAATATTGGCAGTATCCCGCGCGCTGGCGCCGTGCGGCACTACCAGTCGGGTGCCACGCTCGTAGCACTGCACCAAGACGCCAGTCGTGAGCGCTATGGCGCACCCCTCTATCACGTGCATCGTGCCGATCTGCATCGCGTACTCGCGGACGCCGTGCGAGAACGCGACGCCCATTGCATTCGCACTAACAGCACGGTGGTCGCTTACGACGCGACCGCGGACCAGGTGAGCGTCACGCTAGCGGACGGCTCACACGTGCGCGGCGACTGGTTAGTAGGCTGTGATGGCATTCGCTCAACGATTCGCACGCGCATGCGGGGACCGGAACGCGCTCACTTCACAGGCTTCGTCGCTTGGCGCGGCGTCGTGGATACGGTGCGAATTGCAGAATCGCTCTGCGATCCGCCGTTATGCATGACGGTTGGACCGCGGCGGCTCGTCATGCGCTACCTCCTGCGCCGCGGAACGCAGCTGAACATCGTCGCGGTGGCTCGACGTGATGCTTGGACCGAAGAGGGCTGGTCGGTCGCGGCGGAGCGCGACGAATTGCTCACCGAATTCGCCGACTTTGAGCCGCATACGCGCGACCTATTGGCCGCGATCCCTGCCGAGCGCTGTTTCAAATGGGGCTTGTTTGATCGCGACCCGCTACCCGTTTGGAGCATGCACCTGTGTACCTTGTTAGGCGATGCAGCACATCCCATGCCACCGTTCACAGGGCAAGGCGCGGTGATGGCGCTCGAAGATGCCGTGGTGCTTGGGCGCGCCGCCGCAGCCAGCCCTCATCCATCCGAGGCGTGTCGCCGCTACGAAGCCGCGCGTCGCCCGCGTGTCGATGCGGTCCTGGCAATGTCGCGCGCGCGGGCGAATTTGTACTTTGCCGACGACCCTGCCGCGCAAGTTCAAGCGCTCGGTCAGGGCATGGCGGAATTACGGACGCTGTACACCTACAACGCCGGCACGGTCGCGATTTGAGCGCCTAACTGGCGAGCCGTGCACGCTCTGCCAACACGAGTGCGCCCATCGCGCCGGCCGAGTCCTTCAGCCCCGGCGCAACAATGAAGTCATCGAACGACTCGCTCAAGCGCGGGTGATGCAGATAGCCCGCGAGCTGATCGCGCGCCGCGGAACGTACCAACGGATACACCGTGCCGTCGGTCGTGAGGCCGCCCCCTAACACGATGACGCTCGGCGAAATCATCAAAGCGATCGCCGCGCACAACTGCCCCAGATAGAAGCCAATGACCTCGCGCGCAGGGTGATCTGGCGGCAACTGATCCAGGCGCTGGCCCCAGCGGGCTACGACAGCCGGACCGCTAACAAGTCCTTCGAGGCAGTCTCCGTGGAACGGGCAAACGCCGCGGAAATCTTGGTCGTAGGGATGGCGCGGTACGCGCAGATGTCCCATCTCGGGATGGATCAAGCCGGGCACGGCGTGCCCGTCCACGGCGATGCCGCCGCCGATGCCCGTGCCGGCCGTCACGTAGACCACAGTGCGATGGCCTGCACCGGCGCCCCAACGAGCTTCGGCGACAGCCGCACCATTGACGTCTGTATCGATCGCCACGGGTCGCTGAAAGGCCGCCTGCAACGGCTGCGTGAGGCTCACGCCGCTCCACTGCGGCTTGGGCGTGCGGGTGATCGCACCGAAAGTCGACGAACGCGGATCGAGATCGAGCGGCCCGAAGGATGCGATGCCAAACGCCGCGAGCGGCCCCTGGCGTGCATCGACAGCGCGAAAGAAATCGACCACGTCGGCGAGCGTCGCTTCTGGCGCGCGGGTGTCGAAACGCGCGCGCTCGACGATCTCGCCATCGGCACGACCGACGACACACACGAACTTCGTGCCGCCCGCTTCAATTCCTCCTAACAAATGCTGCATCCCACCTCACTCACCCACGAGCTGAATCGCATCTACGTACTTGTTGCTGGTATTGAGCGCGTGAGCAAAGCTGTAGCACGCACCGCTCACCTTGTACGGTGCGGCTTCTAGCTTCGTCACATACCACGTGCGATCGCCGCGCGCGTCGGGCTTGATCTCATCGAGCCCGCTCCACGCTTCACGCGCTTTGCCTTCCGTATCGATCACTTCGATCTTTTTCACCGAGCCGACACCGAAGCGCGAGCGTGACGAATCCCCTACAAAAAGCAAGGCCCGCCGAAGCGTGCTTCGACGGGCCCTGCGATTCGTTCGATCGACAAATCCTATGCCAATCAGAACTCGTAGCGAACGCTCAACATCGACGAGCGGCCCGACAACGGGCGACCTCGAACAACTGAGCCGATACCGGCGATCGCGGCAGGGACGACGCCCTCCTCGGCTTCCGTCAACACGAACTCATCGGTGAGATTGTTCACGTTGAAGGACAGCGTCAGCGCGTCGGTGACGCGGAAGCTACCGAAGGCGTGGACGATCACGTAGCCGTCTTGCTTGAGCTGGTTCACGTCCGCAAGGTAGTACTCGCTTGAGCCCTGGAACGTCGCACCGATTGACCAACGATCTGCGCGATACGACGGCGTCAACGTGTAGATCAAGTCGGCCTGACGACGCGGCGTATTGCCAACGACCGCTGGGTTGTTGCGATCCGCCTTGATCTCGGCGTCCGTCCACGTGATGTTGCCCGCGATACCGAAGTTATTGATCGAGTAGTTACCCTCGAGCTCGAGACCGTTGGCTTCGTAGTCACGCACGAAGGTGGCACCGCTCGTGATCTCGGCGTTGGTCTCCTCCGTCTTCGTATTGAAGAACGTGGCATAGAACGCCAGCGGCCCACTCTTGTACTTGTAGCCCACTTCGAGCTGCTCGACATTGTCGAAACCGTCGAAGCTCGAGTCGAGCGATCCGTCAGGGTTGATGGCACCGTCGATCTGCAACAAGCGATCGGCGATCGCACGACCACCATCGCTGTAGCGAGCGAACACCGACATATTGTCGCGGAACAACCACGTGCCGCCCAGCGAGAACGCCGTGTTGTCAGCGTCGTAGTTCACGAAGTTGACCGTCGAGGCGTTGTTAGCCACGGCGACGCCGCGCGCTTCCCAGAAGTCGATCTGGCCGTTGTTATCGACATCGACGAGGATGCCGTTCTGCACGCTCGTGCCGAACGCACCGCGACCGCAGCACGCCGCCGACCGCTGGCCACGCGCCTCGACTTCATCACGACGTACGCTGATGTCGAAGTTGAACTGGTCGAGATCGAATGCCACGTTCAAGTACGGCGCCGTAGTGTCGTACTCCAGGTCCCAAGCCCACGACAGCAAGCCCGGGAACCACAAGCCGTTGTTAGCGACGACTGCGCCGTTGTTCGCGCGGACGTTGACCGTGCGCGACTCGCCACCCACGAATGTCTCAAGAATGAACGGCCAGGAGTTCCAGTCGATGTCGATTGCTTGCTTCGACTTGTACAAGCCCACCGTGATTGCGGCACGGCCGACTTCCTTCGATACCTTCAAGTCGTTGATCAAATTGCCGACGTCATTGAACGTCACGTCGAACAGCAAGTTCTGGAAGCCGAGCGCCGAGCGCGGCACCGTCGATCCTGCCGAGGGGCCGCTACCGAGCGTGATGTTAGCCGCTGCGATGTTAGTGCAATCGGCGGCCGTCAGCGTCTGGCCCATGCCGTTCGCAGGTGATCCGGCGCAAACGCCGTCCGCCAGAGCACCGACCGTGCCGACGCCATCCGTGAACGGCGAAATCCAGCTACCGCTGATCTCCGACGTGCGGAACTTGTTATTGATGCGCCAGCCATTGCCGAGCTCACGATCGAACTCGAAGCCGAACGAACTCACCTTCGAGTGAATGCCTTCGGTCACATCGCGTTGCAAGCGGTCGCCGAATGCATTGAACGTGGAGATCGTCGCTTGGTAGGGCGAATGCAGCGCTTGCGTGCTCGCATCGAAACCCGCTACCGGGCCGAAGTCGCCATTGCTCTTCACGAGCACGGGCGCCGGCATGTACGTCGTGACGCGGTCGTCGAGACGCTTGGCGAAGAAGCGGATGAAGCCGTCGTCAAAGGTCTTGGTCAGGTTGAATTTGACCTGGCCACCTTTGTCGCCGTCGAAGCCCGTCTCGCGCACGCCTTCGCCCGTGCGATAGAAACCACCGATGTGGTAGTTGATCGAGTCGGAGAGCGCGCCGCCGTAAGAGAAGTCGGTGCGCAGCTCATCGTAGTCGAGGCCGTACGCCAAACCGACACGGCCGCCTTCTTTGTCGCCGTAATTCGAGATCATGTTGATGATGCCGCCGGGCGAGTTGCTCGCGAATGTCGAAGCGGAACCACCGCGTACCGACTCGATACGCGACACGCTGCCGTCGTAGCGGATGAAGTTGTCACCGTTGGCGAAATTCATATCGCCGAACTCGACGACCGGCAGGCCGTCCTCGTGCAACTGCAAATACTTGGCACCGCCGGTCGCGAGCGGAATGCCGCGAATGGTGATGTTCGCGTTGCCGTTACCGCCCGACGACTCGGAACGAATGCCGGGCAGACTGCGGAACACTTCCGCGACGGAACGCGGCGCGATTTCGTTGAGCGCATCGATACTGAGCGCGCTCGTCGAGATGCTCGATTCGAGACGATTGACAGGTCGTGCCACTGCGGTGACGACGACTTCTTCGAGTGTTTCTTCTTCGGCTGGTGCGCTGTCTTGCGCGTTGGCCGTCGTGAAGACGAACAGCCCGCTCACCAAACACGTGAACGGACGCAGCCACTGGCGTTGCGTTGCGGACATGATGTTTCCCCTCGTTGTGGACGGCGAACCACAGTGCGTCATTGCCTGCGGAACTCTCGACCTCGGGTTGAGGCTACTATGGTCTGCAATCGATTGCAATTGCAGCGACAAACGATTGCAGGCATAGCCACCTGTGTCGCGGCGCCGCCACAATCGAGGCGGTGTTGGGGCGGTCTGCGCGGGCTACTGCGGGGGCTGCCGGCGCGCCAACATCGGTTGCACAACCGGTACGGTGAGCATCGTGCTCGCCACGGCCATCAGCAGCAACGCGGTGAACATGTCGGCCGAAATCAATTGCTTGTCGAGTAACACATTGGAAAACACGATCATGATCAGCGCCTTGGTTTGTAGCAGCCAGCCGACCAGGGCGGCCTCCCCGGGCGCCCACCGCAGAATTCGCCCTGCCAGCTGCACGCCTACCAACTTCCCGACGACCGCAGCCACGAGGAGTGCCGCCGCCACCAAGAAGACACTCGGGCCGCCAAGCGCCCACGTCGTTCGCAAACCCGTGCTCAGGAAGAACACGGGCATCATCACTAACAAGATCGTACGACGAAATTCATCGAGTTCACGCGGGTCGAACCAGTCGCGCTCGAGAATCGTCCCCGCAAGGAATGCACCCACCATGAAGTGCAGCCCGCAGTAGTCGGCGCCAAAAGACACGACCGTCAGCCAAATCAAACCCACATACCAGCGATCGCGCGGTGACAAACGTGGCATCAGTTTGCGCAGCGCCTGCCCTGCAATCAGAAACGCGAGCAGGAACACCACCTGCATGCCCACCCGGTGCCAGTCCATCAGAATCAGCGCCAACACGGCCCAAATCAGCAGATCGTCGAGGCTGGCGTAGCGCAGGATTCTCTGCCCGAGTGGCTGACGCAGTATCTCAAGCTTCTCCATCAGCAAGATCAAAATGGGCAATGCCGTCACCGCACACGCCATGCCAACGCCCAGCACGAACTGCCAGTCATGCGCCTTGGCACCCATCCAACCAGGCTCATCGACGAGCAGCGCCGCAACGATCGCGCCAGTCGCAAGGGGCACGACCAGCGCGCAGCCAGCAGTGATCGCACTCTCGCGCCGCTCAGCCCAAGCGCTGCGCAGGTCGAGCTCAATGCCTGCGATCCAAACGAAGCACATCACGGCCCACCACGCGATGCCGTTGAGTAGCGCGATCACCGCTGGACTGAAGACCGTGGCATGCAGCTCAGGCTGCCAAACCCCCAAGATGCCTGGTCCTAACAAGATGCCCGTGATGATTTGCACGACCACGAGCGGCGCATAGCGCTCGGTACGGCCGAGGCGCCAAATGGCGTACGGCACCGCGATGATGATCGTCATTGCGATCAGAAACAGCTCGGCCGAATTCACGTTATAGGTTCTCGGATGCGGGCGCCCTCTGACAGGGCAAGCTAACGCGAGACCGCGTCGAGATCAATCGCTCGCGGCGAGCTCACCGCGAGCGACGCGCATCTACTTGCACCGGGCGAACTGCACCACGGAACCCCCTTGCGTGTACTCGAGTGCGAACGCCAGGGATTCGAATTGCACGCTGAGTTGAATGAACTCGCCCCCAGCAGCCCAGCGGAGCTTGAGCCCCTGGTCGCCGATGAGCTCTGCGGAGAAAGCGCCACCGAAGGCGGCATGCGTGTTGCGCAATCGAATGAGCGCCAACAAGTCGCGTACGACGGGCAGGCGCAGCGCCGACTCGATTTCATCAGCAGAATAATGGTGTCGATTGATGTCGCGACCCACCTTGGTGCGCTCAAGCAAAGCCATGTCATTGCGACCGGCCAATAGACCGACGTAATAGATCTGCGGCACACCGGGCACGAAGAGCTGGATCGCACGCGCGATCAAGTACGCGGTCGGATCCGCCCCGACCGCATCGAAAAACGTGCAATTGACCTGATAGAGATCGAGATTCGACGCCGCAGCGCCCGTCGCACGCCGACTTTCGCCGCGGCTCTTTTCGTGCACGATGTCGACCAACCGATCGAGCTCTTGCGGCGGCACGAGGCCGGGGCGATTCGCACGATCGCTTGTGTCCGCGCCAATGTCGATCACGCCGATCCCGTCGTGCGTATCGAGCACGGTCAACGCGTTGTTAGGCCGGATATCGAGCCACTGCTTCAGGTAGCGCGCCGTGCGGAAGAACAACGCGTGGAGCACCAATGGCGGCAACGCGAAGTCATAGACCCAATCCACGTGCTTGGCGATCTCGATTTGCTTGCGATAGTACGAGTGGATCTCGACGAGCACTTCAATACCGAGTGCATGCGCACGGCCCGTGAAATCTGCGATGAACGCAAACGTCTCGGGCATCATAAAGCACGAATCGCCCGCCTTCTTGATCGCGTAGCCCGCTGCGTCGAGCCGAATCATCCGCACACCGTTGTCCGCGAGTGTGCGCAAGATGCTGTCGAGATATTCGCGGCCTTGCGGGTGCTCCACGGCAATGTCGATCTGCTGCGACGTAAACGTAGTCCACAAAATGCGCTTCTCGCCGTTCTTAAGCGTCGCATAGGTGAACGGCAAGCCTGGACGCGGTCGGTAGATCGCTAACAACTCTCGTTCGGTGGCACCGCGCGGAAACACCGAGTCGTACGTCAGGAACAACCCAGCAAACGGCGACGCCGCGCCCCGACTGCTGAAGTCTTGGAACTGTGGCGAATCCGCCGACATATGGTTGACGATTACATCGGACATGACGTCCGCGACAGCAGCGAGCGCTTTGACATCGGACCAATCGCCGAGGCGTGGATCGACTTGTGTGTGATCGATCGGATCGAAGCCCGCATCGGCACCGTCGATTGGATAGAAGAACGGCAGCAAGTGAACCCCGCCAAACAGGCCTGCGAACGGCCCGCGCAGCAACGTCGCGAGATCGCGCAGCCCGCCCCCGCTCAAACGGTCCACGTAGGTAATTAGTTGTACTTTGTTCTGCATGCGCCGTGCAGCGTCTGCTGCACCCCCTCGAGTCATCGCTGTCGGGCAAAGCGTATTATGCAATCGATTGAAATGCCAGTTTTTTGCACTTTTTTAGGTCAGGCAGACCCGCAAAATCCAGCGTCACTATTTCGCTTTGCGCGGCATGGCGGGCCGCACGCTGCTCGCCCGCACGATCAGTTCCACAGGCAGTATCGATGACGCCACCTCGCGCCCGGCGATGACGTCGAGCAATTTCTCCACGAGCAGCTGGCCGCTCTTGGCCAGATCCTGCCGTAACGTCGTCAATGGCGGCGACGCGAACATCGCCATCGGCAGCCCATCGAAGCCGACGACGGCGACATCTTGCGGCACGCGCAGCTTGTGTTCCGCGAGCGCACGCATCGCGCTCATCGCAATGCCGTCGGAAGCCGCCACGATACCGTCGATTTGCAGCCCGCTCGCGAGCAACGACTTCGCTTCTTGGTAGGCCGCATCCGCGCCGAAATGCACCGCAATCTCGAGCCGCGGTGCCTGATCGAGCCGATGCTGCTCGAGGGCGCGGACGTAGCCCTCACGGCGCGCCGACACCTCTGGCACACGCGTATCGCCAAAGAATGCGATGCGCCGGCAGCCTTGGTCGATCAGGTGCGAGGTTGCTAGATAGCCGCCGCTCAGGTTATCGGAGCCGACCGTTATGTAGCGCTGATCGTCGAGCTTTTGCCCCCACACGACGAACTTGAGTCCCGCGGCGGCGGCTTCGTTCAACGCCGAATGATGCAAGCTCTGTCCAATGACTATGACGCCATCCGCACGGCGCGCACGCAGACTCTCGCTGACCCAATCGGGCGAACTCCCGTCGATTTTTGCCAGCAGCAAGCTATAGCCGCGTTCCGTCAGCGCATCGGCGATATGTCCTAACAACTCCATGAAGAACGGATCTGAGACGGATTGGCGGCTTTCATGCTGGAGCGGAATGAGCACGGCGATCGTCCGCGTAATCCGCGACCGTAAACTGCTCGCCACGGGATTCACGCGATAACCTGAACGCGCCGCGATCTCCTGGATGCGCTTGCGCGTCTTCTGTGCGATGAGAGGGCTGTCGGCCAGCGCTCGCGAGACCGTCGCTTCGCTGACGCCCGCCCGCTTCGCAAGATCGGCCATGGTAATGACAGCTATCGTCTTTGGCATGTGTCCATGCTGCGCGAAGCCCCGCCGGGTGGCAAGCGCGCCGAGCAGCGACGACGACGAGCAAGACACGCCGAGTCCGCTAGGCGATCCGGGAGAGCCCGGCCATTGGGCCATCGCTTCCTTCGATTACACGGCGGCGCGGGGGACACGCCACAGCGTACGATCGGTCAATGGACCGGACCCTCCCAAGATTCAATGCGTCACTACCGCACGGCTCCCGCCCGACACTAACGACTCACGCCATGGCGTATACGGCGGCAGCTACGATCCAGCCAGGCCTCGCGCGTTCCGTGAGCGAGGCGCACCTCTTGCGCGCCGCACATCACCACCAAGCCGCCGGGCGGCTGAACTGCACCAGAGCTGACAAAGTGAAGGTTCGACTGCGAGTCGAGTCGCAAGCTGTAGTCGAGCGCTCCCCACGGTGTGCGCAAGCCTGTAACTCGCACGCCCTCGTCCCGCAGCCAGTCTTGAGAAAGACCCGCACCGAGGATCAAGGCGCGATCCGACTCACGCTCATAGGCGAACGTATCCAGCATCGCGCGGATGTAATCCCCGGCGACCCACCCGTGCGGCATATCGCCGATGAAGCGGGGCTCCCGCAACTCACGCCCCACGACTTCCGCCCACTGATTCCAGCCAGGCGGCCGCCGGTCGTGCATGAAGAACGCTAACAACTCATGCGCGCGCTCGTACCAGCCAAGACGGAGGAACGTTCCGATGGTCCGAATTTCGTATGGCGTGTAGGCATCCCACACGCGCTGCCCATCGCGCCGTGCGACGAACTCACGCCAATAGCGCTCGAAGGTGTTCGTCAACAGATCGCGCGGTAAATGCGTCATCTCAACGCCGGGCGACAAAGCGATCGTGGTCGATGTCGCATCAAAATCGCCGAGTTCGGCAGCACCCGGCAGGAAGTCGATACCATGTTGCGCAGTGCTGTATCGCAATGATGCAAGCACATCGGCGCGATACTCAACGAGTTGGCGCCGATAGTTGCGAGCTGCGCCGCGGTGGCCCAGCACCTGCGCCATCTCGATCGCCCGCTCGTAGCCGAGCAGTCCCCAATAGTTGTCCCAATACGAGTGCATCGGCTTCGCGGAGTAGCCTTCGTGACTGATCGACGCCGGAAGCAGGCCGTAGAATGCGCGACGCGCTGGCGCGAGATTCGCTGCGATTCTTTCTGATTGGCGCAGCGATTCGAGATACACCATCGCACGCTGGATCTCAGGCCAATGCGTTGCGAGCCACGCTTCATTGGGTGCGTAACGGTGCAGCTCGGAGAACAACCACACGAACTCGCCGGAACTGTCGTTCTCTGGAACGGGATCGGCGCCGCGGCTATCGACGCAGCAAGGCACCTTGCCGTTATCGAACAAATGCGGCGCATACCAGTCGGCGAACTCACGCGCCACGGATTCATGGCCCAAGCGCAGCAAGGCTGATGAACTCAGCGCACCATCGCGTATCCACGAACGCTCGTAGCTACGTGAGCCCGGCTGCAACCGTGGACCGTCGCGATTGATCAAGACGTGCGCGAGCGAGGTGCGAAGCGTATCGATTACGGGACGCATCCTCGTGGGCCCGTCGATTCGGACACGATTCAGCGCCTCACGCCAGTAATCTGCCGTCGTCGCCCGTTCATTCTCGAGGCGTTCGGCCAGAGATTGCGTTCCAACGGCATGCGGTACGCCAGACCACGGAATGGCTACGCTAACAACCCAGACCTCACCGGGCTGCAGGCTCCGCCGATAGCGCAATGCGCCGGACGCGTAGCCCCATGGATCCTCAGCCTCGTGCTTGGCGGGAAGCGCTAACAACTGCGATAGAGTCTCAGCAGCATCGAACGACGCTGCGACGAACTCATCCGGCGGAACCGCGGGCGCGATGCGCGGGCGGCCGTCGATTTCGACGGACGCACCGTTCCAACGAATCGAGCGCAGCGGCGCAACTCCGCCCGGCGTGTTCAAAAACTGCGCGGGCGGATTGACTTGAAAAGGCCGTATCGCAAGCGCTAACTCGACGCGCTGTGGCGCCGATGAGCGGTTCGTGTATTCGTACCGGACGACACCGAAATCATGCTCCGGAATGCCAGCACCGAATGCTTCGATGCGTAAGGCGCCAACCGCGTGACGCCATGTCACATACGGCATCGGCAAATACTGCTCGGGCAGCCCGTGCTCGATCGACACGTTCGCCCAATCGAACGCTTGGCCATCCACCGTCAGGAACGGCTCGATCGACGCTGCGCCCTTACCGATCTCGAACGCGCCATCCTCGGAAAACAAGCCTTCCTCGGCTCCGCCATCGGTGCCCACGATCGTCCAATACGACTGCTCGCCGATGAAGCCGCGCGGAAAAGTGCCGCGCGGTGACTGCTGCGCAAGATTCTTGAAGAGTGCGTTCGGCGTGGCACCGAAAGACAGTTCGCGCACGACGACCGACTGCAGCGCGATCTCTGCCGTTGCAGCGCTCACGACCGCCACGCGCAGATAGCGTGCGCTCGACTCGGGCAACGCCAACCAATCCGTGCCGCCGTTGCCCTCGCGCACTTCTCGGACGGTTCGCCATTCCACATTGTCGTCTGACAACTGCACGCGATACGCGCGCGGATGCGCTCCCGGCGCCCAATGCAACGTGACGCCACCGAACTCGCGCTCGAAGCCGAAATCGACTTGCCACCACGCACCCTGCACTCGTGTGCGCCAAGTGGAGGCCGGATCGCCATCGAGCGCGGCAGCTGCGTTCCCCGCTGACGCCGTTGCCAGCGGCGTGGGTGGCGTGACGGGCGGCGGTGGCAACGGCACGAGCGTCAACTCGTCAATATCGATGTGTCCTGCACCACCACCCTCGCCCGCCGTCATCACGAACTCGAGCTGCTCGGTATTCGGAAGCGAGTGGTTAGTGGTTGGGCCCCACGCAAACTCAATTTGGCGCTTGCGAACCCGCACGGTTTGCCACTCATCGGCGAACGTCGTATCAGGCTTGCGATACCACCATACGTTGTCGCCCGTGGCATCCACGAGCTTCATTTCGAAATGGTTCGAAGCGCCGGCACCGCGAATCCGAAAGCGCAATTCGAAATGCGCGGGAAACTCGAGTGGCAACCGGCGACGCGCGGCCACGTAGCCACCCCGATCGCGGAAATCGTAACTCAGACGCAGTGCATTACCGTGCTCGCCTGTGATCGATTCGACGCGCGCCATGACACCATCGGAGGCTACGGCTTCCCATCGAGTGGCGTCATCCATGGAATCCAAGAGGCGTGGATCGCGTGACGCCGTGGCTGCCGCGGCCGCACCCGCTGCAAGAGACAGCCATGCCAATGACAACCCGACCACGATACGTTGCTGTGCCGGCCCGATGTTCATCCCTTTACGCTCCCCATCAAGATGCCTTGGATGTAGTAGCGCTGCAGCAGCAAGAACAGCAGCAGCACCGGCACCGTCGTCACGACCGCGCCAGCCATCATCAGCTCATTGTCTTGCACGTGCTCGCGCGACAATCCCGCGAGCGCGATGGGCAACGTATGCAGCGAATCGTCCGTCAGCACGATCAGCGGCCACATGAAGTCGTTCCACGCGCCGAGGAACGTGAATACGCCGAGTGTGACGAGAATTGGCTTCAGCAGCGGCAAGACGATGCGCAGGAATACTTGCCTCTCGCTAGCGCCGTCGATGCGAGCCGCGTCGAGTAAGTCGTCGGGAATGGTGAGCGCATACTGCCTGACGAGCAGAATGCCGAAGATACTCGCCATCGACGGCACGATCGCAGCAGCGTAGCTATTGACCAGACCTAACCACTTCAGCATACCGAACAGCGGAATCATGCCCACCTGAGCTGGGATCAGCATCGCGGCCAGCATGATGCCGAGCGTCACTTCACGGCCGCGGAAGCGCAGCTTCGCGAACGCGTAGCCCGCAAGTCCGTTGAACAGTAGCGATATCAGCGTTGCCGCACTTGCAACGATGGCGCTGTTTGCCAGATAGCGACCCATATCGTTCAACACAAACAGCTGACGATAGTTGTCGAGGGTTGGCGCAACGGGCAGCAGCGGCGGTGGCGACACGTTCGATGCGCCGGTCTGCATGAACGAGACCGACAGCATCCACAGCAATGGAAACGCGGTGAGCCCCGCGAGCACGACCAGCGCGCTGTTGACGATGACGTCCTTCCGATTCATGCCGTCGCCTCACGACGCAGCGCGACCGACTGCAAGTACGTCACGCTCAAGATGATCAAGAACAGCAGGAACGCCACTGCCGATGCGGCGCCGAGGTTCCACCACTTGAAGCCTTCGTCGTACATGAAGTAGAGCACGCTCACCGTGCTCTGCAAGGGGCCGCCTTCGGTCATCACGTACGGCTCGGCGAACATCTGAAAGTAACCGGCAGTCGTTAGGACCGCGACTAGAATGAACGTCGGCCGTAGCATGGGCAGCGTGACGTGGCGAAGTCGCTGCCAGAATGAGGCGCCGTCGATCTTGGCAGCTTCGTACAAATCCGTGGGAATCGCCTGTAGCGCCGCCACGAAAATGATCATGTTGTAGCCGAAGTTCTTCCACACGGCGAGGATGACGATCGACGGAATCGACCACTGCGGATCGCCGAGCCAGTCGATGGGTTCGATGCCGACCTGCGCCAACGCATGGTTAATGAGGCCGTAGCGAGCATGGAACAAGTAGCGCCACACGATGGCGACTGCTACGAGCGTCGTGACGACCGGCGCAAAGTACACGGTACGAAAGAAGCCTGGGAAGCGCGCACGCTGCGAACTCACTAACAGCGCGGCACCGAGCGATACCGCAATCGTCAAGGGCACTCCCAAGCCCACGAACCAAGCCGTGTTCCCGAGCGCCTTCCAGAAGAGCGGTGTATGCAACAACCGCCAGTAGTTATCGAACCCGACGAAGCGCAAGTTGCCGATATCGGCGAGTGCGTACAAATCGAAGTCGGTGAGACTGAGGACGAGCGCCGCGCAGCAGGGCACCACAAAGAACGCTGCGATGACGCCGAGCGCGGGGGCGGCAAACCACCATCCGACTCGACTGTGCGCCAAACTTGGGCTCGCGCTCATTGCACAGCGTTCCGCGCCAGCATCCAGCGACGCTTCTCGAGCAGTGCATCGACTCGCTGATCGAGCTGCGCGACCGCCTCATCCACGGTCTGCTCGCCGTGCGCGACGCGCTCCGCCGCATAGCGCATCTCTTGCATGATGCGCTCCCACTCCGGTACTTGCGGCGCAGGTCGCAAGCGCTCGAGTTGTTCACGAAACGCGCGCATGTAAGGGTCGTCTTGCAGTGCCGATGTGCTCCACGCGGCCCGTCGTGTCGGTAGATCGCCCGTCACTTCATTCAGGACTTTCTGGCTCTCAGCACTCGACAAGAACTCAATCAGTTGCCACGCGAGCTCTTTACGCGGCGAGCGCTTGAAAATGACGAGACTCGAACCGCCTGCGCTCGAAACGCCGGGACCATCCGGACCGGGCATCGACGCCGTCATCCAAGTCGGTTGCTGCTCGGGTGTCAAACGTCGCTTGAACTCGCCGACATTCCATGGGCCCGACAAATAAAAGGAGAAATAGCCGTTACCAAGCTCGAGCCACACGTTGGAGATCTGCGCATT
The DNA here is from genome assembly GCA_964444835.1 of uncultured Steroidobacteraceae bacterium. Classification (GTDB taxonomy): domain Bacteria; phylum Pseudomonadota; class Gammaproteobacteria; order Steroidobacterales; family Steroidobacteraceae; genus CADEED01. Next base: position 23,915 of record CAYUIT010000016.1, read on the forward strand.
CGTCGCTGGCGGCGCGAGCTGCTCGTTGAACAATTGTGCATAGAAGCCGAGTGCACGCTTGAACGACTCGCTGCGAAAATTGCCGAACCGGTCGCCGTCGCGCAGCATCGGTTCGGGTTGTTGCAGGGCAAGCACTTGCAACGGCTCGAATTCATTGAGCGGCAGCAACACGCCATAGCGATCCGGGCCTACGTGCTGCTTGATCGCGCGCAGCATCGCTAACCACTCGTCCCAAGTTCTCGGCGGTTGCTCGAAGCCGACAGCCGCAAGGATGTCGCGACGATAGAACAGCAGGCGCGTATCGACATACCACGGCACGCCGTAGGTGGTGCCGCCGATGACATTGGTAGCCCAGACACCGCTGAAGTAATCCGCGGGATCGATGTTGCGCGATGCGCGAATACGCTCATCGAGCGGCTCGAGCGCATCCAACGCCTGGAATTCTGCGATCCAAGTGTTGCCGAGCTGACAGACATCCGGCGTCGCGTCGCCCGCGAACGCCGTCAGGAGCTTTTCATGCGCAGCAGTCCAGGCGAGCTCCTGCACTCGCACGCGGACACCCGGATGCAGGCGCTCGAATTCCGGCGCGAGCTGCCTAACAACCTGCGCTTCGCGCCCAACCGCCCAGACCGTGAGTGTTTGGTCCGTCGCCGCATCGCGCGCGCAGCCCGCGGCAACGACCGCGACAAGCAAGAACCACGTGGCGCGCAGCCAAATCTTCATTCACGCAACCATCCGCCCGTGAATCCCGCACGCTCGAGCCCCTTCCGCACGTACGGATTGCGTCGCATGACCCGCCACACGAGTTCGGTCTCGTGGTTCTCGATCATCGTGATGATCGGGCCTTGATCGATTCCGAGATAATCCGTATCCACCCAACCCAATCCCGGTGCGAGCCGTCCATGTCGCAACGGCACCGGATAATCGAAGCTCGGGTTGAACGCATCGAAGAAGCCATACTTCCCGTAGATTTCGTGACCGTAACGACGATGCATTTCGGTCACGGCGGGGATCACAATCTCGGGTGCGAACGGTAGCGAACCCAATGCGGCAGTCGGTGCAATCGTACCGTCGTCATAGTTGTGCGCGGGATCGAGGCTCACACCTCGCGCCGCATAGGTGCGGAAGCGACGTAACTCGCCGCGATACGGCAAGTCGAGATCGATTGGGCCATCTGACGCAGTGAGCCCCCACACGTTCTCGGAGTAGTCGCGCCAACCCAGTGGATTCGCAATCGCATACGCCCGCTGCGAGTACACCGCGCGACGGCTGTTTTCGAAGTAGTCGAGCCCACGGCGCTCACCTAACTCGCGATCGCGTATTCCGCGTAAGTCTAACCAGATGTGGCTGTATTGATGGCCAAAGAGCGGGCCGAACGTCAGGTGCGACTGACCATGCAACGTACCCCAGCTCTTGTCGTAGCTCGCAGCCCACTCCCGCCAAGCGTCGACAGAAATCGGATGTGTCGGCGAGCCGAGCGCCAGCACATAGACGAGAATGGCCTCGTTGTAGCCGCGCCAATCGTACGCGATGAAGCCTGTCTCCGGATGCCAGCCTAGGGCGATCGCAGGTGGGCGCGCCTGTGCCCACGTCCATTCGACACGCCGATAGAGCTCGTCCGCGAGCTTGCGAATCTGCGCTTCCTCGGCGCTCTGGCCATCGAAGTACTCGCGACAGAACAGCACACCCGCCATCAACAGCGTCGTATCGACGGTGGACAACTCGTTCGTTCCCGTTCGCAAGCCACTCGGGATGTCGAGGAAGTGATAGAAGAAGCCTCGATAGCCGGCACGCCCGGTCGGCTCAGGGCCTTGAGGCAGAGCCGCCAGGAATCGTAAAGTTGTTAGTACACGCTGCGCTGCCTGTTGGCGCGTGATATAGCCTCGCTCGGCGCCGATCCCGTAACTCGTGAGGCCGAATCCGATGGCCGCAATGCTCGAGGGGGAGTCCGCCGGGTACCGATCGCGCACGAGACCGGTGGCCGCGTCCGTTGTCTGCCAAAAATAGTCGAATGTTCGCCGGTGTATATCGCTGAGCAAAGCCGCCGGTGCCGCCGGAGCGGCCGCTGGCGCACTCGGCTCCGCCGTCCCACCGCCCGCACAAGCGACCAGGCCGAGCGCGCATAGAAGCACCGCAAATCGCATTGTCACTTTCTTCCCCTCGTCGCCATCTCACTAACTAGCCATTACTGGCACCACACGACTTGCGCACGATGAGCGTGGTGCGCAGGGTCTCGGTGCGGTTCGATTTGTCGAATCGCAAGGAGCTGTCTGCCAGCACGGGAGCGAGCGCCTCGAGCGCGCGTCGGCCCATCTCGGCGATATCCACCCGCACCGTCGTAAGCGGAGGCGCTACGTAGGATGCAATGGGGATATCGTCGAATCCGGCAATCGCAATGACCTCGGGCACCTTGACGTGGCCCGCCGTGAGCGCTAACAAACAACCCACGGCCATCATGTCGTTAGCGGCGAACACGGCATCCGGCATCGAGCGCATGCCCAAAATCTGTCGGCCCGCGAGATAGCCCGACTCTTCCGTGAAGTTGCCCGCGATGATGATCGGCTCGGGCTTACCGCGCAGACTCGCGAGCGCCGCGAGATAGCCGCGTTGGCGCTCCTGCGACTCGAAGTTGCTATCGGGCCCGGTGATGAAGGCAATCCGCGAACGCCGCTGCCGCGCGAGATGCTGCGTGACCGCCATCGCGCCACCAAAGTTGTCGACCAAGAAAGACGGATACGCACCCGATCCCTCGCGCGTATTCATCAAAACCGACGGCAGGCCTGGCGGTAAGGTGTCCGACAAGAAATCGGCATCGACGTGCGGCGACATCACGAGCAAACCGTCGACGCGACCGCTCATCGATGCGAGTGCAGCCGCCGCCTCCGTTGCATCGCCATGCGAACTCGACACCAGCAGATGCAAACCATGGGCGCGCGCCGCGCGGTCGATACCGCGAATCAGTTCCGAGAAAAACTCACCGTGGATGTCTGGCAGCAGCACGCCTACGGTGTGGGTCCTGCGAGTGATCAAACTTCTCGCCCCTGCGTGCGGCGTGTAACGCAGGCGACGAGCCACTCGCAGAATGCGCTCGCGAGTCGTCGCATCGACCTTCGTCGAGCCGTTCAGGGCGCGCGAGACCGACGCCACAGAGACTCGCGCCTGCTTGGCAATGTCCTTGATCGTCGCTGCCATGGTGCATCACTCCCAGTCGCCTGCGCGGCCGCCCGGCAAAAGCTCGAAATTTACGCTGGAGAAAACGTTTACACAATAAGTGTAGGCAGCCGCCATAAAGATTGTCAAAGCGCCTGACGCTACGACGCGAGGCGCTCGCCGGAATCGGCGCGAAAGAAATGCAGTCGCTGCGGCTCGTAGGTCAACGTCACTGCCTGGCCGATCGGCGGCACGCCGTCTGCAGCAACTCGTGCAACCAACGGGCTCACCCCGACACGCACGGTTACGAATGCTTCGCTGCCGAGCTGCTCAACCGATTCCAGTGTACCGCTCACCGCGAGCACCCCCTGCGCGCGCAGGTCGCTCGCCGCCGCACGATGGTACTGCAGATGCTCGGGACGTAACCCGACCAGAATCTCCTGGCCGTCGAGCGCGCGCACTGCCTCGCCGAGTGCGTGCGCCGCGAGCGGAAAGTCCATGCCGCTGGCTCGCACCACCGGCGGTGCGGATAGAGCGAGCGCGCCGCGCACGAGATTGATCGCTGGACTGCCCAGAAACGCCGCGACGAATGCAGTTGCGGGCCGTTCGTACAACGCCATCGGCGTGTCGATTTGCTGAATCTTGCCTTGATTCAACACGACGATGCGCTGCCCAAGCGTCATCGCCTCGACTTGATCGTGGGTGACATAAAGCATCGTCGTTTTCAGCTCGCGATGCAGTTTCGCGATTTCGCTTCGCATCGCGGAGCGCAGTTTTGCGTCGAGATTCGAGAGCGGCTCGTCGAGCAAGAAAACCTTCGGCTGCCGGACGAGCGCGCGACCCAGCGCGACGCGCTGACGCTGGCCACCTGACAACTGGCTCGGACGCCGCTCCAACATCGCTCCGAGCTCCAACATCTGTGCCGCCTCGTTCACGCGCTGCGCAACGAGTTGACGATCCACACCGCGTAAGGTCAGACCAAACCCGAGGTTCTCGGCGACCGTCATGTGCGGATAAAGTGCGTAGCTCTGGAACACCATCGCAATATCGCGATCCTTCGCCGCGACATCGTTGACGACGCGACCCCCGATCGACAGCGTCCCGGAGGTCACGTCCTCGAGCCCCGCCACCATGCGCAATAAGGTCGACTTGCCGCAGCCGGACGGCCCGACCATCACGACCAATTCGCCGGCGGCCACTTCGAACGACGCACCGGCGATCGCCACCTGCCCGCCGGGGTAGACCTTCGTAACGTCTTGCAGCACGACTTGTGACATGACCAATGACTCGCTCTTCGGGGCGCCCAGGATCGTATAGAATTCGGGCCAAACAAGCCATGTAAACGTTTCCCCCGCTTGGGGCCCACCGACTTTCCGAAGGCTCGATCGTGACTCGAACAACAGACTTTCCCGCGGGTTTCCTCTGGGGCACCGCAACCTCAGCGCATCAAATCGAGGGCTCGCCGCTCGCCGACGGCGCAGGCGCTTCCATCTGGCAGCGCTTTGCCCATACACCAGGGCTTACGCACGCGGGCGACCATGGGGACATCGCCTGCGATCACTATCGCCGCTTCCGCGAGGATGTCGCGTTAATGCGCGATCTCGGCGTGAACGCGTATCGGTTCAGCATCGCTTGGGGCCGGGTGTTGCCGAACGGCACTGGTGCCGTGAACCCTCAGGGACTCGGCTTCTACGAAGCACTCGTCGACGAGTTGCTGCGCGCGGGTATCGAGCCCGTCGTCACGCTATACCACTGGGATCTTCCCGCGGCGCTCGATGATCGTGGTGGCTGGCTCAATCGCGACATTGCCGGCTGGTTCGCCGACTACGGTACGGCTGTGTTCAAGCGGCTCGACGATCGCGTCTCGAAGTGGGTGACGCTGAACGAGCCCTGGGTCGTCACGGACGGCGGCTACCTCCACGGCGTGCTCGCCCCCGGTCACCGCAACCGCTTCGAGGCGCCGCTCGCGTCTAACAACTTACTGCGCGCCCATGGTGCTGCGGTGCAGGCCTATCGTGCGATTGGCAAGCACCAAATTGGCTTGGTCGTGAACATCGAACCGAAATACCCGGCATCCCAAGGCTCGGACGATCTCGCCGCCACGCGACGCGCCGACGCATACATGAATCGGCAGTACCTTGACCCCGTCTTCCTCGGCCAATACCCGAAAGAACTGTCCGAAATCTTCGGCGAGGCTTGGCCCTTGATCTCGCCCGAGGACCTGGCGTTGATTCGACAGAAGATTGATTTCCTCGGCATCAACTACTACACGCGCAACGTGACGCGCGCCGAACCCGGCGCGTGGCCACTGCGCGCGGGCCCCGTGAAGCAAGACGGCGCGATCTACTCGGAGACGGGCTGGGAAGTGTTCCCACAAGGCTTGACCGATACGCTGAGCTGGGTGAAATCGCGCTACGGCAACATCCCGCTCTACGTGACGGAAAACGGCGCCGCATTTGCGGACCCACCGACGGTTGCGGGCGACGTGCTCGACGACCCGTTGCGCGTCGAGTATTTGCGTCAGCACATCGCTGCCGTCCGTGCCGCGATTGCGGCGGGCGTTGATGTCCGTGGTTACTTCGTGTGGTCGCTACTCGATAACTTCGAGTGGGCGCTCGGTTACTCGAAGCGCTTCGGCATCTTTCATGTCGACTACGCCACGCAAAAGCGCACACCGAAAGCGAGTGCACGCTTTTACGCGCAAGCGATCGCCGCCAATCGCACACCCTGAGCGGGAGTCGATGCCGCCGCTAACCTAACACTCATGCGCCGAGCAAGATGCGGCACTCATGCGCTCTGCCCGTTCGCGGCAGCGTGATGCGTACCTCGCCGTCGCTCACGGCTATCGGCTCACCGTCGAAGCGTGCGTCCACGACGCGAGCCGCACACTCGGCTGGGTTGCGAACATCAAGGTGAACCGTCGTGCCATCTGCAGCACGGTAAGTGAGTTGGAATCCCGGCCAACTATCGGCCACCCGCGGGCGCACGACCAGCGTCGTGCCGCGCTCGACGCGCACACCCAAAATCGACTCGATCGCGACGCGATAGAGCCAGCCCGCTGAACCTGTGTACCAAGTCCAGCCGCCGCGGCCCACGTGCGGTGCGGCCCCGTAGACATCGGCCGCAATCACGTATGGCTCGACCTTGTAGCGTTCGGCCGCCGCGCGATCGAGGGTATGGCTTACGGGTAGCAAAGACTCCAGCAATTGGCATGCTCGATCGCGCCGGCCAGCCTCCGCCATTGCCCTAACAACCCAAACTGCTGCGTGTGTGTACTGACCGCCGTTCTCGCGTACGCCCGCGACATACCCTTTGATGTAACCCGGATCGTTGGGCGTCTCGACGAACGGTGGCGTGAGCAAGCGAATCAGCCCTTGCTCGTCGTCGATCAAGTGCGCTTCCACGGAGTCGAGTGAACGTTCGATACGCTCGCGCGGCGCCACGTGCGACATCACAGCCCACGCCTGTGCCAGCGCATCGATGCGACACTCATCGCTCGCCTGCGAGCCGAGAACCGCACCGTTGTCGTACCAGCCGCGTCGGTACCAACCACCGTCCCAGCCGTCCGCATTGAGTGCGACGGTTAGTTCATCACGATGCCGCCGGTAGCGCTGAGCGCGCTCCGCGTCACCGCGGGCAATACACAGTGGCAAGAAATCATCGATGACCGTGACGAGAAAGAATCCCATCCACGTGCTCTCGCCGCGCCCATCATGACCGACGCGATTCATGCCATCGTTCCAATCGCCGGCTCCAAACAAGGGCAAGCCATGCACCCCGCGCGTGAGCGAGCGATCGATCGCACGGCAACAATGCTCGTATACCGTGGCGCTCTCGGCTGCTAGCTGCACTGGCAGATAGGCCTCAGCCTCTCCGGCAAGCAAGGCACGCGCATGCACGAACGGAACGCGCTCATCGAGCAGCGCAGCGTCTCCCGTCGTCGCCGTGTAGTAAGCCGTGATCCACGGCAGCCACAGCAAGTCGTCGGCGAAGCGCGTACGGATGCCGACTTCATGCGGCGGATGCCACCAATGCAACACGTCCCCTTCCACGAACTGGTGCGCGGCATGCAAGAGAATCTGCGCGCGCGTCATGTCTGGACGTAGCAATACAATGGAAGCGGCGTCCTGCAATTGATCGCGAAAGCCGAACGCGCCGCCCGACTGGTAGAACGCGCTGCGCGCCCAAATGCGACACGCGATGTCCTGATAGGGCAACCAACCGTTCAACATGGCATCGAGCGCGGGAGACGGCGTTTTCACTTGCACCCGCTCGAACAGCGCTTGCCAGCTCGTCCGTACGGCTAACAACTCAGTCTCGACCTCCCCGGGCGAGCGATAGCGTGCGAGCAAAGCTGCAACCTCGGCATCCGTCGCTGCCATCCCGAGCAGGAAACTCACCTCGCGCGTCTCGCCAGGCGGGATCTCCAGCGTCACCTGCAAGACCGCACACGGTTCGCCGCTGCTCGACACCGGTGGCAAATGGTCGCGCAGCAGAGCCGCTGGCGCGCGAACTGACCCCGGAACACCGAGGAATGCCGCTCGATCGGCACACCAACCATCCACCTTGTCGCGATCCACCGCAGCAAATGCCGTCCCGGCGAACGGCGCCAACGAAGCGGAGTTACGTGCGAGCACGGCTTGCTGCGACGCGGAGAACTCCGCATTCACCGTCGCGCGCGTCGCCTCACCCGTGCCACCCAGGACCCAGCGGTTATAGCCGTAAACCGCCACACGCCGCGACGCTTGGCCGGTGTTGCGGATTCGCACGCGCGTCACCCGGAGCGAGTCTTGGCGCGGGACGAACATCGTCGTCTCCTGCTCGAGACCCGCCACGTTGCAACGCCAAGTGCTAAAGCCAAAGCCATGACGCGCCTCGTAATCGACCGGCGCCGGCACAGGACCTGGCTGGGGAGACCACACAGCGCCGCTCGATAGATCCTTTACGTAGAGCGCGTCACCGTGCGGATCGACGATGGGATCGTTGCTCCACGGTGTTAGGCGGTACTCCCGGCTATTGCGCCACCACGAATTGCCAGCGCCCGACTCACTGACGAAGCAACCGAAGTTGGGATTGGCCAGCACGTTGATCCACGCGGCCGGCGGCAACTGTAGATGACCTGTGACATCGCGCTGCATACGTACGACGTACTCTCGACCACAGTCGGCGAAACCGCCGAAGCCGTTATCGAACAGCAGCGGCTCGGACCGGGTCGCCACAGCGGCGGCATCGACACACGCTCGCATCACGGCCTCAGTCGTCGGCGCCATGAGCGGAGCCAAGGAATTCGTCATTTGCGCCACGATGAGTGGCGCGCTCGATGCGGAATAGACCGGCGACCCGGCTGCTCCGCGCTGTGCGCTTGCGCGACGCAATCGCTCAAGGACGTCCGCCACCGAGTCCGCAGCCGCCAACGCGAATCGAACGGTGCTCGTGGAGCCCGCCTCCAGAGTGAGTATCGTGCGCAGCGCAAATGCGGGATCCAACACGTTCCCGCAAGTTGCGCCGAGCGGCTGTGCCGTCACCAGGCTTGCGGGCGCACGCACATGGCGACCCCGGCCGATGAAGCGCGCGCGATCTGTCGTGTAATCCGTGACGGGAGCGTCGAGCAGCGCGTGAGCTACCGCGGGCGATGTTTCGCCGTGGCCGCGCGGCCGACGCGTCGCGATCAGAAAGCCATCCTCGGCGCGACGAGTTTGCACGAACAACTTCGAGAACGCCGGGTGCCCCTCGTGTGCTGCAGGAGTATTCAGCGCAAGCGCCAGAAAGCTGGTGAGCTCGATTCGCCGCGTCACGTTGCTCGTGTTGGTGAGCGCGCAGGTGCGCACCTCTAACGCCGGCGAGCCCTCGAGCGCGATGCTCACGCGCGAGTGGACGCCCGCGTGCCGTCGTTCGATCGTGATGGCGCGATCCGTGCTCGTGACGCTACCGGGCTCGTGCCCAGCGCACGCGCGGCCCGAGACCGTCCAGAATTCGCCGCTGTCGAGATCGCGCGCAAAGACGTAGAAACCGCCCTCACCTTCGACCGGGTCCGGACGCCAGACGTCCAGCAACCAATCGCCAAAACTCGAGAAGCCGCCACCGATGGACGTGACGACGACCGCGCTGCGTCCATCGCTCAACACATGATGCGATCGAACGCTCGCTGCACGGCTCGAGCGCGGCACCGCTCCAAACGACTCACTCATGGTTGGCAACTAGTTAGCTTTCACAAAGCGGGCGATGAACTGTTCGTGCTCGGGCATCGCACCCACACACGCGGCGATCACACGGTGCACGCTGCGCTCGAGCTCTTCGAGTTCCTGCTGCGGAATCAGATCCACAGCCGGGTGATAGCCGACGGGCATGCGGTTCTGACCGACGAGCACTTGCACCCAACTCGTCACCGCAAACATTTCATCTGCATTACGAAAGAAGCGGCCACTCTCGTTGAACAAGCGCAGGTTGTCGTCGAGCTCAGGAGGAATGCGCATATTCGCGCAGTACTCCCAGAACGGCGAATCGCGCCGATCGGTGGCGTAGTAGTGCAAGATCAAAAAGTCGCGAATTCGCTCGTACTCGAACGCAGCCTGCGCGTTGTAGCGATCGATCAACGTCTGACTGAAGCTGCGGTCTGGAAACAAATTGATCAAGCGGCCGACGCCGCTTTGGATCAGGTAGATACTGGTCGATTCGAGCGGCTCGAGAAAGCCACTCGCAAGACCGATGGCCACGCAATTGCGATTCCAAATCTTGCGCCGTCGACCCGTCGTGAATTTCAGGATGCGCGGCTCGGCCAGTACCTTGCCATCGAGATTCGCAAGCAACGTCTCGCGTGCGGCGTCATCGCTGATATAGCCGCTCGAATACACGTAGCCGTTACCCGTCCGATGCTGCAGTGGGATGCGCCACTGCCAACCGGCCGCGCGCGCCGTGGAGCGCGTGTACGGTGTCGCGGGCCCCGTCTTCTCGCACGGCACGGCCATCGCGCGATCGCACGGTAACCACTGTGTCCAATTCTCATAACCACTTTGCAGCGCCTGCTCGATCAACAGCCCGCGAAAGCCCGAGCAATCGACGAACAAGTCGGCAGCGATACGCTCGCCGCTCGCCATTTGCACGGACTCGATGAATCCGTCCTCGGGCCGCAGATGCACATCCACGACTTGACCTTCGGTGCGCCGCACGCCACGCGCTTCGGAATAGCTGCGCAGGAACGCCGCGTACAACCCAGCATCGAAGTGATACGCGTGCGCGATGTGCGACAACGGGCTGTTAGGCGGCGCATCCGTCGCAGACGACATGAACTTCATGAGCGGCGCTGCGGCGGTGTGGATCGAGTACGCGCCGATATGATCGGCTTTGCCGGCTAAGCGGAGCTTCAGCCAATACTGGTGGAACGGCAGGAATCCATAGTCGTGACCGATTTGGCCGAAGCCGTGGATGTAGCGATCGCCGATGCGACCCCAATCGCAGAACTGGATACCCAGCTTGAAGGTGCCGCGAACCGCTTTGACAAAATCGATCTCGTTGATGCCGAGTGCATCGTTGAAAGTCTGCAGATGCGGGACGGTAGCCTCGCCCACGCCAACCGTGCCGATCTCGTCCGACTCGATCAATCGGATCGAACAGGAATCGCCGAGCGCCTTGATCAGGGCAGCGGCAGACATCCAGCCGGCAGTGCCCCCGCCGACGATTACGATACTGCGAATTCGCTTGTCGCTCACAGAGTCACCGTTACCCGCCTAACACCCGTGCGCGAGCGTGGCAGGCAGACGCTGCAACATGCAACCAGAACGGAGCCCCGGCTCAACCACCGGGGCTCCTCGTTGCAGGCTTAGAACTTCGCACCGAACGTCAACCGCATCTGGCGCGGTACGCCCGAGATGTTGCCCGTGGGGTTGTAGTCGCCACCGGTCACGATACCGTTGGCGCCAGCCACGTCGATGTAGTCAACCAAGTTCTTCGAGTTCGTGATGTTGAGCATGTCGAGACGCAAATAGGCCGTCGACAAATCACGAATCTGGAAGTTCTTCGTCAATTGCAGATCGAGGCTGCGGTAACCGTTACCCGACGCTTCGTACGACACCGCCGTGCACTGACCGCCGTTGGGGAACGAGGGGCCTGCACTGTTAAAGCACGTGATCGTGTTTCGCGGCAACGGGCTGGCCAGCGTGAGCTTGGCGGCAGCCACGATGTCCCACGGCGCGCGATACGTGAACGTGCCTACGAAGCGATGCTTCGCGGCCGCATTCGACGTGATGAACGGGTAGAGCGAGATGTTCGCTTCGTCAAACGAGTAATGCTCGTTGATGTCGCGGTTCTGCTTTGCCTTCGTGAACGTGTACGCGAGCGTGGTACCCCAACGCGAATCGCGCGTATACGGCTTGTCGGCGGACAGCAGGAATTGCGTGTTGCGAGTCTCGATACCGTTGCGACCGATGATCAAGTTGCCAGCAAGTCCCGGCGGCGCAAACAACCACGGCTGCGCTGGCCCACCCCACGGCACAGGGCCCCAGAAAGAACCGTCCGGACGACGATTGCCGAGGTTGAACGCAAAGCCATCATGGCTCTCGATGCGCGAGATCGTCGCACTCGTATTCCAGTCGCCAATGCGATTGCGCATACCGAGGCTGAACTGGTCGGAGTACGGCATCTTCAGCCGATTGTTCATCATGTTCATTTCGCCGGCCGCCGCCCCGCCGAGCAGCGCTTGCAGATTCTGCACGCCATTCAGGAAGTTCGGATTCCACGCGAAGCATGACGTGTTGTTGACGGTGCACGGATGATCGGGCGTGTTGAAGCGCACTTCCGCCTGACCGAGCGCGATCTTGGTCTGCTCGAGCTGCAAGAAGTCGTACAAGTTGCGATCGTAGCTGCGGCCTGCGCCGCCGAAGATCACATGCTCTTGATCGGCGCCAATGTCGTACGAGAAGCCGAAGCGCGGCGCGAAGTTGCCCTTCTCGCTGCGGTTGTTACCCGTGCTGATGTAGTCGTTGATATTGATGGCTGTCGAACCATCGGAGCTCCGCCCGAGCGTCTGACCGTAGGTCAAGCCACCCGTGCCCGGCACGACGGTGTTCAGCGCGTTGATGACGACTTGCGGCGTCACGAAGTCGGAATACGACGGATTCTTTTCGAGATCCCAACGTGCACCGATGTTCAACGTGAGGTGATCGTTCACCGCCCAGTCGTCTTGCAAGAAGATGCCCAGTTGCTTGGCGCTCGATTCCACTTTCGGATCGAGCCCCGCGACCGGCAGCGCGAACACCGCCTTGTAAGGAATCGTCGCGGTCCCTGCGGCCGTGACGTCGTACGAGAACACCGGATTGTTGATGATCGCGTCCTGCGCCACGAGATCGACGAGCTTGTACTTGATGCCCGCCTTGATCGTGTGATCGCCCTTCCATTCGAGATTTGAGAAGGTGAGCGTGTTGGCGATTGCCCAACCTTTCTGGCCCTTGTTCTGACCCGCACGCGGATCGACGCCATTCGTTGCAAGAATACGTCGATCGTTGCCCGAGTCGAGGAACGTGTAAATGGCGCCGTTCTCACCCGCGTTCTTGACCTGCGGGTTGAAGAACGCATCTTCCCACGTCAGCAACAATTCGTTGAACCAGCGATCGCCGCTGCGCTGCCAGCGCAAATCGGCGCGATGATCCCAATTCTCGGTGCGAATCGACGCCGATGGTGCGGTACCCACGCCAGCGCCATCGCCGACGCTCTCTTCATCGCGAATCTTGAAGGAGAAAGCAATGTGATCGCGATCCGTCGGTGAGTAGTCGAGTTTGCCGAAGATCAAATCTTCGTCGAACGGCAGCGTGGACGGCCCAATCTCGGCGCGCGCACTGGCCGGCAGCGCGGCAATCAGCGCGGCCGACGCGCTGTTGTCTGCGGTCACCGTGACGGGCGTGACGTAGCGCTTCGCCTCGAACGTGACCAAGAAATGCAGCTTATCCTCGATGATCGGTCCGCCGAGCGCGAAGCCGTACTCTTTGGTCTCGGACTTCGTCTTGCGCCCCGAGGCTGTCTCGCCGGGCGTCTTTGCACGCCAGCCATCCTCGGTGTAAGTGAAAAACGCATCGCCCTCGAACTCGTTAGTGCCCGAGCGAGTCTCTGCCGTAATCGCGGCGCTCGCCACTTGGTCGTACTCAGCCTTGTAGTTAGACGTGATGACCTTGTACTCGCCGATTGCGAGCTGCGGGAACGGATTGCCTTGCGAGTTGTCCGTTTGGCCTGAGAGACCCGATCGCACGTAGCCTTTCTGGCCCACGCCGTCGATGTACACATTGACGGTCGCGTCCTTCTGCGCGCCGCCGCGAATGCTCGTGCGGCCTTTCGAGTCGACGTTGAAAACGACGCCCGGAACGACATCCGCAAACTCGAGGAAGTTGCGAGTCAATTGCGGCACGGATTCGATCTGTGCGAGTGAAACGACGCCACCGACTTCAGAGGTGCGAGTCTCTGCCAAGCGGCGCGCACTAACGACCACCTGCTCGAGCGAGGCATCGGCTGCAACCTCAGCCGAGACGGGCGCAGCGGCCGTGAGATCCAGCGTACCGGTCGAGGCTACGGTCAATGTGACCGTCTGCTCGCCCGCGCCGTTGGCGCTTACTCGGTAAGTTCCAGGCGGCAAGCCGATGAGCGTGTACGTGCCATCCGATCCTGCGATCGTGCGACGCGCGACACCGGTCGAAACATTGCGCGCGGTGATCTCGGCATTCGGCGGCGCTACACCGCGAAGCGTGGCATCGGCGGTTTGCGCCCAGCCGGCCGTCGGCGCAGCGAGCGCCAGCGCGACAGCAGCGGCTACCATTGATTGCGGGCGTCGCTTCGCGAAGCCTCTCGGCAGATTTATTTTCATCGTTGTTACCCTCCTCGATTTTCTGAACTTCCGTGCCAACGCTGCGGCATAACTGCCGCGCCGGCCTACCAACCCTTCTTCGGTGAATTCGCTCCGATTGCCGTGAGCGTGGCCGCTTGGCGCCCGCACGACGCACGGACCACCAGTTCGGTTCGCAACACTTGATTGCCGGCAACGACGTGATCGGGCTCTACGATCGATGCGGCCAGCCGCTCAACCGCCAGCTCGCCCAGTTCCTCGATGAGCACTTTGACGCTTGTTAGCGCCGGGGCGACGTAGCGCGCGATCGGAATGTCGTCGTAGCCCGTGACCGCGATATCACGCGGCACAGCAATGCCCGCTTCAGCCAACGCAAACATGCAGCCGATAGCCATCATGTCGTTGGAGGCAAACACCGCTTGCGGTCGATCGGCCAATGCCGCCAGCTTTTTTCCCACGCGCCATCCGGACTCTTCCGTGAAATCGCCGTGCAAAATCTCGGGATGGGCGTCCGGCAGCAGTTGGCGGAGCGCGTCGCGATAGCCACGCAAGCGCTCTTGCGCTTCGAAGTTCGCATCGGGACCTGCGATCACAGCGATCCGTCGATGGCCGCGCGAAACTAAGTGCTTCACCATCGCGAACGCACCGCCGTAGTTGTCGACGGTGAACGACGGCACCTTCGCACCGGCCGCAACAGGTGTGTTCATCAAGACCAGGCGCGAATCACTGGGGATATTCGTTTGCAGAAATGCCGCATCCGCATGGGGCGACATCACCAGCAGCCCGTCGACGCGCCCATGCATTGCCCGCAATGCACTCGCCGCCTCTTGCGCATTTCCATGCGAGCTCGACACGAGCACGTTCAAGCCGCGCGCGCGCGCGGCGCGATCGATACCGCGGATGAGCTCCGAGAAGAACTCGCCGTGCATGTCTGGCAACAGAACGCCAATCGTATGAGTGCGCTTTGTGATGAGACTGCGAGCGGCACCGTGCGGCGTGTAATTGAGTTCGGCGGCAATTCGCAGAATCCGCTCGCGTGTATCGGCCGATAATCCGGGTGAGCCATTGACGGCACGCGATACCGATGCGACCGATACGCAAGCCCGCTCCGCCACGTCTTTGATGCTCGTCGGCAAGACTCCCCCCCGTGTGAGCGGCACCAACTCATGCCACCCGGAAACGTTTTCGCACTGAACGTAAACGTTTACGCTGGCGAGGATACAAAGACGGGCCGAACGTGTCAATCAGCGCTGACAGGGCGCGCTCAGACTCGAAGGCACGAGGGCTTGAGCCGTGGCTGCTTCAATGAGGGGCCGCATCGCACGGTACCCAGCCGTATTGGGGTGCAGGCCATGACCGGCCCACTCGCGACGCAAGAACCCGCGCTCATCGACCGTCGCGGTGAAATGGTCGCGGTAGACACACCCTGCCCGCGCAGTACGCGCGCATGCGGCGGTTGAGCGCCAAAATCTTCTCGGGCAAGCGCTGCAGAACACACTTGTGCGCCGCAGCCGTGTAGTCGTGCACAGGCAAAACCGACGCGAGGCCCGTGCGGATACCATTGGCGACCGCTAACTGCACCATCGACTGGTAGTTAGCCTCAATGTCGTCCAGTGTCATCGGTCCGGTGTTGCCGACGATATCGTTCGTGCCGGCGAGCACCACCACGGCGGGGGGGTGCAACGCGAAAACATCTTGCCGAAATTGTTGCTGAACATGTCGGCGTGCGAGCGGCGCCACTGCTCGAAGCCGCTCAACTGATCTGCTGGCTCGGTCAGCGTCGTGACACATGCAGCAAGAATGACGCTGCTCGATAGGAGCAGGATAGAACCCCTGCCACGACTACACGCAACTTCATCTCGCGTCCTCATCGCCAAGTGGCACAACCGCATTCGTATGCAAGCGCCGTCTGAAAAAGCCTTGTTACAGTACTAGGACGATGCGACAGTAGCATTGTAATGCAATCGATTGCATGATTGGATTAAGCCCATATTCCGTCGGAGACTCATGACAGACCCTAAACAGACATTCGTGCTCTTCGGTGCCACCGGCGATCTCGCCTCGCGCATGCTCCTGCCGTCGCTCTATCACTTGCACCGCGACAACCTGCTGTGCGACTCGCTCCGTGTACTCGGTGTCTCACGCTCCGAGCTCTCGGCGGAAGCATTTTCCCAGCACGTTGAGCGCGTGGTGCGCGACTTCGTGCCGGGTTCGTTCGTCGAGACGGCGGTGCTCGATCGCTTCGTGCGCCGCTGCTCGTATCGCGCCATCGATGCGGAGCGCGCGGCCGGCTTTACGGAGGTTGGCGCTGCGCTCGGTGAGTCGCCGCAACGCTTGTACTACCTATCGACCGCGCCCGAACTCTACGGCCCTGTCTGCGCAGGCTTGGCAGATGCAGGTCTCGTCTCCGAGCGCTGCCACGTGGTCCTCGAGAAACCGATCGGCAAAGACCTGGCGTCTGCACACGCCGTCAACGCCGCCGTTCAGCGGCACTTCCATGAAGATCGCATCTTCCGGGTCGATCACTACCTCGGCAAAGAGCCGGTGCAGAATTTGCTCGCACTGCGATTTGGGAACGCGCTGTTCGAGCCGCTGTGGCGCAGCGATGCGATCGAACAAGTGCAAATCACCGTCGCCGAAACGGTCGGTGCTGAGGGCCGCTGGAGCTATTACGATCGCGCCGGCGCGCTACGCGATATGATCCAGAATCATTTGTTGCAGTTGTTAGCACTGGTCGCGATGGAGCCGCCGGTCAATTTCGAGCCGAATGAGGTACGCAACGAAAAGGTGAAAGTGTTGCGCTCGTTACGGCCTATCGATGTTACGGACATTCCGAGTAAGACTGTCTCGGGCCAATACGCGGCTGGCGTCGCAGGCACACAAGGTGTGCCCGGCTACCTCGATGAGGCAGGAGCGCGCCCCGGGAGCACGACGGAAACCTTCGTGGCATTGCGCGCCGAGGTCGACAACTGGCGCTGGAAGGGTGTGCCCTTCTATTTGCGCACGGGCAAGCGCATGGCCACGCGACGCACCGAAATCGTGATCCAGTTCCGCAGCGTGCCACACAACATTTTCGACTCGCACGGCACACCATTGCAACCTAACAAGATGCTGATCCGCATGCAGCCCGAGGAAACGATCACGCTCGAGGTGATGGGCAAACAACCCGGTCTCAACGGCATGCGGCTCGCTCCGGTTGCACTCAATCTTTCGCTGACCGAAGCGTTCAAGGAGAGTCGTCGCCGACAGGCGCACGAGCGCTTGATCCTCGACGCGTTGGCTGGCAATTCCACGTTGTTCGTACGGAGCGACGAAGTCGAAGCCGCGTGGCGCTGGGTCGACCACATTGCCGAGGGCTGGCGGCGTAGCAACGTCGTGCCGAAGAGTTACCCTGCGGGTACGTGGGGCCCGGCTGCAGCGATTGCGCTGCCCGAGCGTTTCGGACACTCCTGGTACGAATGACATGAGCGCATTGAATCCAACGATCGCGACGGTCACTGCTGCAATTCGCGAGCGCAGCGCGCCAGCTCGCGCGGCTTATCTCGAACAAATGAGGGCGGCGAAGCGCGATAAGCCGTCGCGCGGTGAGCTTCCGTGTTCGAATCTCGCGCACGTCATCGCGGCGGCTGCTGGCGATAAGCCTGCTCTCACGGAGTTGCGCTGGCCGAACATCGGCATCGTCACGGCTTACAACGACATGCTCTCAGCGCATCAGCCGTTCGAGGGCTACCCCGCGCAGATCAAGCAGTTCGCACGCGAAGTCACGGCGACCGCGCAGGTGGCAGGCGGCGTGCCCGCGATGTGCGACGGCGTCACGCAGGGCCGCGCGGGCATGGAACTGTCGCTGTTCTCGCGCGACGTCATTGCGCTCGCGACGGCGGTGGCACTCTCACACGAGAGCTTCGATGCGGCGCTTCTCCTGGGCGTATGCGACAAGATCGTGCCCGGCCTGTTCATCGGCGCGGCGCGGTTCGGGCATTTGCCGATGGCGTTCGTGCCCGCCGGGCCGATGCCATCGGGCCTGTCGAACGCAGAAAAAGCCCGCGTTCGCCAGTTGTACGCGGAGGGTCGCGCCACCCGCGCGGAGCTACTCGCTGCCGAATCGGCGTCGTATCACGGTGCGGGCACCTGCACGTTCTATGGCACGGCGAATTCGAATCAGATGTTGATGGAGATGATGGGCCTGCACGTGCCGGGTGCAGCGTTCGTCAATCCAGGGCTGCCATTGCGGGCAGCGCTCACGCGCGCGGCAACACACACCGTCGCACGGCATACGGCGCTCGACGCTAACTACTTACCTTTCTGCCAAGTCATCGATGAACGCAGCTTCGTGAATGCACTCGTCGGCCTGATGGCAACCGGCGGCTCAACGAACCACGCCTTGCACCTCATTGCCATGGCATCCGCCGTGGGCCTCACACTCGAGCTCGCGGATTTCGCTGCCATCTCCGCTGTGACGCCACTGCTCGCTCGCGTTTATCCCAACGGCTCTGCCGATGTAAACCAGTTCCATGCGGCCGGCGGACTCGCATTCGTCACGCGGGAGTTGCTCGCGGCTGGGCTGTTACACGCCGACGCTCGGACGATCACGGGCGACACACTCAGCAGCTACGTTCGCGAACCCATACTAACAACTGACAGCAGCGGGCATCAGGCTCTCATATGGCGCGAGGGCGAGTCGCACTCGCTCGACGAGAAAATCCTGCGGCCGCTCGGCAACCCATTTGCACGCGACGGCGGCTTGCGAGTTTTGCATGGCAATCTTGGCTGCGCGGTGCTCAAGGTGTCGGCCGTGAGTGAGGATCGCCATGTGATTCGCGCACCCGCTCGTGTGTTCAACGACCAACATGACCTCGAGCGCGCCTTCAAGGCGGGCGAACTCGACGGCCAAGATTTCGTGGCGGTGGTTCGCTACCAAGGGCCGCGTGCCAACGGCATGCCCGAGCTGCACAAGCTCACGCCGCCGCTCGCGGTCCTGCAAGACCGCGGACAACGAGTGGCGCTCGTGACCGACGGCCGTATGTCGGGCGCGTCCGGGAAAGTGCCCGCTGCGATCCACGTGACACCGGAAGCTGCGTGCGGCGGCGCCATTGCCAAGATTCGCTCGGGCGACTGGATCACGGTTGATGCCAAACAAGGCGTACTGCTCCTCGAAGTGGACGCCGCGGAACTGGCAGCGCGCTCGGTCGCAGCGCCGGCTCATGACACGAATGGTGTCGGCCGCGAGTTATTCCAACTGTTCCGCAACCACGTCTCGTCCGCCGATCGCGGCGCGAGCGTGCTCTTCTAGCGTCGCGAGGCTCGCGTGTCGGTATTCCAGGATTCGTTCCCCAACGCCGTGCTGCCGGTCGTGACGTTCGACTCGCTAGCGAGCGCGGTGCCCACCGCGCGCGCGCTTGTCGCAGGCGGCATACGCGCGATCGAAGTAACGCTGCGGACGCCGATTGCACTCGAAGCGATTCGAGCCATCGCGGCGGAAGTGCCGCAGATGTCGGTCGGCGCGGGGACGATCCTGCGCCCGGCCGATCTCACGGCAGCGCTCGCGTGCGGTGCACGTTTCGGACTCTCCCCGGGCGCCACGCCGGAATTGTTAGCCGCAGCGCGCGAGTCTGCTCTACCCTTCATCCCGGGTATCGCAACGGCCTCCGAGCTGATGCGCGCATTGGACGAGGGCTTCACGACCGTGAAGTTCTTCCCGGCAGAAGCAGCGGGCGGCGTGGCCGCGCTGCAAGCCCTCAGCGCGCCGTTCCCGCAAGTCCGATTCTGCCCGACGGGCGGCATCACACTCGCGACGGCACCGAAGTACCTCGCGCTACGGAGCGTGCTCGGTCTTGGCGGCTCGTGGCTGACGGCGCGCGATGTTCTGGCGCGCGGTGATTACGCTACCATCGAGGCAGCTGCTCGCGCCGCTGCGGCACTAACCACTCAAACGTGAGCTTGCTGTTGATCGAGCGCTTGCAAGCGCGCTGCCGCTGGATCGCGCCACCAGTTATAGAACAAGCCCAGCGCGAGTAATGCAGCGAACGCCGTGGCGAGGACGAAGCCGTAGCGAATATCGCCATATTGATCGCTGATGAAACCCATCGCGGGTGGGCTCGCCGCTGCCGCGGCTGCCGTGAAAAACAGAATCACGCCGGCCACTGCGCCATGCTCAGACTTCTCGAAGCAGCTGATGCCTTTCGAGTTGATCGTCGGGTACATCACTGACATGAAGAGCCCGGACAGCGGCAAGAGCCACGCTGCCACGTCGCGACCGCCAATCAAGCTGCCTGCGAAGCACGCGAAGATCGCGAATCCGAACCACATCAGCACCGTGCTCCAGCGGAAGTGGCTCAGCATCCAGACGCCGAGGAAACGGCCGGCCGCGCGCAGCACGAAGAATGTTGTCAGCGCGTACGCGACGATATGCGCGGCAGGCCCGGAGTAGTCCTTGAGTAGCGTCGGCATCCACACGTAGATCGCAACCTCCGTGGCGACATACAACATGATCAGCAGCGAGAAGCCCAAGGCGTACGGGTTCTTCATCATGCGCAAGGTGCGTGCGAGGTTGATCGGCTCGTCCGTCGCAGCTTTCATCGTCGGGTAACGCACGCCCAAGGCAATGATCATCAACACGGCACACATGATCGAGGCCGTGACGTACAGATACTTCCACGAGAGCCCGGCCGTCAGCAGTGCGGTGACGATGGCCGGGCCGATCATCGCGCCCACGCCGAAGAAGCCCTCCGCGAGATTCATCGTTGCGGTGTGTTGTTTGGCGGAGGTGGAGATATCGCCGATCAACGCAATCGCGCCAATCTTGAACACGGCGATACCAACCCCCGATATCGCAAGCAAAGCGACGAAGAAGCCGAAGGTATTACCGAACGCGAACAACAGCGAGCCGATGCCGTACAGCAGTAGGCCCAAGAGAATCGTGATCTTGCGGCCAATGCGATCGGCCAAGAAGCCTAACAAGATGGCACCGAGCGCGATCGCGGCCATGGTGACCCAATGGAACGCGCTCGCCGCCGTCATGCTCAGGCGGTACTCCTCGATCACGCGCGGTATGACCGTACCGACGGCGTCGGTCGTCATCGCGAACATCAAGAACATCAAGCACGTGAGCCACTTGATGAGCTGCACGTTGCGCTCGGCCGGTGCGGTCGTGGTCATGGAAGCCCCCTCGTAGCGCTGACCGTAACAGGTCAGTTCTCGGCTTGCAATCGAATGCAAAAGCGGCCTTAGGCGAGCGCGGTGGCGTGCAGAACGAGGTGCTCGGCGACGAAACTCTGGATGAAGTAATAGCCGTGGTCGTAACCGTCGTGGGCGCGGTAATCGACAGGTTGGCCGGCCGCGCGAGCGGCCGCCAGGAAGCGATCGGGATGGAGCTGGTCGGCGAGGAACTTATCGGCCAGCCCTTGATCGATGCGAATCGTGCCAGGAAAGCGTCGCGCTGCCACGAGTTCCGTTGCGTCGTGCTCACGCCACACGTCGCGGTCGTCCCCCAAATAGCCCGAGAACGCCTTGACGCCCCACGGGCATTGCATCGGTGCACAAATCGGCGCGAACGCGGAAACGAAGCGATAGCGCTCGGGATTGCGCAGCGCGATCGTGAGCGCGCCATGGCCACCCATTGAGTGGCCCATGATGCTTTGCCGACGCTCCGCCGCAGGGAAATGCGTGCCGATCAACGTGGGTAATTCGTCGACGATGTACGAGTACATTCGATAGTGCTGCGCCCAAGGCTCGCGCCGCGCATCCACATAGAACCCAGCCGCGAGACCGAAGTCCCAAGCCGCATCGTCGCCCGGCAGGCGCACGCGAGGGCTGGTATCGGGTGCCACGAGCATGAGTCCAAGCTCCGCTGCCACACGCTGCGCCCCGGCCTTGATCATGAAGGTCTCTTCCGTGCACGTGAGACCTGCGAGGTAGTACACGACGGGCACACGCCGCGTGGCCGACTGCGGTGGCTCGTAGACGGCGAATCGCATCGAGCAACGAGTTGTTAGTGAATCGTGCTCGTAAAAGCCCACCCTGCCGCCGAACGCAGCGTGACGGCTGAGAGTCTTCAATGCGCTCATCGAACGGCGCGCAAACGTCAGAAAGTGACGACGCTGCGAATTGACTCACCGGCGTGCATCAAGTCGAAGGCGTCGTTGATCCGCGCAAGCGGCATCGTATGCGTGATCAGCGGATCGATTTGGATCTTGCCGTCCATGTACCAATCGACGATTTTCGGCACGTCCGTGCGCCCGCGAGCGCCGCCAAACGCCGTGCCCTTCCACACGCGCCCCGTCACGAGCTGGAATGGCCGCGTGCGAATCTCCTGACCGGCACCAGCGACGCCGATGATGATCGACTCACCCCAACCGCGGTGGCAACACTCAAGGGCTTGCCGCATGAGATCGACGTTACCGACGCATTCGAACGAGTAGTCAGCGCCGCCGTCTGTCAGCGCCACGAGATACGCCACCAAATCGCCCTGCACTTCCTTCGGATTGACGAAGTGCGTCATGCCGAAACGCTCGGCAAGCGGCTTACGCGCCGGATTGAGATCGACACCGATAATCTTGTTAGCACCAGCAAGCCTTGCGCCTTGAATGACGTTGAGGCCGATACCGCCGAGGCCAAAGACCACCACGTTGGCGCCAGGCTCAACTTTCGCCGTGTTGATGACGGCGCCGATGCCAGTCGTGACGCCGCAGCCGATGTAGCAAACCTTGTCGAACGGCGCATCTTCGCGAATCTTCGCGAGCGCGATCTCGGGCAGCACGGTGAAGTTGGAAAACGTGGAGCAACCCATGTAGTGATGCACGGTCTCCTTGCCAACCGAGAACCGGCTCGTGCCATCGGGCATCATGCCTTTGCCCTGCGTCGCGCGAATGGCGGTACACAGATTGGTCTTGTGCGAGGTGCACGATTTGCACTGCCGACACTCGGGCGTGTAGAGCGGAATGACGTGATCGCCTTTCTTCAGGCTGGTAACACCCGGCCCGACGTCGACCACGATTCCGGCGCCTTCATGGCCGAAGATGACCGGGAACAAACCCTCGGGGTCCGCGCCGGAGCGCGTGAATTCGTCGGTGTGGCAGACGCCAGTCGCTTTGATCTCGACCAGCACTTCGCCAGCACGCGGACCAGCCAGATCCACTTCAATGACTTCGAGTGGTTTGTTAGCGGCCCAAGCGACCGCGGCGCGAGTCTTCATCGATCCGTCCCCTACACCTCATGACGAGAGCGTCATTGTGCCACGGGGCACGCGGCTCGTCGCCGCGCGTGGGACCTTAGGCGGACAGCGACAGGAATTCCGTACCGCGGGCAGCGACGGCATCCAACACATCCCGGAACGGGACGGGCCGCGCGATTGCAAATCCTTGACCGAACTGCACACCGAGTTCCGCGAGCCGATTGCGGATACCGACCGTCTCGACATACTCCGCGACCGTCGTGATACCCATACCATCCGCAAGTTGGACGATGGCGCAGACGAGCGCTTCCGAGCGAGTGTTCTTTTCGATGTCGCGAACGTAGGCGCCATCGAGTTTGATGGTGCTCACGTCGAGCGCCTTCAGGTACGCGAGCGAGTTGACGCCCGTACCGAAGTCATCGAGCGCAAATCGCACGCCGAGCGCCGAGAGCTGCTTCATGCAAGCTTGCAATTGCGCCAAGTTCGCGGCGGCAGCGGCCTCAGTGATCTCGAACACGAGATCCTTGCCTTGGATGCCGTACTCCTGCATCGCCGCTTCGAGCCAATCCGCGAAGCCCACCGAGCCGATCGTGGGGCCCGATAGATTGATCGAAACACGAATCGTCTCGCCCTTCATCTTTGCGTTGAACGCCTTGAGCTGCTCGAAGGATTTGCGCACCACCGCGCGGTCCATCTCGGGCAACAATTGATAGCGGGTCGCCGCCGACATGAACTGCGCCGGCTCCATCAGTGCGCCATTCGTATCTCGCAAACGCACTAACAACTCATACGCCAGCGGCAGAGAATTATTGATCAGCGGCGCAACGGTTTGCGCATACACCTCGATACGGCCCTCTTGCAGGGCGTCGCGAATTCGGCCGATCGCGACAATATCGTCGTGACGGCGAATGATGCTGAGATCTTCAGCGCGGTACACCTCGGCTCGGCCCCGGCCACGATCCTTCGCAGCTTTGCAGGCAATTTCTGCCTCGGCGACCACTTGCTCGAGCTTGGAGCCCGGCCCGTTGGCCGCCGCAATGCCCCATGACACCGACACATCGATCTTGCCGCCACCTGTGCCGTCGCCCACCGTGAGCTGAGCGACGTCTGCGCCAATCTTGCTAACGATCTTCTGCGCTTGCTCGAGCGATACTTCCGGCAGCAGCATCATGAAGCGATCACCTGACAGGCGGCTCGCGAGCCCACCTGCAGCGCGCACGCGACCGCGAATGGCATTGCCCACTTCTGCAATCACCTTGTCGCCCGCAGCGTAGCCGCGCAAGTCGTTTGCGACGTGCATGCGATCGATGTCGCCATACACCATGCAATAGGCTTTGGGGCCGGCTGCACCATTGATCAAGCGTTGCGCGTCGCTCTTGAAGGCCGACCATGCGAGCAGACCGGTCAGCTTGTCGCGGTCGCGCTGCTGCGCGCGACAATACAGGCGCGAAAAGCGTTCGGCGCGACGCACTGTGTTCTCGTCGAACTTATCGCCCTCGGGGCGATTCAGCACGATGAGCGCGCCTGTGACCTTCTTGCCATCAGGTACCAACGGCACGGCGACGAGACGACACGATACAGGCGCGCCAGGCGAGGCTTTCAGCTTGTTAGTTACGATCGGCGTGCCAGCCGCGACAACGCGCTGGGCGATCTCTTGACCGAGCGCCGCAATCTGGGCCTCGGCAAACTTCTCGTTCTCGGGACTACCCGCCCAAATCTGTTGCGACCGGGCATGCGGAGTCACGATCGCCGCCGCCGCGCACCCAATGCGGGCACACGCGACACGCAACACGGCCATAGCATCCATGGCCGTATGCGCGCTGGTGCGAGCAACGGTATCGGCGGACTCCAAGCAATGACTCCAAACGTTTTCTGGTATCTGGAGCGTAGGAGAAAGCCTGGATTGGGGGTGCGAACGAGTCCGCAAGTGCAGGGGAGCGCGCCGTATTGACTCAGACGTTATGCGACGTGCGTCACACGCCGGGGGCCCATTGGCGCCCGCCGGGGCTAGAACCAGCCGTAGTTGAAGCTGATGCTGATTCGGTCAGTCTGCGTAGTATTGGGCGGCACCTCATGGCGCAGCCAGCTTTCGAACAATACGAGCGTGCCCACCGTCGCGGGCAGCGTCACCCACCAACGATTCGCCACCCGACAGTCCGCCATTCGAGGCAACGCGGCCATGTAGCGCTCGAGTCGCGGATCCTCGAACTTGATACCCGCAGCACCCTTCGCCGCTTGCACATAGTAGGTTCCACTAACAACTGCATGCGGATGCAAATGCAGGCCGTGCACGCAATGTGCGCCCATGATATTGATCCAGCAATCGGTCATTTGAATCTGACGCCCACGGGTATCGACCTCGAGCGAGCGCAGAAACCGCGCGACGTGTGGCTGCACGCGCCGCTCGAACTCGGCGAAGGTCGGTACGATCTCATGCAAACGATGCTGCGAGCCGTAAGACGTGAAGCCATTGGGGTAGTGGCGCCGGGACCAAGCACGACCGGCGTCGTCATCGACCGAGATCTGTTCGCATTGGCGCCGCAAGCGCGCGTTGAGGCGCGCACCGAGCCGCCGCTCGAGCGGTGCCTGATAGATCGACGTCGGGAAATAATGTTTTGCTGTCACGACGACGAGACTAGCGAGCGCGACTGCCTGTGGTAAAGCCCCGCGCGTGGTCGCCATCGCATTTCTTTCGGCCCCATGCGAGACTTGCCGCAGACTCACTGGGATCGCAAGGAGACAAATCAGATGGACCTATTGAACACGATTCTCTCGGCGGGCGGCGGCACCGTCGTACGCCAGGTAGCCAACCAATTCGGCACCGACGAGTCGCAGACTAACAGCGCCTTGGCGCAGATCATTCGCGTCCTCGGCCAAGGCGTCGCGCAGAACGCCGCCACTCCGACCGGTCTCGAGAGTCTCACGCGGGCACTCGGGTCTGGCAGCCACGCGCGTTACCTCGACGACGTGAGTGCGCTGTCGGATCCGGCCGCACGCGCCGATGGCAATGGCATCCTCGGACACATTCTCGGCAGCCCAGACATCAGTCGTGCGCTTGCGGGGCGTGTCGCCGGCCAAACGGGGCTCTCGCAAGACGTAATCAAGAAGCTGCTGCCGGTGGCAGCGATGTTATTGATGGGTGCTCTGTCAAAGCGAACGCAAGGCGGCAGCGGTCTCGGCGGCCTGTTAGGCGACACACTCGCGCGAGCAAGCGCACCCGCGGCCGCACCCGCACGGCCCGCACAAACCAGCTCGTCACCGCTCGGCGGACTATTGGGGATGCTCGATCGCGACGGCGATGGCTCTCCCGCCGACGACATTCTGAAGATGGCAGCGCAAGTCCTGATGCGCCGTTGAGCACGGCGCGCGCGGCCGCCTCGAGCTGCCGGTCAACGCACGGGCCGCGCGTGCGCTGCGCCGCGATACACGGCATTCAACAACAGCAAGTTGAGGCCGTCGTTGAAGCTGCGCAGCGTCGGGTCTGCCGTGAAGCCGATGATCATCCCGCGACCCTTCGGCTCGACGAGCACGAACGGCTTGTACGCGAGTTGTTGTCGGTTCTCATCCCACAGATAGCCGCTTGCTAACAACTCGCTTGCGGGAGCGAATCGCGCCACGTTGAATCCAGCATCGAGCTTGACAGGCGTATAGATGTCCTGACCTTGGTACATCACGTGTACGCGTGCCGCGACGCCGGCGGCGAGCCAATGAGCGCTATCCACCTCGGCGCGCACGAGCACCCCTGCGACGGAATCCGGCGCAGCCCGCTTGGGCTGGATGGATTGCTTCGCCGCCTCCGCATCACGAATCAAAGTGCCTGCTACTGTCGCGCGCTCCGCTTTCGCATCTGCGTCCCCGGCTTTGTCGGTACCCGGCTTCTTGTCTTTGCTTGCACCATCATCGGCCGGTGCGGCATCTTCACGTCGCACCGACAAGAGCTCGATGTCGGGCGACGCGAGAAAACGCATCGCGCGACCGAGTCCGATCAACACACCCCCACGCTTGACCCAGGCAGCGAGATTGTCCGCCTCCTTCTCGCCCCAGCGTGACTCGAAATCGCCATCGGGCAGGATCAACACTTCGAAATCGTTCAACTCCGCGCGCCCGAGCGCAGCAGAGCGAATGACGGTCACCGGCTGCCCGAATTGCTGTTCGAGCAGAAACCGAGCCGCGCCCGCGGCCGTCGCATCGGTCGGGCTGTCCCACGCGAGCGCTATACGCGGCGCCGGCATCTCGACCACCTTGGCCGAGCCAAAGCTGGGACCCGCAGTGACCCAACTATCGTTCACGCCCGTCACGCGCGCGCCGGTCTGCTCTGCGAGCTTGGCGAGCCGGGCCCCCAAGTTCGGCGCGTTGTCCGCGACCGAGATGATCAACGTGCCCGCGGGATAACTCACACCGCCGTGCACAAACGCTTCGTCGCTCGAGCGCACCCGGATGCCCGCTCGTCGCGCCGCCACTAACAACCGTGCGGAGGCGGTATCGCCCCACGGGACCAGAAAGGCGACCAAAGCATCGGCGCTGCGCAACTCGCCGGGCACGAAGCTCCCAGGCTGGACAGCATCGCTGGCGACTTTCGGCATGGCCGAACAGCGCTCGATCTTGACGTTGTACAACAGTGGCAGCGACCACGCAGTCACGTCGTAGATCTCGTCCGGTAGATCGCGGGCACGACGGCGCTCTTGCTCCGCCACGAACTGCGGATCGAGCGGTACTTGCTCATCGAGTAGCACGCGCACCATGCGCCCTGCCGGTTGCGCACTATCAATCAAGTACGAGCCCGCACCAAAGGTCTTGCCGCAGGCCGTGAAGCTCGTGCGGGCGCGCCCGATCTCAACACCCTGTTGCGCAATCAAGCTCGCGAACTTGTTAGCCGTACCTTGATCGAGCTGCGTCGGAATGACGAGTAAGCGTTGCGAAGACTTCCGCCCCACTTCGATGGCCGATGACCGATAGTCGTAGAAATCGCGCAGAAACTTGGCGCGATTCTGCGCGACCACTTCGATTGTCGACAGTGACGCGATCGCTTGCGATTCTGCGGTGCTCGCAAACGTAAAGCGTGTCCCGTCCTGCCGCTGCGCGGCAAGGCCGCGGGCCGAACCTTGCTCGTAGGTCATGGCGACGGCGCCATGGTGTGCCGGCCAGCCGTCGCCGTAGCCTGGGTAAAAGAGGTCGTACACTTCCCGCGTAAAGTACGGACGGCCAAATTGATCGAACCAGCGCGCGTTGTTACGCCCAATCAGTTCGCGATTGGCATTCTGCGTGGTCGTGAGCCAGGGATTCGTCGGCGGCCCGGCAGGCGCGAAAAAATACGTCGCGTTCGTGCTCATCTCATGCACGTCCGCGAGTACGACGGGAAACCACTCGAGGATTGCGCGCGTGTGCGCCCGGCTTTCAGGCTGTGTTTGTGCGAACCAATCGCGATTCAAGTCGAAAAGATAGTGATTGAAACGCCCTGGCGGCCAAGGTTCATTGCGCTCGGCTGCCAGCGGATGCGGATCGACGGCGAGGCCGGTTGCGCCCCGATTCGCATGAATGAATCGATCGCGCCCATCGGGATTCTGGATAGGATTGAGAATCACGACTGTGTTCGCGAGCATCGTCGCGACGCGCGGATCCCCTTGCGCCGCCAATAAGTGATACAGCGTCTGCAAGGCACCGTCGGTCGTTCCGGGCTCGTTACCGTGTACGGAGTACGCCAACCACACGACGGCAGGCAGCGAGTCGATCCAACGGCCGGCCGCCGCAGCAGACGTCTTGCGCGGATCCGCAAGCGCCGCCATGCCTTGTTTGATCTCTTCAAGGCGTGCGATGTTGTTAGGAGCACTGACGATCGCATAAGTGAGTTCGCGGCCCTGCCAGCTCTGCCCGTAGTCGACCAAGCGCACGCGGTCCGGCGCGGCCGCCGCGATGGCCTGCAGGTACCGCCGTACGTCGGCGTGGGTCGTCATCCGTTCGCCCAACTGGAAGCCCAAAACGGACTGTGTGGTAGGCACCGCCGCGTCGTATGTCACATTGGGCCATGCGGCCACGGGTTCGCCGGTGGGCAAGCCAGCCGCGAACGGATTCGACGACGCCAAGCACAGCAAAGCAGCCAAAGCCACGGACGGGGCGTATTTCACGCGAACTCCCTTGCAAACCCACCAGGTGAAGCAACGAGTATAGCCGTCGACTGAGGCCACGCGATCGCACCGTGGTAACAGAAGGCGCCTGACCTGGGCTCTTTCCACGCGCTCATAGTTTCAATCGGATCGGGAGGCGCTATAGTGTGTATAGGGGTTCAAGTTCGTCATGACTGCGCGCGATTTCCAAAAGTATTATCAAGCGCCGCTGCCTGCGCTGCTGGCGTTCATCACCGTTTTCGCGTGGCAAGCCATCGGGCACTTCTTGATGCACCAGATGGAGTACGCGTGGTTTCACGATCACGTGTTCTTAGCCGCGTTCGTGATCGGCGCCGTCGGCGTGTGGGCCATTTGGTACGGCCGCGATAAATCTGAGAATGCAGCGACGCTACTGGGTTTCGTGGGTGGCAATCTGATTTGGTTGTCGTGGATCGAATTCAGCTTTGTCTACGTGGCCGAAGACCTCGGCGTACAGTCGGTCTTGTGGGGCGCCAAAGATACGAAGGCCGAGTATCGCGTGATGTTGTCGTCGATCGGCGTACTGTTCGCGACGTTGGTGTTTTTCTTCTTCAATCGCGACACGCGTTGCAATGCGTTCATGTGGCTGCATCGTAAACTGCGTCTCGACCCCGGTGAAAAGACCACCGCACAACACCGCAATGTCTGCTCGATCGTCGCGATGGAGACCATCTACGTCACGTGGTTCTTCTACATCGTGCTGTTGACGCTGTACAACCCGGCATTCTTCGGCACCGATCACTGGGTCACGTTTGCGGCCTGCGGGTTCTTCTTCGTCTGGGCGATCTATTTGCTGCAGCGCTTATGGTGGTTCCAGCGGATGGCGCCGGCCCTGCGCTACGCCATTCCCACGGGCATCATTCTGTGGAACGTGGTCGAGATCTTGGAGAAGTGGGGCCACATCGACGAGATCTGGGTACAACCGCAGAAGTACGCGTTCGAAATTAGCGTGACAGTCGCGGCGTTCGTACTAACGATCATTTTGGCAGTTGTTAGCCCTGCGCGCCGAATCGTGCGGCAGCAAAGCGCCGAGGGCTCGGCGCGTTGAATACGCCAGGTGCACTGCCCTCGAAACACGAGTTGCTGCAACAGGCCTGGGTCGTCGACGACTTAGAGGCCGCCGCGCAGCGCTTTTCGCGCACGCTCGGCATCGGGCCATTCTTCGTTGCCGAGTATCGACCCGAGTTCTTCGAGGGCGTGGAATACCGCGGTCGCCCGGGCAGCTTGCAGATGCGCACCGCGATCGCGTACGCGGGCGCTGTCCAAATCGAACTGATCCAGCCGACGGGCGATGGGCCTTCGTGTTACCGCGACACCGTGCCCGCGGGCCACGAGGGATTCCATCACATATGCTTCTGGACGCACGATCTCGAGCGTGACATCGCCGACTACGTTGCACGGGGCTGCAGTATTGCCGTGCGTGGCCGCGTCAAGAAAGGCCCGGGATTCGCGTATCTCGATGCCGTGTCGAGCGTTGGCTACATGATCGAGCTGCTCGAGTACTCAGCGGGCATTGCACAAGTCTTCGACCGCTGGCGCGCGACTTGCGCCGAGTGGTCGGGCGGCGAGCTCTTCGTCCGCCGCTAGTGTCGCGGCCGCATGATCGCGTGGGTCGCGATCGCGAGAATCGCGGCCAGCGTGGCAATGCCATCACGAGCGTGACGCAAAAGCTCGCGACCGACCGCATGCCGCGCCATTGTCGAGCTGCAAGATCAACAGAAGTGGAATCAGCACGATATTGACGGCGAGAAACATTGGCACTCACAGCGATAAGCCAGTCCGTGCCGTACTCGACTCGTCTGACGGGTGACGCATTGTGCGAGTGGTTCGACATGCGAGAGTCGCAAACTCGGTAACGTCACCGTCTCTATACTCGCTGACCGTTGTCTTGGCGCTTTGGATGAGGCCTCTTATGAGCACACGTCACCGCTTGGCCGTTGCTACCTTGAGCCTGCTGACCCTGATGGCGATATCGAATACGCAGGCACAGGCGGCTGCCGATTCCCCGACTGCGGCACAGCTCGCCGAGCGCATGCTTACCGCGCTTGGCGGCCGCGACGCCTGGGCGCGCCTCACCAATCTCGTCAACGATTCCGAGCAGCACCGAGCCACCGAGCCGACCGTCGTGCGGGCCGTCATTACGCTCGACCTGACACGACCCCGATTTCGCATCGAAACGACCGCACCCGACTTGCATGTCATTCGCGTCATCGATGCCGAGCGCGATTGGCGCTTGAGTCGCACAGGGTCGATCGAAGCCGTGCCGGCCGACACGCGTGCAGGTGACGTGCAGTGGTATGCCGGTCACGTGTATCGCACCATTCACCGCATTGCGCGACGCGACCCTGCCCTGCGCCTCGAGACAGACGCGTCTCAACGCCTGCTCGTGTACGAAGGCGCGACCCGAATCGCTTGGTACAAGCTCGATGCGCGCTATGAGCCGTATGCCTTTGGCGCACACCAAGATGAAGTCGGCTCGTTAGCGGGCCGCTGGCTCATGCAGTCCGTCGGGATAAAGCATCCAGCTTGGACTTCGTCAGCCGATGGCACGTGGCGCGCTCAACTCGTCTCGCTCGCTGTGAACGTGCCGCTCGGCGATGAACTCTTTGCGCGGCCGTCGCGGGTGGTGTCGTTCGAGCAGCTCGCCGGTGACTGGCGCGGCGAAGGCGAGTTTCGCGGCAAGGCCACCGCGATTGCGCTTGCGGTGCGCCCGGTACTGGGGTCGCAGTTTCATGAGCTACAGCTTGCGCTCAGTCCCACCCCCCAAGCGGAGCCAATCTTTTCAGGGTTCGCGCTCTATCAACGGGCACTCGACGGTCTTCAGGCACAATGGTTCGATTCGAGCGGCAACCAGTACGCTGTTCGTGGCCGTATCGACGGCGTCTGTCTGCATGCGCAATGGACGACTGCAAATCGAGCCAGCGCTCGTTCCAGCTATTGCGTCGATGACAACGGCAAGCTCGTGGTCACCGACGCGATCGCCACCACCCGTGACGAGTGGCGCACTTTCGGTCGCTACACACTCCAGCGAACGCCTTAGTGGCTGTCTCGCCCGAGCGTTCGCCAAGCGCGCGGTGTGGTGCCAGCCACGGCGCGCATCGCACGAAACAGCGCCGATCGGGTCCCGAGACCGACGTGGTCCGCGACTTCATCGACCGAGCGAGCAGATTGCCGCAATAGTCGCTGCGCCACGGCGACGCGCTTGCGTCGCAAGTATTCTTGCGGCGTACACGCAAAGGCCTCGCGAAACATGCGCGAAAAATGGAACCGGGACATCGCGGCGGCTGCAGCCGCCTCTGCCACTCGAACATCGCGCCGGTAGTTAGACAGCAAGAAATCGGCACCGAGGTGTAGCCGCCGCAAAATCTCTCGTCTCGTCGCGGCTCGCAGCTGCGCGAACGCTGATGCGGCCGCCAGTGCTTTCGAATGCGTAAGCCACACGCGCTCAGCAAGCAGCGTGAATTGATCCTCGAGCCACTCGTCGCCGCTGGCCCCTTGCAACACTCCCCAGCGAATGAATCGAAGCACGGGTGCGACCGTGGTATCGAGCAAGCGCAGGTGCTCACTGAGCTCGACCGCCGCAGCCGCATGCGGTAGCGGCTCGAGTATTGCCCCCTCGCGCAACGGCAGTGCAGCGCCGACCTCAGCCATGAGTCCCGGCCGAAAGAAAACGCAGAACGACTCGATCGGCACTCGCGCTGCAATCGAGCTCCCATAAATGCGTCCCTCGTTGAGTACGAGGTAGCTGTCATCGTCGACAGCGACTCGGCGCCGCTCGACGAAGTACTCCTCGGAGCCGCCCGAGGCCATTTTGATGGAGAACGCTTGTTGGTAGCGCGAGTACTCCGCGCGCTTCGCCTGCGCAAGAATCACACAGTTGCGAGTACCCCACCAACGATAAAACTCACGCGCGTAGTTGGGATCGGAGACACGCGGCATTTCGCGCAGGATCATCGGGCACCTCCGTCGAGCCACCACTCGCGCGGCGCATCACAGCCGCGCTCGACGCGCAAAGTTTGCAACAACTTACGGTCGCGAGCGTACGACTATTGCGTATGCGAGTCCTGTTCGTCCCTATTCTGAGCTTGCTCTGGAGCACACCGCTTGCCGCTGCTTGCTCCGATATCGTCCATCGCGCGTTCGATTTCTGGGCAGGCGAGTGGCTCGTCCGCTCAGGTGCCAAGATCGTGGGCGAAAACACCGTGACGGCCGTCGCCGAGGGCTGCGCGCTTCGCGAGGAGTGGCGCGGCCGTGACGGCTCGACGGGCACTAGCCTCACGTTCTACGACACGGCACGCACACAGTGGCATCAGACCTGGATCGGTGGCGATGGCGGCGCGCTCTATTTGGATGGTGTGTTTCGCGACGCAACTTTGCAACTCGAGGGCACTCGCATACTCCGCGATGGGCGACGCGCTACCGAGCGCATCGAATGGACTCCGCTGCAGGACGGCAAGGTTCGGCAGCGCTGGGATCGCCGTATCGAGGGTGAGTCCGAGTGGCAAGTCGTCTTCGACGGCATCTACGAACGGGTGTCGCGCGCCCACAAGCTATCGAGCGACCAGCGGCCTCCGCCAAACACCGCGATCGTCACCAACATGAGCCCCCAAAAGTAGTGTTGGCCAAGTGCGGCCTCAAAGCCCTCGGTCAGCAGCACGTGCGCGTACGACACCACCGCAAGTACGTTGACGGCTAACAACCCGAGTGCGGCATAGCGCGTGCAAAGGCCCATCACCAACAGCGCGGGAAACACCAGCTCACCCGCGGTGCCTGCCACAGCCGCCAATGCAGGCGACAGGACCGGCACACGATACTCCTCTTCGAACAGCCACACGGTGCCCGGCCAATCGCTGAACTTCAGCCAACCCGACTTCAAGAACTGCCACGATACATACACTCGCAAGCCCAACAGCAAAAGCGATTGCAGCGGTTGCGTGAGAGTGGCGGCGACGGCGTTCACGCGCGGCACGAAAGCAAGTACAGACATGGCGGCTCCGGTCGTAAAGAGTGTGTGGTGAGGCTCGGAACGAGCACCACAGACGACCGGCGTTATCAGCCAATTATTGCAGCAACGCAGCCATCGCCAAACAGACGCGCGAGCGCTTGCTGCAGCGCTTCGATCGCTAGCGCAGACTGTTCGAGCGCTTCCTCGAGAGACTGTCCGTCGTGCAAGGCGCGCACGAATCGGCATTCCTCAGCGCTGACGCGCCGCAGCTCCACGTCATCGCTCGCAGCGCGATGCACGACCACGCACTCGCCTCCCAGCGCCAGGTCGATCGGTACACTGGACGCTTGATCGCGATTCGCACGCCACACTGCGAGCACCGGCACGCTCGCTTCAATCACCGCGAGCGATGGAATGAGTTGCAATCGCACGGCACCGAGACTATCGGGTGCGACGTTGCGGAGCGCGTCCACGCCGATCCGCTCGCTTTCGGGCGCCACCGCAGCAGCCGCCACAGCCCACTCGAGCTGCGCAAGCTCGGTGAGCCAGGCGTACGGCGTGTCGGCCAAATGTTGTGCGAGAAAGCGCGGGAAATGCGCACCGACCCAATGTAAGTCGCCGCGCGCTGAAGGATGCGCGTCGCGGTACTGCGCACTGAGTTGCTTGAAGTAATCGGTGCCGACCCGACGCTCGATCACAGGATACGTGCTACGCAACGCCGCATCGAAGAAGCTGCGCGAGTTGTGTCGGTACACGGCCAAGCGAGCCGCTGCGGGTATCGCCGCGTCGACGACAAAGCTCGTCGGTGCATCGGCCGCCGTAAGCAAATGCGCCGCAAACGCGGACTGGATCTCACGCAGCGTCGGCATGAGTCCTCGCCAGAAACTGATCTGCCGTGCGCGCCTCAGCGAGGAGCACTTCGAGCGCAGGCAACTCCGTATCCCACTCGATCAGTGTGGGACGCGGCCCGACGCGGACGAGCGCGTACTGAAACAATTCCCATACCGGCGATGCCACTGTCGACCCGTGATCGTCGATCAGCAGCGTGTGCTCACCTACCACTTTGCGCGTATGGCCGGCGAGGTGGTATTGACTCACCGCGTGCGCCGGGAGTGCGTCGAGCACGGCGCGCGGATCGCTCCCGAGATTGTGCGCATTGACGAATAAGTTATTGATATCTACTAACAACTCACACTGCGCTTCCTGCACGATCGCAGCGAGGTACTCGCCCTCGGTCAAGCTCGAGTGTGCGAATGCCACATACTGCGAGACGTTCTCGAGCAACAGGCGGCGCCCGAGTGCGTCTTGCACTTGGCGAATGCGGCTCGCCAGATGGTGGACGGCCTCTTCGGTGTACGGCAACGGCAGCAGATCGTTGAAATGCGCGCCGTCGATCGCGCCCCAACAGGCATGCTCGGACACGAGCGCTGGCTCGAAGCGCCGCACGGCCGCCACCACCTGCGCGAGGTGATTTGCGTCGAGCGCATCGACGCCCCCCAGCGCCAAACCCACGCCGTGCAAGCTGATGGGATAGCGTTCGCGGAGTCGATCAAGCTCGCGCGGTGCATAGCCGCCCGCGTGAAAATAGTTCTCGGTGTGAACTTCGAGAAACGCAATGTCCGGTCGCGACTCCGCGAACTGCACAGCATGTGCTGCGCGGTAACCGATCCCGGCTCGCGCGGGAATCGTGCGGTTGCCAACGAATCCGGACATTGCGCCGCGAGCGTCCTACATCTTTGCGTCGGGCTTCGTCTTGCCGCCCATCTTTTCGCACTCGCCCGCAGGTACCTTCTTCCACTCCTTCGGATCATTGTCCGTCTTCGCTTGGCCCGCACAGGAATGGCCGTTCGCTGCGCAATCGTTTTGGCCGGCTTTGGCAATGCCGTAGCACTTTTCCATCGCCTTGTCGGCACTGAAGCTCGTATCGGCGCCCAGCGCAAAGAGGCTGCCGACGACGGCGGCAATAGCTAGAGTTTTGCTGTTCATGAGGATTCGCTCCAAGGGTAAAACGTCAGAATGGATCGCAGCGCGGCGCCGATCTCGGACCGCGGTGTCAAGTGATCGCTCGATCACTTGCTCACATCGGTACAGACCGTCGTCCCCAAGCACTTATTGCAAAGATTCATTACAAAAACACATCGCCGCCGTTTGGACTGATGCACTGACCCTGGTAGTGGCGTCCCGCGTCGCTCGCCAAGAACACGTAGCTCGGCACGATGTCATCCACTGTTGCGATCCGGCCCAATGGAATGGCTTGGCGAATCTGTTCGAGAAGGTCGGGCGGCACGTCGGCCAACATGCGCGTTTGCGTTGCACCCGGCGCGACGCAATTGATATTCACGCCGCGCTCGCCGATCTCGAGCGCGACGGAGCGCGTGAACGACAAGATTGCGCCTTTGGCCGCCGTGTAGGCGGCAAAGCCCGGTGCACCTTTATAGGCCAACTGTGAGGCGGTGTTGATGATCCTCCCCCACTTGCGCGCGTAGAGCAGCGGCAAGACGCGGCGCGTCATCAAGAAGGTGCCGCGCACATGTACCGCCATCACGCGATCCCAGTGCTCGATCGGCATCGCCTCGACGGGCGCGCCCAAGGCAACGCCCGCGTTGTTGACGAGAATATCGATGTGACCAAACGCATCGATCGCCGCTGCGACGAGTCGGGCGCAATCGGCATCGTCGCTCACATCAGCCTCGACGGCGATTGCACGGCCGCTGGCTGCCATGATCTCAGCAACGACCTCGCGCGCGGCGGCACTGTCTGCGCCGCTCGGACCATTCACGACGACGCACGCACCTTCACGTGCAAACGCGAGCGCGATTCCGCGACCGATGCCGGTCGCACTGCCAGTCACGATGGCTGTCCGATTCGCTAACCGCATCCGCTGTTCTCCTTGAGATGTGACGCCAGGAATCGATGATAGCCTTCCGCAGCGTCTGCGGCGCAGCGCATTGTGGTTCGATCGCCGTGCTTGTCACCCGATATATCCATCGGTATACATCGAGAACCAACCAAGAACAGGGAGTGGGATTTGCTCGAGCCGGCCGAGTGGCAAGCACTGCGAACGAGTCTGACGGTCGCGACCTTGGCGGTGGTGGTCGCCCTGCCGCTGGCCGTCGCGACTGCGTGGCTGCTCGCACGAAAGCAGTTCCCCGGCAAGCTGCTGCTCGACGGGCTCGTGCACGCGCCGTTGGTGTTGCCACCCGTGGTGGTGGGCTACCTACTCCTGCTCACATTCGGTGTGCAAGGTCCGATCGGTGCATGGCTTGAGAGCACGTTCGACATCCGGCTCGTGTTCACGACGACAGGCGCCGCAATGGCTGCGGGCACCATGGCATTTCCGATGATGGTTCGCGCGGTGCGCTTGTCCATCGAGGCGATCGACCCAGGTTTGGAGGTTGCCGCCCGCTCGCTCGGCGCACACCGCTGGGATCGCTTGCGCACGATCACACTGCCGCTCGCATTGCCAGGGATCGTCGCCGCTGCGATCGTGGGCTTCGCCGCAGCGCTCGGTGAATTCGGCGCCGTGATCACTTTCGCGGCGAATGTTCCCGGCGAAACGCAAACGCTGCCACTCGCCATCTACAGCGCCTTGCAGACCCCAGGCGGCGAGACCACCGCACTCAAGTTGGCGCTCGTCTCACTCAGCATCGCTCTGATTGCACTCGTCCTGGCAGAGTGGTTAGGCCGGCGAGCCCGCACGCTCGCATCGCGCTGACATGCTGCACGTTGCGACCCAGCACTCCGTGGGCGGCTTCACGCTCGACGCCCGCATCGCGAACGAGAGCGGCGGCGTCACGGCGTTGTATGGTCCGTCGGGCGCCGGCAAGTCGACCATCCTCGGCATCGTCGGCGGCCTAGTCCAGCCCACTCACGCCACGGTCGTCGTGGGCGACACGACACTCCTCGATACCGCACGCCGCGTACACGTCCCGATGGAACAGCGACGGATTGGTTGGGTGTTCCAGGACTCGCGGCTGTTTCCACATCTAACGGTTGCGGACAATCTCGACTACGGTGCGCACCGCGCCGTACGCCTGCCGGCAAGCGCGGCCGTCGCCACCATCGAGCGCGACGCTGTCATCGCGACGCTTGGAATCGGTGCCTTGCTCTCGCGCAAACCTCATACGTTGTCGGGGGGTGAGCGCCAGCGCGTCGCGCTCGGTCGAGCGTTGCTGGCCCGGCCCCGCTTGCTATTGCTCGACGAGCCACTCGCGTCACTCGACATGGAACGCCGCGAGGAGATCCTGGAACTGATCGATCGGATCAAGCGCGAGTTCCGCGTGCCGATGATCTATGTCACTCACAGCCTCGGCGAAGTGCTGCGAGTCGCCGATCACTTGGTCGTTCTCGAAAACGGCCGAGTCGCCGAGCAAGGCCCCGTCGACCGATTGCTCGCCAATGCACAGTCGCCTTCGATCCGTAATCGGCCGGAGTTCGGCGCTGTACTAACAGGTGACGTAATCGAGTTCGATCCGGCGCGCTTTCTCGCGGTGGTGCGTGTCGGCGATGCCTTACTCCAGGTGAGTGCCTCGACGGGCGTTGTCGGCAGCACCGTTCGGGTGCATGTGCCCGCTCGTGAGGTCATTCTGGCGACCGCCAGACCGGCGCGCGTCTCGGTCCGAAACGTGTTGCCTTGTCAGGTGCTCGCCCTCACGCCAACGGACACCGGTACCGTTCATGTGCAGCTTGCCCTCGGCGCAACGCAGCTCGTCGCCTCGATCACGGCGGACGCCGTACGAGAGCTCGAACTCACGCCAGGTATTGAGGTATTCGCGCTGATCAAGTCGGCCTCGGTCGACTTGCCTGCCGGCGCCCGCTCGCTGCGCGTCAGTTGAGGTCAGCCGCTTGTCAGTCGCGACCCGCCCCGGCATCATGGGCCGGCGCTGCGTGCCCCGGTCTCCACCAATATAACGGCACGCGCCACGACCCTCGATAACGTCATCATCAGGTAGGCAAACAAGATGCTGGAACTCCTCTCGAGCCCTGAGGCATGGATCGCTTTTGCGACGTTGACCGCGCTTGAGCTCGTGCTCGGCATCGACAACATCATCTTCATCTCGATCTTGGTGGACAAGCTGCCCGAAGCGCAGCGCAACCTGGCACGACGCATCGGCCTATTCATGGCCATGTTCATGCGCGTGGCATTGTTGTTAGTGCTGTCGTGGATCATAGGCCTCGTCAAGCCGATGTTCGTGATCTTTGGGCAAGAGATTTCGGGGCGCGATCTGATCTTGATCCTGGGTGGTCTGTTCCTCGTGTGGAAGAGCACGAACGAAATCCACGGCTCACTCGAAGGCGAAGAAGGTGATAAGTCCTCGGCGGTCAGAGCGACCTTCGCCAGCGTGATCATGCAGATCATGATCATCGACTTGGTGTTCTCGCTCGATTCGATCATCACGGCGGTCGGCATGGTCGACGACGTGCGCATCATGATCGCGGCCGTCCTCGTGTCCGTCGCATTGATGATGGTGTTTGCGCGCCCAATCGGCGAATTCGTATCGCGCCATCCCTCAATCAAGATGTTGGCGCTGTCATTCCTCGTGGTCGTAGGCGTCGTGCTGATCGCCGAAGGCTTCGACCACAAAGTGCCGAAGGGCTACGTGTACTTCGCGATGGCCTTCTCGCTCGGTGTCGAGATGCTCAACATCCGCATGCGCAAGCGGTCCAAGAAGGTCGTCGCACTGCACAGCCACTACGAGCCGGAGCGCCCACCAGCGAAGTAACGCCGCGCGCGCGGGCGTGCCGGCGGATTATGTTACTCACGGCCCTCGAGGTTGAGGGCCGTGTCCTATGGCAGCCGATGTCATGCCACTCATACTCCGGAATGAGCGCATGGCTGAACACCCTACACTGCCCAGTAATCCTCGCGTCGCGGTCACCGAGCTCGAGGCTTTGCATCGCGCGGCGTACTCCTGGGCCCTCACGCGCAGCGGCCAACGTCGCGCCGATGCCGCCGATCTGCTGCAAAGCGCCTACGCACGCATTCTCGATGGCAGCGCCAGGTTCGATGGTCGCTCCACACTCAAAACCTTTTTGTTCGGCATCATCGAGCGAGTTGCGCGCGAACAGCGGCGACGCGATCGTTTGCAGGCCCTGTTGCGCGGACGATTTCATACCGCACTCGCACCCAGCGAACCCGAGCCGCCGAGCCAAGCGACATCGACTCACGACATCGATCGCGTGCGCGCCGCTTTGCGCAACGTGTCGGCGCGTCAGCGCGACGTGCTCGAGCTCGTGTTCTACCGGGAGTGCACGCTCGAAGAAGCCGCAGCCATCATGCGTCTACCCGTGGGCACGGCGCGAACACACTATGAGCGCGGCAAGCGCGCGCTGGCTGCCGCACTAACCAGCAACACGACCGAGTCGGACCCGACCCATGACTAATCACTCCCCCGATCCGCGAGCACCCGACGACCAGGCTGTGGCCGCTGCCGTACGCCGCGTGTGGTCGGCTCAGGAGCCCGACACGGCGCAAGTGCCGAGCTTTCGCTTGACGTGGGATGCTGCAGCACGACGCGGTGAACGTCGAGCGCGACCGTTACGCTGGAGCCTAGCGGCAGTTGCAAGCGTGGCTGCTGTCGCGGTTGTCATGCTGTGGAGCGTGCGCTCGCACGCACCGACGCTGCAAGAAGACATCGAACTTGCTCGCACCGTGTCATTCGAGTCCGTTTGGCACTCGCCGAGTGATCAGTTGTTAGCCCAAGCGCCCACCGCCGTGATGCGCGACATGCCTGACATGCCGCAACCCGGCCTGCCAACCCTTTCCGAGGAGTATTTGTAATGAAGACGATCAAGGTTATCGCGCTGTTGTTACTGCTGAGCGCACCGTTCGCCGCCCACGCCGAAGGCGGCAAGGATGACGATTGGTTTCGCGGTCGGCTCTTCACACCTGAAGTCGTCCTGCGGAACGCCAATGCCTTGAAGTTGAGCGACGCGCAGCGCAAAACGATCCGGCAAGAAGTCGTCAAAGTGCAAACCGCAGTCGCTGCGGTCGACATCGAGATGATGGAAGAAGGGCTCGCGATCCAAGACGCGATCGACAAGCTGCCCGTGGATCGCGCTGAGGTGCTGCAGCGTGCCGACAAGGTCTTTGCGGCGGAGTCGCGTAAGAAGCGTGCTTGGATCGAGATGCTCGTAAACATCAAGAACGCCCTCACGCCCGCGCAAGTCGAGCAGTTGCGCGCGCTCGATGGCGGGGGGAGCAAGCCGTGATCCGCTCAGACAGTCAGCGACGCTGGGCGAGCAAAGCTTGGCTCGCTCTCGCGACCGCGCTCGTTGTTAGCGCCTGCGGCGGGGGTGGCGGTAGCGCGGACCCGGGGCCTGTCGTCAATCCGCCTGCCGCCATCTCGCGTGCCGACGCGACGCGCTTTCTGAAGCAGACCACATTCGGCCCCACGGCGGCACAAGTCGATCGGGTCGTGCAGCTCGGCTATGCGCGCTGGATTGACGAACAGCTCGCGCTCGCGCCAACACTCCACACGCCGGTGTTCAACGCCTACGGCACGAATGCGACTCAATCCGACCGCCAAGAGGTGTGGCTACGCACTGCCGTCACGGCGCCCGACCAATTGCGGCAACGCATGGCGTACGCACTCTCGCAGATCATGGTTGTCTCGGAGCGTAGTTCGCTCGACGGCTTCCCCAACGCCTTGGTGAGCTACAACGACATGCTCGTGCGCAATGCCTTCGGCAACTTTCGCACGCTCATCGAAGATGTCACGCTGCATCCTGCGATGGGCCGCTACCTATCGATGCTCGGCAACCAGAAGCCGAATGTCGCTCTGAACATCCGGCCCGACGAAAACTATGCGCGCGAGCTCATGCAGCTCTTTACGATTGGGCTCGTCGAGCTCGAAGTGGATGGGCGCATCAAGCGCGATGCCGCGGGCGCCGCCATTCCGACCTACGATCAAGATATCGTGAAGGGCTTCGCGCACGTATTCACCGGCTGGACATTCGCCGGCTCAGCCTCGTGGTTCCAGCCCTCGCTCGATCACACACGCCCGATGCAGGCGTTTGCTGACTTCCACGACACGGGCACGAAGCGCTTGCTTCGCGGCACGGTGCTCCCCGCGAACCAAACGCCGCAGAAGGACTTGGCGGATGCGCTCGACAACCTCTTCGCGCACCCGAACGTCGCGCCGTTCATCGCCAAACAATTGATCCAACGCTTTGTCACCTCGAACCCCTCGCCCGCGTACGTGGCACGCGTAGCAGAGCGCTTCAACAACAACGGCAGTGGCGTGCGCGGCGACCTCACCGCCGTACTGCGCACCATCCTGCTCGACGACGAAGCGCGCAATCCGCCCACGGATGCGACGGGCAAGCTCCAAGAGCCGCTGATTCGGCTCACATCGCTGTGGCGCGCCTTCGACGCGAAGGCAGCCAATGGCCGATATCGGTTCGACTTGCTCGACTTCGCGCTCGGACAGGCCCCGTATCGCTCGCCGTCGGTATTCAACTTCTACAGCCCTAACTACTCACCTCCAGGCGAAATGCGCACCGCCGGGCTCGTGGCCCCAGAGCTCGAGATCGCCGACGAGTCGACGGTCGCGCTGACGGCAAATGTTCTGGCCATATACACATTCGTCTTGACCTCGGCTGCCACGAACCTGCAACCCGGTGACATCGCCATCGATATCACGAGTGAGATCTCGCTGGCGAACGACCCGACTGCGCTTGTCAATCAAGTGGCTAACAAGCTGCAAGGCGGCGCGCTGTCGAGCGAACTGCGCACCGAGACGCTTGCAGCCGT
The DNA here is from genome assembly GCA_964444835.1 of uncultured Steroidobacteraceae bacterium. Lineage (GTDB taxonomy): Bacteria > Pseudomonadota > Gammaproteobacteria > Steroidobacterales > Steroidobacteraceae > CADEED01. Next base: position 66,896 of record CAYUIT010000016.1, read on the forward strand.
GGAGCGCATCCCGGCGAGCGCAGCCGCCGTCAGAGTCTCCGAGGCGATTCATACGATCGTCACATCCCCCGAATACGCCACCTTGCGCTGAGGAGCCCCTATGATCACGCGACGTGAATTTGCTCTCGGCGCCGCCAGCGCCAGTGCTGCTCTTGCGCTGGGCGCTGCCCGCCAGGCCCACGCGGCTCCTGATGTCTCAGGCTATCGCGCCCTCGTCTGTGTGTTTCTGTTTGGAGGCAACGATGCCTTCAACATGATCGTGCCGCGCAGTGTCGCCGAGCACGGTGTGTATGCCCGTTCGCGGCAGAATCTCGCGATTGCGCGCGATGTCTTGGTGCCAATCAGTCCGCTGACGAGTGACGGCGCCCAGTATGGCTTTCACCCGAACATGCCGCAGATGGCGCGCTTGTTTGATGCAGGGCGGTTGGCGGTCATCGCAAACATCGGCCCACTCGTGCGGCCAGCCACGAAAGCCGAGGTGCTGACACGAGCGGTCCCGGTGCCGCCGCAATTGTTCTCGCACAACGACCAACAAGACCAGTGGAATTCGTTGAAGGGCACGGCCGACGTCCGCTCGGGCTGGGCCGGCCGCGCCGCGGATGCGCTCGTCGGCACGCTGCCGAGCCAACAGCTCGCCACCAACATCAGCCTATTTGGCACCAACCTGCTGCAGATTGGCCAACAGACGGAGCCCTATGCGATCTCGGGCGACGGCGCGACGAATTTCGCGGTGCTGTCGCCAGGCGTCGGGCTCTATGCCGAGCGACGCGCCATGTTCGAGCGCTTGCTGGCGCTGCGTGGCGCGACACCGGTGACGCGCGCGTTCTCCGCAGTGAATCGCCGCGCGCTCGACAGCGCCGACCGCGTCACGACCGCACTGGCCGCCACGCCACCGTTGGCGACGGCGCTGCCCAGTTCGGATCTCGGTCGGCAGCTTGCGATGGTCGCACGACTGATTGCAGCGCGTGATCGACTCGCCATGCGGCGCCAAGTGTTCTTCGTCGCCATGGGCGGCTTCGACACGCACGACGATCAGAATCAGGCGCAGCCGCGGTTGTTAGGCGACGTCAGCGCGAGTCTGAGCGCTTTCTACGATGCGCTGACCGAGCTGGGCGTAGCCGATCGCGTCACAACGTTCACCCAATCGGATTTTGGTCGCACGCTCACCAGCAACGGCGATGGCACGGACCACGGCTGGGGCTCGCATCAGATCGTGCTTGGCGACGCCGTTCGTGGCCGGGAGATCTACGGCACGATGCCGCGCCTCGAAATCGGCGGGCCCGACGATGTCGACGCGGGCCGCATCGTGCCCACGACGAGCGTCCAGCAATACGCCGCAACCCTGCTGAAGTGGTGGGGCCTCGACGACGCGCAGATCGATACCGTCGCGCCGGGGCTCAACGCATTCGCGAGCCGCAATCTCGGCTTCTGCTGAGTGGTTAGGGCTGTGTTGCGCTCGGCGCCAGACTCTCGAGCGTGGCGCGCGCGTGATGCACGGCGAGCTGCGCGTTGACGAGCTGCTCTTGCGCATCCGACAGCGCACGCTCGGCCGACAGGCGATCGAGCAGCGGGATGCGCCCAGCGTCATAACCGACACGGGAGAGTTCCGCCGCGCGGCGCGCCGCGGGGACGCCAGTCTCAGCAAGGGCACGCGCTTCGAGTAGTGCGGCCTGCAGCTCCTCGTCAGCGCTCGCTCGTGCCGCACGCAAGGAGCGCTGCGTTGCCTCCACGGCAAATTCCGCTTGTGTCACAGCCGCACGCGCCTCAGCGATCGCCACGCCATTGCGATCACCGACGGGCAGCGGTATCGACAAGCCCAGTACAAATGCTTGATCTTCGCCGTCGACAGCCTCCTGGAAGCGCCTCACACCGAGCGTGGTTGAAATCGTCGGGAAACGCATCGCCCGCTCGCGCTCGAGGGCGCGCTGCGCCGACTCCAATTGGAGCGCCACTTGGCGGAGCTGCGGATGCTCGCTCTCTGCGGCGCCACGGGGCTGCATTCCTAACGACTCAAACCAACGGCCATCGAGCTCGGTGGTAACAGCGTCTTCGCGCCAATAGCTGGCGAGCGCGCGACGTTGGGACGCCGCCTGAGACGCCGCCCGCCGCGCCGCCGCCTGTGCACTGCTCGTCTCGACGACGACACGCGAGCGTTCAAGATCCGACTCCAGACCTGCCGCGAACCGCTTCTCGACGGCGGCGCCGGCTTCGGCCGCGATTCGCGCGCGGTCGCGAGCGATTTCGGCGAGTCGATCCGCTGCAATCGCGCCTGCATAGGCAATCGTGACATCGCGACGCAGCTCGAGCCGAGCAACCTGCACGCCCAGTTCCGCCGCCTGCTCCGCAGCCGTGGCACTGCGCAGCGCTGCACGACGCTGGCCACCGAGCTGCCAATCCTGGCTCAGCGACACCGTGTTCTCTGCCGAATCGAAGCCAGAGTACGGCCCCGCACCCAACACGTTCTCCGCTTCAACGTCGAGCGTTGGAGCGGGCCAGGCACGCGCGGAGAGCGTGTGTGCACGCGCGATCTCAATCTGCGCAGCCGCGATCGCCGTCACTTCGCCGCGCTCGAGCGCGCGCGTCACGGCCGCTTCGAGCGTGAGCAGCTCCTGGGCGCCGCACCATGCCGATGCACTGAGCGCCCATGCCGCTAACAAGAGCCGACGTTCAATGATGCGAGTGCCCTGCGTGATCATGCTTCGGTTTCGATTGGCTCTTGGTGTTCTCGGTCTCGCCCGACGTGAAGCGCGCCTGGGCGGGCTTCTGTCCCTGCAAGTTGATGCTGACCAGCAAGATCCACTTCCCGGTGAGTGGCGTCGCGCTCGTCATAATTCCCTTCTGCTTGTGGTGGACCAGCGCCACCGGCGCGGTCTTGCCATCGCGCAGCAAGGTTGCGCTCACTTTGCCTTTTGTGAGATCGACCGGCAAGTGTTGCGCCTTATCGTGCACATGGATCTCGAAGCCTTTCTGCTCGAGCGGCACATAATGCACGTGATAGCCACCCGCAACGACATCCCATTTCGAGGAACCGAGCAAAACAGCTAACAATGCGAACAAGATCGTGATCCGAATCAAATGAGTCATCGCCAGTCTCCTAGTCGTCAAAATGCCTCGGCGGAGCGCCCACGCGTACCTGCTTCGTCGCTAGCCGCCGCCTCTCGTAAGGAATCGATCGCGCGCGCGCCGAAGCGCTCAATCAATGTGGGCGTCACGATCGCGTCGAGCAGCGTTGCCGTGAACAAGCCGCCGAAGATCGTCACCGCGACCGGATGCAGGATCTCCTTGCCCGGCTGATCGCCGCCATACATCAAGGGCAGCAGCGCAATGCCGGCCGAGACCGCCGTCATCAACACCGGCGTCATGCGCTCGAGACAGGCACGGCGAATCGTCGCGCGGTCGAACGGCAAACCATCGCGCAACACCAAGTTTAACGTATGGCTGATCTTCAAGATGCCATTCCGCGCGGTAATGCCCGTCAACGTGATGAAGCCCACCATTGCCGCAATCGACAAGTCGAGCCCAGCCAATGCGAGCGCCGCCACCGACCCGACCAGCGCAAGCGGCACATTGCCCATCACGATCAGCGCCAGCGCGACCGACCGATAGCGCGAGTACAGCACTAACAAGATGAGCGCCAGCGAGACGAGCGATAGCAGTCCGATCATCCGCGCTGCTTCTTGCTGCGCTTGGAATTGTCCTTCCATGCGGACCGAATAGCCCGTGGGCAACTCGAGTGCTTGGAGTCGCTGCTGCATCGCCTCGACGACACGCTGCGTGCTCGCACCGTCCGTGTTTCCCGAGACCACGATGCGTCGCCGGCCGTCCTCGCGCTGAATCTGATTCGGGCCGTCGGACTCGCTGAGGGTCGCGAGATTGCGCAGCGGCACGGCGCCGCGGGGCGTGTCGATCAATACGGCGCCCAGCCCTTCGAGCGTGCGCGATTGCTCGTCGAGCTGGATCGTCACGCCATAGCGCCGCGACCCATCGATCACCTCTGCCACGCGCTCGCCGCCTGACAAGAGATCGATGCGCTCGGCCACACGAGCCGGCGCGATGCCGTAGAAGCGCGCCGCATCTTCGTCTACCCGTACGTGGATCTCAGGCGCGCGCACTTGGCGCTCGACCCGCAAATCGACGAGGCCCGGTACGCCTTGCACCAACTCCTCGGTGCGCGCGGCCAGCGAGCGCAAGGTATCAAGGTCATCACCGGTGATTTTGACGACGATCTGCGCCTGCACGCCCGACAGCAAGTGATCGAGGCGATGACTGATCGGCTGACCTAACGAGATCGAGCCCGGCAACGGCGCGAGCTGTGCACGAATATCGGCGAGCACTTCTTCCCGCTCGCGGTCGCTGGGACGCAAGTTGATGTCGATTTCGTTCATGTGCACGCCCTCGGCGTGCTCGTCCAGCTCAGCACGGCCCGTGCGACGACTCACCGACACCACTTCAGGCACCTGACGGATCAAGCGCTCGGCCTCAGCGCCCAGTCGTTCCGAGTCGGCCATGGCAATGCCGGGCGTGAACGCCAACGAGACGAGCGAGGTGCCCTCGTTGAAACTCGGCAGAAAGCTCTTCGGCAGGCGCCACGCAACAGCGAGCGCGACGAGCACCATGACAGCCGCAACGCCAAGCACTAACTGTCGCCGCGGCAACGACCAGTCGAGCACGCGCGAGTAAATGTGCTTGAGCCGCTGCACGAGTGCGGGCTCAGGCTCCTCCAGGGTGCGCATTTGCGGCAGTAGGTAGTAGCACAGCACTGGCGTGAGCGTGATCGACACGACGAGGCTCGCCAGGATCGATACGATGTACGCCACGCCGAGCGGCGCGAACAACTGCCCCTCGATACCCGTCAAAGCGAACAGGGGCACGAAGACCAGCACGATGATGATCGTCGCGTAGAAGATGCCCGAGCGCACTTCTTGACTCGCTGCCGCCACGACTTGCAGCGTCGGCAGTGGCACCGCCCGCGCGCGATTCTCGCGGAGCCGACGCAAGATGTTCTCCACACCAACGACCGCATCGTCGACCAGTTCGCCAATCGCGATGGCGAGGCCACCGAGCGTCATGGTGTTGATAGACAAATCGAACATGCGGAACACGATCGCTGTGACGAAAACCGACATCGGTATCGCCACGAGCGAGATCAGCGTGGTGCGCACGTTCATCAAGAACAAGAACAGCACGATGCCCACGATCAGCAGCGCTTCGAACAGCACGCGCTCGACGTTGCCGATCGACGTTTCGATGAACGAGGCTTGTCGGAACTGCACTTGCA
>CAYUIT010000017.1:0-67210 GCA_964444835.1 uncultured Steroidobacteraceae bacterium
TTCGATGCGGTCGTGCGCATCGTGGCGCCGCGCGATCGCGTCGGCGATCCGCCGCGACGCCTACGCATTCGCTGGCGCGGCATGCTGCGTGCGCCGGCGGTGGGCGAGCACTGGCAATGGCTTCTCGAGGTAAGAGATCGACCGCAAACAAGTACCACCATCGATCTCGAGCGGATTTGGCTTCGTGACCGCGTACATGGCGAGGCACGTGTGTTGCGGTCGCGCGCGAATCAGCGGCTGGCGGTAGCTCCCGCGTCGATCGATGCCCTGCGCGAGCGCATCAGCGTGGAGATCGCGCGTCACGTGAACGACCGGGATGCACTGGCATTGATTCGCGCGCTCGCGGTGGGTCTCACGGATCAAATGACGCGTGAGCAGTGGCGCGTCTTCGCGGCAACGGGCACCACGCATTTGGTCGCGATCTCGGGCATGCACGTCACGCTGTTCGCTTGGGTCGCGTTTGCCTGCGCGCGTGTGTTGTGGCGGTACGTTTCACCACTGCAGCACGCGCTCGATCGCGAACCATTCGCGTTGTCGGTGGGATGGTTTGCTGCGGCCGGGTACGCCGCGTTGGCGGGCATGTCGGTGCCGACGCAGCGGACACTCTTGATGCTCGGTGCGTTCGTGCTGATGCGGCTAGCGGCACGACACACCGCACTGTTCCACACCTTTGCCCTGGCATTGCTCGCGGTCGTCGCGCTCGATCCGCTCGCGCCATTGGGGGTCGGCTTCTGGCTCTCCTTCGGTGCGGTCGCCGCGATCCTGTGGACGGCGGGCACACGCTTACGCGCGAGTTCGGCTGCGGCGACCGCCGTGCGCGTGCAGTGGGGCGTGTTGTTAGCATTGACACCGCTCACTGTCGCAAGCTTCGGTACGCTCTCGTTCGCGGCGGTGGCTGCCAATGTCGTCGCAATCCCGCTGATCTCGTTCGTGCTCGTGCCGCTCGTGTTAGTCGGCGCGGCGAGCAGCGTGCTCATCCCGTCGCTCGCAGCGCTCGTGCTCGGGCTTGCCGAACAGCTGTACTTGGTCGCATGGCCGGCACTGTCTGCCGCTGCGGATTGGCCGCTCGCGACGCTCGCCGCGAATCCGCCTGCTGCGGCCTACTGCTTGGGGTTGCTTGGCGTCATCGTCGCCATCACGCCGGTCGATTGGCGTCTGCGCGTCACCGGCGTGCTTTCAATGTTGCCGCTCCTGGCAGTGCCCGTGCCCGAGATACCGCCGGGCCATGCGCGAATCGCGCTCAGCGATACGGGGCGGGGCGTGCTCGCGATCATTGCGACGGCGCGCCACACCGTGCTGTACGACACCGGCGATTCGTTTGGCACGAATGGCCGGTACGTCGAATCGATCGTGCGACCGTGGCTCGCGGAATGGCAGCGTGAGCGCATCGATGTTGTGGTGTTACCGCGAGTGTCTGCCGATCGCGCGGCCGGGGTGGGGCGCCTCATCGCCACGACGCCCATCGGCAGTGTTAGGGGCGGAGGCGCATGGTTAGGCGCGCTCGTGCCGTATCGAGCGTGTGAAGCCGGTGAGCGCTGGTATTTCGATGATGTCGCGATCGTCCAAGCAGTTGCGCGGGCTGATGAGGAGCGTACCTACTGCGGCTTGCAGATCGAAGCTGGGTGGCGCGGCGTATTGCTCGCGGGCGAATTCAATCAAGCAGCCGAGCGGGCATGGCTGGCGGATAGCCGGCAAACACACGATTGGCTCAAGCCGTGGGCGGTCCTCGTGCCGCGCCGCGCGGCGGCTAGCGCGTCCTCCGGCGAATGGTTGGCGGCGCTGAGCCCGCCGGTGGCCATCGCAACAGGAATTGCGGCGACCGGACCAACGGCGACACAAGCTCGAACGCTAGAACGGTGGCGAAACTTCGGCTCCAGAACGCTGACCACGGGGAGCGGCGAGCAGCTCGAGATCATGCTGACACCTGAAACCGCGCGCATCACAAGGCGAAAAAGTGCGAACGCGTACCCATTTCTGTGGAAAAGCGATCCGTGACCGGCAGGTGCCTCGTTCGGTATGATTGCATAATGTGGGAAATCGTTCGGGCCGGCGGCCCCTTAATGTGGCCGATCATCGCGTGCTCCGTGGTCGCGGCCGCGATCATTTTGGAGCGCTTGTGGACTTTACAGCCGAAGCGCGTGTTACCGAGCGACCTGCTGCAGAAGGTCACCCAGCTCGTCGAGCAGAATCAAGTCAACGAGAAAGTCATCGACGCACTCGAGAAGAGTTCGCCCCTCGGGCGCGTGTTGGCCGTGGGTCTCGCGAACCGGCACCGCGGCCGCACCATCGTCATGGAGCGGCTCCAAGATACAGGACGCCATGTCGTCGTCGAACTCGAGCGTTTCCTCAACACGCTCGGCACGATCGCTGGTGTATCGCCGCTGCTCGGGTTGTTAGGAACGGTGACCGGCATCATCAAAGCCTTCAACGCGATCAATGCCGGTGGTATGGGCGATCCGCGCATGTTGTCGGGCGGCATCAGTGAGGCGCTGATCACGACGGCGGCCGGCCTGATGGTCGCGATTCCCGCGCTGGTCGGGTACCGTTATTTGCGAGGGCGCATCGATCGAATCGTCGTCGACATGGAAAAGCACGCGATTCAATTGGTCGAGCAGCTCGATGACATTTCCGCGCGGGGCACTGGTGCCGCCGCAGCGGGCACGCCGAACGCACGCGCGGCATGAACCTCAAACCGCGACGATCGGAAGAGCCCGAGATCAATCTCACGTCGCTCATCGACGTCGTGTTATTGCTGGTCGTGTTCTTCATGTTGTCGTCGACGTTTGTGGACGAGAGTCGCCTCAAGGTGCAGTTGCCCGAAGCCAGCGTGGCGCCGAGTAATTCCCGGAACGCGGATCCTGTCGTCGTCACGGTTACGCAGACGGGTGGTTATCGCGTGAACGAGCGCGAGCTCATCAATGCCAGCCCAGACACGCTGCGGGCGGCGATCCAGCAAGTGGCAGGCACCGATCGGAGTCGCGCCGTGACCGTGAGGGCCGATGCGCGTGCGACACACCAATCCGTCGTGACCGCGATGGACGTGATCGGTCGCTTGGGGTTTGCACGCGTGAATATCGCCACGGTCAACGAGACTAGCGCGCCCAAACCGTGAGGCGCTCGTGACCACGCCCAGTTCGCCCGGCGCAACGGGTTCCAACATCGACAATCCAAGCCACGTGTATCGCCGTTTACTCGGCTACGCGCGACCGCACCTTGGCATGTTCGCGATCGGCGTCGTGGGCATGACCATGTTCGCAGCGACTGACGCCACCATGGCGTGGTTCGTCAGGGAGTTCCTCAATAGCACGTTCGTCGAGCGCGATCCGACGGTGCTGTGGTTCGTGCCCGTTGGAATCGTCGTGCTGTTTTTAATCCGCGGCATCGGCGACTACATGTCGAATTATTTTCCGGGCTATGTGGGTCGGCAGATCATCAAGGCGTTGCGGGCGGAGCTGTTTGCTCACTACTTGAAGCTGCCGGCGGCGTATTACGATCGGGCGTCGTCGGCCACGATGTTGTCGCGCCTGACATACAACATTGAACAAGTGGCGGAGGCGACCACCAACTCCATCACCGTGCTGATCCGAGATACGCTCACGATCATTGGCTTGTTAGTGACTTTGTTCTTGCTGAATTGGCAACTGGCGAGTTTTGTGATTGCCTTGGCGCCGCTGATCAGTTGGCTCATCCAGAAGATCAATCAGTCCTTTCGGCGCTATAGCACGCGGATCCAGAACTCGATGGGCGACGTCACCCGGGTCGCGAAAGAAGCACTCGAGGGTCATCGAGTCGTCAAAGTGTTCAACGCGCAAGAGGTGGAGCAACGTGCGTTCGAATCGGTGAACGAGCTCAATCGTCACAGCAATATGCGTCTCATCGCTGCGAAAGCCACCAGTAATCCGGTGGTGCAGTTGATCGCTGCGATGGGGCTCGGCGGTGTGCTGTGGGTGGCCCTGAAGCAGGTCGATTCCAAAGAGATGAGCGTCGGCGACTTCATGGCGTTCATCACCGCGCTATTGCTCGTGACCGCGCCACTGCGGCGGCTCGTGGGCATCTTCGTCCCGCTGCAACAAGGCATCGCGGCGGGTGCGGGCGTATTCGATGTTCTCGATCAGCCGGTCGAGGAGTTTACCCAAGGCCGCAAGCTCGAACGCGCCCGCGGCGATGTGGTCTTTCGCAACGTGAGCTTTGCCTACACGAGCGACAAAGGCGCCGTGCTGCGCGACGTGTCGTTAGTGATCCCGGCAGGTAAGACCTTTGCTTTCGTCGGCAAATCGGGCAGCGGCAAGTCGACGCTCGTCGGGCTAGTGCCGCGCTTCTATGACGCGACCTCGGGCAGCGTGTCGCTCGATGGCGTGGACGTACGCGAGTATGCGCTCGGCGATCTGCGCAATCAGATCAGCCTCGTGAGCCAAGATGTGCTGATGTTCGATGACTCTATTCGCAACAACATTGCGTTCGGTGCGCCGGGTGCGACGCGTGAGGCCGTCGAGCGCGCCGCTGAAGCCGCGTGGGTGATGGAATTCGCACGCGAGCTGCCGCAAGGGCTCGATACGCCCGTTGGAGATCGCGGCGCGTTGTTGTCGGGCGGGCAGCGGCAACGCATCGCCATCGCACGTGCGTTGCTCAAAGACTCACCAATCCTGATTCTCGACGAGGCCACGTCAGCGCTCGACAACGAACTCGAGCGTCGTATACAAGAGGCGATCGGCGAATTGAAGAAGAATCGAACCACCTTGGTGATTGCGCATCGCTTGTCGACGATCGAACAGGCGGATGCGATCGTCGTGATGGACGACGGGCGCATCGTCGAGCAGGGCACGCATCCTGAGTTGCTTGCTCGCGACGGCGTCTACGCGTCACTGAGTCGCTTGCAGGCTGGCAGCGCCCATTGAGCGTGGCACCGTGCGCGAGCAGTTAGTCGCGAGTTGGTACACAGCGGCCTCTAACAAGCGCTGGTTGCCGCTGGGTTGGCTGTATGGCTTCGTCACGGCCACACGCCGCGTGTTGTTTCGATTGGGCGTGTTGCGGATCACGCGCGTCGAGCGCCCCGTGATCGTCGTGGGCAACCTGACGGTTGGCGGCACGGGCAAAACGCCGCTCGTCATTCATTTGGTGGAGCAGCTGCAGCGGCGTGGCGTGAAGGTGGCCGTCGTTTCGCGCGGCTACGCGAGTCAAGCGCGCGATGTCGTCACGGTGACACCGCACAGCGATCCGACCGCGGTCGGTGATGAGCCGGTGCTGATCGCGGCGCGAACCCGCTGCCATGTGTTCGTATCCCCAGATCGTGTCGCGGCCGCACGCGCAGCGATCGCCGACAAAGCCGACATCGTGGTGAGCGACGACGGACTGCAACACTATGCGCTCGCGCGCGACTTCGAGATCGTCGTCATCGATGGCGCGCGCGGATTCGGCAATGGACATCTGTTACCCCGCGGGCCACTGCGCGAACCGACGACGCGCCTGCGCGAAGTCGATTGCATCGTCATGAATGGGCCGACCCAGGTGAGTCTGCCGGCAGGCTCTGCGCCGTCGTTGATGATGCGCTTGGTGCCCGGTGATGCGCATGCCGTGTCGGGGCTGGGTTTGGCACGGTCGCTGGGTTCTTTCCGCGGCGCGCCTGTGCATGCCGTGGCCGGCATTGGCAATCCGCAACGTTTCTTTGCGATGCTGCGTGAAGCAGGGCTCGACGTATGGGAGCATGCGTTTCCCGATCATCACGCGTTCACGACTGCGGATTTGCGTTTTGCCGACGACGCGCCAATCCTCATGACCGAGAAAGATGCCGTAAAATGCCGCGCGTTCGCCGACGAGCGGCTGTGGTATGTGCCCGTGACGGCCTCGCTCGGCAGCGAGTCGTTGATCGATCGCGTGTTCGCCAAGCTGAATGGGATGAAGGCCAGTGGATAGCAGACTCCTCGATATACTCGCTTGCCCGCTGTGCAAGGGCCCGCTCAAGCACGACCGCACACACAAAGTGCTGGTATGCCGCGCCGATCGCTTGGCGTTTCCGATTCGTGACGACGTGCCTGTGATGCTCGAGGAAGAAGCGCGACAGCTCACGCCGGACGATCCGTTGCTCGAGCGCTAATCACTGACAGCGCGCAACACGACGATGTTCCGAGTTGTTATTCCCGCTCGCTACGGCTCGACGCGCTTGCCGGGGAAGGCGTTGATCGATTTGGCCGGCAAGCCCATGGTGCAATGGGTCTACGAGCGTGCTCGCGCGAGCCGCGCGGCGGACGTCGTGATTGCAACCGACGATACCCGGATCGCGAGTGCGGCTGAACGTTTCGGGGCGCTCGTTGTCATGACCGATCCCGCGCATGCTTCGGGAACGGACCGCATCGCGGAGGTGGCGGCGCGGCAGGCGTGGCCCGACGCAGACATCATCGTGAATGTGCAAGGCGACGAGCCGCTGATTCCGCCGGTGATCATCGATCAAGTCGCGCAGCTTCTCGCACGCGCTGAGTGGGCTGGCATGGCAACCTTGAGTGCGCCGCTGCGCGACGACGCCGACTACTTCGACCCGAGCGTCGTCAAGGTTGTCGCGAGCGCTGCGGGTCGCGCGCTGTACTTCAGTCGGGCACCGATTCCCTGGGATCGCGATGCTGGCATGGATCGCACGTTTGGCACGTGGCATCCGCCAGCAGCGGCTCAGCGTCACCTGGGTATTTATGCGTATCGGGTCGGCGTGTTGCGGCGGCTCGCGCAGTTGCCGCCGGCGCCGCTCGAGTCGATCGAAAAGCTCGAGCAACTGCGGGCGCTCGCGCACGGACTGGAGATCGCAATCGAAGTGGCCCACCAGGCGCCGCCGGCCGATGTGAACACACCGGCCGACGTTGCACGCGCCGCGCGTTGGCTGAGTGAGCACTAACTTCCGCGTTATGTCGTAAAACATCCCCGCTCGTGGCTTTTGCGGACGAGCGCGAACGCGCTCGCGTGGCATACTGAATTCATGGGGATCGATACGAAGGGAACTCGCTACTTCGATCGTTACGTATTCGTTGCACAGCGCAGCACCACAGCACGCGGTGCGCTCTGGGAAGCGTATGACGCGATGCGCAACGAGGATGTGGCGATCGAGGTGATCGGACCGCCGGAAGCGCTGCGCGCAGACGCCTGGGTGCAGTTGCAACGGGAGCACTCCGTGTCGGAGCGCATCGCTCACGCAAATGTGCTCGCGGTGCACGAACCACGGCGTGCTGATGGTGTGCTGATGCGCATCATGCAATTTGCGGCCAACGGCCGGCTGAGTGCCACGCCCGAGTTGCCGCAAGCGGCGCTATTGCCGATTTTGATCGACGTCGCAGAAGCGTTGCGGCATGCGCATGCGAGCGGCATCGCGCATCTCGACTTGTCAGCGCGCGCGGTGTTCCTCGATGCGGGTCATTGCGCGCTCGTCAGTGGTTTTCAATATGCTGGCGGAACGCCTGCGGAATTCGACGCGGCCGTGCGCAAAGACCTGCGCGACTTTGCTGCGCTCACCAGTCAGTTGTTAGAGGGGAGCGAGGCATCGCGGCGCGAGTTGCCACCGCGCTTGCGAGCGATGTGCGATGCGATCCATGAGTCGACTTTCACCTCGCGCCCGGTAACCTTTGCGACGATTGCCGAAGAACTCGAACTTGCGCTGCACGACACGGCACCACTCGCGAGTCCGCACGATGCGGCGCAGCGACCCGCTGAGCAGCCGGATCGCGCCGTCAACCTCGCGACTCTCGCACTGCAGCCGGCGCCGTCGACCGAGCTCGTTGCCGTGGTTGCCCGAGAGCCCGCGTCGCTCGCGCCCCTCGCCGCGACCGAAGAGCCGGCCGTACGCGATAGTCGACCGGTGCCGCGACGTCTGCCGCGAGTGCGGCGCGAGGCGTTGGCGTGGCGGTGGTTAGCGGGCGTCGTGGCGATCGCGATTGTCGGTAGCGCGTGGTACCTCGGGCAGCGTAATGCCGCTCGCGTGGGCGATGCCGCGATGCCGATGCCGCAAGCGTCCGATTCCGTACGTGCACCAGTTGCGGCGCCCGCGACCGCCGTGGCTCGCGCTGCGACCTTGGTTGAGAGTGGGATCGCGGCGTTGAACGAGTTCGACGGCGTTGCGGCTCGCCACGCATTTACCGCGGCGCTGAAGCTGGACCCGCAGAATGCAGCCGCACGACGCGGGCTACTGCGCAGCGAACGGTTAGCCGCCGTACAAAAGTTGGTGAGTGAAGCCCGGCGTGACGAAGTGGCGGGCGAGATCTTCACGGCCGCGCAACGCTATTCACAAGCTGCGGTGCTCGATCCAGAGCATGCGGTTCCCTCGATGGCGCTCGCGCGCTTACGCCGCGCAGTCGGCGCGGAGCCGCAACGGCGGCAGCGTCTCGAGGCACATGTGTTGTCGGGAGCGGGGCAAGGAGTCGCGACAAACCGCGAGTTGCAGTCCATAGCATCGCGCCCAAGTGCTGAGTCACACACGCAAGACGGGCGCGTACTGGCAACTTCGCGCCAGTGACCCTACGCGGCTCGCCGCCAGCGAGTCAGGCAGCGTAAAGTTCTCATCCCAATCAGTCGCTTTGGTGGGCTCGGCATGCGAACTCGCTCGATCGTGGTCACAGGTGCATTCGGCACGCTTGGTGCGGCGGTGGCTCACGCCTTTGCGCGGCAGGGGTGCGTCGTCACCTTGCTCGATGCAGCGCCGGGCGCGCGCAACGACTTGGTCGCCGCTTTTGGCAAGCCACACGCGCTGCTCGCGGGACTTGATCTCACCGATCTGGCCGCAACGCGCGCCGCGCTCGATGCGGTCGCGGCCGAGCGGGGCATCGACGTGCTCGTGAATGTCGCGGGCGGGTTTCGCTGGGAACTCGTGTCCGAGAGCGATCTCACCGCATGGGATCAGATGTACGCCACGAATCTAAAGACCTGCCTCGTGACGAGTCGCGCGGCGCTCGCACACTTGAAGGTGTCGCGTGGCCGAATCGTCAACATCGGTGCCGCTGCCGCCGCTCAGCGCTCCGCAGCGGGCATGGGTGCGTACGCCGCCTCGAAGGCCGGCGTCCACCGGTTGACTGAAAGCTTGGCCGACGAATTGAAAGATGCCGGGGTCAACGTCAATGCCGTCATGCCCGGCACGATCGACACGCCTGCCAATCGGCGTGACATGCCGCAAGCCGACGTGTCTCGCTGGGTCACGCCCGACGCCATCGCGGATGTCGTGCTGTTCTTGGCGTCCGACGCGGCACGCGCTGTGACGGGCGCGCTCGTTCCCGTCATGGGGCGCGCCTGATGCAGATCAGTAGTCTGCACGTGTATCCCGTGAAGTCCTGCCGCGGGCTCACGCTGACGGAGGCGACGGTGTGCTCGACCGGCCTTGCGTGGGACCGTCATTGGATGATCACGCGGCCTGACGGACGTTTCGTGACGCAGCGCGAATTGCCGCGCATGGCGCTGATCGAGACGAATCTGACGCCAGGGTCCTTGGAATTGAGCGCGGCCCATCACGCCGTCCTCGAAGTGCCATTGCAGGCGGTGGGTGAATCCAAGAAGGTGGTCGTTTGGCGCGATACCGTGGCGGGCATCGATTGCGGCGAGGTCGCTGCGGGCTGGCTGCGCGCAGTGCTCGGTGAGCAATTGAGACTGGTGCGTTTTGATCCTGCCGTCCCGCGGTTTTCAAATCGCGAGTACACGGGCGACATGGCTGCACAAACGCAGTTCGCCGATGGCTACGCGCTGCTGATCGTGTCGGAGGCGTCCTTAGCGGATCTCAATGCGCGCCTGGAAGGCCCGCCACTGCCGATGAATCGCTTTCGTCCCAATGTGGTGCTTGCGGGCACGCCGCCGTTTGTCGAGGACACGCTGCGCGAACTCGAGTTCGGTGCCGTCCGACTGCGCATCGTCAAGCCTTGTGTCCGCTGCAGTATCACCACGACAGACCAAGCGACAGCGGTTGTGGCCGGCCCGGAACCGCTACGGACACTGAAGTCGTACCGATTCGATCGCGGCCTCATGGGCGTGACATTCGGCCAAAACGCGATCGTCGTGGCAGGGGATGGTGGCCGGTTGTCGGTCGGCATGCAGCCCAGTCGCACGGTATGATACGGGCGACCCCCGACGCCAACCGAGCGCCATGAACGCGACGCTTCCGCTGCCCCTCGAGCCGGCTCCCGAAGCCGAGACTCGGGACCCTCACCGTGCGCCCCAACGGCTGCGCGAGATTCCGTACAACTACACGTCGTTTTCCGATCGCGAGATCGTCATTCGCTTGCTGGGCGCGAGCGCTTGGCAGCTACTCGAGGAGTTGCGCGACGAGCGCCGCACGGGCCGCTCGGCGCGGATGCTGTACGAAGTGCTGGGCGATATTTGGGTCGTCGAGCGCAATCCATATCTGGAAGACGATCTGCTGGACAATCCGAAGCGGCGCCGCCTGTTGGTCGATGCGCTGCGGCATCGCCTGCGAGAAGTACAAAAGCGGCGCGATCCGGCCGAAGGCGAGCGCGACGCCAAAGTCGGGGAGCTACTGGCCGCTGCGCACCGCGCGGTCGACACCTTCGCGCAGCGCTTCGATGCCACGGCACAGCTGCGCCGTCGCGCGCGCAAGTTGTTAGCGAAGCATACGCGCGACGACAATATTGGTTTCGACGCGTTCGCGCGCGTGTCGCACGTGACGGACGCGACAGACTGGCGCGTCGAGTATCCGTTCGTTGTCCTCACACCGGATGCCGAAGCGGAGGTGCCGGGGTTGGTACGCGCGTGTATCGAACTCGGTCTCACGGTGATTCCGCGCGGTGGCGGAACGGGTTACACGGGTGGTGCCATTCCGTTGACGCCCCGATCTGCGGTGATCAACACGGAGAAGCTCGAGCGCTTATCCGAAGTCGAAGTCATCGCACTACGAGGCGTTGCACAGCCGGTGCCCACCGTGTACTCCGAGGCGGGCGTCGTGACGCGCCGAGTCGCCGACGCGGCTGAGCGCGCTGGCTTCGTGTTCGCGGTCGATCCGACCTCGGCCGATGCGTCCTGCGTCGGCGGCAATGTCGCGATGAACGCGGGCGGCAAAAAGGCGGTGTTGTGGGGCACGGCGGTCGACAATCTTGCGTGGTGGCGCATGGTCGATCCGCAGGGAAACTGGCTCGAAGTCGAGCGCCTCGAGCACAACCTCAGCAAGATCCACGATGCGCCGCTTGCCACGTTCGAGCTCACCTGGAAAGACGGCACCGCTGAGCCTAACAAGGCGCGTGTGCTCAAGACCGAGCGGCTCTCGATTCCGGGCGCGAAGTTTCGCAAAGCGGGTCTCGGCAAAGACGTGACCGACAAGTTCTTGGGCGGTCTGCCCGGCGTGCAGAAAGAGGGTGTCGACGGCCTAATCACCGCCGCGCGTTGGGTCGTGCACAAGATGCCCAAAGCGACGCGCACCGTGTGCCTCGAGTTCTTCGGACAGGCGCGCGATGCCATTCCGAGCATCGTCGAGATCCGCGACTATCTCGCGGGACCGGGCAAGTCGTTAGGCGCGATCCTCGCCGGGCTCGAGCATCTCGACCAACGTTATTTGCGCGCTGTCGGCTATGCAACCAAGTCGAAGCGCGGCGCGTTGCCGAAGATGGTTCTGATCGGCGACATCGTGGGCGAGGACGACAACGCGGTGGCACGCGCGGCCTCGGAAGTCGTGCGCATCGCAAACGCACGCTCCGGTGAAGGTTTCGTCGCCGTCAACGCCGACGCGCGCAAGAAGTTTTGGCTCGATCGCTCGCGCACGGCGGCGATTGCGAAGCACACGAATGCCTTCAAGATCAACGAAGACGTCGTCATTCCGCTCGAGCGCCTTGGCGAATACACCGACGCGATCGAGAAGATCAACATTGAGTTATCGACGCGCAACAAATTGGCGCTGATCGACGCGCTCACGGCGTATCTCGACGGCGAGATCCGGCTGGGTAAATCGGGCGATGCCGAACTCGACAAATTGCCAGTCGAAGAAGTGCTCGGTGATCGGCTCGCGCAAGCGCGCGCGTTGCTCACGCACGTCGGGACACGCTGGCGCTATTTGCTCGAGCATCTCGATACCCGCTTGACCGCGCTGCGCGGCGACATCGTCGAGAGCATGCTCGGCGAGAGTGCGGGGGAGGTCACCCGCCGCGCGACCCAAGACGCCAACGCAACGCTGTTCGACCTCGTGCAGGACTACACACTGCGCGTCTCCTGGAAACGCGAGCTGCAGACGCCCCTTACGAGGATTTTCTCGGGTGCTGCGTTTGCGCCGGTCCTCGCGGAGTTCGAGCAGATCCATAAGCGCGTGTTGAAAAGCCGGGTGTTTGTCGCGCTTCACATGCACGCGGGCGACGGCAATGTGCATACCAACATCCCCGTGAACTCCGACGACTACGGGATGCTGCTCGAGGCGAACGCCGCCGTGGCGCGGATCATGCGGATCGCGCGCGATCTCGGTGGCGTGATTTCGGGCGAGCATGGCATCGGCATCACGAAGCTCGAATTCTTGACGAGCGATGAAACCGCAGAGCTGCGCGCATACAAGGCGCGCATCGATCCCGAAGGCCGGTTCAACAAAGGTAAGTTGTTACCCGAGGGCGATCTGCGCAACGCATACACGCCGAGCTTTGCGTTGATGGGCTACGAATCGCTGATCATGCAACAGGCTGAGATCAACACGATCTCCGACTCGATCAAAGACTGCCTGCGTTGCGGCAAGTGTAAGCCGGTCTGCGCGACGCACGTGCCGCGCGCGAATTTATTGTACTCACCGCGTAACAAGATTCTCGCGACCTCGCTGCTCATCGAAGCGTTCCTATACGAAGAGCAGACGCGGCGCGGGATCTCGCTCAAGCATTGGGACGAGTTCGCGGACGTGGCCGATCATTGCACGGTGTGTCACAAGTGCGAATCGCCGTGTCCGGTCGATATCGATTTTGGCAATGTGTCGATGGCGATGCGCGATCTGCTGCGGCGGATGGGCAAGAAGCGTTTCAACCCGGGGACGGCCGCCTCGATGTTGTTCCTCAACGCGCGCAATCCGCAAACGATCAAGCTGGCGCGCACGGTCATGATCGAGTGGGGCTATCGCGCGCAACGGTTGGCCCACAACGCCTTGAAGACGTTTGCGACGGCGCAAACGCAGCGCCCGCCAGCGACGACTGGCAAGCCCAAGATTCGCGAGCAAGTCGTGCACTTCGTCAACAAGAAGATGCCCAGCGGTTTGCCGAAGCGCACGGCCCGCGCGCTGCTCGACATTGAGGACAAGAACTACGTGCCCGTCATCCGCAATCCGCGCGGCACCGCCAGCGATGCGGAGGCGGTGTTCTATTTCCCCGGCTGCGGCAGCGAACGCTTGTTCTCACAAGTCGGGCTCGCGACTCAGGCGATGCTGTGGCATGTCGGCGTGCAAACGGTGTTGCCGCCCGGCTACCTGTGCTGCGGATATCCGCAGCGCGGTTCGGGGGATTTCGACAAGGCCAATCAAATCATCACCGACAATCGCGTGCTGTTCCATCGTGTCGCTAACACGCTCAACTATCTCGATATCAAGACGGTGGTCGTTAGTTGCGGCACTTGTTACGACCAGTTGCAAGGCTACGAATTCGACAAGATCTTCCCGGGCTGTCGCATCATGGACATCCACGAGTACTTGCTCGAAAAGGGCGTGCGCATCGAGAACGTCACGGGTGTTCGCTACCTGTACCACGACCCGTGTCACACACCGATGAAACATCACGAGCCGCTCAAGGTCGTCAATCAGCTCATGAATGCCGAGGCGAACGGCAAGATCGCCAAGAATGACCGGTGCTGCGGCGAATCGGGGACCTTTGCCGTGACGCGGCCTGATGTGTCGACGCAGGTGCGCTTCCGCAAAGAGCAGGAGATGCGCAAAGGTGCGGCCGCGGTCCGGGCGGACGGTTTCACGGGGCCCGTCAAGGTGCTGACGTCGTGCCCGTCCTGTTTGCAGGGCTTGAAGCGCTACAACGACGACGCGGACCTCGACGCGGACTACATCGTGATCGAGATCGCCCGGCACGTTTTGGGTGAAAATTGGCTCGCAAGCTACGTTCGCGACGCGAATGATGGCGGTATCGAGCGCGTGTTGGTGTAGCATCCGGGCCCATTCTGTTGGCCTAGGGCGAGTTCATGGAGCAGTCATCGTTGGAGCCGGGCGCGTCGTTCGCGGCCCTCGGTCTCTCGCCCGCTATTGTTAAGGCGCTGACCGAGGTCGGCTACGAGGCGCCGTCGCCGATCCAAGCGGCCACCATTCCGTTGATTTTGGCGGGCACCGATGTGCTTGGTCAGGCGCAAACCGGCACCGGCAAGACCGCCGCATTCGCGCTGCCAGCGTTGTCGCTACTCGACGTGAAGCGCCGCGAGCCGCAGGTTCTGGTTCTCGTACCGACTCGCGAACTGGCGATCCAGGTGGCAGAGGCCTTCCAAAAATACGCCGCGCACATGCCCGGCTTTCATGTGCTGCCGATCTACGGTGGCCAGAGCTACGTGCCGCAGTTGTCAGCGTTGCAGCGTGGCACGCATGTCGTCGTCGGCACGCCCGGGCGCGTATTGGATCATCTCGGCCGCGGCACATTGCGGCTCGAAACGATTCGCTGCGTTGTGCTCGACGAAGCTGATGAAATGCTGCAGATGGGTTTCGTCGATGCCATCGACGAGATCTTGTCGCAGGTACCCGCCGAGCGGCAGGTCGCGTTGTTCTCGGCAACGATGGCGCCGCCGATCCGTCGTATCGCGCAGAAGCATTTGCGCGAGCCACGCGAGATCACGATCAAAGCGGCGACGACCACCGCAGCAAACACACGGCAGCGATTTTGGCTCGTCGATGGTTTGCACAAGCTCGATGCACTCACGCGCATTCTAGAAGTGGAACCCTTCGACGCGATGCTCGTGTTCGCGCGTACGAAGCAATCGACGGTGGAGCTGGCAGAGCGGCTCGAGGCGCGCGGCTTTCGCGCTGCTGCGTTGAACGGCGACATGCAGCAATCGCAACGCGAGCGCACCATCACGCAGTTGAAGGACGGGAAGCTCGACATCGTCGTCGCCACGGATGTCGCGGCGCGCGGCCTCGACGTGGAACGCATCGGTCACGTCGTCAACTTCGACATGCCGTATGACATCGAGTCGTACATCCATCGTATCGGTCGCACGGGGCGTGCTGGGCGCAGCGGCGAGGCGATCCTGTTCGTCGCGCCGCGCGAGCGCAATATGCTGCGCCTGATCGAGCGCCAGACCCGTCAACAGCTCGAGCCCTTGCGTTTGCCGACCGTCGGTGATGTCAACGCCAAGCGCGTCGCGAAGTTCAAGGAACGGGTCACCGCGGCGCTCGGGCAGACCGAGGCCGCAGCGTACCGCTCGATCATCGAAGAGTTATTGCGCGAAAGTGGCGCCGAGGCGATCGATGTCGCGGCGGCACTTGCATCGATGGTGACAGGTAAGGCATCGCTGCTGCTGGCGAGTCGCGAGGATCGACCCGCGCGGGATGACCGCGGTCCGCGTGACGGCGCCAGCGCGCGCGAGCCACGGCGCGAACGGCCCACGCCCACAGAACCGCCGCGGCCGCGCGGTCGGCGTCACGATCCGCAAGAAACCTATCGGCTGGCGGTGGGCCGCATCCACGGCGTGCAGCCGGGCAATATCGTCGGCGCGATTGCCAACGAAGCGGGCCTCGACGGCTCACACATCAATGGCATCGACATTCAGCGGGAGTGCACGTTTTTGCGCTTGCCGGAGGGCTTGTCGCCAGAGACTTTGCAGCGACTCGCCAACGTGCGTGTCAAAGGCCAGTTGTTAGCAATCACGCGCGCTGACGGCGCGCCCCGCGAGGAGCGTCGGCCGAGCGGCACGCTGCGCGCACCTGCGCGAGCGTCAGGCCGTCCTGAACGACCGAGCCGATCAGGCCCACCGCCGCGACGTTTCGAGCCGCGCACCGATAAGCGCGCGGCGAAGCCTCACAAACGCGCGAGTAAGCCCAAGCGCTAACCGGCTGGCGCTGCCGGCGGTTGCGCGGATTGGTCTGCCGGCGTCGCGTGCTCGTCGTGTGCGAGTACGCGCCGGAAGAACGGCCCGACCTTGCGCTCGATGTCATCGATGATCGTGAAGACGGCCGGCACAACGACCAGCGTCAACGCCGTCGACGTAATGAGCCCGCCGATCACCGCGATCGCCATCGGACGATTGAAACTCGCATCGCCGCCGAGGCCGAGTGCGATGGGTAGCATGCCCGCCACCATGGCCACCGTCGTCATGACGATCGGACGCGCACGTTTGTGGCCCGCCTCGATCAACGCCGTTTCGCGATCGCGCCCCGCGCGCATTTCCTCAACCGCAAAATCGACTAACAAGATCGAGTTCTTGCCGACGATACCCATCAACATGAGGAAGCCGATCACGACGGCAAGCGAGAACGGCTCGTTGAACGCCAACAGTCCGAGCGCGGCGCCGCCGATCGATAGCGGCAGAGCCGACAAGATCGTGATCGGCTGCAGCACGCGTGCGAACAGCAGCACCATCACGGCGTAGACCATCAATACGCCAGCGCCCATCGCGAGGCCAAAAGACTTCATCAGTTCGCCGAAGAACTGCGACTCGCCAACGTCGACGCGGCGGACACCGTTCGGCAGATTTTTCAGCGACGGCAGTTCATCGATCTTCTTGATTGCATCGCCCAAGACCGCGCCAGGTGCGAGACCCGATTCGAGATACATGCGCCGGCTTTGGTTATAGCGGCGAACCGTGGCCGGGCCTTGACCGAAGCTGATGTCAGCGACGGCTTTCAAAGGCACGCTACCGCCGTTCGCGGTGGGGACGGGCAGATTCTCGAGTGTGGCGAGATCTTCGCGCGAGCTTTCGCGCAAGCTCACGCGAATGGGGATTTGCCGATCGCGCAATGAGAACTTGGGTGCGGTTTGCGGCAAGTCGCCCAGCGTGGCGATCCGGATCGTTTGGCTGATAGCCGCGACGGAGACGCCGAGCTCCGCGGCGAGATCCGAGCGCGGCCGAACGAGAATCTCCGGCCGCGTGTAGTCGCCGTTGATGCGCGGATCGTCCAGTTCCGGCAGGGTCTTCATCTCGTCGATCACACGATGCGCGGCCTGTTCAACCGCGACCGGGTCGTCGCCGACGATGTAGATCGAGACGGGTTTACCGCCACCGGGGCCATTGCCACCGAAGCTGATGCGCGCGTCGGGAATCTCGCGTAAGGCGGGCGCTAAGCGCTTCTCCCACTCGTCTTGCGAGACATCGCGGTCTTTGGGTTGCACTAACGAGACGTACACTTGCGCATTGCGCACATCGTCTTCGCCCACGAACTCGATGACATCCGTCACCTCCGGTTGCTTGAGCAGCAAATCCGTGACGGCTGCTGCGACCTTCGCGGTGTCTTCCAGGCGTACGCCAGGTGGGAGTTCCACATTGACTTGCGAGCTCGAGAAATCGTTGGGCGGCACGAACGTCTTGGGGATGATGGCCAGCAAGATCAGCGATGCAAAGAAAAACGCCGTGGCCCCGGCGATCGTGAGCCAGCGGTGCCTGATCGACCAACGCAATGCATTCAGGTAGCGCTCCATCATCGGGCCGTCGGCCGATTGCAGCGCGGCATGCGGTTTGAGCGTGAACGCGGCAATGACCGGTGTGATCAGGCGTGCCACCAACAGGGAGAACAACACTGAGCCGGCGACGGTGAGGCCAAACTGCTGGAAGTATTGGCCAATGATGCCGCCCATGAAGCTCACGGGCAGGAATACCGCCATGATCGTGGCCGATGTGGCGACGACCGCCAAGCCAATCTCATCGGCCGCATCGATCGCGGCTTGATAGCCGGACTTACCCATCCGCATATGTCGTACGATGTTTTCGATCTCGACGATCGCATCGTCGACCAAGACGCCAGCCACCAACGACAACGCTAACAGGCTGATGCTGTTGAGCGTGAAGCCTAACGACTGCATCAGGAAGAATGTGGGGATTGCCGACAGCGGAATGGCGAGCGCTGCGATGAACGTCGCGCGCCCGTCACGTAAAAAGAACCACACGACGATGACGGCGAGGATGGCGCCCTCGATCATTGCGGTGAGCGCGGAACGGTAAGCCCGCTTCGTGTTCTCCACCGTCGTGAAGACGGTCTTCAGCGCAATGTCCGGCCGCTCGGCCTTGATCTTGGCGAGTTCCTCCTCGACCAACGCGAGCACGGTCACATCCGACGAGCCGCGCGAACGTGCAACGCCAAACGTCGTCGTCGGCCGACCGTTCCAGCGCGAAACCGTGCGCACTTCAGCAACGCCGTCCGTCACTGTGCCGAGGTCGCGCAGCCGCACCGTGCGGCCACCGCCAAGTGAGATTTGGCGATCACCGAGTTCTTCAGCGGTGCTCGCGCCACCCAGAACGCGAATGGATTGCTCGCCGCCGCCCACCTGTGCGCGCCCACCCGGCGCATCGAGGTTCAATTGACGGATCTGCTGGTTGACCTCGACTGCAGTGATGCCGAGCGCTTGCAAGCGGGCAGGGTCGAGTTCAACACGAATCTCCCGATCGACTCCGCCACCGCGATTCACCTGCGCGACGCCGGGTAAGCCGCCCAAGCGTTTCGCGATGGAATTGTCGACAAACCACGAGAGTTCCTCGAGCGTCATCGACGTGGTGCTGACAGCGTAGTAGATGAACGGGCCGCCTTCGGCATCAATCCGTTGGACGAGCGGCTCGTCGATGCCGTCTGGTAACTCAGCGCGCACTTTGGAAATCGCATCGCGCACGTCGTTGACGGCGCGATCGATCGGCGTGCCGATCTGGAATTCAATATTGGTGAACGATTGCCCCTCGGCAGCGCGCGAGGAAATGCTGCGGACATCGCCGATGCCCGCGACTGCCGCCTCGATCTTGCGAGTGACTTGCGTCTCGATCTCGGTCGGCGCTGCGCCAGGTTGGGTCACGATGACGTTGACGAGCGGAAATGTGACGTCCGGATTGAGATTGATTGGCAGCCGCACGAACGACACGATGCCCACGAACAGGAGCACGACGAACATCACGATCGGCAAGATCGGATTGCGAATCGCCCATGCGGACATGTTCTTCATGACTTCGCCTTTGCGGCTGCCGCCGCCTCAGCAGCACGCGTGGCGTTCTCGCCTGGCGTGGTCGTACGCACTGTCTCACCGATGGTCAAGAACGCCGCTGCGGTCGACACAACTCGCTCGGCACCCGTCAAGCCGCTGTCGATGACAACTCCGTCGTTGCGTGTTCCGGAGACTCGCACATCTACGCGCTGTACCTTGCTGTTAGCGTCCACGACCAAGACATAGGTGCCGCGCGGATCCGACAACACGGCCGTCTGCGGAATCACTGGACGTTTATCGGCACGCACAACCACTTCGCCACGTGCGAACGCACCCGGACGCAACAGGGGATCGCGCTCGAGTGAAATGCGCACCGAACCCAAACGTGTGTCCGGATCGATGACGGCGCCTAACAACCGCACCTTACCGATGAACGGCTTCTCGATGCCCGTGACGAACACTTTGGCTTCCTGGCCTACCGCCAAGCCCGGAAGGTCTTGCTCCGCCACGCGACCGCGCATTTCGACCGCGCCGCCACGGCCCAACCGAAACAAAGGCTCGCCGCCGACCGTTGCCGTTTGCCCGACTTCTGCCGAGCGCGTCAGCACAATGCCATCCGCGGGTGCGCGAATCTCCGTGCGCCCGAGACGCGCACGCGCTTCGGCCAGCTGTGCCGCAGCACTGCGCACGCGCGCCTCCGCGTTGGCCGCCGCACCCCGACGCCGCTCGATTTCTTCCGCTGACAAGGCGCCCGACGCCGCGACAGCCTGCGCGCGACGGTATTCCGCCTGCGACAGATCCGCGGACGTGCGTGCTTCTTCGAGTGCCGCTTGCAGGCTCGCGACTTGGGGTTGCGCTACCGCCGTGCTCAGGCGCGTTAACACCTGGCCGCGGCGCACGCGATCACCCACCTCGACGAGGACAGCCGCAATGCGACCGCCTTCGCCCTCGACAGTGATGGGCATTTCGTCCTGCGCGTTGATCGTGCCGGAGAATGTTGCAACCGTCGTCACCGCCGACAGTCCTGGCGTGACCACAGTGACCAAAGGCGCAGGCTTGGCCGGCGCTGGGGCTTTACCGGAGCAGGCCGCGACCAGCCCAGTGACCACCAGGATCGAAAACATTGCGGACGCGAAACGCCAGACCGCCGCAGCCGCGTTTGGCCGTAGTTCATTATTCATAGGGGTTTTTCGGGAAACTATGGAGCGCGATGGGCTCCGCAAAGGTTTTGATTCTATCACCTAGGCGTTACCGCCCCAATTCGTTGCAAAATAGCGCAGTCGTCACTCAATGGAATGAGCCTGCCATGCAGTCCACCCAGCGTCTCAGTGTGTTTGCGTCCCTCACGGTGTCGTTCGTCCTCGCGTTGAGCGGTTGTGGCACTAATCCTGTTACGGGCAAGAAAGAAATCCAACTCATTTCGACCGACCAAGAGATTCGTCTCGGCGCACAAAACTACGCGCCGTCGCGTCAGAGCCAGGGCGGCGATGTCGTTGCACTTCCCGAACTGACGACCTACATCAACGAAGTTGGGCAAAAACTCGCCGCCGTTTCCGACCGCCAACTGCCGTACGAGTTCGTCGTCCTCAATAGTTCTGTGCCGAATGCCTGGGCTCTCCCAGGCGGCAAGATCGCCGTGAATCGTGGCTTGCTCACCACATTGGAGAGCGAGGCCGAATTGGCGGCGGTGTTGGGTCACGAAATCGTGCACGCAGCAGCGCGCCACGGTGCAAAAGCGCAGGAGCGCGGGACGTTCATGCAAGTCGGCATGGTTGCCGCGCAAATTGGCATGGCGATGAGCGACACGAATCCGAACGTCGGCAATCTCGTGCTGCAAGGGGCCGGGCTCGGGGCCCAGATGGCGATGATGAAGTACGGTCGGGATGCGGAACTCGAGGCCGATCTGTACGGCATGCAGTACATGCGCCGTGCCGGTTATGACCCCGCCGCAGCCATCACGTTGCAACAAAAGTTTTTGGCGCTGTCGCAGAAAGACGGGCGCAACCAGAGTTGGCTCGAAGGCTTGTTTGCGTCGCATCCACCGTCAGCCGAGCGCGTCGCCAAGAACACAGAAACAGCCGCGAGCCTCGGTGCGGGTGGCGATGTGGGTGCCGATCGCTATCGCGCGCGACTCGCGTCATTGTTCGCGGCCAAGCCTGCCTACGACAAGGCCGATGAAGCGTTGGCTGCGGCCGGCAAGAAGGACTTCGCCCGTGCCAAGTCGCTGGCAGCCGAGGCGACTCGCCTGTTCCCGCGCGAGGCGCGCTTCCATCAGTTGCAAGGCGATATCGCGTTGGCCGAGAAGCAGCCCACGCAGGCTGTGTCATTCTATGAGCGCGCCGTGCAACTTGATCCTAACTACTTTGGCGGCTACCTCGGCGGCGGTGTCGCGGCGTATCGTCTGGGTAACAAGCCGAAGGCCGAAGAATGGCTGACGAAGAGCGCGAATCTGTTGCCGACGGCTCCCGCGCTGTTCTACCTCGGTTCGATGGCCAAGGAGAGCGGCAATGTCGAACGCGCCATGGAGCTGTTCAAGACCGCTGCGAGTTCGCAGAGTGACATCGGGAAGCAAGCGGCTGCCGAGTACACGTTGCTCGATTTGCCTCGCAATCCTGGCAACTACATCGCGAGCGCGCTGCAGGCCGATTCGCGCGGCAACGGGATCGTCATCCTCGAGAACCGCGCGCCGGTGGCACTCGCCAACATTGTGGTGACGCCCGTGCGGATCGATGCGGCCGGTCGCGTGGTTGAGCAAGCGCGAACCTTGCAGATCAATCGGACGTTGCAGCCCGGTGAGCGCATCAGTCTCGATGCGGGCATCGGTGCTGTGACGCCGGAGTTGTTGCCGCAGTTGCGGGTCCGCGTGGATCGCGCAGCGGCGATTGAGCGCTGAGCACCATGCGGAATGGCGCAGGTGTGACTGCTACAAAAAGGTCTCTGCCGTGGCGAGAATCTTGACGCGGTCGGCGAACAGCATCGGCAAGTCCGTTGCGTAGAAGCCAAGCTCATCGAGCCAAGGCTGGGCACTCTTGACGATGTGTCTCGGCAACTCTGCCTCGGGCGGTGCCTCGTCAGCGTACGCTGCGATCGCGCGGGCGAGCGACAATTGAAGCACTTCGGCGCGGTCGGTTCGTGCGGCATCGGGCCGACGCCAATGACGAATGCACGCCGCCACGTTCGCCGGTAACAGCCACGCCACAGCTAGTTGCGCGCCAACTTGTGCTTCGAAGCCAGCAGCGAAGTCTTGGAGCGCCTCACGCGACGTGGCCTCGGTCGGCTTGCCCGAGCGGCTCAGTCGCCACAGGATCACCGCGAAGCCCACCCGATGCAGCAACCCGGCGAGATACGCCGACTCCACGTTGCGGCGCTTGGCGCGCGCGAGTTCTTGATTGAAGAGGGCCGTAAGTACGGATTCGCGCCACAGCTTGGTCAGATCGCGGCGGAACAGCGGCGAGGCAAACAAGTCGCTGCGCACCGCGAAACTATAGGCAATCTTGCGCACTTCGAGCATGCCAAGCCAAGCGATCGCTTGCTTCAATGTCACGACGGGCGCGCCGCGCACGTACAGCGCGCTATTGGCTACCCGCATGACTTGCGCGGCCAACGCGACATCGCGTTCGATCAGTAACGATAGCTGTGCGGCTCCAACGGAGGGTGCGCTGTCGTCCGCCTCTTCGTCGAGATCGCCGCCTGCGATGCGTGCGACACGCTGCGCGATTTCCGGCAGCGGCGGCAACTCCAGAGACTGCGGATCGCAAGCCGAGCGCAACGCGCTATCGTTGTCGGCGTTTGACGATGCGTAGAGCAGGGTTTTCTCGAGACGCGACATAACATTCCGACCCGCGTGGCACTCCAACCTGTTCCATCGGCGGCGACCCGCCAAACTTGAATCGGTAAGATGCGCGGATGCGTGTGTTGTTTGTGTGTCTTGGAAACATTTGTCGCTCGCCGACTGCTGAAGGCGTGTTTCGTGAACTGCTTCGCCGCGAGGCGCCGAGCCTTGCCTCGCGCTGCATTGTCGATTCAGCGGGCACAGCCGACTACCACATCGGTGCGCCGCCCGATCGCCGTACGGTGGCGGCCGCCAAGGCGCGCGGCTACGACTTGTCAGCGCTGCGAGCGCGCCAGTTGGACCCCGAGGATTTTGAGCAGTTCGATTTGTTGTTAGCGATGGATCGAGCCAACGCCGCCGAGCTGCGTGCGCGGGCGCCGAGTCGCGCGCTGGAGCGCATTCAATTGTTTCTGGAGTTCGCGCCAGAGCTCGGCTTGGAAGAAGTTCCTGATCCGTATTACGGCTCGCACGCGGATTTCGTGCGGGTGGTCGATTTGGCGGAGGCCGGTGCGCGCGGCTTGTTAGCTCACGTCAAGCGCGTTTCAGCAAAGAATCCGTGAGCGCGTCGTTCGCCGCACCCATCGACGGCTCATAGAATTCGATACGGTCGCGGCCAGTCGACTTCGCGGCATACAGCGCGATGTCGGCCCGACGGATCACTTGATCGAGCGTGCGATCGTTCGGCCCGATCACGGTGAGCCCGCAGCTCAAGGTTACGCGCTCGCCGTCGGGCGCACCTGCAATCGTCAGACCATGCATGGCTGTGCGCAAGCGCTCGAGTGCCGCCGTCGCCTCGGCGAGCGTGGTGTCGGGCAGTAGCAGCAAGAATTCTTCACCACCGTAGCGGCCCAGAGAATCAGCGGCTCTGAGTTGCTCCGTCGCGAGCGTGCCGAAACGGCGCAGGATGTCGTCGCCCACATCGTGGCCGAATCGATCGTTCACTTCCTTGAAATGATCGAGATCGATCAAGCCGATGACGCCTGAGATGCGCCTTGAGTTGGCCGCCTTCAGCATGTCGGCTGCTGCCGCGAGGATCTTGCGTCGATTCGGTAGGCGCGTGAGTTCATCGCGCTCCGCGAGCGCTGTAAGTTCGGTTCGGTAGCGGCGGTTGGACCACAGCGCGTACCCCAGTACAACCGCCGTCAAAAACGCGGCGAGGCCTGCGGCGCCCGCGACGACCGTGAAGCGTTGTTGTGCCGCCAGCCGCTCTTCGGCCAGTTTCTTGTCGGCTGCCAACAGCGCGTTCTGTTGTTTCTCGTGATCGATGTCGAACTGCACCCGCAGCGCTGCGACTTCACGGATGCGATCGAGTTCACTCTGCTCGCGAATGCGGCGTAAGAATTCGCCCTGATCGCGAAACGCGCTCTGAAAATCGCCCGTATCCGCGTATGCGCGTGCTCGCAACTCGTATAGGGCTGCAATGTCATCCGCCGGTGCGGCGCCGCCAGGGGCAATGGCGACGTTGAAGAAATCGATCGATTCGCGCGGTTGGTTCTGCGCGAGTGCCAGCCGGCCGCGCAGCGCTGCCAACGTGCGATAGTCGTTATCGTCCATGCCTTGCGTGCGCTTCAGCGTCGCCTCGGCGCGGTTGCACCACGTGCGCGCGGCTTCGAATTGCTGCCGCTCGATTTCGACGCCACACAGTCGCATTTCCGACAAGCCCGTGCCGACCGTGTCGGGAATTTCCATGTGAACTTTGAGCGCTTCATATGAGGCGGCAAGGGCCTCTTCGAGGCGGCCCGCCGACTTCAAAATCGAGGCACGTCGATCGAGCGCGGTGGCGAGCCGCACTTGCGCTTTTTCCGCGCGGAAGAACGCGATCGATTGATCGACGAGCGAGAGGGCGGCCGCATAGTCCTTGGCAGCATAGTGCGCCATCGACAAACGGCCCGAGGCGACCATCTGCTCCTCGGGCGTTGAGTACTGGCCTAACAACTCGTGCGCGCGCGTCAGATCGTGCAGCGCTTGGTCTGTATTGCCTTCCCGAAAATGCAGCCAGCCGCGGTCGCGCAAGGTGCAGCCGAGCACGAGCGGGCGCGAGCCTGCCATATCGACGATGCGCGAGAGTTCGGCAATGGCGGTATCGATGCCCCCCACATTGGTGCTGACGAGCGCGCGGACGGTACGCAGCCGAATAGCGAGATCGGATGTGTCGCCGCCCGGCAGCAGCGCAAGTCCTGCGTCGGCATAGGTGACCGCTTGGCGACTCAGGCCTAACTGGCGCGACGCATCGGCGGCCATCGCGTGCAGCTTGACGAGCTGGAGATCATCGGGGCGTTTGGTCGCGCCGATCGCGGCCGTCAGGCGCTTGAGGGCGGCAGCAGGCTCACGAAAGGCGAGTTGCTCGAGCTCGCGAAATTCGCCTTGGTCTTCTGCGAGGCACGCTGCACGCGCGGGCAGCGCGGTCGCGATGCAGCCGACGAGCACGAGAGCAACGATGGCGACGGAAGAACGCTTCACGCCGCCATAGTGCCCGCTCAGGCACTCGCGGTCGAGCCCGTATCTGCGCTCAACCGCGAGGATTCAGCCTGCCATCAACCGCGGTCGTCAGGGCCCTGGCTTGGGGCGGAGGCGCCACTCGGGGGCGTCGATGACCATACGACATATGACTTGGCCGCGGGAGGCGGTGGCAAGTCGCTGGCGGGCTCGGCGCGCGGGGCCTCCGATTCAGCTCGAGCGGGTGATTCTTGACCAGCAGGCGGGAAAGACTCGCGCGCATGAAAGGCGCGCTCCTCAGGACTCGCCTCGCGGCCGCCGACAAAATCGCTCTGGCTAGGCGCGCCTACAGCGCCACCTATCTCGCGAGATCCGCCGCCGCCACCACGCCGACCGCGACGGCGGCGCCGACCGCGACGCTCGCCGCGCTCGGAACTCTCCGGGCCATCGCTCCCGCCAGTGCTCGGCGCACCTTCTGGAATCGCTCCCTCGGTGGCGGGTGCGCCAGCGCTGCCGCCCGCAGCAGCCTCTCGCTCGCGCCGTTGTTCGCGTTGACGCTCACGATCGCGCTCCCGTTGAGCGGCACGCTCCGCCTCGCGTTGCGGATCGCGCGGCGTGTTGTCACGTTGTGCATCACGTTGGTGGTCGCGGTTCTGCTCACGCTGGCCGTCGCGCGGTTGTCCCTCACGCGCCCGATCGCGTCCCGCGCCACCGCGCTCGTTGCGGTCACGATTGCCGTCGCGGCGTCCATCGTGGCGACGCTCGCCACGATCCTGACGATTGCGGCCGTCACGCCCGCGATCGCCGCGGCGTTCGCTGCGCTCGTGTCGATCACGGCGTCCGCCCTCTCCACGTGTAGGCTGGTTGTTAGCAGCCGCTTCCGTTGGCGCAGCCGATGCCGGTGCAGGTGTTCCCACGAGCCACTGCTTGATGCGAGTGAGTACGCCGGGTCGTGGTTGCTCGACGAGCGTCTGCGGGGCAGGGGCTTGCGCGGCGGGCGCTGGCACCGGCACATGTACGATGATTGGCGCAGCAGTCGCCGGCGTGATCGGCTGCACTGCCGCAGGCTCCTGTGTCGGACGCCGCTCGCGCGTACCCGCAGGGTCGGCAATCTCCGGCCGCTCGGGCATCTTGTAGCTGAGTACTTTGTTTTCGGGCGCTTCGACTTCATCGTCGCGCACACGCTTGATCGAGTACTCCGGCGTTTGAATGTGCGGATTCGGCACGATGACCAGATCCACATCGCTCTTGTCTTCGAGCGTGCGTAGCCATTCGCGCTTTTCATTGATCAAGTAGGTAGCCACTTCGACCGGCACCTGCGCAATGATCTTTGCGGTGCGATCCTTCCGGGCTTCCTCGCCGATCAAACGCAGGATCGCGAGCGCCATCGACTCGACCGAACGAATGCTGCCGATGCCCGTGCAGCGCGGGCATACGATGTGACTCGACTCGCCGAGCGACGGCCGCAAGCGCTGGCGCGACATCTCGAGCAGGCCGAAGCGCGACAAGCGCCCGATCTGGATGCGCGCGCGATCCATCTTGACTGCATCTCGCAGCCGATCTTCGACTTCGCGCTGATTCTTCTGCGACTCCATGTCGATGAAGTCGATGACGATCAATCCGCCCAAGTCGCGAATCCGCAATTGGCGTGCGATCTCGTCGGCAGCCTCGAGGTTGGTGTTGAGCGCAGTCGTTTCGATATCGCTGCCGCGCGTGGCGCGCGCGGAGTTGATATCGATCGAGACCAACGCCTCGGTGTAGTCGATGACGATCGAGCCGCCCGAGGGCAGCTGCACTTTGTGTGCGTACGCCGATTCGATCTGACTTTCGATCTGAAAGCGCGTGAACAGAGCAATGTCGTCGGTGTACTTCTTTAGCCGGCGCTGCGACTCCGGAGGCATGTAGCGCTGCATGTACTCTTCGGCGGTCGCAAACGCGGCATCATCGTCGACCAGCACTTCGCCGATGTCGTCGGTGAGGTAGTCGCGCAACGCGCGCGTGACGGCGTCACTTTCGCGATACACCAAGAACGGTGCCGGCCGATCTTTGCCAGCCAGCTCGACTTGATCCCATTGCACCTTGAGGTTGTCGAGGTCCCACTGGAGTTCCTCGACCTGGCGACCGACGCCCGCTGTGCGCACAATCGCGCCCATGCCGTCGGGGATCTTGAGGTCGTCCATCACCTGCCGCATTTGGTCGCGGTCCTCGCCCTCAATGCGACGCGACACGCCGCCAGCGCGCGGATTGTTCGGCATCAGCACCAAAAAGCGGCCAGCCATCGATATGAACGTGGTGAGGGCGGCGCCCTTGTTGCCGCGCTCTTCCTTTTCCACTTGAACGATGACCTCTTGGCCTTCGTTCAGGAGTTCGCGCATGTTCATGCGCCCGCCTTGCGGCTGCTGGCGGAAGTATTCCTTTGAGATTTCCTTCAGCGGCAGAAAGCCGTGGCGCTCGGAACCGTAGTCGACGAAGCACGCTTCGAGCGAGGGCTCGATGCGTGAGATGCGACCTTTGTAGATGTTGCCTTTCTTCTGTTCTCGAGACGGGATGTCGATACTAAGGTCGTACAGCTTCTGGCCATCCACCAGAGCGACGCGCAACTCTTCTTGCTGAGTTGCATTGACGAGCATTCTTTTCATTGGACCCTACGGAGTAGAGAAGGGCCAACGGGTCGGAGCCATAGGTGAATGCCAACTCGCCCCGGCCCTGACGGCGGGAGGAGCTGTTAGCCCAAGGAGTGCGTGACGGCGCGGAGATTTTCACTGCCTTATGTAGCCCGTTCGCGCAAGGTGCTGCGAACAGAGCGCCCGAAACCTTTGGACGTCAATTCACCGACGGTGCGCGAAGAGGTGCGGGACTTACCCGCTCGTTCGCCGCATGACCCAGCCGGCCTGCGATGGCCTCGATATCGAGGACCAACTAACATGCAGCGCGTTCGAGTCGTCTTACGGTTGCGATCGGCGGCGCCGCTCTTTTGGCGTTGTCCGACAGCCTGCTATGCGCGGCTGGGGACGACCTGTGAATGATATTCTGAGATTTCATTTAAAACAAGGCCTTACGAAATGAACGATGCGCGCGCGCAACAACCGGCCGGGATTTCGAGTGCCGTGCGGCAGGTCGTTGTCGACGCGGGCTACGCGGGGCAACGCCTCGATAACTTCCTGCGGCGCGAGCTGCCGAACGTGCCCAAAAGCCACGTTTACCGGGTGATTCGTAAGGGTGAGGTCCGGGTCAATGGCAAGCGCGCCAAGCCCGAAACGCGCTTGTCCGAGGGCGATACGGTGCGTGTGCCGCCGGTGCGGCTCGAGCCCGAAGGCACGCCGCGTCGTTTACCACACGCGATCGCAGACCAGATGCGGACCGCGATCATTTACGAGGATCGCGACCTGTTGGTGCTCGACAAGCCGGCCGGCATCGCGGTGCACGGCGGCAGCGGCGTGAGCTTCGGCGTGATCGAGGCGCTGCGCGCGTTGCGCCCGGATGAGACCTTGGAGTTGGCCCACCGCCTCGATCGCGACACCAGCGGTTGTTTGTTAGTCGCGCGGCGTCCGGCAGCGCTGCGCACTTTGCACGCTCTGCTGCGGGAGGGCGATTTCGATAAGCGCTATCTCGCGCTCGTGCGTGGCAAATGGGAGCTCGGCGCGAAGCGGATCGATGCGCCGCTGCGAACCGACATTCGGGTGGGCGGTGAGCGCACGGTCAAGGTCAATGCGACTGGCAAGGAGGCCGTGAGCGACTTCAAGCCCGTGCAGTTCTTCGGCAAGAAAGCGTCGCTCGTCGAGGTTGCTCTGCATACCGGGCGTACGCACCAAATCCGTGTGCATGCCGCCCATGCAGGCTATCCGATCGCAGGTGACGAGAAATACGGCGCGGCGGACTTCAACGAAGCGATGCAGAGCCTCGGGCTCGAGCGCATGTTCTTGCATGCGCACAGCGTGAGTTTCACGTGGCCCGAGACCGGCAAGACGATCAGCGTGAATGCGCCGCTGCCCGCGGAACTCGCGGCGGTGATCGATCGACTGGGTGACGCGACGCGTCGCGTTCGGCGCAGTAGTTAGGGCACTTCGAAGCCGGTGTGCCGCAAGGCGGCCGCAAGCCAGATCAAGGGGAGCCCGATGAGTGCGGTCGGATCGTCCGAGTCGATGCGTTCGAACAACGCGATTCCCAGGCCCTCAGCCTTGAAGCCACCGGCGCAATCGAACGGTTGCTCGCGGTCGATGTAGCGATCGATTTCCGCATCGCTCAGATTGCGCACCTTGACCGCCGTTGTGTCGGTGTAAGCGAGATCAATGCGACCGTTCACGCTGCGCACCGCGCAGCCGGTATAGAACTCGGCGCCGGAGCCCGCCAGCAGCTTCAGTTGTTGGCGGCAGTTGTTGGCATTGCCCGGTTTGCGTAGCAACGTCGCATTGGCTGCAGCCACTTGGTCGCTGCCGATGACGATCGCGTCGGGAAAGCGGGTGGCGACCGCTTGCGCTTTTTCACGTGCGAGGCGATGCGCACGATCGCGCGGCGATTCGCCGGGAATCTCGTGCTCATCGACGCCGGGGCTTTGGATCACGAACGGCAACCCGAGGCGGCCGAGGAGTTCGGCGCGGTACTTCGATGTTGAGGCGAGGATCAGCGGGCGCCGGCGGGCCGGCTGTTCTGGGTCAGTCACGAAAAACCTTGATTTGGGCCCCGAAAAAACAACAAGTTACGCCAATTCTGCTTTTGACTTGGCGAGGAGCCGCACCTATTATACGCGCCCCATGCGTTCGGACGGATCCCGGCAGTTTACGGTCGATTCGCTCGTCGCGGGCGGCGATCGCGAGTTTGCCTTCTCAGTGGCGGAGTTTCCGCGGCTAGAAGCGAGCTTGGCCGAGCCGGTTGGCGAGGCACGGGGCTCGGTCACGTTCGAGCAGGTCTTGGGTGTACCCGTGGCCAACATTGCCGTGACGGCTGACATGCGCCTCGTCTGTCAGCGTTGTTTGCAGGCGATGGATTGGCCGGTGGAGAGCCGCTCTCGAGTGGCGCTCGTGCCGGATCTCGCTGCGGCGGATCGTCTGCCCGATGGGCTCGAGTCGATCATCGTCGAGAACGATCGCGTCAGCGTGCGCGATTTGGTGGAAGAAGAATTGTTGCTGGCGTTGCCCGTCGTGCCGAAGTGCGATGCGGGCGACTCCTGCAGTCGGTTGGCGTCGCAAGCTGCCGCGGTCGAAGCGCCGCAGGCGGTTGTGCCAGAACCGGTCGCAACACAAACACCGTTTGCGCAGTTGGGCGAACTGCTGAAACGTGGCAAGTAGGCTCGCCCGAAGGAAGTTGTAGTCATGGCTGTTCAAAAGAGTCGTAAGACGCCGTCAAAGCGCGGCATGCACCGTTCGCACGATGCGCTTAGCAAGCCGGCGTTGTCGGTCGATCCGCAGTCGGGTGAAACGCATTTGCGTCATCGCATCACGCCCGATGGCTTCTATCGCGGGAAGCGCGTCATCGAAAAGCCGGCTGACGTCGAGACCGCCGAGTAGTTAGCGCACCGGCGGTATACGCCGGTTCACTGACATCCTCTGTACACGAAGCGCCGCTCGAGGGGAGTTCTCCTCGGCGGCGTAATCGTGTTACAAGGCAAGCACTACGAGCGGCTGGGCAAAGAGGTTCCATGTTCTCGCGTATCGCTGGCACGGGCTCTTACCTGCCGCAGAAAGTGGTCTCCAATTTCGATCTCGAGAAGATCATGGATACCACCGACGAGTGGATCCGCACTCGCACGGGCATCGAGCGGCGCCACATCGCTGAGCCGCACCAAACGACGACCGATCTCGCCGAGCAGGCCGCGCGCCGCGCCATCGAAGCTGCGGGGATCACGCCCGAGGACATCGATTTCATCGTGGTCGGCACGACGACGCCCGATCTCGTGTTCCCCAACTGCGGTGTGTTGTTACAAGCCAAGCTTGGTGCGCGACGCGGGTGTCCGGCGTTCTCCGTCGAGACCGCGTGCAGTGGCTTCATTTATGCATTGTCGATCGCCGATAAGTTCGTGCGTGCCGGTGAGGCGAAGCGCGCGCTTGTCGTCGGTGCGGAAACACTTTCGCGCATTACCGACTACAAAGATCGCGGGACGGCGGTGTTATTTGCCGACGGCGCCGGCGCTGTCGTGCTCGAGCCGTCGAGCGAGGCAGGGGTCGTGTCAACGCATCTGCATGCCGATGGTGAGTACCGCGAACTGCTGTGCTCCGTCGGCGGCGTATCCAAAGGCTTTACCAACCCGGCAACGGGCCAAATCGACATTGCGATTCGCATGTCGGGCAATGAAGTGTTCAAAGTGGCCGTGACCAAACTCGGCGCTGCCGTCGACGAGACGCTCGAGGCGAACAAGCTCGCCAAGTCTGATATCGACTGGTTGATTCCGCACCAAGCCAACATTCGCATCATTCAAGCGATGGCGAAGCGGCTCGAGATGCCGATGGAGCGCGTGATTCTGACGGTGCAAGACCATGGCAATACGTCAGCGGCGTCGGTGCCGTTGGCGCTCGATGTCGGTGTGCGCGATGGGCGCATCAAGCGCGGCGATTTGCTGTTGCTGGAGGCGTTTGGGGGCGGATTTACGTGGGGGTCGGCGCTCGTTCGATACTGAGCGCGGCTTGCGAAGCCGCAAGCCGTCCGCGCGCCCCACGTGTATCGCGCAACGCCCCAGAGGACCTGCGGACCGATCCTGCGAAGCACGAGCGCGCTCCACGATGGCGCGGCGCTCTTTGCACACCGCAATCACGCTGCCTCGACGCGCGTCGCCGTAACTCCTCGCGCGGTGTCCTGTGTTGCATCGAAGCGGTGCATCCGTCGTTGTGAGACTCGAGCCCAGCCAATGGATGGCGGAACCTTGTGGAGTCGTTCGAGCGCGGGCAGATGCTGCGCAGGGGCTTGGCTTTCGATGTGTAGAGAGCGCCGCGCCATCGTGGAGCGCGCGCGTGCAAGCTTTCAGCTCACCACAATTCCCATGTAGCGATGCGCGCTCCACGTGGGGCGCGGGGACGGCCTGCCATCGCAGGCCGCGCTCGACCACATCGAAAGCCAAGCCCCTGCGCACCTCATAACCACTCTCAACAACCCCCAAAAGAAAACGCCGCGCAATGCGCGGCGTTTCCCAAGTCGGATGGAATCCGAACTTACTTCGAGATCGAGCGACGGAACATCCGGTCGATCTTCTCGTTCGTAGCGTCGCAGCACGACTGGCTGGCTTGAGCAGCCGCCAACGCCTGGTTCGCCGCGCTTTGCGCGCCATTCGCGGTCTGCGAGGCGGCTTGTGCGGCGCTGTTAGCGGAATCCGCCGCGCTACGAGCCGCAGCCAAATCCGTCTGCAAACGGCTGACCTGCGACTTCAAGTTGTCGACTTCTGCCTGCAGCGGCTTGAGATCCGTGCAACCGGCCAATGCGGCCACGACAGCTACTGCTGCAACCTTCAATACGATCGCGCTCTTCATAACGATTCATTCCCCTTTCGGTGAGCAAATTAGCTTCGTCACTCAGCTTGCGTAACGCGTCGTGCACGAAGGCCTGTCCTTCTAGGCGGCGCAAGTGCAGCAAATGTTAGCGCCGAATGCAACTGAATTCTCATTTGCTGTCGGTGTGTTGCGACAGCTAGATTCATAGGGTTTTCACAAGTAACCGCGCAAAATCAATCACTACGACTAACACCGTGGTGACGCGCCTGCACTCGAATAGGTGTTTGTCACAGGTCCATCATAGGGAGAAGTCGCATGTGGATTGGCTTGCTGGTCAGCGCGATTGCGCTCGCAGTCGCGGGCATTTCGTGGTGGCGATGGCGGCAGTTGCAACGGATCGAATACATCCGCAGCTACATGTTCCCGCCCGGATTGCTCGCCAAGCTCGGCAAGCATCGTCCCGCACTCGGCACCAAAGAGCAGCAGCTCGTAGCGCGCGCACTTCGGCAGTTCTTCCTGGCGTACCTGCGTTCGGGGTGTCAGCGGGTCGCGATGCCATCGCAAGTGGTCGATGAGTTGTGGCACGAGTTCATTCTCTACACGCGCAATTACGAGACATTCTGCCAGCGGGCGTTCGGCACATTCCTGCACCACACGCCGGCCGTCGTCCTGTCGAACGTGCGTGAGAACAACGCGGGTTTGCGGCGCGTATGGTGGTACGCCTGCTTGGAAGAGAACATCAATCCGCGCGCCGCGACGCGTTTGCCGCTGCTGTTCGCGATCGACAAGAAGCTCGGTATTCGCGACGGCTTCCACTACGACTTGGACTGCCGACGCACTTCCTCGAGCGGTGGAGACAGGGTCCATTGTGCGAGCGACATGTCGGATTCGAGTATCGATGGCGGCACGGACGGGCTGGGTCCAGACGGCGGCGGCGACAGTTCGAGTGACGGAGGTTGCAGCGGCGGCTGCGGCGGCGGGGGCGACTAGCAAAAACGCGGCGCGAATGGCGCGTGTAGTGGGTTTCAGACTAGACTCGCCGCCCTGCAATGAGTCGTTACGATGCCATCGTCATCGGCGCGGGGCATAACGGCCTCACCAGCGCCGCCTTTCTCGCCAAAGCCGGCCTCAAGGTGCTGGTGCTCGAGCGCAACCCGCACATTGGTGGTGCGGCGGTCAGCCGCGAGCTGCATCCGAACTGGATTTATTCCAACTGCTCGTATGTCTGCAGTTTGTTGCGGCCGGAGATCTATCGCGGCCTGGAGCTGGCGCGTCACGGCCTGCAAATCGTGCCGTACGGCGGCGGCGTCATGTTCACTCGCGAGGGCGACGTTCTCGGCGGCTATGTCGACAAAGACGTAAAGCGGCGCGAGATCGCGCGCTTCAGTGCTCGCGACGCCGACTCCTATTTGCGCTACTCGCGCGACACGATGCGCCAGTGCCGCTTCATTCGCGGCATGTTGATGCGCACGCCGCCTGACCCAACGTCGTTCAAGCCGCGCGATCTCGCGGAGCTGCTGCATCTCGGTCGCGAGTTCGGCAAGCTGGGCGAAGAGATCATCTACGACACGATTCGTTTCTACACGATGAGCATCGCGGACTACCTCCGCGAGTACTTCGAGCACCCGGTGGTGCAAGCGAACTTTGCAGGCAGCGGCATCATCGGCACGGCGCTCGGCGTGCATTCGCCTGGCACGGCCTACGTGCTGTTGCATCACTACATGGGCGATGTCGATGGCCAAGCGGGCGCATGGGGTTTTGCGCGCGGCGGGATGGGTGCTGTCTCGGGCGCGCTGGCGAATGCGCTTCGGGCTCACGGCGGCGAGATCAAAGTGGACGCGCCCGTGTCGCGCATCGTCATTCGCAATGGTCGCGTCACAGGCGTCGCACTCGATAACGGCGATGAGTACACGGCGCCGATTGTGTTGTCGAACCTCGATCCGAAGCGCACGTTCTTGAAGCTGATCGATGAGCGTGACGTTGCGCCCGAGATCGTCAAGCGCGCCAAGAACTTCAAGATTCGCGGCTCGTCGGGCAAGTTGAACATCGCGCTCGACGGGATTCCCGATTTTCCGGCGCTCGGTGCGGATAACCCGCTCATGGCGGGCGATATGCATTTCGTCGATTCACTGGAGCGTTTCGAACGCGCGTATGACGACTGGAAGAGCGGCACGTGGTCGAAAGATCCGTACCTCGATCTGTTGATTCCTTCAGTCACCGATCCGACGATGACGCCGCCCGGCAAACACTACATGTCGGTGTTCGTGCAGTACGTGCCGCCGAAGGTGAATGGCCGCGATTGGACTGATGCCGATCGTGTTGCGTTCCGCGAGACGGTGTTCGATCAGATTTCGCGCTATAGCCCGAACTTCCGCAAGTTGGTGTTGCATGCCGAAGTGCGCACGCCGCAGGAGATCGAGGCGGAAGTGGGGCTCACCGAGGGCAATATCTTCCAAGGCGAACTGACGTTCGATCAGTTGTTATTCAACCGACCGTTTCCCGGATTTGCGCAGTATCGCGGGCCCGCGCGCGGTTTGTACTTGTGCGGTTCGGCGACGCATCCGGGTGGCGGCGTCATGGCGGCGCCAGGAGCCAACGCGGCGCGCGAGGTGTTGTTAGATCTACGCCGACCGACCACCGTGCCTGAAGGGTGGAGCGATGACTGAGCGGCGCGTCGTCATCGTTGGCGGTGGGCACAACGGGCTCGTTTGCGCAGCCTATCTGGCCCGCACAGGCAAAGAAGTCACCGTGCTCGAGGCGGCAGATCGCTTGGGCGGTGCGGCCGTCACACGCGAGTTTGCGCCGGGATTCCACGTATCGGCGGGTGCGCATTTCTTGTATGCACTCGACGGCAAGGTTCGCGCCGACTTAGCGCTCGACTCGCACGGGCTCGCGATGGCCCGCGAGGATTTGCGCACCGTAGCGTTGTCGACCGAGGGTGCGCCGCTCGTGATGCTGCGCGAGCGTGTGATCGCCGGCGATATCCCCAGTACCGATCGGGACGCGCTGCGCGAGTACTGGCGCGCGCTACAAGCGTTCGCAAGTGTTTTGGGCAAGCAGCATGGCCGCGTGCCCCCGCGCTTGGCGTGGCAGAGTTTGCGCGAGGCACTGCCGGCGGCGAAGCTTGCTTGGGACTTGCGGCGGCTGGGCCGGCAGGACATGCGCGAGTTCCTGCGCGTGGCCACGATGAGTTTGCAGGACTTGTTAGACGAGTACTTCGAAGACGAGCGTCTCAAGGGGGCGCTGGCGCTCGATGGCGTGCTCGGTACGAAGCTTGGGCCGCGCTCGGGCGGCACGGTGCTCGCGGCGTGGCATCGAATGAGCGGCGGCGGGGTGTTGTCGTTGCCGCGTGGCGGCATGGGCAGCGTGACGATGGCGCTTGCGGCGGCGGCGCGTGCGGTCGGTGTGGAACTGCGTACCGCGGCGCGTGTCGCGTCGATCGACATGGCGGGTGATCGAGTCGCAGGCGTCACGCTCCAATCCGGGGAGCGCATTGCGGCCGACATCGTCGTTTCCAATGCCGATCCGCGTACGACCTTCCTTAAGTTGTTAGGAGCGCGCCATATCGAGACCGAGTTCACGCGCCGGATGGGTCATGTGCGCAGCGTCGGCACGGCGGCCAAGTTGCATGTGGCGTTACGCGGGCTGCCCACTTTCGGCGGCGTGAGCGCCGAACATCTCGGTGAGCGGCTCGTGATCGCGCCGAGCTGTGACTACATCGATCGCGCGTTCAATCCCGCCAAGTACCAAGCGTTCTCGGTTGAGCCCGTGTTCGAGATTTCGATTCCGACACTGCACGACGCGGCGCTGGCACCGACGGGGCAGCATGTGCTGTCAGCGGTCGTGCAGTACGCGCCATACGATTTACAGGGCGGCTGGGGCGCACAGCGCGAGGCGTTTCTCGAGCGCGTGTTAGGTGTGCTGGAGCGGCATGCGCCAGGTATTCGCAGTCTCATTGCCGCCGTTGAGCTCTCGACGCCCGGCGATCTCGAACGTGAATTCGCGATGCACGGGGGCCATTGGCACCATGCCGAACTGGCTCTCGATCAGCTGTTGATGTTGCGGCCCGTGCCCGGTGCCGCGCAGTACGAAACGCCGGTGAACGGTTTGTATCTCTGCGGTGCCGGCAGTCACCCGGGTGGCGGTGTCATGGGCACTGCGGGCCGTAATGCGGCGCGCGTGGTGTTAGAGGGAGTCGGAGCATGAGAGCGCTACCCGCGACCGATCGCAAGCACTACCAACGCGCGATCTACCAGACTCCGTTTCACTCACGGACGGCGACGGCGAATCAGCTGAACGTCTGGCATCGATGGCAGGACTACACAGTCTCCGATGCCTATTTCGATGTCAGTCTCGAGTACACGGCGTTGCGTAACGCGTGCGCCGTATTCGATTTGTCGCCGATGACCAAACACCTCATCACGGGCCCGGATGCGCTCGCGTTCATGAATCGACTCGTGACGCGTGATGTATCGAAGCTTAAGCCAGGGCGCGTGGGCTACGCCGTGTGGTGCGATGATCGCGGTCAAGTGATCGACGATGGCACGATCTTTCACTTGCGCGACAACGTGTTTCGCTTGTGCTCGCAGGAGCGGCAGC
Organism: uncultured Steroidobacteraceae bacterium; assembly: GCA_964444835.1. GTDB lineage: Bacteria > Pseudomonadota > Gammaproteobacteria > Steroidobacterales > Steroidobacteraceae > CADEED01. The sequence goes on from CAYUIT010000017.1 coordinate 37,308, forward strand.
TCGACTGGTTGTTAGCCTCGGCGGTCGGCTTCGATGTGCGGATCGTCGAAGAGACACACGATCTCGCAGCACTTGCTTTTCAAGGCCCGACCAGTTGCGCGGTACTGAAGCGCTTGGGTTTGGCGGGTATCGAGACCTTGACGCCCTTTGGTATGCGAACGTACCCGTTCGAGGGCATGGAGCTCGGCGTCTCGCGCACCGGTTTCACGGGTGATCTCGGCTACGAACTGTGGATTCCACCGGAGCGCGCAGAGCTACTCTGGGATCGACTATTCGAAGCAGGGCGGCTGCATGGCATCAAGCCGATGGGCACGCTGGCGCTCGAAATGAGCCGCATCGAGGCCGGGTTCATTCAGGCTGGCGTGGATTTTCTGCCAGCGGATCGCGCTATCCGGGCCGATGCAACGCGCTCACCACTCGAGCTCGATCTCGAGTGGTTAGTGGATTTCAAGAAGCCGAATTTCAACGGCCGCCGGGCGCTGTTGGCCGAGCAGCGGCGCGGCTCGCGTTATCGCCTCGTCAGGCTCGATATTGAAGGCAACAAGCGCGCGAAGGATGCGTACGTGTACGACAGCCGCAAGCGCGTGATCGGCGCCGTCACCTCGTCGATGTGGTCGCCGGCCGTCAAGGCGAGTATCGCGCTTGCCTCCGTCGAGCGGCCGCACGGCGGCCCCGGCGATGAGCTCTACGCCGAGATCTACTATCAGAAAGAGCTGAAGTGGAATCGCGTGATGGCGCGAGGCCGCGTGGTTGAGGGGCCGTTCTACCAACCCGCGCGGCGCAAGCAGACACCGGCGCTGGATTGGTAGGTTTTAGCTTATCGCTGTTAGCGGCTGCTCTCGGCCGATGGGCCGCGAGCGCACCACACACGCAGGCCAACGATCGCCGGTCAGCCACGTGTAGCGCGTTTCCGTAACTCGCGCGGTCACCTCCCCAAGAAGTCGATCAATCCCTCAAATAGTGCGTCAAACACACTCGGCAGCGTCGCGGCCAGGGCCAGGATCGCGAGCGCAATGATCCATGCGCGCGCACGCCCCGAGTCGCGGGGTGCCGCTTGCAGCGTCGGTGCCGCGCTATCGCTCGCGGGCGCTGTGGCCGCCGTCGCTATCGTTGGCGTGGGTGGTACCGGCGGGGTCGTAGCCGCCTGATCCGGTGCTGCAGCGGGCGGCATCGGTGCTAACCACCCAACGAGCAAGAACACAAGGCCGGCAGCAATGATGGCGAGAATGTTGCTGAGTTGGCCCAGCGAGCCGAAGTCGACCAGCACGACTTTCACGGCGGCGGCGACCATCAAAATCGCGCCGCCAATCCACGCGGTGCGTGAGCGAATGCGTCCGCCCCAGATGGCGAACGCCGCTCCAAGCGCCGCCCACAACAGCGACACGATGGCGGGTAAGTCCATCTCGAACAACGAACTGAGGTCGAGGTGCCCAGGCGGCCCAAAAGCTCTCAGAAGCGTGGCTTGCAAGACGAGCGCACCGCCGATGATGCTCGCCGGTAGCGTGAACTCGAGCCGTGAAGTCGTGTTTCCTCTAGCCGGGATCAAGTAGATCAAGCCGGCAAGGCAGGTGAGTTCGAGCAACACGGCCCAAGTCGTGCGTGCGATGTCGAACACGGTGGAGATGGCTAACGTCACCGCGAGCACGGCAGCCAACACAGGGGCCGCCATCTCGGCTGCGGCTCGCGCGGATGGACCGGAGCGGCGCGCGCAAATGAGCGCGAGCAAGCCCACGTCCACGATGGCGATTGCCGCAACGCGCGTGGAGTCGCTGCTCATCACATCGGCGATTTGGCTAGCCCAAAGAGCCGCCGCAATGGGTGCCGCGACCAGCGCCGCCAGGCGCGAAGGCACCGATGCCTGCTCGGTTTCCGGGCGCAGCAGCAAGAGCAGCCCAGCGACAGGCGCCAGCGCGAGCGCCAAACCACTCACGATGACCGGTGGCGGCGAGGTGACGAGCGACGCGGTCACCGGGACGGCAATGGCGATAGCTAACAACGTGTGATCTTGGATCGATAGGCGCCGCGCGAGCAGGCTGGCACAGACCGCTGCGGCCACTGTGATGAAGTGCAGCATCAAGGTCCATTGCACCCAATCGAAGCGAGCGAGTTCGAACCCCAGGGCTGCGCACGCCCATAGGGCCGCGCTCGTCGCTAACAACGACGTAAACGTCTGGTCGTGAGGGCGGCAGGTCTGCGCGGCGACGACGAGCAGCGCGACTGCCACGAGGCGCTCGGCGAACTGTGCGTTGAAGAAAGCGGTGCCCGTAGTGCCAGCTGCGAAAATCGACGCCACCATATGCAAGACCGCAAACAACAGTGCGGCGCCGGCGAGCGCGGTTCGAAAGCGAGCCAGTTCTGCTGAGCGGCGGGTCGCAGTCAAGCCGGCGACTGCGAGCGCCAAGCCCACGAGTTCCCACGGCAATTGTTCGAATGCGACGGCGAGGGCGGCGATCAGCAGGCACGCGGCGATGATCGTGTGCGTGATGGCGCCGTCGCGCGTCAGGTGTCGACGAGCTACGGCCGCAAGCAGCCACAATGCGCTGAATGCACCTAACAACCACGCAAGCGATGCGCGGGTAGGCGCGATCAGCACCGCAGTAGCAACCGCCACGAGTGGTAATGCAACGGTGTAGACGCGGTCTGCGCGCCGCAACCAACGCTGCGCGGTGCTGCGTTGTTCAGCGATCGGCATGCTGAGATGCACGGCGACGAGCGCCAGGAGCCACGGGTACACTGCGGCGAATTGCGCCGGTTGGTAGTACTGCGTCGTCCAGCCGAAGAAGGCCGTGCCGGCCAGCGTGAACACGAAGCTGAGGTGAATGAGCGGGCGCCAGCCGCGCGCGAGGATCATCGCCAAGACCGCGAGGCTTGCGACGAAGTAGTAGCCGAGGACGGTGGATGCGCCAGGGTCGCGCAGCGCAAAGGCGGGCGCGAGGAAAGCCCCGAGCATCGCCAGGATCGCAACCGAGATCGCGTGGCGCGAGACGGCGAACACGGCGGCGGCGATCGAGACGGCAGCTAACAACACGAGCGCCGGCAAGTCAGCGACGTAGCCGAAGAGGGCGTAGGCGCTGTAGGCCGTGAGGTAGGCCACGCCGAATGCCGAGCCGCCCAGCGCGAGTGCAATCGAGCGCCGACGGCCGTCGCGGCCGGTCAGGAAGGCGGCGAAAGCGAGCGCGGCGGCCAAGACGAAGCCGCCAGCGAGCTTGGCTCGCGGTGGCAGCTCGATGTGGATCAGTGCGTAACGCAGCAGTGCGCCGCAGCCGAGGACGAGCAGCGCGGCGCCGAGTTTGGCAGGCCAGTTGCCGGTGCCGAGCCAACGCAGCAGGCCAAGCGGTCGCGGCGGTGTTGCGGGGGAGGACGGGGAAGGTTCAGTGAGGAGGACGCTGAAGAAAATCAGGATGACGGCGATCGAAAAGATCAGGGCGGTCATTCAGTTCCCGAGGTGATCACGGTGAGATCATCGTAGCGCGCAGTTGCGCCGAGATTGCAAATCCACGTTTTTAGGCGTCTGGAAGCGTGATTTGAGCAGAAAAAGTTAAATTCAATGTCTAGACGGAAATCACTTGAACTGTATAAAAAGTCAGTGTACAAATGATCAGCACTGGGTTTTTAACAGGGTATCGAGAGGAGCTTCGTCATGTCCGATCTCACGCCGCGCCAAACCGAAATTCTGCGTCTCATTCAGCGAGCCATTGCCGAAACCGGCATGCCGCCCACCCGCGCGGAAATCGCGCAGGAGCTGGGGTTCCGCTCGCCCAATGCCGCGGAGGAGCACCTGCGGGCGCTCGCGCGCAAGGGTGTCATCTCGCTGGTGCCAGGCGCTTCGCGCGGCATTCAGTTGCGCGACACCATTCGCGAGCAGATTGGCTTGCCGCTCATTGGCCGTGTCGCTGCGGGTCGGCCGATCTTGGCCGAGGAGAACATTGAGTCGCGGCTCAATATCGATCCCAGCATCTTTCAGCCCAAGCCGCATTACTTGCTGAAGGTGGTGGGTATGTCGATGAAGGATGCCGGCATTCTCGATGGCGATCTGGTCGCCGTACACCGCACGCCTGAGGTCCGTAATCGGCAAATCATCGTCGCGCGTCTCGACAACGAGGTCACCGTCAAGCGCTACAAGCAAGACGGCCCGGTGGTGTGGCTGTTGCCCGAGAACGAGGACTTCGAGCCTATCAAGGTGAACGTCAAAGAAGAGCCGCTCGTCATCGAGGGTGTGGTGGTGGGTGTATTACGGCGTGGCAAGAGCTTGCAGGCATGAGCATGCGGAAGCGGTTGCGCTGAGCGAGGTTCTCGTATGTTGTTAGGTCTGCGAACCGTCGTCTACCACGTCGACGACCTCAACGCTGCCAAGCAGTGGTACATGAAAGTGTTGGGGTTCCCGCCGTATTTCGATGAGCCGTTTTATGTGGGGTTCAACGTGGGTGGGTATGAGCTCGGGCTCGATCCCGATCTCGGCAATCTCACGCCAGGCGGCACAGCCGTTACGTATTGGGGCGTCAAAGATACGAGTGCCGCGCTCGCGCGCTTGCTCGAGTTGGGTGCTGAGCCGCACGAGAATGTGCAAGAAGTGGGCGATGGCATTCGGGTGGCGTCGGTCCGGGATCCGTGGGGCAATCTGTTTGGTGTCATCGAGAACCCGCACTTCCAGGTGGCGTCATGATGCACAAGGCAGCCGGCACGTTCGAGGTCAAGATGCAGCCGCTGGGAGCACTCGATTCGGGAACGGAGACAGCGTTGGCACGCCTGTCGCTCGATAAGCAGTTCGCGGGCGACATGGTGGGCGAGGGGCATGGCGAAATGCTCACGGCCAGAACACAAACCCAGGGCTCTGCGGGCTACGTCGCAATGGAACGCTTCACGGGCACATTGCAGGGGCGCGAGGGGAGTTTCGTGTTCCAGCATTCCGCGCAGATGAATCGTGGCGCTCCGCAGATGTCGATCACGGTCGTACCGGACTCCGGCACCGACGCTCTGGCAGGGATTTCTGGGGTGTTCAAGATCAACATCGTCGAGGGTAAGCATTTCTACGAATTCGAGTATTCGCTACCTCGGTCAGAGTGATTGAGGAGTGTGGATTGAGTTGCCTACAGGGTTGTTAGTGAGATTGGTGTATTCGTGTCTGCGTCGAAGGAGAAGCAACTGGCCGAGTTGCTCGCCCACCCGTCTGTGTGGCGCGGGCGAAGTCGCGCACAGATCGACACGATCAGCACCGGTTTCGCGGCGCTCGATGCAGGCCTGCCCGGTGGCGGTTGGCCGCGTGCGGGCCTCGTAGAGATTCTGACGCCACGCTGTGGCGTCGGTGAGTTGTATGCCTTGATGCCAGCGCTGGCGGCGCTCACGCAGCTCGAGCCCGCGCGTTGGTGTGCTTGGATCGCGCCTCCCCATGAGCCCTTCGCGCCGGGGCTCGTCTCGCAAGGCATTGCGCTCACGCGCGTGCTCGTCGTGCGCACGGGTACGCCGTTGTGGGCGCATGAGCAGGCGTTGCGATCAGGAGCCTGTGAGGCCGCGCTTGTGTGGCTCGAGCGTGCCTCGCCGCGTGCCATTCGTCGCTTGCAGTTGGCGGCGGAGCATGGCCGCACGCTGGGGGTGTTGTTTCGCAGTGCTCGGTTTGCGACGGAGTCGTCGCCGGCTGCGTTGCGGTTGCTGCTCGAGCCTGTAGTGGGAGGAGCGCGAGTCACGCTCGTGAAGAGTCGCGGGGGTGTGGCCACGCCGATCGAGTTGCGCTGGGCAGCCGAGCGCACGCCAGCACATGGCTGACATCGCCCGCAAGCGATCGGGTCGGCCGCGAGCGGCGGGGCCGCATGGCTTGCGAACGTGGCTCCAAGAGAATCCTGTGCGCGAGAGCGCGGCGCCGTCCGTTTTACGGGTGCGGCCGGCGCCGCCTCCGCCCACTGGTCCGGGCTCGGGTGAGGGCGCGCAAAGCGCGCTCGCGCTCGAGGCGCCGGAGTGGTGGCTCGCGCTGCACGTTCGGCAGTTGGCGCGCGCCACGTTGTTAGCCGCTATGCGCGCGGGGCATCTCCCGCCGCAACGCGGGCCACTGGTCGTGATCGACGGTGAGGATCGGATGCAGCGGGTGTTGCAAGCGGAGCCCGCGGCGCGTGCGGCCGGTGTGCAGGCCGGAATGAATTTGGCATCGGCACTCGCGCTCTTGCCAGATATCGACGCCCGGCCGCGCGATATCGCTCGCGAGCGCGACTGGCTCCAGGGCCTGGCCGCGCTCGGCGGACGATTCACGCCGCGAGTGTCGATCGAATCTCCCGATGGCTTGCTGCTCGAGATCAAGGGCAGCGTGGGATTGTTTGGCGGTTTGGAAGCGCTCTGTCGTGAGGTGACGGCGTATTACGCTCGTCATGGCGCTGAGGTGTCGTTCGCCGTCGCGCCCACACCGTTGGCTGCATTGGTAGGCGCACGCGTGGGGCGAGCGTTCACGGTCACTACTTTCGAGGCGTTACCGGGTCAGCTCAGCCCGCTGCCACTCGCAGCGTTGCGCTGGCCTGAAGATGTTTTGCGGAGGCTCGGCGCCATGGGAGTGCGTACCCTCGGCGAAGCGCTCCGCCTACCGCGCGCCGGTTTTGCCAAACGCTTCGGTCCCGCGTTGTTGCAAGCGCTCGATCGTTTGGTGGGGCGGCAGCGCGAAGTGCGAGGTGCCTTTGCCAGCCGCGAGCGTTTTTATGGGCGCTTCGAGCCCGCCTACGAGATCACGAGTCACGAGAGTCTGTTGGCCGTGTTGCGGCCATTGTTAGCCGATCTCGAGCGCTTCTTGCTGCATCGGCAGCGCGGTATCACCCAGCTGCGCTGTCGCTTTCGGCATCGTCAAGCGCCGCCGACGATTTGCCAGCTTGGCCTCGCTGTGCCGGAGGCGAATGCCGAGCGACTTGCCAAGTTGTTAGCTGAGCGCCTAGCCCAGGTCACGCTCCCCGAGCCGGTGCGGTTGTGCGAAGTGCGCTCCGGTGCGCTCGTCGAGCGGCCGCTGGCGAGTCGCGCGATCTGGTCTCCGGGTGAGCATGGGCATGCGGCCGCGAGCGAGATGCCAGCGCTCATCGAGCAACTTCGTGCGCGTTTGGGTGCGGAGGCGGTGTATGGATTGTGTCTCGTGCCGGAGCATCGCCCAGAAGCAGCGTGGCGCGTGGCGGAACCCGTGATCAGTGCTGTGCGTGAGCGCCATCGCTCCTCCACGAGTGCTGCCGCTGATGCTGCGGCTTGGTCACCTTTCGGGCGTCCATTATGGCTGCTCGCCGCACCGCAGTTGCTGTCGGTCGACGCTAACTACTGGCCGCTGTATCACGGGCCGTTACGTTCCTTGACGGGCCCTGAGCGTATCGAAAGCGGCTGGTGGAGCGGTGCGGATGTCGCGCGCGATTACTACACCGCACTCGATTCAGCGGGTGCCAGACTGTGGATCTTCCGCGAGCGCCAAGCCCCGCACGCTTGGTATTTGCACGGTGTGTTTGGTTGAGGCAGCCGTGATGCCTGGCGATTCGTATCGTTTGGTTAGCGGGCTGTTGAGAGCGCCGCAGCGCGAGTGCGGCGCGCTCCTGTGCCGGGTGCAATACGTCCACGACGCCAGGGGGAAGATGCGCGCCGCATTCGCGCAAGGTTCGCCGAGAATGGCCGCGGCTTGGTGCGGCCATTCTCGAAGCGCGCTCGATCCAGCCCGCTAACCAAACGATACGAAGCGCCAGGCATGCCGGCCTCCTCAGCCCACGCACCCGTCGAGTACGCGGAGTTGCACTGCGTTTCGAACTTCACGTTCTTGCGTGGTGCCTCGAAGCCCGAGGAGTTGGTCGCGCGCGCCCACGAACTGGGCTACACGGCGCTGGCGATCACTGACGAGTGTTCGGTCGCGGGCGTCGTGCGGGCGCATGCTGCTGCCAAAGAATGCGGCCTCAAATTGCTGATCGGGGCCGAGTTTCGTTTGCAGTGCGGCTTGCAGCTCGTCGCACTCGTCATGAATCGTCGTGGATATGGGCGCTTGTGTCGCTTGATTACGCGTGGCCGGCGCTCGGCGGAGAAGGGCGACTATTCGCTGACTCGTCGCGATGTGGTGGAGTTGTTAGTCGATGGCGGCGCAGCGGCGAGCGACGTCGCCGGCGACGCTCTCGTTCTGTGGATTCCGCCGCGCGGCAAGCACGAGTGCCAGGTGGCGCAAGCAGCGTGGATTCGCGAGCACTTCGCTGGCCGCGCCTGGATTGCGGTCGAGCTCTTGTGTGACGGGCATGATCGCTCATGGCTGACCACTCTCACGCGCCTCGGCCAAGTGGCGCACTTGCCGCTCGTGGCCGCAGGCGATGTGCACATGCACGTGCGTGAGCGGCGGCATTTACAAGATGCGCTCACAGCCGTGCGTCACAACGTCCCGCTCGCTGAAGCGGGGCTGTTGCTCTACCCGAACGGTGAGCGGCATCTGCGCGAGCCCGCGCGACTCGCGAAGCTCTATCCAGCGCGCTTGCTCGCTGAGAGTGCTGCCGTGGCGAGGCGCGCCACTTTCTCACTCGATGAGTTGCGTTACGAGTACCCGCGTGAAGTCGTGCCGAGCGGGGAGACGCCGGCGTCGTATTTGCGCAAGCTCACCGAGGCAGGCGCTGCGCGCCGCTGGCCGCTGGGTGTGCCGAGCCACGTACGGGCCATGATCGAACACGAGCTCGCCCTCGTGGCCGATCTCGCCTACGAGCCGTACTTCCTGACGGTGTACGACATCGTGCATTTCGCGCGCAGCCGCTCGATCTTGTGCCAGGGGCGAGGGTCGGCTGCGAACTCGGTTCTCTGCTATTGCTTGGGCGTCACCGAAGTCGATCCGGCGCGCATGTCGATGCTCGTCGAGCGTTTCATTTCGCGCGAGCGCAATGAGCCACCCGATATCGATATCGACTTCGAGCACGAACGCCGCGAGGAGGTCATTCAGTACATCTATGGCAAGTACGGGCGCGAGCGTGCTGCGCTCGCCGCAACCGTGATTACCTACCGACCGCGCAGCGCCTTGCGGGACATGGGCAAGGCCCTCGGGCTCGACGCCGTGCAAACGGAGCGGCTCGCGGGAGTCATGCAATGGTGGGATGACGCCATCAGTGCCGATCGCATCCGCGATGCGGGGTTCGACCCAAGCAATCCGCAGCTGCGTATGCTCGTCACATTGGCGCGTGAGTTGTTAGGATTTCCGCGGCATCTGTCGCAGCATGTCGGCGGCTTCGTGATTGCGCGCGATCTGCTCGAGGAACTCGTGCCTGTCGAGAACGCCTCGATGCCCGAGCGTACCGTGATCCAGTGGGACAAGGACGATCTTGATGAGCTGGGCTTACTCAAGGTGGATGTGCTGGCCTTGGGAATGCTGTCGGCCATTCGGCGCGCACTCGCGCTCATTTCCGCCTATCGCGGTAAAGCCTTTACGCTCGCCGATGTGCCCGCCGAGGACGCTCGTGTGTACGAAATGATCTCGCGGGCCGATACGGTGGGTGTGTTTCAGATTGAGTCGCGTGCGCAGATGTCGATGCTGCCGCGCCTCAGGCCCGCTAACTACTACGATCTGGTAATCGAGGTGGCCATCATTCGGCCGGGCCCCATTCAAGGCGGCATGGTGCATCCGTATTTGCGGCGCCGGAACGGCGAGGAACCGGTGAGTTACCCGAGCCCTGAAGTGGAGTCGGTATTGAAGCGCACGCTGGGGATTCCGATTTTCCAAGAGCAAGTGATGCAGCTCGCGGTGGTCGCGGCGGGCTTCACGCCGGGCGAGGCGGATCGACTGCGGCGTGCGATGGCGGCCTGGAAGCGCAAGGGCGGTCTCGGCCCGTTCGAGGAGCGCTTGAAGACAGGGATGCGAGCGCGCGGCTACACCGACGCGTTCGCGCAGCAGATCTTCAGTCAGATATTGGGCTTTGGCGAATACGGTTTTCCAGAATCGCACTCGGCTAGTTTCGCGCTGCTCGTGTATGTCTCGGCTTGGTTGAAATGTCACGAGCCGGCAGCCTTTGCGTGCGCGCTCATCAATAGCCAGCCGATGGGGTTCTATGCCCCGGCGCAGCTCATTCGCGATGCGCGCAATCATGGCGTGGAAGTGCGTCCGGTGAGCGTCGGCGCGAGCGACTGGGACTGCACCCTCGAGCGTGGTGCCGACGGGGAGCCTGCGTTACGCCTCGGCTTGCGGCTCGTGAAATCACTGTCGCGTTCCGGGGCGGAGCGCATCGTCGCAGCGCGTAGCTGCAAGAGCGTGCAAGAACTAACGACTCGTGCGCAACTCGATCGTGGCGATCTCGAAGCGCTGGCAGATGCGGGTGCGCTGCATGAGCTCACGGGCAATCGCTACTTCGCCTACTGGCAGGTGGCGGGTAGTGAGCGCGAGTTGCCGCTCGCGCCGCGTCCGGATCGCGACGAGGCGATGCCGCTTCTGGCGCCGCCCACGGAAGGGCAGAACATCGTCGCCGACTACCGCTCGGTGGGGCTCACCTTGGGGCGGCATCCCGTGGCACTGCTGCGCGCGAAGTTGGCGGCGCAACGCGTCATTCCCGCCGCGGAACTCAGCAATATCACGCACGGCGCTCGCGTGCGAACCGCCGGTATCGTCATCACACGGCAGCGCCCGGGCAGTGCCAGTGGTGTCACTTTTGTGACGATCGAGGACGAAACCGGGCATGCGAATTTGATCGTCTGGGAGCGTGTGGGATTGGCGCAGCGGCGTCCGTTACTGGAGGCTCGGCTGCTCGAAGTGCACGGCGAGTTACAACGCGAAGGTCAAGTGATACATGTCATTGCGCATCGTCTACTGGACAGGTCTACGTGGCTCGGCGATCTGACAACCCGATCACGCGATTTTCACTAAATCTGCTGCGCCGCGGCTGTTTGCTACTTGCACCGATGCGCCGTGTCCGCCACGATTGCAGCGTCTGGCACGACGATTTTGGCTGCTAGGGAGCAGTCGCGTCCGGTCGGCATTTCAATAGAGATAAAGAGAACCTAGGGAGGTCACTTGAATAATCCGAATCCGATCAGCAACCCGTATGCTGCGCCGAGCGCCGCCGTCGGGGACGTTGATAACTCTGGCGCACTTGAGCCAGCGGGGCGGGGCACCCGTTTGGGCGCGTACCTGCTCGATACCTTCATTGCCATTGCGCTGATTTACGGGCCCTTCTTGGCGCTCGGCGGTCTTGGCGCCATGCAGCAGGCGGTGCTCGCGCAAGATGACCCCACCGCGTTGGCGGCAGCCTTTACGGGCATGGCAGGCGTGGGCATGTTGCTCGGATTCGTGGTCTGGCTCGTGATCACCATCATGCTCGTCGTCAAGAATCGGCAGACGATCGGCAAGAAGATTCTGGGTATCAAGGTTGTTAGAGCCGACGGCTCAACGATCGGTATTGGTCGGTTGTTCTGGTTGCGTAACTTCGTGCCCGGTTTGCTGATGGCCATCCCGCTCGTCGGCTATGTCGTGGCACTCGTCGATCCGCTGATGATCTTCGGTGAGAAGCGCCAGTGCTTGCATGATCGTATCGCCGACTCCATCGTCGTGAAGGCCTGAGTCCTCTGACGACGGCGATCGGCCAAGGCGAACTCGACACCTCGATCGAAGTCGAGACGCCCGAAGGCGTCACGCTCGAGTTGCGGCCGGCGGGTCTGCCGGTCCGCCTGTGCGCGTTCTTGATGGACGCGCTCATTCGACTGGCTGTCCTATACGTGCTCGCGATGGTGTTACTCGCGGTCAGTATGTTCAGCGGCGTTGGGCTCGCTGTGGTCGCCATCAGTGCATTCCTGATGGAGTGGTTCTATCCCGTCGTATTCGAGCTGACGCGGAAGGGCGCCACACCGGGTAAGCAGATCTTTGGTCTCACGGTGATGATGGATACCGGTCTGCCAGTGACGCCGGCTGCGTCAATCACCCGAAACTTGCTGCGGTTCGCCGACTTTCTGCCGCTCATGTACGGCGCGGGGATCGTGTCGATGCTGCTGCGCAAGGATTTCAAGCGGCTGGGCGATCTGGCGGCGGGTACCTGCGTCGTCTATCGGTTGGAGCGCACCGCACGCGTGGAGCTGGGCGACGTGGCGCCGCACCCGCCCGACATGCCTCTTGATCGTCGCGAGCAAGCAGCCGTGGTTGCCTTTGCTGCGCGGCTCGCTCGCTTGACGGCTGAGCGTGCCGAAGAGTTGGCGACGCTCGCGGCGCCCGTGGTACGGAACCAAGCACAAGACGGGCGCGACCTTACGCAGAAGTTGTTAGCGGTCGCACAGTGGCTCGTGGGCCGACGCTAAGGAGAGCAAGATGACTCCGATCGACTTCGAGGAGCGCTACGCAGCGGAGTGGACCGAGCTCGAGCAGCTACTGCAGAAACTGCGCATGGGCTCGAAACGCGAGCGAAACGAAGCGTCCGCCAAGCGATTCGCAGCGCTGTACCGCCGCGCATGCGAACAATTGGCATTGGCACGCGCGCGCGCGTTCCCGGCCTACCTCATCGATCGTCTCGAGAGCATGACGCAGGAGGCGCATCAGATCATCTACAACCGCCGCGAACTCGGTTTGCAGGCGTTTTGGCATTTGATTTTCACGCGCTTTCCGCAAGCCGTGCGCGCTCACGCAAACTACGTGTGGGTAGCGACGGCCGTGTTCGTGCTCCCGACTGTCATCTTGGGGTTCTTGGTGTATCAGCGCCCCGAGCTGATCTTGTCGGTCGTCGACGCCGAGACAGCACAGTCGTTCCAAGAAATGTACTCGCCGGATGCGGAGTCGATTGGGCGTGCGCGCGATGTCGATACCGACTGGATGATGTTTGGGTTCTACATTCGCAACAACATGGGCGTGGCGCTGCAGTGCTTTGCGAGCGGGCTCGCGGCCGGTCTCGGCAGCTTGTTTTTCCTCGCCTTCAACGGCGCCTATGCCGGCGCGATTGCCGGCTACCTCACGGAACGTGGGTTGGGCGAGACCTTTTACTCATTCGTGGTAACGCATGCCGCGTTCGAGCTGACGGCAATCGTTCTGTCGGGCGCCGCGGGCCTCCGGCTCGGGCACGCTTGGCTTGCGCCGGGCCGCCGCACACGGCTCCAGTCGTTAGTCCACGCCGGTCGAGAGGTCGTCGTGATCGTCTACGGCGTGCTCGCGTTGCTGTTCGTTGCCGCGGCGGTCGAGGCATTTTGGTCCTCGGGCGCGTGGATTCCGCTGCCGCTCAAGTATTCGGTCGCAGCCATTTGCTGGGTGGCCGTGTTGGCGTGGCTCACGTTGCAGGGTCGACGTGCGCGTTGATGCCTTTGCGATTCGCCTGCGTCCACGGCGGCCGTGGGAAGCTGCGGATCTTGGCGTGCGCCTGTGTCAACAACAGGCGCGATCCGTGTACACCTGCTATTGGGCCGTCGCGGTCCCGTTCGTGGCGCTGTGTATCGCCTCGGTCGAAATCAAATCTTGGTTACCGACGCTGCTCTTGTGGTGGGGCAAGCCCTGGCTCGATCGCACCGTGCTGTTCGTGCTCGCGCGTGCGGGGTTCGGACAAAAGACGACACTCAACGATCTGTGGCTCGCGCAGCGCCGTGTGTTGTGGTCGCAGTGGCTGCACACGTGGACCTTGCGACGACTCTCGTTCCGGCGCTCCTTCACGCAGCCGGTCTACCAACTCGAAGGATTGCCTTTGGCGCTGCGCGGTCAACGGTTGCGGCTCATGCGTAAGCGCGGCGGTGGCACCGGCATCGGCGTGACGTTTGCATTTTCGACAGTCGAGAGTTGTTTGCTTTTCGCGCTGATCTCGCTCGGGTTGTGGCTCGCGCCACCGGGTGTTTCGTTCGATTGGGCTGCGTTCGTGCAAGGCGAAGCTGCGCTCTGGGTGAGTGTGGTGTCCGCCGCAGCGTATGGCGTTGTCATTTTGGTGCTGGAGCCCTTCTACGTGGCCGCAGGCTTCGGGCTGTACTTGAATCGACGCGTCGAACTGGAAGCGTGGGATATCGAACAGGAGTTTCGGCGTGCGTTTGCGCAGTAGCTGCGTTGCGTGGGCGGCGCTCTGCGCGCTATGGCTCGTGCCGCAGACGTTTGCCAATACGCCGACTCGCGGAGCCGCGCCGTCTGATCACGAAGTCGAGCGTGCGGTCAACCAGCTGGCGAAGGATCCCAATCTGTCCGAGGAGCGCACGATTCGTACGCTCTCGTTTGGCGAGGATGAGGAGCCCGAGAAGCCAAAGGAGCCGACTGGATTCTTCGCCTGGCTCGCGGAGTTCTTTCAGTGGTTCTCGAGTGGCGCTCGCTGGTTATTCTGGTTGCTCATTGGCGGTCTCGTCATCTTGTTAGTGTTCTACTTGGCGCGCCTGTTCACGGAGCGCCGGAGTTGGTCGAGTGCGACGCGGGCACTGGCTCCCACTCACGTGCAGGATCTCGATATTCGCCCCGAGAGCTTGCCTGACGACGTAGGCGGCGCGGCGCGTACTTTGTGGGATCAAGGTCAGCATCGAGCAGCACTGTCGCTGCTGTATCGCGGCTTGCTATCGCGACTCGTGCACGTTCACGAGGTGGAAATTCGTGCGTCTAGCACCGAGGGAGACTGCCTCGAACTCGCTGCGCGTCGGTTGACGGTCGAGCGTCTCGACTTCGCCTCGCGCCTGATTCGAGTTTGGCAGCGGGCCGTCTATGGCGGCGCTGAGCCGAGTGACGAAATCGTGCATCAACTGTGTGCCGAGTTTGCGTTTGCGCTCGATGTGCCGAAATCCCAGGCGGCTGCGAATGCTGCGCCGGAGGCGGCATGACTCGCGGCCGCCTCATTCTACTGATTCTCGTACCCGCGTTGCTGTTGCTGATCTACGGCATCGTCGTCAACTCAACGTGGAAAGAGGTCAAGGTCCCGACGCCGCTGCAAGGTGAGGCGGCGATTAATCCGTTCTACGCGGCCGAGAAACTGGTGAAGGAATTGGGCGCTGAGGGCCGTTGGTCGCGCGATCTCACGCAATTGCCAAAGCCGACCGAGGCGTTGCTCGTGTCAGGCTGGCACTGGAACGTGAGCGCGCCGCGCCGCGAGCGCTTGCAGCGTTGGGTAGAGTCGGGTGGGCGGTTGGTCGTCGACGGTTCGGTCGTCGGGATCGAGGAGTTGGCCGACTGGCTTGACGTGGAGATCGTCTATCCGTTCGAAGACGAAGAAGAGGACTATTCCACCGATCCCGATACGTACCAGAGCGAAGAGGCCGCGAGCGAGGCGGAGCAGATGACGTCCGACGACCTGCAGGACTGTCGCGACTTCAGCCACGAAGTATCGCCGCCGGGCATCGAGCACCTCCGCGATCGTTGGACGTTCTGTTCGTTCGATCGCGACCGTCGCTTCGTCGGACAATCGAACGTGACGTGGGCATTGGCAGATTCCGTCGGGACGCAAGTGATCCGCGTATCTCGCGGACGCGGCAGCGTCACGATCGTGGACGGCACACCTTTCATGTGGCGCGAGCTGCAACGCGTCGATCACGGCTTGTTGTTAGTCAACGCCTTGCAGTTGCGACGCGGCGACGCGGTGTTGTTTCTGTCCGGCGATCGCGAAGACTCGCTGCTCGATCTGATTTGGCGCCACGGTTGGCCCGTGGTGCTGCTCGGTCTCGTCACGGTGCTCACGTTGTTGTGGCGTCGCGGGGCACGCCTCGGTCCGCTACTACCCGACCCTGACCCTGCACGGCGATCGCTCGGCGAACAGATTCTTGGCACAGGCCGATTCATCTTTCGCGCAGGGGGCGCGCACGCGCTGCACACGGCCGCTTTGCAGGCGCTCGATCGGATCGCTGAGCAGAAGCTGCGGGGCTATGCCCGCATGACTGAGCCGGCACGCGTGAGTGCGCTAGCCGAGGCCACGGCGATTGACGCTTCGCGCCTTGCCAGTGCGCGCGATTGGCCGCGCGCGGCAAAGCCGGGTGAACTCGCCACCGCCGTCGCTTGTTTGGAATCCGCACGGCGCTTGATCGCCGCCCTCAAGATTCGTTGACTTCCGAGAGAGAGACTATGGAACAGGAAAACTCGAACGTTGCCCGCGCTGCCGAATTACTCGAGCGTCTGCGGGCCGAGATTGGCAAAGCCTTGGTCGGGCAGACTGCGGTCGTCGAGCAGGTCGTCGCCTCGCTCGTGAGTTCCGGTCACGTGCTGATCGAGGGCGTTCCGGGTCTCGGCAAAACGCTCTTGGTCCGCGCGCTCGCGCAAGCGCTGCAAATCGGCTACGGCCGCGTGCAGTTCACGCCGGACCTCATGCCATCCGACATCACCGGTCACGCCGTGCTCGACACCGCGTCACGAGAACTGCGAGTCGTGCGCGGGCCGGTGTTCACGAACCTGCTGCTCGCCGATGAAATCAATCGAGCGCCCGCGAAAACGCAGAGTGCGTTGCTGGAAGTGATGCAGGAGTATCAGGTGACACTCGAGGGCCAGACGATCGCATTGCCGCGACCGTTCATGGTGCTTGCCACGCAGAACCCGCTCGAGACGGAAGGCACGTATCCGCTGCCTGAAGCGCAGCTCGATCGCTTCCTACTCAAAGTGCAGATGGACTATCCGCCGGCCGATGAGGAGCTCGCGGCCGTGCTGCGTGCGACGGGCAATCAAACCGGCGACCAACTACCGCTCGCCGCCGTGAAACCGGTGCTCACGGAGCGGGTGCTGCTCACGATTCAACAACTCGCCGCACGCCAACGCGTCGATGACGCTGTCGCGCAGTACGCCGTGAACATCGTGCGGGCGACGCGCGATTGGACGGGCCTCGCCATCGGTGCCGGATCGCGCGGCGCGATCGCCCTGGTGCGGGCCGCGCGCGCGATGGCGCTCTTGGATGCCCGCGACTTCGTGACGCCCGACGACGTCAAACGCATCGCACTGCCGGCGTTGCGACATCGCGTCGGCTTATCACCCGACGCGCTGATGGAAGGTCGCAAGGAGTCCGATATCCTGGCGGCGGTCGTGGACAGCGTACCGGCACCGCGCGTCTAGCGCACCAGGCACGGTCTAGGCATGCGCATTCGAGCCATCCCCAGCGCGATTCTCGTGTCGATTGTCGGCGCGATGGCGGCGGCTGCATTGCTCGCGCTGTTGTTAGGCACGTCGATCGGGCTCGTTGCCTTGGTCACGGTGCAAGCGTTCGTGGCGCTCGTGGCCGTGACGATTGCGGATTTCTTCCTGTCGCGGCGCGCATGGCGCGAGTCGAATCTGACGCTCACGCGCAAGATGCCGGCATCGCTAGCGGTGGGCGTGGAAACCGCCGTGACCGCGCAAATCGACAACGCGGGCACGCTTACCTGGTTGTGTCGTTTTTTCGATCATGCCGACCCCGTCCTCGTGACCGACGGCTTGCCTGTTAGCGTGACGCTCGCGCCCGAGTCGCGCCTCGAGATCACCTACCGCGTGCGCGCGTCGCGTCGTGGCGACGTTACGTTTGCGCCGGCTGAGTTTCTCGTGCGTTCGCGTTGGGGCCTGCTCGAGCTGTATCACCGCCTCGGCGAGAGCGAGCAGCGCCGCGTCTATCCGAACTTCGCCGAGCTCGCGCGCTTCGCTTGGCTCACCGGTAACAATCGCTTGAACGAGATTGGCATCAAGACGTTCCACACGCGCGGTGCCGGTACCGACTTCAAGCAGTTAGCTGAGTACCAGCCCGGCGATCCGATTCGCCACATCGACTGGAAAGCGACGCAACGCCTGCAGAAGCCGATCGTGCGCGAGTTCCAAGATGAGCGCGATCAACGCGTGATGTTTCTCATCGATTGCGGTCGCCGCATGCGCGCCGATGACCAGGAGTTCGCGCGGGGCGCGACACATTTCGACCAGGTGCTGAACGCGGTGATGCTGCTCGCCTATGTGGCACTGAAGCGCGGCGATGCCGTCGGTGCGATGACCTTCGGTACACCGCCCGGGGCCACGAAGATGTACGCGCCGACCAAGGGCTTGCACGCTCTCGACGAGATGATGGGCGAGCTCTATGCGGTGCAGCCCACGCCGACGCACTCCGACTACACCTTCGCCGCCGAGGAGTTCATGCGGCGCCAGGTGAAGCGGGCACTCGTGGTGGTGATTACGAACTTTCGCGACGAGGACAGCGCCGAGTTGGGCGATGCGCTCAAATTGCTGCGCTCGCGGCATCTCGTGCTGCTATCGAGCCTGCGCGAGCGCATCGTGCGCGAGATCATTGAGCAGCCGCTGGCCGATCGTGAGGCCGCCATTAGTGTGGCGAGCGGCCATTTGTACGAGCAGGCCCGCCGCGACGCGTTCAATCGCTTGGCGGCGCGTGATGCGCTGATGATCGATGTCGAGCCGCAACGGCTCGGTGTTGAGCTCGTCAACCGCTACAACGCCGTGAAGAAATCCGGCCGGTTGTAGCGGCTGAGCGTGTCAGCGACGGACGCTTTTCTTGCCGGTGCCGTCGCCGTCGATGTCGTAGTCGTCGAAATCGCTCGTCAGCTCGGCGGTGTGCTTTTCCTCGCGCAGCCGCTCAAGTCGGCGCCACGCCGGATCTCCCAGCTTTTGGCCGCGCTTCTTCGCGAGGTCGAGATCCTTGATGACGCGATCGAAATCGACGTCCTCACTCGCGATCGTCGGCTCGTCCACTTCCTCTTCGAACTCTTCTTCGGGCTTCTCGCTCATGGTAGCCAGAAAATAAAAACCACGACGCGCGGTTTATAAAACGAGCCGCGCAAACGTGCAACGTCTGCGACGCGACAAAGAGTGTGACGTCCGTCAGCGAATCAGCTGATTCATTTCAAAGATGGGCATGAGCATTGCAAAAACGATGCCCATTACGAAGAGGCCCATCAGGATGATCATCATCGGGCCCAGCAAACCGACCAGCGCGGCCAGCACGCCGTCGAGCTCCCGCTCTTGGCTCACGGCCGCTCGTTCGAGCATCGTGTCGAGTTCGCCGCTTGATTCACCCGAGGAGATCAGATGGATCGTCATTGGGGGGAACAACTTGCTTTGAGCCAGCGAGCGCCCGATCGGCGCACCTTCACGGACTCGGGCAGCCGCTTCCGCAACCGCGTCACGCATCGGCAGGTTTGTGACCACCTCGCCTGAGATGCGCATCGCCTCGAGCACCGGTACGGCGGCACCTGCCAAGATGCTGAACGTGCGCGTGAAGCGCGCCGTATTGAAGCCCCGCGCGATACGCCCGTACAGCGGCACGCGTAACAGGAACTTGTGCCAGCGGCGGCGCGCCTCGGGCGAGCGCAGCCAGCGCGAGAACGCGAACAAGCCCAATACGATCGCGATGACGAGCCAGATGCCCCAGTCGCGCAGGAAGTCGCTGACGCTAATCAAGAGGCGCGTGGCGAGCGGCAGCTCGCCTTTGCTCGACTCAAATACCTCGATCACCTTGGGCACGACAAAAACCAACATACCCGCGACGATGCCAAAACAAATCACCGACAACACCACGGGATAAATCAGTGCGCCAACGATCTTTTGGCGCATCACTTCGCGGCCCTCGGTGTAGTCGGCCAGCCGCTCGAGTACGCCATCGAGATGGCCAGACTGCTCGCCCGCCGACACCGTCGAGCGATAGATCTCTTGGAACACGCGCGGAAACTCGGCTAAGCCATCCGCCAACGTATGGCCTTCCATGACCTTCGAGCGCACGCCAAGCACGATGCTCTGCACGCGCGGCTTCTCGGTTTGCTGCGACACGGCAAGCAGGGCCTCTTCCAGCGGGAGGCCGGCACGCACGAGGGTGGCTAGCTGGCGGGTGATGAGCGAAATGTCGGCGGCCGACACGCCGCGTGTTAGCGAGAACTTGCGCTGGCGCTTGGCCTCGCGCTGCGCCACTTCGCCCACGCTGACCGGCATCAGCGAGCGCTCGCGCAGCAACTGGCGGACTTGCTTCGGCGTATCGCCTTCGATTACGCCTTTCTGTTCACGCCCTGCGGAATCTAGCGCGACGTATTCGAATGCACCCATGGCGCTAAGACTAACTAATCCTCGCGCGTGACGCGCAGGACTTCTTCGAGTGTCGTTTCGCCCGCGAGCACTTTACGCAAGCCATCATCGCGAATGGACGGCGTCGCGGTGCGCGCATGGCGTTCCATGTCGAGTTCGCTCGCGCCGTCGTGGATCATCGTGCGCATCGTGTCGTCGATGACGACGAGCTCGTACACGCCGGTACGACCGCGGAAGCCGCCGCCCGCATCGCGCCCCGGGCGATACAGAATAGGCGAGGGGTCTTTGGGGCCCAAGCCGAGGAGGCGGCGCTCGTACTCACCGGCCTCGAACGCTTGTTTGGTTTCGGGGTTCAGTGTGCGTACGAGGCGCTGCGCCACGACACCGATCAAGCTCGACGAGAGCAAGAACGGCTCGATGCCCATGTCACGCAAACGTGTGACGGCACCGACGGCGGTGTTCGTGTGCAACGTGGAGAGCACCAAGTGACCGGTCAAGCTCGCCTGCACGGCGATCTGCGCCGTTTCGAGGTCGCGAATTTCGCCGACCATGACGACGTCTGGGTCTTGGCGCAGGATCGCGCGCAAGCCGCGCGCGAAGGTCATCTCGACCTTGGTGTTCACTTGCGTCTGGCCGATCCCATCGATGTAGTACTCGATCGGATCTTCGACCGTCATGATGTTTTGCGTGTTGTCGTTCAGGCGCTCGAGCCCTGCGTACAGCGTGGTGGTCTTGCCGGAGCCCGTGGGGCCCGTGACGAGCAAGATGCCGTGTGGCTTGTGAATGAGCTCGTTGATCAGCTGTTCGGTTTGCGGCGCCATGCCGAGCGCACTCAAGTCGAGCCGCCCGGCTTGCTTGTCGAGAATACGCAGCACGACACGCTCGCCATGGCCCGACGGAATGGTCGAGACGCGCACGTCGACCGCGCGGCCCGCGATCTTGAGACTGATGCGGCCGTCTTGCGGCAGACGCTTCTCGGCGATGTCGAGCTTCGACATGACCTTGACGCGCGATACGACGAGCGGTGCCACGGCGCGCTTGCTCTGCAGCACTTCGCGTAGCACGCCATCGACGCGGAAGCGAATCACGAGCCGATTTTCAAACGGCTCGATATGAATATCCGACGCGTTCTCTTTAACGGCTTGCGTGAGCACTGCGTTGATCAGTCGGATGATCGGCGCGTCATCATCGCTCTCGAGCAAATCGGCTTGCTCGGGCAACTCCAGTGCCAGGTTCGCGAGATCGGTCGTGTCATCGAGCCCAGAGGCTGCCTCGATGGCGCCGGTGCCGGACTCGTAGGTGAGGCGTAGCAACTCGTCGAAGTCCGTCTCACCGACTTTCTCGAGTTTCATCGGCATGCGCAGGAAGCGACGCACCTCGGCGACGGCGAGTGGTGCGGTGTTGGGCCGATACACGCACTCCGCGACACCGTCTGCCACGCGTCGCACAAGCACGCCGTGCCGCTTCGCGAACGCGAACGACAAGCGCTTCGGCGCTGCGCTGCTCGCGACGCTATCGTTCATGGCTGCTTCGGTGCGCTGTCGTCAGCGCTGCTGGCGGCCGCGTCAGGCAAGGGAGTCGCTTGGGCGGGCTCGGCGTCGGCCGGCGCTTGGCGCCGCTCTGGCGGCGGCGTGGCGGGCGGCAGCATCGGCTTCTTGCCAGGCAGGAGCGGCAGGATTTCGCCGCGTCCCTGCGTACGCTGTTGGTCACGCATGTAGTTGTACTTCGAGTTCGTCTCGATCTGCGCGTCGACGCCGTCTCGCAAAATCCGCGGCTTGATGAACACCATCAAATTGCGCTTCTGCTTGTCGCCGCTGCGCGAGCGGAACGCTTCGCCAATGATCGGGATGCGGCCCAGGAACGGGACGCGCGTTTCCTCGACGCGCAGCGAATCGCTCAGCAATCCGCCCAGCACTACCGTGCCAGCATCCTCAATGAGCACATTCGTTTTGATGCTGCGCTTGCTCGTAATCTGATTGAGGTTCGCGACGCCGCCCGCAGCGGTGCCTTCGAGTTCCGAGCTCTCGATTTCGATCTTCAGCATCACGTTCTCGTCACTGATCTGCGGCGTGACCTTGAGGATCGTGCCGACTTCTTGACGCTGAATCGTCTGGAACGGATTCACCGAGCCGTTGTTTCCGCCCGTATTCGAGAACTGACCTGTTAGGAACGGGACTTCGCGCGCAACCTTGAGCTCGGCCTCTTGGTTGTCCATCGTAATCGCGGTGGGTGTGGCGATGACGTTGTTCTTGGCATTGGAGCGGATGGCGTTGAGAACCGCCGCAAAATTGATGCCGGTGTCAGCCAAGCGTCCGACACCAATGCTGAAGCCCGACGGTGCGTTCGCGAGGTTCGCCGTGGTCGGGTCGCGCGCGATCGCGGCCAGGTTGACCACGGGCGATGCGGCGCCCGCAGGCAAGAAGCCGCCCACCGCTTGATCCTCGCGGCTGCCATCGACGGCCCAGCTCACGCCAAGGCTCGCGCCGTTGGAATCGTTCACTTCGACGATCAGCGCTTCGACCAACACCTGGGCGCGACGAATGTCGATGCGATCGACGACCGACATCAAAGACTTCATCACCTTCGGCGGCGCAGTGATGACTAATGCATTCGTTTCCGGGTCCGCCCAAATCACCACACTGCGATCGGCCGTAGCGGCACCACCGCCCCCCGCGGCACCCCCGGCGGCTTGTGGACCGCCAGCGATCGCGATGGATGCGCCGACTTGACCCTGCAAACGCGTGGCGAGTTTCTCGGCGTCGGCATACCGCAGGTAGCGCACCTGGGTGTCGCCGCCGTTGTCGAGCGGCGTGTCGAGATGCGCGATCAAGGCTTTGACCTTCAAGCGCTGGCCTTTGTCGCCACCGATCAAAATGCTGTTGGAGCGATCGTCGGCGATCACGCGCACACCCGGGCCGCCGCCTTCCGCCGCTGCTTGTTGCTGGAAGAACGAATTGATGATGCGTACCACCTCGGCCGAGGAGGCGTTCTGCAAGGTGACGACATCGACCTGCGCATCGCCGACCAAATCGATGCGACGGATGATGCGCATCAAACGGTTCACGTTGTTAGCGCGATCCGAAATGATCAGGATGTTGGAAGAGGGGTAGGCAGCCAAATGAGCCACTTGCGGCATCAACGGACGCAATACGGGCACGAGTTGAGCAGCGCTCACGTTCTGTACCGCGACAACTTGCGTCACGAGTTCATCGGACGTGGAACTGACGCGATCCGGCAAATCGTTCGAGGGAATTTGCCGCGCGTTGGCATCCGGGAGGATGCGCACGATGCCGCCGGTTTCGACGGCGATGAATTGGTGCACAGACAGTAACGCGAGAAACGCTTCGTAAAACGCATCGGGCGACATCGGCGTGGATGACAACATCGTCACCTGCGCGCGAACGCGGGGGTCGGGGATGATGGTTTTGCCGGTCGCGGCACTGACGGCCTCGATGACCTGACCAATCTCCGCATCCTTGAAGTTCGGCGTGATGCGTTGCCCAGGCTGTGCGCTCACCACGGTCGTCGCCGCAATCGCCACGATTGCAGTCAACGCTACGAAGCGTCGCCAGTAATGTTGTTTGGTAGTCTGCCAATCGATCATCTGAACCCCGGTGCAGCGCTTCGTGCGCGCTATTGGTTTCCTGCGGTTATTGTGGCACTGGCATCGAGTCCTGCGGGACCGATCCATCGGGTGCCATCAAGGAATCCGCTTCCACCGCAACCTGCGTTAAGTTCAATGTCAGATCTTGCGGTTGCCCGTTACGAGTGACTGTGACGCGTGCATCAGTTGCGGAACCCAGCGTGTTGAAAATCTCCTCGAAGCGCTGATTGCCATCGAGAGGTGTGCCATTGATGGCGGTGACCATGTCGCCGGGCCGTAAGCCCAAGCGTGAAAAAGCCTGGCGATTCGTGCCGGGATAGATCCGTACGCCTTGGAGCTTACCGGCGCGATAGACCGGCTGGGGCCGCATCACCTGTGCGAGCGCCCCTGGTTGATCGTTGACGAGCTTGCGCATGCGGTCTAGCAACTCGCTCGGAGCTTGCGCCGTCGGGGCCACCGGCGGCGGCGCCATGATTGGGCCCCCGCTGCCGATGCCTTGCGGCAGGTACACCGACTCGAGCACACCTGCACGCTCGATGACGGCGCGATCGGCGTACACGGAGTGCAAGCGCGCACCGCCCGGCACTTCTTCCCCTACGCTCACGACTTTGGCCGCCGCTGCATTTTCGCCAATGATGGCGTAGCCGGTACGCGGGTCGTCCGCAGCGAGTACGCCCGCCAACACGAGGTTCATGGTGGTGCTTGGCGCATTCGCGGCATCACCGCTCGCCGCCGGTGTGGCCGCGACGCCGAAGAGGTGAGCATTCCCGATGGCGACTGCGTCGTAGGCGGGTGTGCGTGTGGGCGGCGGCGCAATCGTCGGCGCTGTAACGACCGGTTTCTTGCCGGCAATACCGACTAAAATAAGCGCGGCTTGTGCGGCGAGTGCGATGGCCAGGATGAGCGTGACAACTTGCGGCGCGCGCGACCACAGCAAGGCGCGCAAGTTGTTTGCGCCGCTCGCACCGTTTAGCCACGTCAGTGTTGCCATGCCGAAAGAGGCTCGTTGCTGCGCACCCAAACGGGTGCCGATCGTGCATTCTACGGTTCGCTGCAACATGCGCTCAAGCGATTGTTTTCTTTCGGTAATGTGTGACGCGATTCCGGTCCCTTGTGTTGCCGATTCGCGACCCCTATAAAGGATGACCATGTCGAGTGAGGAAAACGAACGGCGCGGACTTGGCGACTCGGGTCTGGTCGTCGAAGAAGCGACACCGAAGCTGAAACAGCCGCCGCTGTATCAGGTCGTGTTGCTGAACGACGACTACACACCCATGGAGTTTGTCGTCGATGTGCTGGAAAAGTTCTTCCGGATGGATCGGGTGACTGCAACTCGTGTCATGCTCGAGGTGCATACCAAAGGAAAAGGCGTCTGCGGCGTGTTCACCTACGAGATCGCCGAGACGAAAGTGGCGCTGGTGACGGGTTATGCTCGCGATCACCAGCATCCGTTGATGTGCACGTTGGAAGAGGCTTGAGCCTACAGGCAGGCGCGCAGCGCCTGAAAGGTTGAACCGTGTTGTCGCAAGAGCTCGAGTATTGTCTGAACGACGCGTTTGCCAAGGCGCGCGAAGCTCGGCACGAATTCCTGACCGTCGAGCACTTGTTAGTGGCCATCATCGACGCGCCCAAAGTGAAAGAGGTGCTGCGCGCGTGCGGCGCGGATCTCGCCAAGCTCAAAGCCGATCTGATCGAGCACCTCGATCGCACCACGCCTCGCTTGCCGCCGGAAGATGACCGCGAGGTGCAACCCACTTTAGGCTTCCAGCGCGTGCTGCAGCGGGCGGTGTTCCACGTGCAGTCGTCGGGCAAGAAAGAAGTGGGCGTCGCGAACGTGCTCGTCGCGATCTTCAGCGAGAAGCAGAGCCATGCGGTGCATTTGCTGAATCGCGCGGACGTAACACGTCTCGATGTAGTCAATTTTGTGTCCCATGGGTTGGCGAAGATTCCGGACGAGCGCGCAGCCAAAGACGAGAGCACGCCGGAGGCCGAGCGCGACCCGGAAGGGAGCCCGCTCGACAAGTACACGACGAATCTCAACAAGCAGGCACAAGACGGCAAGATCGACCCGCTCATTGGTCGCACGCTCGAGATCGAACGGACCATCGAGATCCTGTGCCGGCGCCGCAAGAACAATCCGCTTTATGTCGGCGAGGCTGGCGTGGGCAAGACGGCCATCGCGGAAGGCCTGGCGCGGCTCATCATCGAGGGCAAAGTGCCTGATGCGCTGTCCGATTGCACTATCTACTCACTCGATATGGGATCGTTGATCGCGGGTACGAAGTATCGCGGCGATTTCGAGAAGCGCTTGAAGGGCGTGTTGGCCGAACTCAAAAAGCAGCCAGGCGCGATCATGTTCATCGACGAAATCCACACCGTCATTGGTGCGGGCGCAGCCTCGGGCGGCGTGATGGATGCGTCGAATCTCATCAAGCCGGTGTTGACGAACGGCGAGCTGCGATGCATCGGCTCGACCACGTATCAGGAATATCGCGGCATTTTTGAAAAGGACCACGCATTAGCGCGGCGCTTCCAGAAGATCGATGTCGTCGAGCCGACGGTTGGCGAGACGGTCGAGATCCTGAGAGGTCTCAAAAGCCGGTTCGAACAACACCACGGCATCACGTACACGGACGCGGCAATTCAGGCGGCGGCAGAGCTCGCCGCGCGGCACATCAACGAGCGACACATGCCAGACAAAGCGATCGACGTCGTCGATGAGGCCGGCGCGCGGCAGCGATTGAAGCCGCTCGCAGATCGCGCAACCGTCGTCGATGTGAAAGAGATCGAGGACGTGGTCGCGCGCATGGCGCGCATCCCGCCAAAGAGCGTGTCGAAGTCCGACAAAGACGTGCTCCGCAACCTCGAGCGCAATCTGAAGCTCGTGATCTTCGGTCAAGACAAAGCGATCGAAACGCTTGGCGCTGCCATCAAGATGGCGCGTTCGGGCTTGGGCGATCAACGCAAGCCCGTGGGAAGCTTCCTGTTCGCCGGCCCGACGGGCGTCGGCAAGACGGAGGTCACGCGCCAGCTTGCGATTGCGATGGGCATCGAGTTCGTGCGCTTCGACATGTCGGAATACATGGAGCGACACACGGTGTCGCGCTTGATCGGTGCACCGCCGGGCTACGTCGGCTTCGATCAAGGCGGGCTACTCACCGAGGCGATCGCCAAGCATCCGCATTGCGTGTTGCTGCTCGATGAAATCGAAAAGGCGCATCCGGACGTATTCAACTTGCTGCTGCAAGTGATGGATCACGGCACCTTGACCGACAACAACGGGCGCAAGGCGGATTTCCGCCACGTGATTATCGTGATGACCACGAACGCCGGTGCGTTCGAGATGAGCCGCCCGTCGATCGGTTTCGTCGCCGCCGACAATGCGAGCGACGGTATGGAGGCGATCAAGCGTTTGTTCTCGCCGGAGTTCCGCAATCGTCTCGATGCCGTGATCCAATTCGCGCCGCTCGAGATGCAAGTCATCGAGCGCGTGGTCGACAAGTTGTTAGTCGAAGTGGAAGCGCAGCTCGAAAAGAAGGGTGTGTCGATTTCACTCGACGATGCGGCACGTCGCTGGCTCGCGCAACGCGGCTACGACCCCAAGATGGGCGCACGCCCGATGGCGCGGCTGCTGCAAGAGCAGATCAAGCGGCCGCTCGCCGAGGAGTTGCTGTTCGGCAAGCTCGCGAACGGTGGCACGGTGCGGGTTGGCGTCCTGCCCGATGGCTCGAGCTTGCAGCTCGATTGTGAGCCGGCGAAATCCGATGAGCTGACGGCTGCCGGTGAAGTCGGCGAGTAGGCTCAGCGACCGCGGTAGACGATGCGGCCCTTGGTGAGGTCGTAAGGCGTCATCTCGACGGTGACTTGGTCGCCCGTGAGGATGCGAATGTAGTTCTTGCGCATTTTTCCGGAGATGTGCGCGGTCACGACATGCCCGGTTTTGAGCTTGACGCGGAAGGTCGTGTTGGGAAGCGTTTCCACCACTTCACCTTCCATCTGAATCGCATCTTCTTTCGACATCCGATACCTGAGACCTTAGCGGAAAGGCCGCGGATTCTGCATGAATTCGCGCCCGCAAGCCAACTCTTTAGGCGAAAACCGGGTGCTCAGGCGGCGAAAGTCGGCGTTGGCGCCTCGTGGACCAGTTGGCCCAGCCAGTCGGTGAACTGCGTGCGCGTGACGGGGCGGCTGCCGAGGCTGCGTAGGTGGTGTGTGGCCATCTGGCAGTCGATGAGCGCGAGCCGAGTTTGCTGAGCCCGTTCCACCAAGTGGGCCAGCGCGCATTTGGAGGCATCGCGCTCGCGGCTGAACATCGATTCGCCGAAGAAAACGCGTCCCAAATGCACGCCGTACAAGCCGCCGACGAGCGTTTCGTCGAGCCACACTTCGACGCTGTGGGCGACGCCCATCGCATGTAGGCGCGTGTAGGCCGCATGCATCTCAGCGGTGATCCAGGTGCCACGGCTGCGTTCGCGAGGCGCGGCGCACTCGCGCACCACCGCGTCGAACGCGCTGTCGACGCGAAACTCGAAGCCACGATTGCGCAGCGTCTTGCGCAGGCTGCGATGTAGTTTGAACTCTTCAGGTAACAAGATTTCACGCGGGTCCGGCGACCACCACAACACGGGTTGGCCAGGCGAAAACCAGGGAAAAATGCCGCGCCGATAAGCGGCCAACAGGCGTCGCGGCGACAAATCGCCGCCCGCGGCCAGCAGTCCGTCGGGCTCATCGAGCGCTTGCTCGAGCGGTGGAAACCATTCGCCGTCACCGCCGTCGAGCCAAGTCACGGTTCGCGTGGGTCGCACGGGTTAACTCTCGTCTTCGATCGCTGCGTCGGCACGCGCAGCCTTGCGCGCGTCGCGATAAGGGACATGTGCACGAATCGCGTCGGCGTACGCGTCGACTTGTGAGCCCTCGCGTACAACGTAATCGGCAATGGCGGAGCGAAAGCGCGCGTCGCAGATCCAGTGCGCGGAGTGCGTGAGTGTGGGTTCAAAGCCGCGGCTCACCTTGTGCTCGCCTTGCGTTCCCGGCTCGAAGCGCGCGATGCCGCGTTCAATGCAGAACTCGACGCCTTGGTGGTAACACGTTTCGAAATGCAGGCTGTGAAAATCGTCGGCGGCACCCCAGTAACGACCGAACAGGGCGTCGGCGTGCCAGAAAAACACTGCGACGGCCACGGGGATGCCTGCATGCCAGGCCACTTTCAACATGAACTGCTCGCCAAGCGCTTGCGGAATGGCGCGAAAGAACTCGCGCGTGAGGTAGGGCTCATGCCCATGTCGCAAGAACGTCTGTCGATGCAGTAGGTAGGCCGTATCGAGCACGGATGTGGGGATGTTCGGGCCGAGCAAGGTCTCGAACGTGACACCTTGCTCGGCGACGCGGCGGCGCTCGCGCTTGGCCTTCTTGCGCTTGTCTGCGGTGAAAGTGCTCAAGAATGCGTCGAAGTCCGCGTAGCCGTGGTTGTACCAATGGAACTGGACATCGCGGCGTGTCAGCCAGCCACGGGCGGCGAACGCCTCATGATCGGGCGAGCGCGGAAACAAAGCGTGTACGGAAGACCAACCCGATGACTCGGCGACGCTTTGCAAGGCGTCGATCAGCGAGTCGCGCAAATCGCTGGCTTCTTGCCTGCCAACTAACAATCTTGGCCCATTTGCCGGCGTGAACGGCACGCCGACGACCAGCTTCGGATAGTAGGCGAGGCCAAAGCGCGCGTACGCCTGCGCCCAGCTAAAGTCGAACACAAACTCGCCGTACGAGTGCGACTTGAGGTACGCCGGCGCTGCGGCAATCAAGCGCTCCCCGTCACGAAGCGACACGATGGCGGGCTCCCAGCCCGTCGTGCGACCGACGCAGCCGGTCCGCTCGAGCAGCGCCAGGAATTCGTGTCGTAGGAACGGGTTGTTAGTCGGATCGAGCGCGTTCCAGGCGCGCGGGTCGAGATCGTGGATGCTCGAGTGGATCGCCGCGCGCATCGGCGCTCAAGTCTGCGCGTCGAGGCGCTCGAGATACTTGTCGGCGTCGAGCGCCGCCATGCAACCGGAGCCTGCCGACGTGATCGCCTGGCGATACACGTGGTCGGCGACATCGCCCGCGGCGAAAACACCCGGGACGCTCGTCGCAGTGGCGCCGCCGTCGGTGCCGCTGCGGATCGTGATGTAGCCCTCGCGCATGTCGAGCTGGCCGTTGAAGATCGCGGTGTTCGGCGAATGACCGATGGCGATGAACGTACCCGTGACATCGATCTGGCGGCGTGCGTCGTCGGTCGTCGAGCGAAGCTTGACGCCTGTCACGCCGGAATCGTCGCCGATGATCTCATCGACGGCGTGATTCCACAGCACCTCGATCTTGCCTTTCTTCTGCAGTTCGAACACGCGATCCTGCAGGATCTTCTCGGCGCGGAACTTTTCGCGGCGATGCACGATGGTGACGTGCTCGGCGATATTGGCGAGATAC
>CAYUIT010000018.1:0-1653 GCA_964444835.1 uncultured Steroidobacteraceae bacterium
TCACAGCTCTCGCTATTGGGGGCTGCGCGAGGGACTTTCAGGAGGAGCTCGGCTCTAAGGGTCTCAATCAACTCCGAGTTGGCGCTGAGCAGCTATGGGTTACACACGCACCCGCGCTCAGTGAGAGCCCTCAGGGCTTTGTGGTGCCGCCCGAGCAGTGGCCCACTTCCATTCGAGCGACTTCTCCCGAAGCGGTGCATGTACGGCCGGATGGTGTCTACGTGTTTATCTCTGGGGGTTATTTGGATGCCCAGTTTCTGTTTGTGCCCTGCCCAACGTGTCCACCACTCGACGAGGGCTCTACGTCGACAGGCGCATTCAAAGTGATTGCGGAGCGTGTTTATGACAGAAGTAGTTAAGGGCGACGCCTAACAACAAGCTGGAGCGGATTCGGATGGATAAAGTGCAACGCCTGCTTCCGACGCTCGCTACGCTCGCGCCAGTGCGCTGGCGTCCAGAAGGTCGACGGCTCACCGCTCAGCGTGAGCGTTAGGCCTCACGCAACCACCCGAATGCGCCTCCGCACTGTTCTGATCGCACTCCTACTGCACTCGTTCTGCTCCATCGCGGACGCTGCCGGGCCAGCAAAAATTGTCATCGGTCCGCTAATGGTCACGCATCCATCTGCGGGTCAGTGGTCGGTTCTCCGCAAGACGGAAAGCGGAGTCATTTTTATTCGGCAAACGTCTGCCCACAGCGATTTTCCAGATATGGCAATAGTCAACGTTTTTCCGACATCAGTGCCGAACGATCCACAGGCATGGCTACAGGAGGTCGAAAAGAACGTCGAACTGTACTTTCGCGGCTCGAACGCCATCGTCATCAGCAAGTCAGTTGAGACTCTTACCAACCAAGTCCATGCCTGCGCGCGCGTACGAGCAGTTGTCGATATTTCATCTGCCACTATTGGCTTGGCCAATAGCGAACCAGTCCGGAGGCAGAACCTCCTCCATTTGTGTCGCCTACCAGATCAACCAATCGGCTATCTCGCGGCATTTTCTTACGTGGCAGAAAGCATAAGCGCCACATTGGAGAATGACGGAGCCTCCTTTTTCGCCGGCGTTGAGCCGAAGATCAGTAAAGACCAACCAACTCGGTGAGGCCTGCCGTTGGCGCCAGCTCACCTCGAACGTTAGCCATCAGAGGAATCGCCGATGCCTGATCCTGCTCCTAAGAGATACTTCGAACCAACGCAGGAAGCTGGCCGCGACTTCTTCACCCGGAACATCCAAGGTCCGATCGTGATGCTCAATTTGATGCGGTTTCGATCCATTGCTGACTACTCCGCTGCGCCAAACATGGCACCTGCTTCACCCATCACCGGTGAGGCCGCGTACCAGCTCTACATGGATCACACGCTCCCGTTTCTTCAACAGTCCGGTGGTGAGTTGCTCTTTTACGGAAAGGGCGGCCCCTATCTGATCGGGCCAAGCGAAGAGCGGTGGGACGCTGCCATGTTGGTGCGCCAATCTAGTGTCTCTTCGTTCCTGGCCTTCGCTTCGGATCGCGCGTATCTCGTTGGCATGGCTCATCGCACCGCTGCGTTAGAAGATTCACGGTTGCTGCCACTCCTGGAGGCGCGCTAATGACTAACAACTCGGTGCAGCCGAGGTCGCCCTCGTCGCTTCGCTCCTCGTGCGCTGCGGCTGAGCT
>CAYUIT010000018.1:1753-61282 GCA_964444835.1 uncultured Steroidobacteraceae bacterium
CGGTGCAGCCGAGGTCGCCCTCGTCGCTTCGCTCCTCGTGCGCTGCGGCTGAGCTCCATCGTTAGGCGTCACAGGAGAATCCGCTTTGCACCTCGATCTTTGGTTAGCGTTTGTCGGCGCCGCTGCAGTCCTTCTGGCAATCCCGGGACCAACGATCCTCACGGTCATCAGCTACGCTGCCTCCCAAGGCAAGAAGGCCACGCTGCCTCTCATCGCGGGCGTCGCCCTCGGCGACTCCACGGCTCTCTTTCTCTCGTTGGTCGGGCTTGGCGCCGTTCTCGCTACCTCGGCGCTTTGGTTCAGCGTTGTGAAGTGGACTGGTGGCCTCTACCTGCTGTATCTGGGCGTCAAGATGCTTCGCGCTGGCGCTTCCGCCAAAGCGGCTCCGACCGCGCCTGCTCCAGAGCCGCTATGGCGCCTGTTCATCAACACCTATGCGGTTACGGCGCTCAACCCGAAAGGGATCGTCTTCTTCGTTGCGTTCCTGCCGCAGTTTCTCAGTCCAGACGCACCGGCCGCGCCGCAACTTTGGACTCTTGGCGCTACATTCGTAGTCCTCGCGACGGTGAACGCGACGCTGTATGCCACCTTCGCCAGCGCCGCCCGCCGCATGCTGGAGTCGCCCCAAGCTCAGCGGCGATTCAATCTTCTCGGTGGGTCTCTCATATGCGCCGCAGGTGCCTGGGCATTACTCGCAAAGCGTCAGGCGCAGTGACGCCTAACACCTCGTCGCAACCGCCTTCGCCGGCACCCGCGCCATCCGAAAGCGCATCACTGGCAAGGCCGAGGTAGAGCGCGTGTTCCTAGAGATTTTTTGAGGAGGTACGTGCCAGCAGGCCGGGCCCTCCATACTTGCACTTATTGCCCCGTGTCTAACAACTCATTCAAGCCGACCGCCCGGGTCTTGCTGCGCGCATCCAAACCACTGTCGGCCGGCGGCGGCTTGATTCAGGTGTGCGAGCCGCTTAACTAACAAGTCTCCGGCTTCTGAGCATTTCATCTACGAAGGACAGAGCGCGAATCTAGCTATTCGCGAGGCATTGTCGCGTTGCGAGTCCTAAGGCCAACGTTAGCGTTGGCACATGAAAGTCCGTCAGCTGATACGTGTATTGCAGAACGATGGCTGGCGCCACGTTCGCACCAGAGGCAGCCATCGGCAGTTTCAGCACGCCGAGAAGGCAGGAACCGTTACGGTTGCAGGAAAGCTTGGCATTGATATCCCTGCGGGTACACTCAACAGCATTCTCAAAAGCGCAGGCCTCAAGAAGTGAGAAAGGGACGAGTGATGGAGTATCTTGTTGTTGTTGAGAAGGGTAGTTCTAGTTACGGCGCATACGTTCCGGATCTCCCGGGCTGTGTCGCGGCCGGCGGGACTCGCAGGGAAGTTCTCAAGCTCATTCGTGACGCGGTCAAGCTGCACATCGAAGCGCTACGTGAATCGGGTCAGTCAGTTCCCGAGCCCACATCCAAGAGTGATGTGGTCAGGGTACGCGCCGCCTAGTCGATTAAGCAGTGTTCAACTTCCGTGTGCGGCTCTCGCGTCTACATCGGCTTCGATGCAGCCGAGTATTGAATCGACTGCAGCGCCCGGTTGCGCCGCGTGAGCACAGCGCTCCGATCCTCGCCTTTCAGGTACTGATCGAAAAACGCGACGGTGTAGCCGACGATCCACCGCGGATTGCCACGGCGCACGGCAGTGACAGTATCCGTACCGGCGCTCGCAAGATTGGTCCAACCCAAATGATTCTCGGCCCGCAACACCAGGTACAACTTGGGTGCGGGTAACGCCTCGTAGAAAGCGGGCAACGTCGGTGTGACGCCGATGTCCAAGCCGCCGCCCTGCAGGGCCACCGGCACAGCGATGCTCAACTTCGAGGTCGGTCGGCCTAACGGCGCCACATACGGCGACAATCCGACGACGGCGCGGATGCGCGTATCTCGCCAACTCTCGCGGGCGCCTGCCAGACCTAACACCGTGTAGCCACCTAACGAGTGCCCCAATGCGCCGACCCGATCGAAATCCAGGCTACCGTAGAAGGGCGACTTCGGATCGGCATTGCGCGCTTGCAGCTCGTCCAAGGCCGCCGACAAGTCTTCCTTGCGATCGAAGAACTTGCGCTCCGGCCACGGACCCGGCACACCAAAATCCAGCGACGCGACGCCGCCTTTCGCCGCGTTCTTCCCCGCATCCGCGTGCTCGGGGGCTACCACGACGTAGCCCATGCGCGCGAGATTCTCGGTGATGAAGATCGACTGATCTGCGCCACCGAGATAACCATGCGAGAACAAAACAATCGGATGCTTGCCGCTGCGCACGCGGCCGTTCTGCACGGCGCGGCCAATTTGTCCGCGGTAGTCGTAACGGGCCTCGGGATCTGCAGAGGGATACCACAGCAGCAACCGCCGCTCGACCGCTTTTCCGTCGGCGTTGACGTAACGTAGCTGCGAGATCTCGTAGCCAACCGATTGCCGCGTATCAGGGCTGCGAGTTTGCGCAATGCTGGTGCCGCTCGAGCCAAGCGCGACGAGCGCGAGTACCAGAAAGTGGATCCAGGGTGAATGCCGCATATCGTTTAGCTACTGCCGGCCACAAGTGCCAGCGAAATTCAGCCGCATCAAAGTCGATCCTAACAAGCGGCCTGGAGTCGAACCGCTCGATGCAGCAAAAAATGCCAGCTCGTAGTACACCGACCGGCCATCGCTGCTCCATTTCATCTTGCTAACAATGCCACGGGCCGCGCCAAAGGATCGCAACGAGGCGGGCATGCCGTTGCCGTTCAAGTCCGTGACCTTCACCTTGTTACTGCCGTTGGCATCCATCAAATAGAGTTCGGTTCTCAAGGAATCGCGGAACGGAATGGAACTCGGGCTCGCCGCTTCCCAGCCTAGGCCAGCGGAGCTCATGTAGATGATGCGCCTGCTGTCGGGCGAGAAGTCGCCAAACTCATCGAAGTCGTCGCTGTTGGTGAGGTTGACGAGCTCGCCAGTTACGACGTCGTAGCTCCACAGATCGAGTTTGTGCAGAAAGTCCTTGCCGACGTCGCTCGTGTAAAGAATCTTGCGCGAATCGGCTGACCAAGCGGACACCTCAAAGAACTGACCGCTCGTCGCACCGGCCGGTGCAGGTCGTTGCGATACAGATGCGCCGATTCTTCCGGCGATGGAGTTCGACGTGAACTGCCCGATTGTTAGGCGCCAAACGCCGAAAGGGTTCGAGTTGAGAACCACACGCCCTGCCGAGTAATCCGCCTGAGCAACCGGATCGTCGTCGATAAGCTGCGCAAAGGAGATCCGCAAACCGTCCGGCGAAACCTGTGGTTGCAGCACACCGGCCGTCACGGTTGTGCTCATCGGGAAATCTGTCAGCGGATGAAACTCGGAACCGTCAGTCGAAGCGATCCAGACATTGTTGAACCAGCCCGCACCGGGTGGCCCCAAAGTGCCCGGGAACGGATTGCTGGGCGACTCGACCTGAAACGTGAACGATGCGCCATCAGCAAGAAACGTCGGCGCGCCTTTATGCAAGTTCGCAGCCGGGCCGCCGGGAATGTCACGACATGTTAGGCAGGTGTCGACGCCGCTTGCCAGCCTGCGAGTGTGAATTTGAAACTTCCCGGCGGCGTCTGGAATCGCGTAGACGACAAGGTCTGGGTTCGTTGGCGATACGCTGAAGCCGCCCGTCATGGGAAATAGCACGTCTTGACTGGCGACCGCGCAGCTCGCGCCATGCAAGCGAACGATGTCCGGAGCCGACTGGATGTTAGACGTTGCGGAGCTGCCACCACCGCCGCAAGACGCTAGCAAAACTGCTGCCGCGGTTGCGACCACAACCTCTGGGATCTTTGCTGCGCCCATAACGCCTCCGAGGCAATCTGACGAGCGACAATATAGTATACAAGTGTTTATTAAATCTCGGGGCGGCGTCGGGGTTTGTGATCGCGCGCACGATTTCCGATTGAAATCGGCGCGATATTCTGTAACTTGCCGCGCGTCTGAAGCGTGAGTGTCTGAGGATTCCGGGAGCCGATGGCGACGCACTTACAACGCAAACAGCAGACGCGCCAGCGGCTGATCG
This sequence comes from uncultured Steroidobacteraceae bacterium, assembly GCA_964444835.1. Lineage (GTDB taxonomy): Bacteria > Pseudomonadota > Gammaproteobacteria > Steroidobacterales > Steroidobacteraceae > CADEED01. The sequence continues at coordinate 5,829 of CAYUIT010000018.1, forward strand.
AGGCGGCTCTCACGCTGGTTCACGGCGGACGCAGCTTCGCAAGCCTGAGCTTGCGCGAGATCACTCGTGCGGCGGACATCTCGCCGGCTGCGTTCTATCTGCATTTCCGCGATCTCGATGAGTTCGGCCTGGCCATCGTCGACGACGTCTGTTTGTCGTTGCGACGAGTGCTACGCGAAGTACGACGCGCCACCCCCGGACCGAGTCTCGCCGTGCAAGGCTCCGTGGCGTACGTCGTGGAGTTCGTGAAGTCGTACCGACGCCCGGTCGAGTTTGCGGCCCGCGAACGAGTCGGCGGGTCGCTACGAATGCGGCGGGCGATCGCACAAGAAGTGCGCCATTTCGCCGGTGAGCTGGCAAACGATATGCGCACTTTGGGCGCGCTGGCACATCTGGAAGATCACGACCTTGAAGTCGTCGCCCAGTTGCTCGTCAACACCGTGATCAACTTCATCACCGAAATTCTCGATATTCCTAACAACCAGCCAGCCGCACAAGCTGCAGCGGTTAGCCGCGTCAACTACGAACTACGCTTGATCCTTGTGGGTGCGCGCAATTGGGATCCAGCGCGCGTGCACGCGGTGGCGCGAAAACCAACACGCCGCCGCCGGGCGCGCTAGCTTCCCGACCTGATCGAGCGCAAGGGCGGCGAGTGTTTGCCGTAACGCCCTAGCGCTTCCGCTTGGTCTTCTTACGCGCGACGTCGAGTAGCTTGCCCTTCACCAACGCCATCGCGTCGATCTCAATCATGAGCTCGGGCAGCGCGAGCGACTTCACCTCGACGATCGTATCGGCCGGATATGGCGGCTTGAACCACTTCTTGCGTAACTCGACGATCTTCGGGAAGTTGCGCATGTCGGTGAGATAGATGTTCACCTTGACGACCTTCGCGAGCGACGAACCGGCTGCACGCAGCACGGTGTCGATGTTGCGGAAAGTCTGCTCCGCCTGCGCATCGAAATCACCCACACCGACCAGCGCGCCATGTTGATCGATGGCGGCTTGTCCCGACAGCACGATCAAATCGCCGATGCGAAAGCCCTGCGAGATGGCGTAAGGCTCAAAGGGATCGGGCTTGGTGCTGATGCGTCGCGCGTTCATGTGACACCTCTACTGCGGAATTCGTCGCAGGCGCCGTGATAACTCAACTAAGCTACCTACATGACGACTCTACTGCATGACCGATTTCCGCGCTCGAACCGTTATCACCCGGACTGGGTCGTCGCGCGCGGCTCCGGCGGTGCCAATGCGCTTTGGCTCATCGAATGGCTTGCCGAGTCCCTCGACTTGCGCCCGGGGATGCGTGTTCTCGACTTGGGGTGCGGGAAGGCGAGTTCATCGATCTTCTTGCACCGCGAATTCGGCGTTGAAGTGTGGGCTGTCGATTTGTGGTTTGCAGCCGATCAGAACCTGCAGTGCGTGCGTGACGCGGGCGCGGAAAGCGGCGTACATCCCATTCACGCGGACGCGCGCTCGTTGCCATTTGAAGCAGAATTCTTCGATGCGGTCGTCGCCATCGATTCGTACCAGTACTTTGGTACAGACGATCTGTACACGCACTACATCACGCGTCTCATCAAGCCCGGCGGATCGTTAGCGATGGCCGGCGCAGGCCTAACACGGGAGTTCAACGGCCAAGTCCCGGCAGCACTGCAGGGGTGGTGGGAGCCCATCATGTGCTGCTTGCACTCGGCCGCGTGGTGGCAGCAGCACTGGGAACGAAGCGGTGTCTTGGAGGTCACGGTTGCGGATGAAATGCCCGATGCGTGGCGCTACTGGCTCGAGTGGCAACATCTCATCGCGCCTGATAACGCGGCGGAAATCGCGGCACTCGAACGCGACGCCGGCGAGTGGTTGACCTACACACGCGCAATCGCCCGCCGCCGGAACGGTGTTCAGATTGATGCGCCGATGCTCAGTGTACCGACTACCTACCAACAGCATCTGTTGTTGCGCAGCGGCTAGCCGACGCATTCAGACCTTTGCGAACTCAGGGCGCGCAGAGCACGGCGGCTGCGGCAGCCAGAGAGCTGTGTGCGCTGCCATCCGGCGTGCGGTAGCGGCCGAGGTCGCGACGCGCGACGACTATTCCGCGGGCCCCTGAGTCGCAGGCAATCGTAATCTCCTGTTCTTTAATCATGCGGATGCCAGCGACCTCGTCCTTCTGCGGATGCTGCACGTCGCGTGTAGACACCGCAGTCCATCCGGGACTCGTGCCGCTCGACTGCGGCGCGCCCCTGGCACGGGCGCACGCGGCCTGGTCGTTACGATTGGCGCAGGCGAGAAAGTCGCACGCGCCCGCGTCGCCGTCGGCGCAGCGCTTCGTAAGCTCGCTCGCTGAGGGCAGCACCCCGCCGCGTGCGACCGGCGGCGTATAGGCGCGCGGGGCAGGCGTCGGGGGTGAATCGGCCGGAGTCGCCTTGCTCACAACGCTTGCACCCGGGCACGGCCGATCGGTGTAGACCGTCCGATCGCCCTCGGTGCACCGATATACAGTCTGCGCCTCGACCGGTGCAACGACCCAGGACAGCAGGCAAGTCATGATCAGTACTGCCGTGTAGCGCATATACGCTCATGTTCCATGCGGCCGGCGTGCGCGCTGCGACGAACCTCACGTTCTCGGTCGAAATTCGTGCGAAGACGCGGCCGATTGGCCGTGCAGGCCCCGTCAGCCGTCGAAGCCATACATTACGCGGGGTGGCGCTGCTGCTTAAGCCGCTGCTCTCGCTCGTGAAGCGGTACAGAGCCGTAGCCAGGTTGGAACAATGCGAATGCCCGAGGCTAACAACATGAATCTCAAAAACAAGTCAGTGATGATCCGACGCCTGAGCTGCGGCGATGAACGCCTTGCGCGTGAGTTGTTTGCGACGATGGCCGCGGTGTTCGAAGAAAACACAGACGACGGGCTCTTGGAGCTTGAGTATGTTCGCTCGCTCTTGGCGAGGCGGGATTTTTTCGCGGTCGCTGCACTCGAGGGTGATACAGCGGTCGGCGGCATCACAGCGCATGTGCTGCCGATGACACGCAGCGCCGACGCGGAACTCTTCATCTACGATCTCGCAGTTCGCGCGGATCGCCAGCGGCAGGGCATAGGGCGTCAATTGCTCAGCGCGTTGCGCGCATTCGCTGCCGCCGAAGGGGTGGCCACGAGCTTCGTGCCCGCTGACAACGAAGACACGCATGCGCTCGAGTTCTACCGCGCTTGCGGTGGTACGGAATCGCCCGTGACGATCTTCACATTCGAATGAACGCTAGCGCCAATCGTCGATGACGAATAGTCCGGGACGTAGCGTGCCCGCGCTGTTCGGATTCTGCATGGCGACGCCTTGCACAATGGTGCGAAATCCGTGTCGCAGTAGTTGCTGATAGGCCTCGATGCGGGCTACGTTGGTGCCCGCTTTCAGGGTTGTTAGGCGGCGCTGCGCCGCGAATGCTTCGCTGGCCGCGAGCAGCTGTTCGAAATGCACGGCTGAACGACTGCTTGGCCTTGCGGCGCCGAACTTGATGTATGCAGTGTCCGACCCCGCCTCGCTGCCCTTACCGGCGTGACACACGGCAAACGCGACGAGTGCCTGATCTTCGTACACGAGCACGGTGTCACCGAGCTGCTGCGCTGCGAGTGCGGTGATTTCGCTGCTGAGATCGAGGCCGGGAAGAATCTGATCCGTGAGCTCGCGACACGCGGCCAACGCTGTGATGCGCTGATCTGCGGAGAGCGTGGCGAATGTGATTGTGCCCGCTGGGGCAAGCGCGGCTGCTACGCGCTTTGCCATCACCGGCGTCAACATCTGCGGCCAGAAGCCAAACTTCTGGTAAAGGTGCACGTGTTGCGTGCTGTGCGGGAAGGTAAAGAGCGCGCGTTGCTGCGTCTGCCAAGCATCGAATTGCGCCAGCGTTTCGCCTAACAACGCTTGGGCGACACCGCGCCCCCAATACTCGGGCAATACGGTAAGGGGGCCAAAGAACCCGAAGCTGCCCCAACGCGTGACGACATTGCTGCCGACGAGACGCGAGCCATCGTAGGCAGCCAGCACCACCGGCGACTTCGCGTGCCAGCGCGGGCGCAACATATCGGAGTCGCCGCCGAACTGCAGCGGATCGGGTAAGCCGAGAAACGTGCCGAACGCCAAGCGAAAGACGCGATCGGCGTCGTCGAGCTGTTGCTCTGGCAATGGGCGAACGGTGAGCGCCATTCCCGTTGCTCGATCGTGAGCCGCCTACCGCATGGCCTTCCAGAACAGCGCTGTATCGGTGTGCTGATGTAACGACACGACCTTGCCATCGCGCACCTTCCACACGGTGGCGTAAGGCGCCTCGACTTGTTTGCCGGTGGCTTTGCAAGTGCCGCGATACACCCCGATCGAAACAACGGTGTCGCCTTGGGTCACGAGGCTGTCGTTGATGGCCGTAAAGTTCTCCCACTCAGCGCCGAGCGGCGTCAGCACGTTCTTGACGATCGCATCGGCACCGACGTGGATGCCGCCGTACGGGTGGCCCTTCGCCTCGAACCAGCGCATGTCGGGTGTTAGACGGCTGAAGAAATCCGCGATGTCGCCGCGAGCGAACGCGTCATAAACGCCTTGCACCACAGCTGCGGGATCTTTGTTTGTAGCGCTCATCGAGAATCTCCAGATTGCGGGTTCGAAGGGCTGCACAGACTAGCGCATTGCGGGCTGTGTGCCCAACACGCGCAAGCGCCGACGAACGATTCGCGCAATAGCGTGGCCGAAGCGATGCACAAGCGTGTGCTCGCGTTGCTCGCCGTCCGCGTATCGCAACTTGAGGCTACTGCCCTCGACCCGCCACGAACCGCTGATCTCCTTTGGAATCTATCTCCTGATTCCGAAGCGCCTACGCATTATCCCGTATCGATCGCGCCTCGTCCCGGCGGGCATAGCATGGTGTGATACGAGCGCGCTTTTTCGCGGGTTTCGCGCCGCGAGCGGAGTAATGACACATGGCTACGCATCCATCTCTGGCAGAACGCTTCTTTGGCAAACCTGAGGCGCATCTGGATCAGACGCACCAAAAAGTCATGCGCCACGTGGCCTCGCGCAAGCACATCTCGCGTGATGTGGGTGCCGAGGCTGACGAGCCTTACACGGTGGGCCAGCGCGTCGCGGATGCCGTCGCTCGCTTCGGCGGCTCGTGGACCTTCATCGGCTTGTTTGGTCTCGTCTTGGCGATGTGGATTGCATTGAATTCCTACCTACTCATGCGACACGGCAGCGCCTTCGATCCGTATCCGTACATTCTGTTGAACCTGATTCTGAGCATGCTAGCGTCGATCCAGGCGCCGATCATTCTCATGTCGCAGAAGCGGCAAGCGGAGAAAGACCGCGCCACGGCCTTGCACGACTACGAAGTGAATCTCAAGGCGGAGCTCGAGATCATGCTGCTGCACGATAAGGTGGATCAGTTGCGCGAGAAGCAGTGGAGCGAGCTGTTGCAAATCCAGGCGCAACAAATCGAATTACTGACGAAGCTCGTGGCGCAAGTCGCAGACCGCCGCGAATGATTTACACAGAAGAAACTAAGTTGTAGTCCAACGCTGACATCGTGCTCAGCGCTACGGCTCGCGCGCGACCTTGCCGGCCGACAGATAATTCGCCTCTCAAATGGTTAGCTGACGCTCCAAACGAGCCGAAGGCAGTAACCATGAACAAGATATCTCTCGCCCTAGTGGCCCTTGCGACGGTTGCGTCGGCGAGTTGCGCCACGAGCCCATCGCAGCCGACCGAAGCGATGACGCGCGCCGAGACGAGCATCGAGCAGGCTGACCAAGCCGGAGCGCGACGCTTCGATCCGGGCAACCTCGACACCGCGAAGAGCAAATTCGCACAAGCGAAGACCGCTGCGGAGAAGGGCAATGCACTTGCGGCGGATCGCCTCGCGGAGCAAGCCGAACTCGACGCTGAACTGGCCGCCGCGACGGCACGCACCGCGAGCGCGAAAGAAGCCGCGATGCAGATGCGCTCCAGTCTCGAATCGCTGCGTACCGAAACTCAGCGCCCGTCTACGCCGTGAACGGCGCCACCAAGGATTTCAGTATGAACCTACTCAAAAATACGACCGCACTCGCACTAACCACGTTGTTAGTGCTGGGCTGTGCCTCCACGCCGAAAACCAACCCGACACTCGAGGCCGCGCGAGCCGACGTGCAGCGCGTGACGAGCGACCCGATGTCGCAAGAAGCGGCGGGCATTCGCTTGAAGAAAGCGGAAGCAGCGCTCGCGCTGGCGGACCAGGCAGCCAAGGACCGCAAGCCGGTGGAAGTTGTCCAGCATCAAGCGTACCTCGCGAGCCACCATGCCATGATCGCCGCGCAGCAGATTGCTGAGCTGCGTTACCAGCAAGAAATTGCGCAAGGCGAAGCAAACCGGAATCGTGTGCTGCTCGAAGCACGCACATCCGAGGTCGCTGCGGCGCAAGCGGACGCAGCGGCTCAGGCGGCGGGCGCACAGCGTGCGCGCGACCAGCTGGGTGCGGCGACGGACGAGACAGCGCGGTTGCGCGCAGAGCTCGAAGGCTTACAAGCGAAGCAGACTGAGCGTGGCATGGTGCTCACGCTCGGCGATGTCCTGTTCGCAACGGGGCAAACGGACATTCGACCGGGCGCGATGCTCACGGTCGACCGCTTGGCAGAGTTCTTGCGAGCGCATGCCACGCTGCAGGTCATGATTGAGGGCCACACCGATAGCGTCGGCGACGGCACTTACAACCAAAATCTCTCGCAGCGGCGCTCGGACGCGGTGCGCGCAGCGCTCGTCGCACGCGGGGTCGCGAACGATCACATCCGTAGCCGCGGGATGGGCGAGAACTACCCGAGCGCTTCGAACGATAGCGCTGGTGGTCGGCAGCAGAACCGTCGCGTCGAGATCATCTTCTCCGATGAAAAGGGCGAGTTCGTGCCAGGTGCCGAGCGCGTCACCGGGATGTGAGCGATGCGCTCATCGCCCCACCCATTAGGAGATTGAAGCCATGCATGTGCTACCCCCGTTGCCCTACACGTTGACGAGTTTGGAGCCGCGAATCAGTGCGGAGACGCTCGCGCTTCATCACGGTAAGCATCACCGTGCGTATGTCGATTCGCTGAACGATACGTTGTCGGCGTACCCGCAGTACCAAGAACTAACGATCGAGCAGCTCCTTGAGGGCATCGATTCGATCGATGCGGCGGCCCGCCCGGGAATTCGCAACTTCGGGGGCGGGCATGCTAACCACAGCTTGTTCTGGGAGACGATGACCGCGCATCCGCGGCCGCCGAGCACGTCACTGGCGAGTTCGATTAACAAGGACTTTGGTTCCCTCGACGGGCTGCTGCGGGGGATTCGCAAAGCGACGGACGAGCTGTTCGGCTCAGGCTGGGTGTTTCTCGGAGCGCATCGCGTGCACGGTTCGCTGCACGTGATGGCGCTGCCGAATCAGGACAGCCCGTGGTCGCGCGGCTTCGTGCCATTGCTCGCGTTCGACCTCTGGGAACACGCCTACTACCTGCAATACCACAACCAAAAGCACTTGTGGCTCGACGCTTGGTGGCACCTCGTGAACTGGAACATCGTCGAGCAGAAGCTACAACCTGTGCTACATCGCGCAGCCGCTTGAGCTGTGCGCGTCCGACTAACGACTGATCTGACAAACATCGGAGACTTGCTATGACTCATCCCCACACCACTCGCGCGACTCTCGCAGTACTCACGCTCGTGCTGGCATTGACCGCCTGCGTCGGTACGCGCACGCAGAAGACTGTTGGCGAGCAGATCGACGACAGTGTCATCACGGCTCGCATCAATACAGCGCTCATTGGTGATCCGCTCACCAAGGCGCGCAACATCGATGTCGAAGTGTTCAAGGGGCGCGTGCAGCTCAACGGCTTCGTCGAATCGAGCGAGGAACGCAATCACGCGGGCACGTTGGCGCGCGGCGTCGACGGGGTCGCCAGTGTCGAGAACAACCTGAAGCTGAAAGGTGCCGATCGCAGTGCAAGCACCACGGTTGACGACGCGACGATCACAACCAAGGTAAAGCTCGCGCTGGCGGAAGACGACCGCACGAAAGCGCACCAAATCAATGTGGAAACCCGCAATTCCGTCGTGCAGCTAGCCGGATTCGTCAACAACATGGCGGCGCGCAACGCAGCGGGCGAAATTGCTCGCGCGGTGCATGGCGTAGTGAGTGTCGACAATCAGCTCGCGGTGAAGTGACGGTAATCGGGGCCCGTGTCAGCAGTATCTGACAGCATTGCGCCTCGAAAGCGCGCACACTGGCTCCGGATCCCACTATGCAAGCGCTCAGCCTCATCATTGCCGACGACCACTCGCTAGTACGAGCCGGCCTCTGCAAGTTGCTCGCCGAGCAGAAGGATCTTGCGGTCGTGGCGCAGTGCCGCACCGGCAAAGAAACACTCGACGCGCTCGAGAAGCAGGGCTGCAACGTGCTGTTGCTCGACCTGTCGTTACCCGACATGTCCGGTCTCGATGTGCTCAAGGTGTTGCGCGCGCGTTATCCCGAAGTGGCCGTACTCGTCGTGAGCGGCTATCCGGAGCGTCAGTTCGGTATCAACGTGCTGCGTGCGGGTGCACGCGGCTTCGTCAGCAAAGGGGTCGACGAAGTTGAGCTGCTGCGCGCGGTGCGCGCCGTCGCACGCGGTGGCCGTTACGTGGGACCAGAACTTGCCGAGCAGCTGATCAACGGCATGGACGTCGCGACCGATGAGCCCACGCACCGTATTCTGTCCGAGAGAGAGTTCCAGATTTTCTGCAAGCTTGCAGAAGGACGAACCGTCACCGAGATTGCTAACAAGCTATCACTGAGTGTCAAGACCGTGAGCACCTATCGAGCTCGTGTCTTGGAAAAGATGGGTATGAAGACCAACGCCGACATCACGAGCTACGCGATTCGAGCCGAGCTGATTCGCTAGTGGTCGACGACACCCCACTCGTGGCCGAAGCCAGCGAGTTACGGATACTCTTGGTGGAAGACTCCGCGCCGTTGCGCATGCGTCTGACGGCGCTACTCACGCGCTGGCAAGTCATGCGAGTGACGGCGACCGCCGCGAGCGAGGCTGAAGCGATTGAGCTCATCGGTGTGAGCGAGTTTGATGTTTTGGTCGTCGACGTGGAGCTGCGGCCCGGGAGCGGTATCGAGGTGGTACGTCGGGCCCGCAAGCGTTGGACCATACCGCCCCTGCCACTCATCATCGTGCTGACAAATCACGCGTCGAACGTCATGCGCCAACGGGCTCTGGCCGCGGGTGCGGATCACTTCCTCGACAAGATGATGCAATTCAAGGAGCTTTATCCGCTGATTCTCGCGCAGGGGCGCCGATTGGGATGACGACGTTGACCTTACTTCCTCGCGGGTAGTTAGCGCTAATCTTGAATGTGCCGCGCAGTGCATGCACGCGATGGCGCATCCCGACGAGTCCGTGATACGCCGTGCTGTCGAGAGCTGCGAGATCGATACCCACGCCATCGTCAGCGATCTGGAGCCAGTAGGCACCGTCTCGCACGGCGAAGCTGACAGCAACGCTCGTCGCCTTGGCGTGGCGCATGACGTTCGTCAGCGACTCCTGCGCCACGCGGAACAGTGCGGTTGCGATACCGGGTGGTACGGGCTCGCCGTTGTCCGGGAGATCCAATTGGCAGTCGAGGCCTGCCTTCGCACAGGTTTCCTCGAAGTGTGCGCGCAATGCGATGGACAAGCCAAAGTGATCGAGCAGCGCCGGCCGAAGCCCCTCGACGACGCGACGCTTCAGGTTCATCGCCTCATCAATCGCAACCTGCAAATCGGTGAGCTTGGCTTGCACCGCGTCATCACGTTCGGTCGCGTGCTGTTGTAGCCACGCGAGGTCCATCTTGGCGGCCGTGAGTAATCCGCCGAGCTCATCGTGCAAATTGCGCGCGACCTCGGCCTTCTCTTGCTCAGCGGCGGTCTGTATGTGCGTCGTGAGGGCGAACAACTCCGCATTGCGTTTAGCCACCAAGTGCTCGAGATCATGTTTTAGCGTGAGTTGCTCGTCGCGTGCAATGGCTTGTTGTTTCGCGTCCTTCAGGATGAGTTGAATCGTGATGAATAACAGCACAAGCGTTAACGATGCGAGCGCAATGACCGCCAGCCGCGACCCAGCGACGTGGTAGGCCGCATGACGATGCAGTTCGAGTGCACGATTTGATAGCCGTGTCGATGCCGTGGCGAGCTCGTGCCGAAAGCTGGTGAGTGTCTGTGGCGTTTGAGTCGATTGCAGTCCACCGACCGCAAGATCACTTAGACGCACGCGCTGGCGACTGAGCTCTTGCTGCAGCTTCAGCAGTGCTGTGAGTTCGACTTCTCCGCGGTTGATCTCGCTAACGGACCATTCGTTGAAGGAGACGGTTGCAAGCGCAACGATGCCGATCGCCGCGATCGGAAGCAGAATCGAGCGAGGAAGTTCTAACAGCGCCCGCCAATGCGCGAGCACGCGGGCAGCATAGCCGTTCGACAGGCGAGCCATGAAGTGCTTTGGCGCCGTCGCCGCTCAGGATAAAAAGCTAGGCCCGCGCTGGTGGCCCCAGCGCGAGCGAGCTTCAGTGTAGCACCGGAAAGGTGCTGCACCATTGCGTCTTGTCCGTAGTGGTTGGCGAGTAACTACGAACCGAACCCTCAGCGAGCCGCGGTACGACGTACCAGGCTAACGACCGCCAACAACACTACCGCACCTAACAGCGAGACGCCGAGTCCAGCGATGCTAAAGTCGCCCTGGTTGATCGTGCCGGCACCCAACAGTGGGGAGAGAAACCAGCCGCCAATTAGCGCGCCAAAGATGCCCACGACGATATTGAGCAAGACGCCTTGCTGCGCATCGGTGCGCATGATCAAGCTAGCGACCCAACCGAGCACGCCGCCAACGACGATCCAGATAATGAAATTCATGATGACACCTTTTGTACAGCCTCAGTATATTGGGCCGAGTGTCGGCCACTGGTGTCGTGGGCTCTGTCAGACAACGCCGATACTGCACGCCAGGATGCGCCTATCCGCGCGCTGCGCGTCTGCAGGCTGAGCGGTTCGGCAGGAGTCGAAGCGATGTCCATCAAGGCTGTTCTTGCGGTGGTGTTAGCGCTCATGCTCGGCGCATTGGGCTACAAGTTCCTCGTCGCCGAAGCGCCGGCAGCACCGGAGAGTCCGTTGCTCGTGATGGTGACGCAGATGCGTACGCGCGCGCTGATCGAACACGAGCGGCATGTCACGGTGTGGTACCGCACATGTCCCGAAGTCACGGGCGTGAACCCGGAAGTGATGGTGATCTGGCCGGCGAAGCTCAGCTATGAGTTGGATCTCGCGGCAACGCAACTCGAACTCGTGGGTGATGTGCTCAAAGTCACGGCGCCCGCGCTGCGGGCGGACGAACCGTCCGTGCCGACCGAGTTAGCGCAGTACGTGGCTAACAGCTCGATTTGGACGCTGCCGAGCGAACAAGAGCTCGTACTCGCCGAGATGCAAAAGGCGACGCCGCTTGCCCGGCATCTAACAGGCTATTTTCTCGCGCATGACCAGAAGCTCGAAGAGCAATTCCGCACGGAGCTCGAAGAGTTTCTGCGCGGCATGGCTGCCGTGCTGAAAGTGCCAGTGAGTCGCGTCGACATTTCGATCGAGAAATCGAATGCGCAAGTGCCAGCGCGACCGAGTCTACAACTGTGCCCCGGTTCGAATGCGTTGGCGAACGGCCTGGCGTTTGCGCGGACACAAGCGGATGGCACGACGATCGGTGTGTACCCCAAGCCTTGAGGCTCGGCTCATTGCACGCTGCGTGAACTGCGTCGCAGCGCCACAATTTGCCCGATTTGCCGAACGTCGCTGCCACAGTCGCAACGCACGCTAGCGCCTATCTTCGGTCATTTCGTCGCTGTCACCACATGCCATTCACTGTGTCGCACGCAGCGGCAGCGTACCCGCTGCGAGGGCTGCTGGGTCGCTACGCCGTTTGGTCGGCGCTCATCATCGGTACTGCGATGCCCGATCTGCCGTACTTCTTGCCGCTCGGTGTGCCGCGGCGCGTGAGCCACAGCGAGCTCGGGCTGCTCTATTACTGCTTGCCGCTGGGCGTCAGCCTATACGTGTTGTTTCACTGCGTGATGAAGCGACCGTTAACGGAGCTACTGCCCGAGTCGACGCGCGTGCGGCTCGATCGTCACGCGTTCGACGACCGCTTGCCGCAAGTCGCTTGGACCGCTGTCGTGATATCGATTCTGATCGGCGCGGCCTCGCACCTCGCGTGGGACGCATTCACGCACGCCGATGCAGCGGGCGTGGAGTGGGTGCCCGTGTTGTCGCAACCGCTCGCGCACGTCGGGGACTACACGTTGCACGCACACACGTTCTTGCAGCACGCGAGCACGCTGTTCGGGCTCGCAGTCTTGGGCGTGGCGTACCACCGCTGGTATCGCCGCACAGCATCTACTAACGACTGGCCTGCCACATTGCTCTCGCCGGGACGACGCTGGGTGGCGCGCGCGTTACTCGTGACGTTACCCAGCGTGTGGGCGGCCACCATCGCGCTCGACGCGCTGGATCGCTCCTGGAAGCTTGCGGACTTGCAGCTTGCACTCGGCGTAGCGTTGATCCCGGGATTGCGAGCATTCGGTGTCGGCGTCATTGCCTATTGTTTGCTGTGGCAACTGCATCGCCGCACGAGCCGCGCGCGTGACATTAGCGAGGCTATACTCGATCGCTGATGAAAGTGCTGGTAGCGATTGGCGGGCACCGCTTCGATCGAAGCGCATTCGACGCGCTGCTCGCGTCGCTCCCCAACATCACCTGCGAAGTCGTCAAGCACCCCGAAGCGGCGCGGCGGATGAATCTGGCTGGCGGGCGGCAGTTTGACGCACTCTTGCTGTACGACCTTCCAGGCTTAGACTTTGCCGTCGCTAACGACCCGCCTCAAGTCATGGAGCCCGCGCAGGAGTTCAAGGCGGGCCTGGAGGGGTTGCTCGCGGCGGGTGTTGGCATCGTCGCCCTGCATCATGCACTCGCGGGATGGCCCGCGTGGCCGCGCTATTCACAGATGCTGGGTGGCACATTTCTCTACCGCCCAGCGACTGTGCGGGGCCGGCCGTGTCCCGACTCCGGCTATGCCGCAGACGTGCGCTATGCGGCGCGTTTGCTGCGCGCCGATCATCCCGTGCTCGCCGGCCTGCCTGTTAGTTTCGAACTGTGCGACGAGCTGTACCTTTGCGAGGTCTTTGCCGAAGACATCGAGCCCTTGATCGAAGCGGACTTGCCATTCGAATCGCAGCAATTTCGCTCTGCTGCAGCGGCGACGCGGGGCGCCGACGCAGTGGCCTTACCGCGGGAGATTGCACCAGGAACGAGCACGATTGCATGGGCGCGGCGGGCTCACAACAGTCGCATCGTATACTTACAACCCGGCGACTCCGCCGAGACGCTTCGAAACCCTCACTATCAACGTTTGGTCGCCAACGCGCTTCATTGGGTGGCGGGCTAGCCAAGCCGACGCCAGTCACAGCAAGCGCTCGTGGTATCTTGCGCGCTCTGCGAGGAGTGACTGCATGACTCTGTTCCGGACGGTCTGGTTAGCGATCCTGTTTTCTCTGTGCGGCTTCGTGTCAGCCGCCGAGCCGGCGGTGCCTTGGAAAGAGGACGTTCACTATTTCCGCGTTGCAGATCCGAAGCCCACGGGTTTGCCGCCTGGCCAAGTTGAAGTCGTTGAAGTGTTCTCCTACGGATGCCCGGCGTGCGCGCGATTTGTCCCGACAATGAACGATCTGGTCCGCAGACTGCCGAAAAATGCAGTAGTTAGATATATCCACGCCGACTGGCTCGAGGCCGAGAACTGGCCCACTTTCCAACGTGCTTTTGTAACGGCCGAGGCATTAGGCATCGCTGAGAAAGCGGACAAGGCGATGTATGGCGCGATCTGGCGCAGCGGAGAACTTGCTGTGCTCGACTTCGAAACGCGTCGGCCGAAGTATTTTCTGCCCACAATCGACGAGATCGGCAATTTCTACGAGCGTGTCACCGGCGTGTCAGCGGCGAAGTTCGTAGAAACGGCCAAGTCCAAGCCTGTCGACGATGCGATCAAGGCCGCTAATGCGCGAATCATCGCTCTGCAAGCGGATCGCACCCCGACGATTGTCGTGAACGGCAAGTATCGAACGCACCCCGGAGCGGCCGGTAGCGACGATCGTCTCATTGCGCTCGTACTGTGGCTAGTGGCGAAGGAATCGGCGGCGAGCCAGCCATAAAGACTAACGATTGTTACTCACGGGCCGAAGCTGCTCAGTGCGCGTTTCGGGCGAGAGCCGCGGCATGTCGATGTGGGCGACGATCGTCACAAGGCGTAGCAGTTGCGCCTCCCCAATCGTGAGTTGCCGATTGTGCGAAACCACTCGCTCGAGCGCGGTGCCTACTGCGCGCTTTGCAGTGGGATGCAGCGTTACGAGTGCGGCAAGCGCTTGATCGACTGATTCACTGCTCAAGGCCTCCGCGTGAAATGCCGGCCGGCGCTGCGGCGGCAGCAAGGTTTCCATCCCAGCGCTGTAGGCTTTGACCGGATCAGACGGGCTCTCCTGCGCCAGCAACGAGAACACCACTGCTAACGACTCGGCGTGATCGGCGAGCGAAGTGCCGCGTGGCGCGGCCGTCGGCGCAGGTGCCAAGCGCGCGAGCAGAATGCGGCTCCAAGCAAAGCGCAGTCGGTCCGCTGGACTCAGCACGCGCGCAAAAGCTTGCACCACCTTCAGCATCTGCGCGTCATGCGCGCCAACGGCGCGTTCGACCAAGGGTAATCGCTGTAGCAGCAGCGGCATACGTGCCGCCTCGGGTAACTGCGTCCACGCCGGCGTTACTTCCCGCAATGCGCGCAACACGCTCGCGCCCAACAGTGGCGCAAGCCGAGCGAGCTGCGCTCGCTGCGGCGCTGGATCCTCCGCGAGCAGCGCACTGACGGCCAGCGCTTGTGCGGACACGCTGTCGCTACCGATCGCCGTCGCGGCCGCCGCCACTAACAGCTGTTCTGCAGGCAAATGTCGGGCCTGGACGGGCGCAGCATTTGCTGGCTGCAACGAGCTCTTGTTAGCCTGCTGCTGCCGCTCGTGCTGCTCCTCGCGCGCGCGTAGTTTCTTGCGCTCTTCAACGAGCACCGTCGGCAAGCGCTCAGGTGTTAGGCCGCGATCCAACGCCTGGATACGCCGCTCGATCGGCGGATGTGTTCGGAGCCACGATGCGCTGAGTCGGCCCGCCCAGCCTGTGTCGGCCGACGCAAAAAACAAATGCGCGACATCCGCCGTGCCAGCGACATGCACCTCGCTCGCCTCATCGGCGGCCGCAATTTTGAGCAACGCACCGCGTAGCGCTGCCCCATTACGTGTGAACTGCACGGCCGACGCGTCGGCGAGTTCTTCGCGCTTGCGCGAGATCGCCGCTTGCAACACACGCGCGGCAAACGTGCCGATGCTGCCCACGACGAACAGGGCCGCCGCCATCGGCCACAAATGCAAATTGTCGAACGTGATCTTGTCGCTCTTCGGATTGCGCACGAGTGCGCGGGCGATCTCCGTCACAAAGTTGAGCCCGGCGACCCACGAGATGATCCGCGTATTGAGCGCCATGTCGCCGTTCAGGATGTGACTGAACTCGTGTGCCACGACGGCTTGAAGTTCCTCGCGCGTGAAGTGATCTAGCGCACCCGACGTGACAATCACAGCGGCGCTATCGATCGAATGGCCCGCTGATAACGCGTTGAGCCCGCGCTCATGCACTAACACGTAGATCGCCGGCGGCGTGATGCGCGCCGCGATCGCCATCTCGTCGATGACATTGACGAGTTGTTTGTAGCGGAAGATCGATGTGGATCGGTTGATCTCGATCCCGCCCAACGCATTAGCGACTGCGCGACCGCCCTCACGCAGCTTCCAGGCTTTTACTGCCGTACCAAACAGAATCACACAGGCCACGAGTGTTGCGGTGACCCCGTACGCAATCCAAAACGCGCCATTGACCTCGCGTGGTACGCCGCGCTTTACCAAGCCGATGCTGCCAAGCCCACCCATCACCGCGAACGTCACGGCGGCAATCACCACCAATATGGCTAACGCGAAAGCGATGCGGAGTAGAGTCGTATGGCGCTTGGCGAGCGCTTGACGTTCGAAAAAATCGCCAGCCATGTACAGGCGCCGATCGAATCGACACAAAGGGTGGTCATGATCGCCCGGCCCGCACCTCGCAAACCGTGCGCCAGTGCACGCTATCGGCGCGTGATCCACTCCGCAGCGATCCGACCCACCGCAGCGAGGACCGCGTTGTCCTCTGCCCGCATTGGGTCGAAGTAATCACGCGCTTCGAAATAGGTAGCAATGACGAGCGGCTTGCGCCCGGGCGGCCACACGATGGCAACGTCGTTGTGCCGATTGGGTAGCCCCTCTTGCTGAAACGAGCCGGTCTTGTCACCCGCGCGCCAAGTGGTCGGCACGCCGGCGCGAATGCGTGCTTTGCCGGTTTGCGTGGCCACCATCCACTCGATCAAGCGCTCGCGCGATGGCCTCGCGAGCCACCGCGGGGTCGTTAGGATCTGTGCCGCCGTTACCGCCATCGCGCGCGGTGTGGTCGTGTCGCGCTCATCGCCCGCCCGCACGATGTTCATCGTGGGCTCGAGCCGATCGAGTCGAGTGACGGCATCGCCACGCTGGCGTAGGTAGCGCGTGAACCCTGCGGGGCCATCGAAGAATCGCAGCAGCAAGTTTGCGGCGGTGTTGTCGCTCGTCTTCTGCGTTGCTTCCGCCATGGCGACCACCGTCATGCCACCCTGTTCCAGGTTGGCCTCGGTCACGGGCGAGAAGGGCACGATATCGGCGCGCGTATACGGAATGCGCGATTCGAGTGTTAGTCGCCCCGACTCTGCTTCGCGCAGCACGGCTGCTGCAAGCAACAGCTTGAACGTTGAACACATGCCGAAGCGCGAATCGGCGTTGAGACCTAACGACCGCCCCGACGCCGTATCGAGGATGTACGCACCGAGCCGGCCGCCGGAGTCCGACTGCAGCGCTTCGAGTTGCTGCGCATATTCCGCGTCCCGAGATGCCGCGAGGCCAAGGGAGGGGAGTGCTGCGGCCAGTGGTAGCGCACCCAAGCTAGAGATGGCCGCGCGACGGCTCAGAGTGTGAGGCTTCATGGCGGAAATCATCGCGGGAGATTCTGGCAACAATATGGCGTCGCGTATGCTGCGCGACCATGTTCAACATCGATCGCACGCCGGTTCCGGACTGGTCTCTGCTGCGCCGCTACCGCGCGCCCGAGAACCCTGAAGCCTGGGACTTCTATCAAGACTGCTTTACCGCGCATGTGCCCCGGGTCGTAACACTGAGCGAGTACATCGAGGCCTTCTACAAAGGTACGGCCTTCCGCCTCGAGCGCTGGATACTTCGATTCGCTGTGAGTAAACCTTCGACGGATGCTGATGTTCAAGCGCTTGCCGCCGGCCATGCGCAGACATTCTCCGCTTGGAACGTGTTGCAGCGGACCGAATCGCAGATTCTGTTGGAGGACTTTCAGGGCCGCACACGCTCGTGGCTCGCGGTGTTACCAAGCGGGAGCGCACAGCCTGAAACCCGCCTGCATTTCGGCTCTGGCATCGCTGCCATCAGCAACCCTCAATCGCAGGCGCCAGAGATATCCCTCGGCTTCCGCTTGCTAGGCGGGTTCCATATCCGCTACTCCGAGGTATTGCTGGATGCCGCGCGTCGCGCATTAGCCCGCGGTCGCTAACACTACGCCGTCCTGTACAAAACCGCGCTAATCAGCGTCGTTGTGTCTTCGCAACGATGGGTTTCCCTTTTTGCGATTTTCGCTATGATCGCGCGCATTGGGAGCGGCGCAGCTGTGTTGCGCCGATCGCTAGGGACACATAACTAGGGCCGCAGCCGGAACCGACACCGCTGCACTCGTCACTACACGAACCTCTTGCAGGAGGGTTTGATCATGTCGAATGTAACCACGGCGCGATTGCCGCGCTGGTCCGTGGCTTTTGCTGTCGCGAGTGCGCTTTGCATCGCGGCCACCGCACGAGCTCAAACTGCGCCTACTACGAGCGACTCCGCCGAGGGGCCGGGCGAGGAGCTACAACAAGTCACGGTCACGGGTTCGCGTATCCGCCGGCCCGAATACGAAGGCACCATTCCCGGCGCGCAGACGAACCGCGAGGAAATTGACACACGTTCCTTCGGCAACGTGCAGGACATCCTCAACGACATTCCGCTCGTCGGTGTTGGTGCGAGCTTGAACGGCAACAACGGCGGTCAGCCGTCGAGCCTCGGCGCTTCGTTCATCGACTTGCTCGACCTCGGTACGGCTCGCACGCTGACGCTCGTCAATGGTCGTCGCTTCGTGAGCGGCAACGCGGGTTCGTTGTTCGTTGCGGGCAACGAAACCGGTGGCCAGGTCGACGTGAACAACATTCCCGTCGACTTGATCGATCGCATTGACGTACTCACCGTCGGCGGTGCCGCCGCTTATGGTTCCGACGCGATTTCGGGTGTCGTGAACTACGTGCTCCGCGACGACTTCGATGGCTTCCGTTTGACGGGTCGCTATGGCCAAACGGCGGAGAGCGACGGCGTCGAGCGAGCGATTCGCGGACTCTGGGGTACTAATTTCGCGGACGGCCGCGGTAACGTGTACCTGAGCGCGGAGTTCTCGAAAATCGACGGTATCCAAGCCGACGAGCGTGATTTCCGCGTGACGAACCCGGGCGGTATCACTAACTACTTGAACGGCGGTTTGCGCAATCGAAACTTTACGCCGGGCTTGATCAACGTCGCCGGCTCGAATAACGGCGCCTTCCTGCGCGCGGCCGATGACGGCATCGCGGGCACCGTCTTTCAGCCGGCACTCACGACCACGCAGCTTTGGCCGAGTGGTGTGATCTTCAACCAGACGGCGGGTCCGACGACTCCTACTAACCAGATTTCGCCGCTGATCGGTGGCACGCCCGTCACGTTCTTCTCGGGTGTCACCCAGCTTATTCCGGGTGTCCCGGGCGGAAGCCCTGCTGGTGCCACGGGTAACCCGATCGTGACCTTTGCACCGACTGCGCTGCCCACGGGTGTCACCGCGGCGCAAGTGTTCACGGCGTTCAACGTGCCGTCGTCGGCGTTCTCGTCTTTGACGGCGGCACAACAGACGACGCTCGCGATCAACGTGCTGCAAGCAAACCGGCCGACGCCGCGCGAGTATTTTGGCGCCAATCCAAACACGCCGGTCAACGCCTTCATCGGTTCGTTCATCGCCGCGTTCCCGGATGTCGCGAACACCGGCGCCAGCGCAGCCTTCTTGCCGCGAATTGCGGTGCCGCTGCGATTCAACGCCGCCGGCGCGATCGAAACGTGGAACCCGGCCACGTTGTTCCCCGACACACC
This sequence comes from uncultured Steroidobacteraceae bacterium, assembly GCA_964444835.1. Classification (GTDB taxonomy): domain Bacteria; phylum Pseudomonadota; class Gammaproteobacteria; order Steroidobacterales; family Steroidobacteraceae; genus CADEED01. Next base: position 25,238 of record CAYUIT010000018.1, read on the forward strand.
GAGCACGGCGGGTGGCGCTGTGGGCGGTCAGGGGTTCAATCCGATCTTCAACACGGTGCTGCGAGTCGATCAGGAACGTCGCATCGCCTCGTTGGGCGGGTCGTTCGAGATTACGGATAACATCGAGTACTTCACGCGCTCGCAGTTCTCGGACATTGAGGCGTCGTCGCGCCGTAATGGCGCGAGCGCAAACTCGTCAGCCTCGGCGACGATCGAGAATGCGGCGTTACTCGTGAACACGAGCAATCCGTACCTGACAGCGGATAATCGTGCGGCGCTGGCCGCAGCCGGCATCGGTGCTAACACGAACTTCGTGTTGTCGCGCACGAACCAAGACATCGCAGGTGACAACGCGTTCCTCGCGGAATCGCAGACCAGCTATACCGAGCACGGCCTGCGCGGCACCTTCGAGATGGTCGACCGCCCCTTCGACTGGGAAGCTTCGGTGAGTTACAGCCGAGCCAAGGGCGCGGTGAACACGTTCAACATTCGCGATCTCGAGTTTGCCCTCGCGCTCGACGCCGTGGTGAACCCTGCGAACGGCCAGATCGTGTGCCGCTCGCAGTTAACGGCACCGACGAACGTCGCCGGAATCTCGGCGAATCTCGTGCGTGTTCCAGGGCCCGATGGTATTCCCACGGAACAGATCTTCACGCCGACCCCAACCGCGGACATCATCGCGGCTTGCCGTCCGCTCAATCCGTTCGGCTTCAACCAGATGAGTGCCGAAGCACGCAATTACGTGCTCGGTGTTCAGAAGTACTCGAACACGAACGAGCAGGTCTATGCACAGGCTAGCTTCGGTACGAGTGAGTTGTTTGCTCTGCCTGGCGGACCGCTGGGCGTGAACATTCAAGCGGAGTTCCGCAAGGAAGAGATCGACTTCAGCGTCGACCAGTTGTCACGCTTGGGCCGCACGCGTACGGCCGCGATTGCGCAAACGCAAGGTGAATCCGAGATCTTCGAGGGCGGTATCGAACTGCGCATCCCGATCTTCGGCGAAGACTTTAGTTTCCCGATGCTCGAGAGCTTCACGATCGACGCAGCGGCACGCTGGAGTCAGCAAGACGGTAGTGCGCCGACGTATCGCAATCTGCAGGGCAGTCTCGTTGAGCAGGAGGCGAGCGGCGACACCGAGGAAATCTGGTCGATCGGTTTCAACTGGAAGCCGATTCAAGACGTCACGTTCCGCGGCTTGAAGCAGCGCTCGCTGCGTCAGCCGAACATCGTGGAATTGTTCTTGGGCGGTCAGCCGGCGTTCACCACGCCGACCGATCCGTGCTCGAACAACCAGATCACGAGCGGCCCGAATCCGACGCTGCGTCGTACGAACTGCGAGAACGCCGTCATCGCGGCAGGCCTTGCGGCGGATCGCGCAGCTGCGGCGACGTTCTTGAATACCTTCGTGGCACAAGGCGCTGCCGTGCAAGGTACGTTCTCGGGCAGCCCGAGCTTGAAGCCGGAAGTGGCTAACAGCTGGACTGCCGGTGTCGTACTGGAGCCGCGCTTCGCAGAGGGCTTGCAGATTTCGAGCGACATCATCGACCTCGATCTGCAGAACCAGATCTTCCCGACCAACCTGACACAGGCGTTGAACTTCTGCTACGACAGCAGCGCGTTCCCGAACAACGCTGGCGACTTCGGTGCTAACACGTGTAACTTCTTCGTGCGCGCATCGAACTTCCAGGTCACGAACGGATTCGTGTCGGGCTTCCTCAACCTGTCGGCGACGAAGATCCGCGCGACGAACACCACGGTGGACTACCGCTTCCCGTTGGCGAAGTTGCTGCGGTCCGAGAACGATCTCGGCAACATCCGTCTGCGCGCACAGGTGTACAACCTGCGCGAGTTCGCGGAGTCTGGCAGCGGTCGCTTCGACGACACGGTGCTCAGCAACGGCAGCCAGAATCGTCCGACGCGCGAAGCGCAAGGCTACATTCGTTACACGAAGGGCCCGTTCGAAGCGCAATGGACGACCAACTGGCAAGACGAGACGAAGGTGTTCATCGGCAACGTGTTCGTCACGCCCGAGACCCGCACCATCGTCGAGTACCCGTCGTTCATGACGCATGACGTGACGCTGTCGTACAAGTTTGCGGACAAGTACAACGTGCGCTTCACGGCACTCAACGTGCGCGACAAGACGTTCTTGGGTGAGAACGGCTTCCTTGATCTGCAGTATGCGGATCAGTTGGGTCGCCGCTTCGTGATGACGATCCAGGCAGACTTCTAACGAGAAGACTGCTGAAGTCCTGAAGCAAAAAGGCCGGGTAGCGCGAGCTACCCGGCCTTTTGTTTGGCCAGACGATTCGATGAGCGTTTACAACTTGAACGACGCCATCACCTTGTCAAAGGTCGCGAGGTCGCGCGCGAAGTAATGCAGCACCGGCGCCGAGTAGCGCGCAATGTAGAGCCCGTCGGCGGTCGCGACGCCGTACACGAGCTGCTGATAACGAATGGCGTCGGAATCGAACGTGCTGCGATACGCAAGATGCACCTTGAAGCCGGGGCGCCCACCAACCGTTGCGGGCTCATTCGCTAACACCTCAATCCCTTCGATGCCCGCCGTCGCTTTGACCTCGGCGATGTAGTTCTCCGCGAGTTCCTGCGGCAGCATGTCGGCCCGCGACTCCTTCTTCGTCTGCTTGAACGCTTTCTTGTGCTTGAGCTGTTCGAGCGCAATGGTGTTCAACGGAAAGCCGTCGCGCGTCACCATGACAGGATTGGCAACGTTGACTTTGCGCCAACCCACCGGTAACTCCAGCGTTCCTTTGCCGCCCGGACCTTTTGCTGCAGGCGTGGTCACGATGGCCCACGGCGAGCAACCCGCTAACAACGTCAATGCGGCCACACCGGCCAGTAAAGCCTTACGATAAATCATGGTGTCGTCCCTTCAGATTCCAATTGCTTGACGTACTGCTCGATGTAGCGGCGGTCGCGTTCATCTGGTGCAGAACGCTCGAGATAACGGCGCATCAAATCGAGTGCCTCGGGCTTGCGCCCCAATTTCATGTAGAACTTGCCGAGCGCGCCATAGGAGGCCGCTTGCTCGGGCACTTCGCGAATCGTCTGGAGATAGGCTGCTTCGGCCTTCTCGGTATCGCCGATCGCCGCGCGCAAGCGATAGCCTTCAGCCAAGTAGTAGCGGTACTGCGGCGGGAATTTGTCGAGGCGCTTCTCCTCATCTAACAAGAGCACGAGGAGTTTGCCGTTGCCGCGGCTGTGCAGCTCTTCCAAAGCGGCGATGCGTGCGTTCAGCGTCGTCGCAAGAAACATGTCCGTGTTGGTTTCACCCGCGACGCCGCCCGCTTTCGCCGCCAGCGATTCGAGTGTGGCTTGTCGCTCCTTGATGCGAGGATGCGACGCGAAGAAATACGCGCCTTGCTTCTCTTTTGCAACGGCGAGTTCGCGCGCAAGACGTGCCCAGATGATCGCACCCTCGCTACCGGAATACCCGGCCTTCAACATGCGATCGAAGCCCACCTCGTCGGCCTCGCGCTCGTTGTCGCGCGAGAAGCCGCTGATCGTGGAAACACCCACAATGGCACCGAGATTGGGATCACCGAGCGCCGCCCCGGCAACGATGGCGAATGGCATGGTCGCCTTCATGCGCCGCGTGAATCGGTAAATGTGATCCTGCGTAACGTGAGCGCCTTCGTGTCCCAAGATGGTGGCGAGCTGCGCTTCATTGTCCAAGCGCAGCAGCGCACCGATGTTGAAATAAATGGAACCGGAGGCGATCGCGAATGCATTGAAGTCGCTGCTGCGATACGCGCGCACGCGTAGCTTGCCGACTTGATCTGGATACAGGCGATCCAACACGCCTTGCAGATACGTATCGAGAACAGGATCCTCAAATACGACCTTTTGGTTTTGGATCGTTTGCTCGAAATGCTGCGACTCGGCGAGGATGCGCGCGCGCTCCTCTTGTTCCGGCAACAATGCCTGAGCCGGGGCTACCAAGCCGAGCGCGCAAGCCGCCCACAGACTCTTCACACTGCTATGTGTAGACATCAGCCGCATCCTGCGTGGCGCCAGGAGCTCTACTTTGCTTTGGTCTTTTTGGCTGTGCCGAGGAATCGGCTTTGCGGATACGCCTCGAGCATGAAATTCACGGTGTTGTTAGCACCCTCCGCCTGACGCACATCGCCCTTGGTGCCCATGGAGTACTCGAACCATTGGATGTTGCCGGTTGCGAGATCGACGGTGCCGGTCGTCACGATGGCGCCACCGGGCGGAATCACGGCCCCGATCGCGACCGCCAAGAAAATTCCCATCGCGATGCGTCCGCCACTCGAGCGTACGCCCGCACCTGCAACGATCATGGCGTGGTCGGATCCCGTACGCTCCTTCAAGAACGCAAGGCCCGGACCGATGCTGTAGTCGAAATTCGTGCGCTTGTCTTTCCACGCCGGCCCGCCGACTTGAATGAGCTGCGCGGAATTGATCGCGATCAACTTGAAGAGCGCGAGATGCTCGCGCAAGGTGGCTTGTTCTTCCGCCGTGAGATCGCCGAGCTTCATGAACTGAATGTCAGTGCGCTTGCCGAGCGCGCTTTCAGTAGCTGCGGTGAGGCTCGCCTTCGACTCTTCCGTCCAATCGGGTACGAGATCCATCTTGCCGCTCGCGGTCCACTCGCGGAACTCGTAGAACACTGGGAGCAATACGACCTTGGTCGGGCTTGCCGTGGAACTGGTGCTTTCTTGTGCCTTGGCCGTTGGCGCAAAACCGAAGAACGCGACGAATGCAATCGCGAGCGCAACGAACGGCGCCCGCCCAAAACCCTGTGTCATGACCCCCCCGCTTTCATTCCAAATGCACAGCGATCCTGCTGCGTATGCACAAGTTGACTCGCGCACGACCCGGATTGCAATACCCCGACCGGGGATCTGCGGCCCGCGAGGGGTGACTACTTCACAGAATCTGGCCGCGACTCCGCAGCCGCGCGAATGCTCGCGACCTCTGCTTCCATCCACCGCTGCGTGTCTTCGTTAATCAAGCGCGCGTCGCGTCCAGCTGCTTCGATCGGCGGGCCGATGCGCACGGTGATCACGCCGGCTTTCTTCAACAGCCCACGCCGCGGCCAGTAGTAACCGGCATCGTGCGCGACCGGCACGATCTTCGCGCCTGTCTTTGACGCTAACAATGCGCCGCTCACGCCGTACTTGCGTGTCTCGCCTGCCGGCATGCGAGTGCCTTCGGGGAAGATCATGATCCACGCGCCCATGTCGAGCCGCGCTTTGCCTTGTGCCAAGACTTGGTTGACGGCGGATGCGCCCGCCTTGCGATCGATCGCGATGCAGTTGGCGAGCTTGCAGCCCCAGCCAACGAACGGAATCCACATGATCTCGCGCTTCATCACCCACACGAGGGGCGGCAAAAACGCCATCTGCGCGATCGTTTCCCACGCTGACGAGTGCTTCATCAGAAAGATGTGATTACCGGCGGGCAAGTTCTCCCAGCCTTCCACCTTGTAATCGAGGCGGCACAAGAGCTTCAGCGCCTTCAAGTTCACCACGGCCCAGAACTGCGCGAGCGCGTAGCGCGTGCGCCATGGCACGAGCGAGGCGGCGACCACATAGAAAATGGCGTAGCAGAACGTCCACAGGAACATGAACGCCGTGAAGAGGAGCGATGCGAGCCACTGCATGCGCGGCAATCCTAGCCAGGCAAGCGCGACAGATCGGCGACGCCGGCGAACAGCGCGCGCAGCTCACCTAACAAGGCGAGACGATTGGCGCGTAGGGCCGCATCGGGATCGTTCACCATCACGCCGTCGAAAAAGGCGTCGACCTCAGGCCGCAGCTTTGCGAGCGTGGCGAGCGCACCCCCGTAGTCGCGGGCAGCAAGCGCCTGTGTGACGGGCGCTTGCACGCGTGCCACAGCGGCGTGCAACGCCTGCTCTGCGGGAAGCGAGAGACGACCCACGTCGACAGCTCGCGACTCGACCGCGTCACTCTTCTTCAAGATATTCGCGATACGCTTGTTAGCGGCCGCGAGGCTGACTGCATCGGGGTGCTGTAAGAAGACGGCGAGCGCTTGCAAGCGCGCCCGAAAATCGAGCGGCGATGCGGGCGCGCTGGCTTGCACCGCATCGAACATTTCGGTCGTGGCCCCGGCTACGGTAGAAGCGCCGCCCTCGAGTAGGTAGGCGCGCAAACGCTCACCCACGTACTCTTGGACGTCGCGCGCGGCCGCCGCGTTCTGCACGGGCTGCAACGCGACGGCACGCTCGATCAGCGCGTTGAGATCGAGATCGAGGTTCTTCTCGACCACCAGCCGTACGAGGCCGATGGCAGCGCGGCGTAACGCGAACGGATCTTTCGTACCGCTCGGCTTCTGCCCAATCGCAAAAATGCCGGCGAGCGTATCGAGCTTATCGGCGATCGCGACGGCCGTGCCGACAGCCGTGGCCGGGAGCACCGCGCCGGCGCCGCGCGGTTGGTAGTGCTCGTCGATGGCAGCGGCGACATCCGCAGGCTCACCATCGGCCGCAGCGTAGTACCGCCCCATGATGCCTTGCAGCTCGGGGAACTCGCCCACCATCGCCGATAGCAAATCGCACTTCGCGAGAGTGGCCGCGCGCTCGGCGCGTGCGACGTCGGCACCCACTAACGGCGCGACTGCAGCCACGATCTTGCGCACCCGTTCAGTCTTGTCGCCAAGCGAGCCGAGCTTGGCTTGGAAGGTAACCGTGTCGAGCCCGACGCGCAGCGCTGCGAGCGGCTGCTTGCGATCTTGCGACCAAAAAAACGCTGCGTCCGAAAGCCGCGGACGCACCACGCGCTCATTGCCGTCGCGCACCTTGCTGGGCTCACGGCTCTCAATATTGCTGACCGTAATGAACCACGGGAGCAACGATCCATCGGGTTTCTGCACCGGAAAGTATCGCTGGTGTTCCTGTAGCGTCGAGATCAATACCTCCCGTGGCAACTCCAGGAAGCGCTCCTCGAAGCGCCCTGCCACCGGGCTTGGCCACTCCACGAGTGCTGTGACTTCATCGAGCAGCTCCTCATCGAGTAGTGCCTCGCCGCCGAGCGACTTGCCTGTGGCGGCCACCTGCTCACGAATCTTGGCGCGCCGCGAACCGAAATCCGCCATCACGTGTCCGGCGTCGCGCAGCAGGTGCTCGTAGTCGCTCGGCTGTTCGATCGCGATCGAACCGCTCGAATGGAATCGATGCCCTCGCGTGGTGTTGCCCGCCAACGTATCGAGGATGCGGCACTCGACGATGTCGGCGCCAAACAACATGACGAGCCAATGCACCGGGCGGACGAATTCCGCGTCCGAAGCTCCCCAGCGCATGCGCTTCGGAATCGGCAATTGCTCGAGCGCGCCCGTGACGAACGACGGCAGCAACGAAATCGTGGCGGCACCGGGCTTGCTGCCGGCATAGAACAAGAACTCACCCTTGCCTTCTTGCACACGAGTGAGCGCGCTGACCGCCACGCCGCACTTCTCGGCGAACTTGTTAGCAGCCGGCGTCGGCGCTCCGTTCTTGTCGAACGCGGCGGCGACCGGCGGCCCTTTCAACTTGATCTGTTGCGCGGGCTGCTCGACGGCGAGCGCGCTGACGCGCACGGCCAAGCGTCGTGGCGTGGCAAACGATTCGATTTTCGCAAACGCGAGGCCAGCTTCGTCGAGCCGCGAGCGAATCCCGGCCGCGAAAGCTTTTTCGAGATCCGGCAGCGCCAACGGCGGCAACTCTTCGGTGCCGAGCTCCACCAAGAAATCGCGCGTCGCGGTGCTCATGGCTTCACCGCCACCGACTTCACCATCGGAAAACCGAGTGCTTCGCGACTGTCGTAATAGGCCTGCGCTACCGCCCGGGCCAGCGTGCGCACGCGCAAGATAAAGCGCTGGCGCTCCGTTACAGAAATCGCGCGCCGTGCATCGAGCAGGTTGAACGTGTGCGAGGCCTTCAGCACTTGTTCGTAGGCAGGCAGCGCGAGCTTGGCCTCTAACAACTTACCGCAGGCCGCTTCGTGCTCATCGAAGTGGCGAAACAACACCGCCGTGTCGGCATGCTCGAAATTGTAGGCCGACTGCTCCACTTCGTTCTGGTGGAACACGTCGCGGTAGGTGACTTTGCCGAGCGGGCCGTCGGTCCAGACGATATCGAAGATGCTCTGTACGCCCTGCAGATACATGGCGAGGCGCTCGAGTCCGTAAGTGATCTCGCCCGTGACGGGCTTGCAGTCGAGGCCGCCCACTTGCTGGAAGTAAGTGAATTGCGTGACTTCCATACCGTTCAGCCACACTTCCCACCCCAAGCCCCACGCGCCAAGTGTCGGCGATTCCCAGTTGTCTTCGACGAAGCGAATATCGTGGACTAACGAGTCGAAGCCGAGCGCGCGTAGCGAACCCAAGTACAGATCGAGAATATCGAGCGGCGAGGGCTTGATCACCACTTGGAATTGGTAGTAGTGCTGCAAGCGAAATGGGTTGTCGCCATAGCGGCCGTCGGTCGGTCGACGTGACGGTTGCACGTAGGCCGCGCTCCACGGCTCCGGGCCGATGGAGCGTAGGAAAGTGGCGGTGTGAAACGTGCCTGCGCCCATCTCCATGTCGTACGGTTGCAAGATCACGCAGCCCTGATCGGACCAGTACTTCTGCAACGCGAAGATCAGCTCTTGGAAGGTCTGCGGCGGCGTGCCGAGGGGCATTGGGGCAGGGCTGGGCATGAATCCGTCGGGCTTGGTGAAAGGCTGTGGAGTATAGCGGGCAGATGCGCCAAATCGGCTCGGCGCGCTACATTTCAACGATCCGCAGTTCGTACACTTCCGCGATCTTTGCGCCATCCCATGCGTAGCGCAGATGGGCCCCCTGGCGCACATTGCGCGCTAGCCGCGGGCGAAATAGCGCGACACAGCTACCACCCGCGCGGCGCACGCTGTCGAAGGCGAGCCCGTTCGCGCCGGCTTCTCGCAACGCACGACCCAGCTTCTGCGAGGCGACGTAGCTATCGGGGTCGTACAACTCCGGCCAGCGATCGCGCAGACCGCGCAAGTCGTGCAGTTCGCACGCGATGTCCGCTAGGTAGCTGCGCATGTCGAGCTCCATCGGCGACTCGCGCGTGGCACGCATGAAGCGCTCGCGGTGGTAGCGGGTCTCGGCGATCGCCGTTTCGAGCGATTCGGCAGCGTAGTACGCGCCAAAAGAGCCGTCGGCGAACCGCGAGCCTGGCGGGGATACATGCGTGAAGGGCGCCATCACCACCGATGCATTCGCGCCGCTGACGCGGTCCGCTTTGGGCACCAGCGTGATGTCGCCGATTTCGTCGCGAATCCGCGGATTCGTCAGCGATTCGAGCGCGTAGAGCGCATCCCAGTCGGCGGGATCGGCGATCTTCTCGAACAAGTGAATCGTTGGCAGTCGGCTCGGTACGATGCGAAAGCTCGGCGTGAGCTGTACCTGCCGCTGCGGAACCTCAGCCGCGCTCGGCATCGAGGTACTGCCTAACGACAAACAAGTCGGCGACTTGGCCGCTCAACATGCGTTCGAGCGCTGGCTTGCCGCCGAACAGCGGCGCGTCGTTGGGCTTGCGCACCCAAGCGATGACTGCGGCATCGTCCGGCAACAAAATGCGCAGCGACTTGTAGATGCCCAACAGGTACGAGATGCGCTCGAGCGTGTCGCGAGGCAGGCGCGGATTCGCTTCCCGCTTCCACTTGAAAAACGTCGAACGCGAAGTGATGCCTAACAACTTGAGCTGCTCTGGCACGGAGAGTTGCCACTGTTCGGCCAGGGCGACGAAGGCACGCAAACCGGGGCCACCGAGCTTTTCGAGGGCCGGTGTGCCCGCAGGCTCGCGGCGCGGCGGTTGGAATGGAACGGTGTTGCTGTGGGCCATGGATATCTCCTATCGATCTATTTATAGCCCACTAATTAAAAATAGTCTATATCGATACCAAATCGCGACCTACGCTGGTGCACAATCTGGTGCATACTCGTACGCCTGCGCACCAATTTCGTGCGAAGGCGACGTTCATCGAGCGCAAGCTCATGATTTTATTGATGCACCATTCTGGCACGCAGCGTGCATTGTCTCGTCGGCTCTATACCCCTTTCCCGGAGGACAACAATGAAACCAGCTGATGTTTTGAAATTGATCAAGGACAAGGAGGTCAAGTTTGCCGACCTTCGGTTCACGGATACGCGTGGCAAGGAACAACACGTCACGATCCCGGCCAGCGTCGTCGATGAAGACCTGTTCCGCGACGGCAAGATGTTCGACGGCTCGTCGATCGCCGGTTGGAAGGGGATCAACGAATCCGACATGATCCTGATGCTCGATCCCACGACGGCGATCGTCGATCCGTTCTTCGAAGAGACGACGGTCAATATTCGCTGTGACGTGATCGAGCCTGCCACGATGCAAGGCTACGAGCGCGATCCGCGGTCGTTAGGCAAGCGAGCGGAGGCCTATCTCAAGTCCACCGGCATCGCCGATGGCGCATTGTTTGGCCCCGAGAACGAATTCTTCATTTTCGACAGCGCGCGTTGGTCGTCGGAAATGAACGGCTCGATGTACAAGATCGATTCCGTGCAAGGCGCGTGGAACAGCTCCACTGAGTACGCGGAAGGTAACAAGGGTCACCGCCCCGGCACGAAGGGTGGTTACTTCCCGGTTCCGCCGGTCGACGCGTTCCAAGACATTCGCGGCGCGATGTGTTTGGCCTGCGAAGAGATGGGTCTCAAGGTCGAAGTGCATCACCACGAAGTGGCGACCGGTGGCCAGTGCGAACTCGGCATCGGTGCGGGTGGCCTCGTCAAGAAGGCCGACGAAGTGCAAATCCTCAAGTACGTCGTGCACAACGTAGCGCACGGCTACGGCAAAACAGCCACTTTCATGCCGAAGCCGCTCGTCGGCGACAACGGCTCGGGCATGCACGTGCACCAATCCTTGCAGAAGGCCGGCACGGCCCTCTTTGCGGGCGACAAGTACGGCGGTCTGTCGGACACGGCGCTCTACTACATTGGTGGCATCATCAAGCACGCGAAGGCGCTCAACGCGTTCACCAACGCAGGTACTAACAGCTACAAGCGCTTGGTGCCTGGCTTCGAAGCGCCCGTGATGCTCGCGTACTCCGCGCGCAACCGTTCGGCGTCGATCCGCATTCCGTGGGTTGCGAATCCGAAAGCGCGCCGCATCGAAGTGCGCTTCCCAGACTCGTCGGCGAATCCGTACTTCGCGTTTGCCGCGATGATGATGGCGGGCCTCGATGGCATCCAAAACAAGATCCATCCGGGCGAGCCGGCCGATAAGGACTTGTACGATCTCGAGCCGGAAGAGGCGAAGCACATTCCGACCGTGTGCCACTCGCTCGACATGGCGCTCGAGCACCTCGACAAGGACCGCGAGTTCTTGACGCGGGGCGGTGTGTTCACGAACGACGTGATCGACGCCTACATCAACTTAAAGATGCAGGAAGTCACGCGGTTCCGGATGAGCACGCATCCCTGCGAGCTCGATCTGTACTACAGCTGCTAGCGGTATGCCCGCGACGCGGTGGGGCGCACGACAGAGGGGCAACACTCGCGATCTGCGGGCGCGGCTCCCCGGCGTGTCCTCGCTGCGCTGCGGCGTAGCCGGGCAAGGGGTGCGGGTGATGGCGTTCACGGAACGCCATCACCCGCTTTTGTCTAAGCGTGTAGAGAGGCTTATTCTGGAGGCCTGTGATGCGCGCAACGACACTTACCTTATTGCTGGCGTTTGCCACGACGGGCGCGTTTGCTCAGTCGGAGCCGAGCCCACCGGCGAAGGGCACCACCTACACCGGCGTCGGCAAGAGCGGCGAGCGCGTGTTCTCCGACCAGCCCATTCCGGGCGGCACAAAGATCGAGGTGCAACCGGCTCAGACCTACAAGTCGCAACCGGCACCCCGCACTTCGCTCGCGCCGCGGTCGGCCGAACCGCCGTTTCGCTACACGGCGTGCAACATTGGTTCGCCGGCCAACGACACGGCGCTGGTGAATCCGGAAGTCGTCGTCGTCACGGCGCAGATCGAACCGAGCTTGCGCTCGGGCGATCAAGTGTCGATCACGATGGACGGCAAGCAGATCTCGTCCGCAAACTCGACGGTGCGCATTCGGCAGCCGGAGCGTGGCACGCACTCGTTAGCCGTAACGATTCGCGACGCTGCAGGCGCAGTCATCTGCACGTCGGCGCCCGCGGTGTTTCACGTGCGTCAGCCGGTAGTCAATCAAGCCAATCGCAACGCGAACAAGACGACCACGCGTCGTCCGTAATCCATCTCGACGGCGCATGCATGCGGCCCAGGCAGGTGTTGCTTGGCCGCTGAAAACTTTACGCCGTCTGCAATTTCGCACTTCGACCCTGCCGAGCTGATCGGCGCGCTCGCCACGGGCGTCGTGGTGCTCGACGCCGACTTGTGCGTCGTCTACGCGAACATCGCGGCCCAAGACATGTTGGCTGTGAGTCTGAATAAAGCGCGCGGTCGGCCATTCCACACCTTCATCACCGACGATCGCGAACTCGCGCCGCTGCTGCGCCGTTCGCTCGACACCGGTGCAGCCTTCGCCGAGCGCGAGTTGATCATCGATCCGTTGGGGCCTGGTAAGGAGCGGCGTGTCATCGACTTATCGATCATGCCCCTCGATGCTGACAGCGCGCGTGGCTACTTGCTACTCGAGATCACGGATGCGACGCAACGCCAACGCATTTCGCGCGATGCTGAGTTGTTAGCGCGGCTCGATCGGAGTCGGCAGATGATTCGCCAGCTCGCGCACGAGATCAAGAATCCGCTCGGCGGTCTGCGCGGCGCAGCGCAGCTCCTGCAGCGCGAGCTCAGCGATCCGAATCATCTCGAGTACACCAACGTCATTGTCAGTGAAGCCGATCGACTGACCGCGCTCGTCGACTCGATGATGGGTCCGGTGCGCGCGCCGCAGAAATCGAGTGTCAACATTCACGAGCTGTGCGAGCACGTGTACCGATTGCTGCGCAGCGAAGCGCGCAACAGCGTGCTGATCGAGCGCGACTACGATCCGTCGCTGCCCAATGGCGAGCTCGATGCGAATCAGATCATTCAAGCGCTGCTCAATATCGGCCGCAATGCATTGCAAGCGGTTGGTGAGCGTGGCCGAGTGTTGCTGCGCACGCGGGTGCTCAGCAATGTGAGTATCGGCCCGAATCGGCATCGCCTCGTCGCGAGTGTCGAGGTGGAGGACACAGGACCCGGTGTGCCGCCCGAAATCGCCGATTCGATTTTCTTCCCGCTCGTGACCGGGCGCGCGAACGGGACCGGCCTCGGTCTTGCGGTATCGCAAGAGCTCGTCACTCGCCACGGGGGCTTGATCGAGTTTCAAAGTAGGCCGGGACGCACCGTGTTCACTATCTTATTGCCCTTGCCGGAGCCGACATGAACGCCGTCATTGCCGAACGACCCTTGAAGGTATGGCTCGTCGAGGACGACGCCTCCATTCGCTGGGTGCTCGAGCGAGCGCTCCGCAACGGCGGCATGCAACTGCGCGCATTCGATGCAGCAGAGCCCGCGATCGCCGCGCTGCGCGTCGACGAGCCCGACGTTCTGATGACGGACATTCGCATGCCGGGCGCGTCGGGTCTGGATCTCCTGAAAGAGGTGCGTGCGTCGCGTCCGGGCCTGCCTGTCATCGTGATGACGGCGCACTCCGATTTGCCGAGCGCCGTGTCCGCCTACGAGGGCGGCGCGTTCGAGTATTTGCCGAAGCCGTTCGACATCGACCAAGCCGTGGAACTCGTGCGGCGCGCAGGTCAAACCGGCCGGCGTACCGATACCGCGCCCAGTGAGCTGCACACCATCCCCGAGTTGTTAGGCAAAGCGCCGGCGATGCAGCAGGTGTTCCGCGCGATCGGCCGCTTGTCGCGCTCGAGTGTCGCGGTGCTGATCACAGGTGAGTCGGGCACCGGTAAGGAACTCGTGGCGCGCGCGTTGCACGAGCACAGTCCGCGTGCCTCGAAGCCCTTCGTCGCACTGAACAGCGCCGCCATTCCCGCGGAACTCCTCGAGTCGGAACTGTTCGGCCATGAGAAAGGTGCGTTCACGGGTGCCGATGCGCAACGCCGCGGACGCTTCGAGCAAGCCAACGGCGGCACGCTGTTCCTCGATGAAATCGGCGACATGCCAACGGCGTTGCAGACGCGCTTGCTGCGCGTCCTCGCCGAAGGCGAGTTCTATCGCGTCGGTGGCCAAACGGCAGTACGCGTCGATGTGCGCGTCGTGGCCGCCACGCACCAGAATCTCGAAGAGCGAGTCGATCGCGGCTTATTCCGCGAAGACCTCTACCATCGATTGAATGTCATCCGGATCGAACTGCCACCGCTGCGCTCGCGCACCGAGGATGTGCCGGACTTGCTGCGGCACTATTTGTCGCAGGCCGCACAGGAACTCGGCACGGAGCCCAAGCTGCTGGCACCTGCCACTTTGCAGTTGCTAACCACTTATCGCTGGCCCGGTAACGTGCGCGAACTCGTGAATCTGTGTCGCCGGCTCACGGCGATGGCGCCTGGCGCTGAGATTCAACCTAACGACTTACCACGAGAGGTTCAAGCCGCCCCGCCGCAAGCCGCGAGCGATTGGGCCTCAATGCTGGCGCAATGGGCACAATCGCAGCCGCCGGATGCGAAGCCGTGGCTCGATCAAGCGCTCCCGGAGTTCGAGCGCACCTTGATCTTGCAAGCGCTCAAGCGCACACGCGGCCATCGGCAAGAAGCGGCGCGCGTGCTGGGTTGGGGCCGCAACACGCTGACACGCAAATCGAAAGAGCTCGGCATTCGCGACGAGGACAATAGCGACGCCGATTGATGCGTCGCGCTCGCCAGCTCGCACCAGCGGGTCGGTATACTCGCGCCCATGAGTGATCTGTCTAGCCTGATGGCGCATACCGTGCTCGGTAACACCGTGCGCGATTGGAGTCTCGCGACCGTCGCGTTCCTCGCCACGTTTACGATCTTGCCGCTCGTGAAGAGCTTTGTGACGAGCCGGCTGCGTCGGCTTGAGGCGCACAAATCTGCCTCGGGCCTCGAGCTCGCGAAGCTGCTCGTGAGCCGCACGACGCGGCTCTTCATGTGGACGACAGCGCTGTGGCTGGCCGAGCGCTTCCTCGACTTGCCGCCACGTGTCGAGCAAGTCTCCAAGGTGCTCATCGTCGTCGTCGCGTGGATGCAGGTGGGCGTATGGGGCAGCGCGGCGGTGCGTTTCGCGCTCGAGCGCAAAGGAGCGCGGTCAGAGCTTGCCGATGCCGGCTGGTATGGCTCGCTCGACATCATCCTGTTCGTCGCGCGGATCGTCATCTTCGCGATCGTCCTGCTGCTCGCCCTCGACAATCTCGGCATCAACATCACGGCGCTGGTGGCCGGCCTCGGTATCGGCGGTATTGCAATCGCGCTCGCCGTCCAGACCATCTTGAGCGACTTGTTAGCGTCCTTGTCGATTGCGATGGACAAGCCGTTTGTCGTCGGCGACGTACTGCGCATCGACGACTACGAGGGCAAAGTCGAGCATATCGGCATCAAGAGCACGCGGCTGCGCAGCGTGTCGGGTGAGCAAATCATCCTGGCGAATACCGACGTGCTGAAGAGCCGTGTTCGCAATCTCGGGCGGATGCCCGAGCGGCGCGTGCTGATTCCGTTTGCGATCGACTACGACGCAAGCCCAGCGAATCTCGAGCGTTTACCGCAGATTGTCGAAGGCGCCGTGCGCGTCGAACAAGGCGTGCGCTTCGAGTATTGTGTGTTGAAAGGCTTCGGCGAATCCGGTTTGCAATACGAAGCGTGCTATTTCTTGCTCGATCCGCTGGCGCGGCCGGTGCTGTCGATGCAAGACGCGATCAATCGTCGTTTGCTGGCGGCGTTTGCGGAGGCAGGGCTGCGTTTCGCTCATCCCGTGCGACAGGTGATCACGCGGCCTGCGTGACATAACGCGCAATCGACGTGAGCTCGCTCGCAGTTCCGCTGCCTAGTCCTTTCCCTTGCCAGGCGCTTTGCCCACACTAACAACTATCCCATTGGTTGTTTTTTGAGGGCATTTCCATGCAGGAAGTCGTCATCGAGGCCGCGCGCACCCCTGACACAAGCGGGTTCGTTTGGATCACCGCATTTGCCATGGCGGCGGTTTACATCATCTGGCGTTACGAGTCGCGTCGTCGTCGCCCGTACGGCGAATAAGCTTCAGCCCACGCGCAGCGAGCCGATCAACTCGGCCACGCTCGTAAAGTTGTTAGCGCGCAAGTAGTCGGCGATACCGGCGTTGATCTTCTTGCACGTGTGCGGATCGTAGAACAACGACGTCCCGATCCCGACGGTGGTGGCACCGGCAATCATGAACTCGAGTGCGTCGGTCGCGGTGGTGATGCCGCCTTGACCGATGATCGGGACCTTGTGCTTGCGTGCCACGTCGTACACCTGATGCACTTTGAGCAGCGCAATCGGCTTGATCGCAGGGCCCGAAAGGCCACCCTGCGTATTGCCGATCACGGGCCGTCGTGACTTCACGTCGATCGCCATGCCCATGATCGTGTTGATCACGGCGAGCGCGTCGGAGCCTGCTTCGATGCAGCGCCGCGCGTTTTCTTTGATGTCGGTTTGGTTCGGCGAGAGCTTGGTGATGATCGGCTTGCGAGTCACCTTGCGACACGCCTCGACCACCCGCGCCGACATCTCGGGATAGTTGCCGAACGCGACGCCGCCTTCCTTTACGTTAGGGCACGAGATGTTGATTTCGATCGCGTCGATCGGCGAGTCGTCGAAACGCTGCGTGACTTCAACGTACTCTTCGATCGTGGAGCCCGAGACGTTGGCGAAGAAGCGCGTCTCGCTGAAGTCGAGCGTGGGCAGAATCTTGCGCACGACATAGTCGACGCCCGGGTTCTGCAGGCCGATCGCATTCAGCATGCCCGCCGGTGTTTCGTAGACGCGATGCGGCGCGTTGCCGAGGCGCGCTTGTCCTGTCGTGCCCTTCAGCACGATGGCGCCGACGTCGCGATTCGAGAAGCCTTCGACGCGTGTGTATTCCTCGCCGAAACCGACACACCCCGACAGCAGCACGATCGGGGAGGTGAGCTCCATGCCGCAGAAGTCGACACGGAGCGGGTTCGTCAAGGAAGCGGGAGCAGCGACCATGGCGGGCATTTTACGCGAGTATCATCGCGAACATGTTCCACCTGGTGCTGTTCGAGCCCGAAATTCCGCCGAATACGGGCAACCTCATCCGGCTGTGCGCCAATACGGGCTGCACGCTGCATCTGATCAAGCCGCTGGGGTTCCAGCTCGATCGCAAGGCCGTGCGGCGCGCGGGCCTGGACTACGACGAGTTGGCGACCGTGCAGGTGCACGCCAACTTCGAGGCGTGTCGAGCCGCTGTGCCTGGCCGGTGGTTCGCGATCGAAACGGGCGGGCAACGCCGCCATGTCGACGTGCGCTACCAACCCGGCGACGTACTGCTGTTCGGATCTGAGCGCCGCGGGCTGCCGCCGGCCGTGCTCGCTGCGATTGGCGCGGACCATGTGGTGACGATTCCGATGCGCCCCGACAACCGCAGCTTGAACCTGTCGAATGCGGCTGCCATCGCCGTGTACGAAGCGTGGCGGCAGCTCGATTTTCCGGGGGCAGTGGTGGCGAGCAAGCCGTTCGACTGAGGCGCCGCGTGGCGCGTGTTGCAGCGACGGGTGAGTGTGGATCGGGCGCGGCTCACACGCTCCCGAGCGAGCGTGATCGCCGTTCCCTTGCCATCCCGGGGCGCGCATCTTTCCCCTGGCGAAGTAGAGAATGTTGACCAGAACAGGAGCGCGCCCCGGGATGGCTGCGGCGCCCTCAACACGCTCACCCGTCGCTGCAACGCGCACCACGCGGATTCGCCGCCGGGCCTTGCCGCAAGAGTTGTCGTGCGGTTATCTCTGAAACTTGTTAGCCCACCGGGCGATGCTGGCGCGAGGCTCGTGGCCGCGGTATCGACTACGCTGAGCCTGCGTGTAAAGGGCGCCGCAGCCGACGTGCAGCGCGCTCCTGTGCCGGCCGATGCTATCTACTTCGCCAGGGGGAAGATGCGCGCTGCGCGTCGGCAAGGGTATGGCGAGGGATCGCGCGCGCAGCGGCGCGATCTTCCGAGCCACGCCCGACTCACGCAGGCTCAGCGTAGTCGATACCGCGGCGGTGGGGATCGCGCCCCAACGCGGGCGGTCTCCTAACTACCCACCTGCTCAAACTCCGCCTTCACCGGCCGCGTCATCAGCGTGCGAACAACGTCCGCAGCAGGCGCACCTTCGTACAAGGCCTTGTAGAGCCCTTCGACAATGGGCATCGACACCTTCTCTCGCTGCGCGACGAGATACACCGCGCGTGCCGCCTTGTAGCCTTCGACAACTTGGCCAATGTCGCGCAGCGCGGCTTCGACGGACTTGCCCGTGGCGAGCGCGAGACCGAAGCGGCGGTTGCGCGATTGATTGTCGGTGCACGTGAGTACGAGATCGCCGAGCCCGGCGAGGCCCATGAACGTTTCTTGGCGCGCACCAAGCGCGACGCCGAGGCGCGTCATCTCGGCGAGGCCGCGTGTGATGAGCGCGATGCGCGTGTTAGCGCCGAAGCCGAGACCGTCTGACAAGCCTGCGGCGACTGCGAGCACGTTCTTGACGGCGCCGCCCACTTCGACGCCGACGATGTCGGTGGACGTGTAGGCGCGAAAATTCGACGACGACAAGCTCTTGGCGAGTGCTGTGGCGAACTCGGCATTCGGCGATGCGATGGTCATGGCGGTGGGTAAGCCAACGCCCACTTCCTTGGCGAATGTGGGCCCGGAAAGCACGGCCACCGGAAACTTATCGCCGAGCACTTCGTGCGCAACTTGATGCGGCAGCTTGCCCGTGTCGAGCTCGAATCCCTTGGTCGCCCACGCGAGGCGAACGTCGGGCGCGAAGCGCGGCGCTAGATCTTTGAGCAAGCCGCGAAGCGCGTGACTCGGCACGGAAATCACGACATCTTGAGCGCCGTCCAATGCGGTTGTTAGATCTGGAGTGACGGCCAGCGCCTCCGGAAACGCAGCACCGGGCAGATAGCGCTCGTTGCGTCGCTCGCGGGCCATGACTTCGAGCTGCGCGGCATCGCGGCCCCACAAGCGCGTGGGATGCCCGGAGCGCGCGAATTGAATCGCGAGCGCCGTGCCCCAGGAGCCGGCGCCGAGTACAGCGATGACGTCGACTGGCGCCGCGACATTGTCCGTCATTCGCGCTTCCCCTCCGTCGCCCGCCGCTCGCGGCTCGAGTGGTTAGTTCTTGACGATGTTCTGCTGTGCCGCGGCGAGCGATTGTGCGTACAGCGCATCGAAATTGACGGGCGGCAGCACGAACTGCGGAAAGCCGCCTTGCGTGACGAGTTGCGACACCATCGAGCGCGCATACGGGAACAACACGCCGGGGCAGATGCTGCCGATTGCGCGGCGCAATTCGTCGTCGCTGAGATTACGCATGATGAAGACACCGGCCTGCTTCACTTCGACGAGAAACGCCGTGGCGTCGCCTTGTTTAGCGCTCACGGTTACCGTCAGCACGACTTCGCGCACGTCGGCGTTGATGACGGACGCCGCGGTGTTCAGGTCCATCGAAAACTGGGGATTCCAGCCGCCTTCGACGCGCGGGCCGTTTGGCGATTCGTAAGAGCAATCCTTCAAGTAAACGGTCTGCAGCGTCAGTTGTGGGCCAGCCGATTCTTCGGTGGCGACCGGTTGTACGTCCGTCATGAAATCTCCCAATGAAAACCGAGGATCAGCGACCGAGCAGCGAGTCGAGCTCGTGCGCGGCTTCGAGCGCATGCAAGTCGTCGCAACCGCCGACATGATGCTCGCCGATGAAAATCTGCGGAACGGTACGCCGCCCGCTACGCGCCATCATTTCGGCGCGCTTCTCGGGCGCCGATTCGATGTCGATCTCTTCGAAGGCCACCTGCTTGTGCGCAAACAGCTGGCGCGCTCGCTCGCAATACGGGCACCAACTGGTCGCATACATCACGACTTTCGGCTGGCTCATGTTGTTAGCCCTTCGCAGCAGCCTTCTGCAGGTTTGCGACGGGCAAATTGTCGGTGCGCCAGCCCGCGATCCCGCCGCGTAGATTGTAAGCCTTGGTGAATCCCTGCGCGTTCAACTGCCGCACTGCGGAGGCGCCCAGCGAGCCCGTGCCGCAATAGACGACCACAGGCTTGTCCTTGTATTTCTTCAAGTGATCCTGGGCCGTGAGGATTTGGTCAGGCGACAGATGGCGCGCCCCCGCGATGTGCCCGGCGGCGTACTCGTCGGGCTTGCGAATATCGAGCACCAACGCGCCTTGGTTTTGCAGTCGAATCAGGTCTTGCGGCGAGATGGCGGCAAAAGCGTTCGCTCGCGCCCGCAGCTCGTACACGATGACGAGCACCAGCGAGAACACCGCTGCGGCGACGAGCACCGGGTGATTGCCGGCAAATTCGATGAGTCGATCCATGCTGTTCAGAACCGTCGGCAGGCCGACGGCTGAGTCGAAAAGGGCGCGAATTGTAGCAGCGCGCGGGTCACTGTGTGGGTCACGTCGGCTAAAATAGCACTATGGTCAATCACTTCCGACTGTTCGCGGCCGTGCTCGGCAGCCTCGTTTTGGTGGGTGCGCCCGCGGTCGTGGCGGCGGACGACAAGGCCAAGACCGAGGCCGAACTCAACCAGGTCAAGAAGCAAATCGACCGCATTCGGGCTGAAGTGAGTCGCGACGCCCTGCAGCGCGACCGCCTCGCCCGTGAGCTCAAGCGGACAGAAGAGAGTGTCGGCGGCGTCCGGGGCGAACTCGAGCGCCTACGCAAGGAGCGGGTGGCCCGCGAGGCGAAGCGGCGCGAACTCGCGGTGGCCAAGCGCGAGCGCGAAGCGGAGATCACGGCCGAGCGCAACGCGCTGGCCGGACAGATTCGCGCGGCCCATCTGATCGGGCGCGAGGAGCCGCTCAAGCTGCTCCTGAACCAACAAGACCCGGCGCTCGTCGCGCGGATGTTCACCTACTACGAGTACTTCGGTCGTGCGCGCGCGGAGCAGATCCAGTCGATCGAGACGCAAGTGGCGCAGCTCGCCGAGATCGAGCAACAGATGGCGCTCGAGGATGAGAAGTTAGCGGCGATCGAAGCGGCGCGCCGCGGTGAGCTTGAGCGCTTGCAGTCAGCGCGTGCCGAGCGCGGCAAGGTGCTCGCGGCGCTCACCACGGAGAACAAGACCCGGCAACGCGAACTCGATCGGCTCAAGCGGCAACAGTCGAGCCTCGAGCGCGTATTGAAAGAGATTCGCGCCGCGATGGAGCGGCTCGAGCGGATGGAGCGCGAGGCGCGGCTCGCGCGCCGCGAACCGCCCGCGTCGACGCCGCTCGATAGCAAGTCGCCGTTTGGCAAGCTGCGTGGGAAGCTTGCTTGGCCGGCTGCGGGCCGCGTCGTGTCGCGCTTCGGTGAGACGCGCGCGGGCGGCATCAAGTGGGACGGTATGTTGTTAGCGGGCGAGCAAGGTGCCGCGGTACGCGCGGTATCGAGTGGGCGCGTGGTGTACGCCGATTGGCTCCCCGGTCTCGGCCTACTCACGATCATCGATCATGGCGACGGCTACCTGAGTCTGTACGCCCACAATGAGCGGCTCTATAAATCGGTCGGTGAACGGGTCGCCGCGGGCGACCAAATCGGGGCCGTCGGCGATACCGGCGGTCGGAGTCGGCCAGAGCTGTATTTCGAGATTCGCAAGGCTGGAAAACCCATCGATCCGCGGCCCTGGTTCCGCAGCGCAGCGCCGGCTGGCTGAAAGCCATAGCGAGTGTGACGTAGTTCACGAAACGTGGCGGACGCGCTCGTTTCAGATGCTTTGACAAAACGCCAAGTGCGTCAAAGTAGCGCGCCGCCCTGGCGGGCATTCTCACCTTTCAGTTCGTCGCCGTAGGTCTATGAATTCACAGGTCAAGCCGCTACGGACAGCGGCACAGGATTCGTTCGAGTTGTATTCGCAACTCGTGCGCTCGCTATTGCCTCGGACCAGCTCCGTCTCGATATTCGACGGCGCTGGCGATTTGCTGTGGGCGAACGAATCGATGATCGATCCCGATCTCTTTCGCCTGGTCGCCGAAGCCTTGTCGGTCGCGAGTGTCGATGCGGAAACGGCTGGCCAGCTGCGCCAATTGCCGGGTGTTGGCCCTACCTACTTGTTTTGGTTGCGCGATGAGCGCGGCAAGCTGGCCTTGTTAGTGGCGGTCGGCTGCCGGCGTTTGAGCGACGGCGAACAACAGTCTTTTGGCTTCGTGCATGGCATCCTCCGGCCAGCGCTCGAGTGCATGCGTCGCGAATTCACGGCGCGTTCTAGTATTTCGCAATTGCGCGAGTCGTTAGCAGCGCGCGACAAAGATCTCGAGTTGTTACTGTCGGTATCGAGCGAGCGCGACGATGCGGGCGGCGAGGATCTGAAATCGCTGCTGAAGAATGCCACCAGCCATTTGCGCTGCGCATTGAGTGCGATCATCGTGCCCGAGAAAGGGCTCGTGCAGGTGCACGCCGATCCGAATGCGAACGTCGACACCGGAATCGTCGCGAAGACGCACCGGCAGTTGATCTCGCTCACGCAAACGCGGCGCGAGCCGGTGATCGTCAATCGAGTGGCCGGCGCGGAGTCCGCAGCTCGCGTGCCGTATCGTATCGTGGCGTGCCCCATTCGCTTAGCGAGCGGTCGACCGATGGGCGTGCTCGCGCTCTATCGCCATGAAGAAAGTGCTGCGTTCGTCGAACGCGATGCGCATCTGGCCGACTTGCTCGCGCGTAAGGTGGCCGCGGCGATCGAGTCGAGCTACGACTCGCTGTCGGGCCTGTTGACACGTGCGGCGCTCGAGCAGCGCGTACGCGCGACGCGAGCCGACGAGAGTTCACGGCCGCGCGCGAGCAGCTTGCTGTATATCGACATCGATCAATTGCATGTCATCAATGAAAGCCTCGGCATGCACATCGGCGACAAGGCCATCGCGCAAATCGGCGACTTGATGCGCAAGCGGTTGCCGCCCGGTGCGGTCGCGGCACGCATCTCCGGCGATCGCTTCGCCGTCTTGTTGCCGAGCGCGATGCAAGAGGCGCAAGGTTTTGCGGAGAGTCTGCGCGAAGGTGTTGCGCAGTTGTTACCTGTGAGTGAAGGTGCGCGTGTGCAGCCTACGATCAGCGTAGGTATCGCGCCATTCAACTATAACGATCGCGACATCAGTCATCCGCTTGCAGAAGCCGAGTCGGCTTGTAAGGCGGCGAAGGATCGCGGTCGCAATCGCGTCGAGCTGTTCCAGGACGCCGATCTCAGCATCGTGCGTCGGTTCACCGACATCAATATTGCGTCGGACGTGCGGCAGGCGATCACAGAAGGCCGGCTGCGCCTCGACGCGCAGACCATCATGCCGTTGTCGGATGCGCACGGCTCGCGGCCGCACTTTGAGTTGTTACTGCGCATGTTCGACCGCGAAGGCAACACAGTTGGGCCGGAGCGTTTCCTATCGGCGGCGCAGCGCTACCAGATGATGCCGACGATCGATCGCTGGGTGCTCACTGAGGCACTGCGGCTGCTGACACCGCATGCCGATGTGTTAGCCGGCGGTGCCGTGGTGTTCGCAATCAACTTGTCGGGTCAATCGATCGGCGACGCGAGCTTCCAAGACTTCGTGATCGAGCAGATTGAGGCGAGCGGACTCGACCCCACCGTGTTTTGCTTCGAGCTGACCGAGAGCGCCGCTGTCGCGAGCATCGAGGCCACCGAAGGCTTCATGCGTCGGCTGCGGAAGCTCGGTTGCGGCGTCGCGCTCGACGACTTTGGCACGGGCCAGTCGTCGCTGTCGTACCTGCGCTCGCTGCCGGTCACGCTCCTCAAGATCGACGGCAGTTTCGTACGCGACATCCTCAAGGATCCGCGTGCCGAATCGATGGTGCGCGCCATCGCTCAGTTGGCCTCGGGCATGGGTATCGCTACCTGCGCCGAGTACGTCGAGACGGATGAGTTGCTGAGGCGCATCGCGTCACTGGGCGTCGACTACGGGCAAGGCTTTGCGATTCGTCGCCCCGTGCCATTCGCTGAGGTGCTGGAAGAAATCCCCGTCATCGCGGCCGCCTCCCCGGTCCCGATGGTCGACCCGCACACCGACCCGGCGGTGCCGGCCCTCGTGGCCGCATTACAGCCCACGACGGGGTAAATGTTGCAGCGCACATTTGGACTCGCGCGGCGCTCGGGTACTATCGGCCCATGACATTGAGCGCTCGCACGGTCGGAACCCTAGCCACGGGCGCGTTGCTGGGCTTTCTGGTTGCGGTTGGCGGCGACGTCTTTGCCAATCGCGAAGCGGCGCGCGAAGCGGTGCCCCCGCTCACGAGTGATCCAAGCAACGCGGGCCTGCCATGGCAGGATGCGCAATTGCTCGCCGAGGTCCTCGAGCGCGTCAAGCGCGAGTATGTCGAGCCCGTCGACGATCACGAGTTGATCGACAACGCCGTTCGCGGCCTGGTGTCGGGCCTCGATCCCTATTCTGCGTTCCTCGATGAACAAGAATTCGATGACATGCGTGTCAGCACCGCCGGCTCCTATCCGGGCGTCGGCATCGAAGTAGCGCCCGCAATCGATGGCATCCGGATCGTGCGCCCATTCGAGGACTCGCCGGCGGAGCGTGCCGGTATTCGGGCGGGGGACATGGTCACGGCGATCGACGGCGTCGTGATCGGTGCCGATGTCGATGCGGCCATCCAGCGCATGCGCGGACCGACGGGCTCGTCGGTACGACTGTCGGTGCGCCGAGAAGGCGAGACGCTGCCGCTCGAATTCGTCCTGAAGCGCGCGCAAGTCGAAGTGCACAGCGTGCGCACTGCACCGCTCGAACCCGGCTACGGC
The DNA here is from genome assembly GCA_964444835.1 of uncultured Steroidobacteraceae bacterium. Taxonomy (GTDB): domain Bacteria; phylum Pseudomonadota; class Gammaproteobacteria; order Steroidobacterales; family Steroidobacteraceae; genus CADEED01. The sequence goes on from CAYUIT010000018.1 coordinate 50,117, forward strand.
TTCATCCGGATCTCGCATTTCAGCGAAACGACGCCGCAAGACTTCGCGCATGCGATCGCCAATCTCACGCGGCCGCCGGCGCAGCCACTGCGTGGTGTCGTGATCGATTTGCGTAACAACCCCGGCGGCGTGCTCGAGGCGGCTGTCGAGGTTGCCGATGCACTGCTCGAAACGGGCCGCGTCGTGAGCGCGGATGGCCGCACGAAGGATGCGCGCTTCACGATGGAGGCAACGGCGGGCGATGCGTTGCCGGGCGTGCCGGTGGTGCTGCTCGTCAATCACGGCTCGGCGTCTGCCGCGGAGATTCTCGCGGGCGCGCTGCAAGACCACGGGCGTGCCACGCTTATCGGGCGTACCACGTTTGGCAAAGGCTCCGTGCAGACCGTGATGCCGATGTCGCAAGGTCGTGCCATCAAGCTAACAACCTCGCACTACTTCACGCCGTCGGGCCGCTCGATCGACGGGCGCGGTATCGCGCCGGATGTGCTGCTGACGGGCGACGAGCCTGAGCCGATCGATCTCGACGCCATCACCACGAGCGGCGTGCTCGCGCTGCGCGATAGTGACATTGCCGCTGCGCTGCGTGAGCTCAAGGCCCCGACTGCCCGCGTGCCGAGCGGCGCGCGTACCGCTCAGTCGCACTGATCCCTTGGAGTGGTTTACCGGCCTCCTCGAGTGGGTGCTGCACCTCGATGTGCACCTGGTCGAATTGCTGCGGCAGTTCGGGCCGTGGATCTATGCGATCCTGTTCGCGATCGTGTTTGCCGAAACAGGCTTCGTGATCATGCCGTTCCTGCCCGGCGATTCGCTGTTGTTTGCCGTCGGCGCACTCGCGGCTGTCGATACGAGCAGCACGCTGAGCCCGTGGTGGCTCTGCGCGGTGTTAGTCGCCGCTGCCGTACTTGGCAACACGACTAACTACCACATCGGCCGATGGATCGGGCCGGCCGCGTTCAGCGGCAAGTACCGACTGCTGAAAGTGGACTACTTGCGGCAAGCCGAAGCGTACTTCGAGCGCTATGGTGCAGCCACGATCACCATCTCGCGTTTCATGCCGATCGTGCGCACCTGCGCGCCGTTCGTCGCTGGCGTGGCGAGCATGCCGTACGCGCGCTTTCAGGCGTACAACATTGTCGGCGGCACGGCCTGGGTGTTGTCGTTCGTGTGGGCCGGTTACTTTTTCGGCAATATTCCCCTGATCAAGCAGAACTTCGGGCTGGTCACCCTCGGCATCGTGGTGGTGTCCTTGATTCCGTTGGCCGTGATGACCGTGAAGTCGCGACTCGAGCAGCGGCGTACTAACGACTGAGAAACGCCTTGGCGGCGCCAATGATCGAGCCGAACATCAGGATCAGCATCGGCAGGCTCGAGATCATGAAGCCCCAACCGCGGCTCTTGGGATCGCGGGTGTAGGCGAAGAAATAGAGCGTGCGGCCGACGATGATGACGAGACCGAGAATGGCAGCCGTGGGCTCGTGTACGTAACGGGCGAACATCCACAGGGACGGGATGATGATGATCAATTGCTCCAAGGTGTTCATCTGCACGCGGAAGTAACGCTCGAATTCCGGGTGTCCCGCCGTTGCGGGCGCCGCGATCTGGTAGCGACCCCGTGCACGGCCCACCGCCATGATGAACAGAAAGTACTGGAACAACATCAAGCCAATGACAAGATCGACCGCCGACATGACACGCTCTCCAACGACTCGCCGAGGCATTTCGGCTGAGCGTGCGACGATGGCAGAATCTGCGCATGACGGCTAGCACTCGCCACTTCGCGTTCCGCATCGACATCGGGGCACCGGCCGAGCGCGTCTGGAGCGCCTGGATCGAGCCTGCGTCGCTCGAGCGCTGGTGCGCTCCCGGCGCGCGCCTGCGACCGCGCGAGGGCGGCGACTTCCGCGCACGGTTCGACAGTAGCCTGGAAGTCGACGCGCATATCGACGTCTTTTTGCCGGCCCAACGTTTGCGGCTGATCTTGATGCCAGCCGCTTCCGCCCCCAAATTCGAAGGCGTGGAAGTCGACGATTTCTTGTTCGAGCCAGCAGGCGCCGTAACCCGCTTGCGCTTGATGAACAGTGGCCTGCCACGCGACGCTGCCTGGGACGATTACTTCGCACGCAAGCGCGTACACTGGCAACGCGCCTTGGCTCGCCTCAAGGTGTTCGTCGAGAAGGGTTTTGATCGGAAGGAGAGCGCACGATGATGGGCTTTATTCTGCGGGGCGTGATCGCCGCGCTCGGCTTGTGGTTAGCCACGCGCGTGCTGTCGGGCATTTCGATCAACAGTGCAACCACCTTGGTGGTCGCGGGCTTGCTCCTCGGCGTCGTGAATGCCGTGATCCGGCCGATCACGATTTTCCTGACGTTGCCGATGACGATCGTGACGCTTGGGCTCTTCTTGTTAGTGATCAACGCGGCGATGCTAGGCCTCGTCGCGTTGTTCTTGCCGGGGTTCCAGATCGACGGCTTCTGGACGGCGTTGTTCGCCTCGATCATCGTGAGCCTCGTGAGCTGGGTGGGCTCCTGGTTCGTCGGTTCCAAAGGCAAGATCGAAGTGATTCGCCGTAAGGAAGGCTGAATCCAATCATGCCGCGCGTCCGAACCCATTGCTTATGAAGCGCTTCGTTTGGGTAATCGTGGCGGCGTTTGCAGCCCCGCCCACCGCTTGGGCCACGGATCACGTGTTCACGGGTTACGCGCGCGACATTCGCACGCGCGAGCTGTTGTATGTCGAATCGCATACGGTGCGCGGCCTGGGTACGGCCAATGAGCAGCGCGTCGTAAAGTACTTGTGCCCGCGAGGCGACGCGGCTTTTGCGCGCAAAGTGCTGCAGTACGGCGCCAACCGCACTGAGCCGGCGTTTCGGCTCGAGGATGCTCGTACGGGATATCTCGAAGGCTTGCAGCGCAGCGGCAATGCGCTTGAGGTGTTCCAGCGTGAAAGCAGCAAGGCGGAGCTGCGGAAGCGGCCGGTGCCGACCAACGTCGCGATCGTCTCGGATGCCGGCTTCGATGAGTTCGTGCGCAAGCACTGGGGCGAGCTCGAAGCTGGCAAGTCGGTGCGCTTTCCGTTTCTTGTGCCGAGCCGGCTCGATTACATGTCGTTCAAGGTGAAGAAGCACGGTGAGACGACGATCGAAGGACAGCCGGCCAGCGTCATCCGTCTGAATCTCTCGGGCTTCCTCGGCTGGTTCCTGCCGTACATCGAAGTGTCGTATCGCAAGAGCGATCGCGTGTTGATGCGCTACAAAGGGCTGACGAACATCCGCGATACCGACGGCAACAATGTCACGGCACAGATCGACTTCCCGTCGCGCGAGCGCGTCGTGAAGCCCGTGAACATCGACGCACTCAAAGGCACGCCGCTCGCGCAGAATTGTAGTTAGGTGCGACCACCTACGGTGTCAGCCCGAGGGCTCGGGTTGCGGCTCACGCCGTGGCCAACTGACGAGTGCCACGCCCGCTAACATGATGGCCATGCCAATGATTTGGGTCGCGCCGAGATGCTCGTCCAGAAATGCCCAGCCGAGCACGGCCGCGATCGCTGGGTTGACGTAGCCGTAAGTCCCCACGAGCGACGGTGTCGTGTGCTTCGTGAGATACGCATACGCGGTGTAGGCAACACACGAACTCATGATCGTGAGATAGCCGATCGACCAAAGGCCTTCGCGCGACAACTGCCAGCGTGGGCCTTCGCCGACGGCAAGCCCCAACGCCGTCAACACAAGGCCCCCGAGCAGCATTTGCAGGCCGGTGAAACTCAGCACATCGAGCTTGGTGACGGCATTACGCATATACACGGTGGCCACCGCCCAGCCGAACACGCCTAACAAGATGGCGAACTGCTGCGGCAAGTGATTCCCGGACCAGCTGCCGCCGCGAGGCCAGATGATCAACGCGGCGCCGCAGAAGCCGAGTGCGAGTCCAGCCGACGTCAGCTTTGTCAGCGGGTGAGCGCGTCGTCCGCGTGTTGCGAGCAGCGCGATCCAGAATGCCGACGTGGCGTTGAGCAACGCCGATTGATTCGACGCGACCCACTGCATGGCCCAGACGTTGAAGCCGTTGCTCACGACGACCGAGCCGAGGGCCACGATCGCAAGGTTCTTCAGCTCTTGCCGATCGATGCGCAAGCTACGACCGAGCAGAAACGCCAGTGCTGTTAGTAACAACCCGCCGATGACGAAGCGGATGCCGCCGAACAGAAATGGCGGCAAGTGACGCACGCCGACGGCGGTGGCGAGATAGCTCGAGCCCCAGACGAGATAGACGATCGCGAAACACAGCAAGAGCATGCCCTTGCGGCGGCTCGCAAGGGTTGCGGAGGCAGTGGAATCGGCGGGAGCGCTCATGCGTCCCGCCATTCTACGGTGTCGTGCTTCAGCTCGTCGTGCTGGTGCGCTGTGTGGCCGTTCGATACAGCGCGAATGCCAGCAGCGCGAGCAAAGTCAGCCCGAGCCAGCCGCCGAACTGCCAAGCCTCCGGCAGCGCAAGCGCATCGGGCCGCTCGCGAACCACGATGGCACCGGCGATGACGATACCCATCAGCGCTTCACCCGTGATCATGCCGGCCGAGAACAGCATGCCCTTGCGATGTAAGCGTTCGTTCTCTTCCTCGCTCTTGCCGGCGCCCAACGTGCGTCCGACGAGGTGCGACAGCAAGCCGCCGAGAAAGATCGGCACCGATAACTCGAGCGGCAAGTAGATGCCGACGGCGACGGCTAACACTGGTGCACGAAAGCTCGAGTTGCGCGCCTTCAGCCACAGGTCCCACACGATGATGGCGACGCCAATCGCACCGCCGATCGCAATGGTGGTCCAAGGCAGCGCGCCGCCGAAAATGCCCTTCGCGACCGACGCCATCAACGTTGCTTGCGGCGCGAGCAACGGATCGGGATGCGCCTCGGTCGGCACACCGATGCCATACGCTTTGTCGAGCAAGTGCAGCACCGGCGCCATCACGAGTGCGCACGACGCAGCGCCGATCCCCAGCATCACCTGCTGCTTCCACGGTGTGGCACCGACGATGTGACCGCACTTCAGGTCTTGCAGATTATCGCCGCTGATGCACGCCGCGCAGCACACCACGGCACCGATCATGATGGCGGCGACGGGGCCGATCGTCGCATTCTTGCCGAGCAACGCGAGCAATACCAACGCGGCAAACAAGATCGTGCAAATCGTAATGCCGGAGACTGGGTTGTTAGATGAGCCCACAAGGCCGGCCATGTACGCCGAGACCGAACAGAACACGAAGCCGGCCACGATCATGATGATCGTCATCGGCAGGCTCACCGCGAGGCTGCCAACGATCGTTTGATACAGGACGGCGAGCGGCAAGGTGAACAACACGATTCCCACTAACACATAGCTCATGGGGAGATCGCGTTCGGTATGCGGCACGCTACCGCCGGCTGCGCTACTGCGCGTGGCTGCGAGCCCGCTCTTCACGCCCGAGAGGATCGAACTGCGTAGATTGATGACAGCCCAGAGGCCGCCGACGAGCATCGCGCCAACGCCGAGATAGCGGATCTCTTTCGACCAAATCGTGTACGCGGCTTCTTCGGCAGAAACGCCTTGCACGGCGGCTTGTAGCGCAGCGTTACCTTCCAAGAAGTAGCTGCTGTAGATCGGCATGGCCACGTTCCACGAGAGCACGCCGCCGAGGAACACCAGCGTGCCCACGTTGAGGCCGACGATGTAGCCGACGCCGAGGAGCGCGGGCGAGAGATTCGTGCCGAAGAATGCGACGGCTTTACCTGCGTAACCGGAGAGGGCGGCCGTGTCGGGGAACAAGCGCAAGCCGTTTGCCGCACCAAGTTTGGCGAGCCCACCGCCAAGCGCCGCGAAGCCGAGGATCTTCAAGCCCGCGCCGGGGTTCTCGCCAGTTTTCAAAACCTCGGCAGCCGCTTTGCCTTCTGGGAAGGCCATTTTTTGGTCGACGATCAACGAGCGCCGCAGCGGCACCGAGAACAGCACGCCTAACAACCCGCCCAACCCGGCAATTGCCAGCAACCAGCCGTAGTTTGAAATGAAGTCCTGCCAGTAACCCAGGATCACCAAAGCGGGAATCGTGAAAATCACACCGGACGCGATCGACGAGCCCGCTGACGCTCCGGTGGAGACGATGTTGTTCTCGAGGATGCCGCCACCGCCAAACAAGCGCAGGACCGCCATCGAGATCACAGCGGCTGGGATGGCGGAGGCGATCGTCATGCCCGCAAACAACCCGAGATAGGTGTTCGCGGCGGCCAGCACGACGGCGAGCACCATCGCGAGCAAGACTGCTCGGACGGTGAGTTGTGGTGCTACGGGAGCGTCATTCTGCATACTGGTCCCCTGACGAGTTCCGCGTGGCTACCAACCGCAGGACTGGTTTTCGTTCTGTTCTTCGAGCCACGTCATCAGCGGCCCGAAGTACTCGATGATCGCGGAGGCATCCATCTCTCGCGTGCCCGTGAGCTTCTGCATCGTGTCTTGCCACGGCTCGCTTGCGCCGAGCGCCAGCATGTCGCCGAAGCGCTTGCCCGCTTCGGTGCTGCCGAAGATCGAGCACTCGTGCAAGGGGCCCGTGTGGCCCGAGGCTTCACACAACGACTTGTGAAACTGGAACTGCAAAATGAACGAGAGAAAATATCGCGTGTACGGCGTGTTGCCCGGAATGTGGTACTTGGCGCCCGGATCGAAATCGTCTTCGGTGCGCGCCACGGGCGCGGCCACACCCTGGTACTTCGTGCGCAGTTCCCACCACGCTTTGTTGTACTCCTCGGGCTTGATACGGCCCGAGAACACGCCCCATCGCCATTGATCAATCAGCTTGCCGAACGGCAAGAATGCGATCTTCTCTGTGGCCATCTTCATTTGTTGGTTGATGATCGCCTCCTGCGACGGGCGCACGTCGCCGACGAGGCCGATCTTGCGCAAGTACGCCGGCGTCACTGACAGATTCACCGTGTCGCCGATCGCCTCATGAAACCCGTCGTGCGCGCCGTTCTGAAAGATCGGCGGCTGATCTTTGTAGAGTAGGAAGTAATAGATGTGGCCGAGCTCGTGGTAGATCGTGAATAGATCTTCCTCGGTGGGCGTCATGCACATCTTGATGCGCACGTCGTCTTTGTCGTCCATATCCCACGCGCTCGCGTGGCATACGACCTCGCGGTCCCGCGGGCGCGTCAACATCGACAGCTTGTAGAACGACTCTGGCAGCGCCGGGAAGCCGAGCGACGTGTAGAAAGTCTCGGCCGACTTCGTCATGCGCACGGCATCCCACTTCTGCCGCTCGAGGCCGCGATCAGCAGATTCGATGCTCGCGGCGGGATAGGGCTTCAGCAAGTCGTCGTAGATCTTGTTCCACTGCTGCGCCCACATGTTGCCGAACAAATGTGCAGGAATCGGCTTGCCTGCCGGCACTTTGTCCTCGCCATAGCGCTGCGCCAGACGGCCGCGTGCGTAACATTGCAGCTGCTCGTAAAGCGGCTCCACTTGCTCCCACAAGCGCTCCGACTCCTTCTCGAAGTCAGCCGCCGACATGTCGTATCCCGAACGCCACATCACGCCGACATCGTCGTAGCCAAGCTCACGCGCGCCTTCGTTCGCCAGTTCGACGAAGCGCTGGTACTTCGGCCGCATCGGTCGGCTGATCGAGTGCCAACCTGTCCACGCCTCTAACAACTCATCGTAATTGCGGCTTTTCGCGAGCGTGTCCGAGAGCACGTCGAGATTCTTGCACTCCACGCCGTTTTGCGGTGCGCCAGGCGGACAGTATTTGCCCTCGCCGTACATCGCCTCCAGGCTCGTCGTGATCTGTGTGAGCTCGGTACGCTTCGCTGGGTCGTTAGGAGCCGGCGCCGAAACCCCGAGCTTCAGCAGCTCGATCGCACGCGCGGTCTGCGGTGCAAGCTTCTGCCCTTCGTATTGCTTCGCTTGCTCCACTGCGCGCGAGAAGTATTCGAGGAATCGCTCCTGTGCTTTTGCCGACAATAGCTGCGTGTCCGGCGTGATATAGGTCGATTGTGTCCAGCCGGCAGCATTCAGCTCCTTGCTGTACTCGGCGAGGTTGCGATTGAGTTCGGCTACGAACTCATCCGCCGATTGCTTGGGCGCCGGCGCGTCGGCGCTCTTGCCGCAACCTACCAAAGCCCAAACGACGAGCAGCGCGCAAGGCGCCGCAGCTTGATACGTTCTCATGACGATGCCCCCGATCGAATGCAATGCCCAAACGAATCGCGCCGCTCGAGGCGGCGCGTTCGGAGCTATTTACTAACTACTTCACCCCAGGCATGAAGCGTTTGACGAAAGGCGTAAGAATCAGCAGGACGAGCCCCGCGATCACGCCCCAGCCGACGATGAACATGAACTGGCCGGGCATCGCAGCGGGCGTTTCCCAATCGAAGCCGCCTGCGATCTGGCCAGCCATGTTGTTACCCAACGCTGTTGCCATGAACCACACGCCGAGCGCTTGGCCAACGAAACGCTCCGGTGCGAGCTTGCTGAACGAACTCAAGCCCACCGGGCTCAAGCACAGTTCACCGAACGTGTGGAACAGATACGTCAGCACGAGCCAGGTCGGCAGCACCTTTTCGCCCGCGACGACGTACTTCGACGCGAGGTACATCACATAGAAGCCGATGCCCATCAGAATCAGGCCGAGTGCAAACTTGGCCGGCGCGGAGGGGTCGAGATTGCGCTTGCCGAGGTTCACCCAAATGGCGGCGAACACAGGCGCGAAGATGATGATGAACAGCGGATTCACCGCCTGCAGCGTGCCTGCGGACATGTCCCAGCCGAACACGTTACGGTCGGTATAACGATCGGCAAACAAATTGAGCGACGCGCCCGCTTGCTCGAAGCCGGCCCAGAACATGGCGCAAGCGATGAACAGCACGAGCATCACGATCACGCGGCGACGCTCTTCCGCATTCAAGCCGGCGAATGCGTACAGATACACGAAGTAGCCGAGCGCGAAAAAGCCGATCACCCAACTCGCCGCGTTTGAGAGCGCGACCGCGTTGATTTGGATGACGCCCAAGATCGCGAGCACGGCCACTAACAAGATGAGGGCAGCGCCGCCGACGATCGGTGTCCAGCTCCCGCGCTGCTCCGGGCTCACCACAGGAGCCGCACCCGCAACGCCCAAGTGTTTACGCGTGAAGTAGAATTGCAACAGGCCGAGGGCCATGCCGACGGCGGGTAGCGCAAAGCCGACGCCCCAGCCGAAATTGTCGGCCACTTCGGGTACCGCTAACGACCCGAGAAACGCGCCGAGATTGATACCCATGTAGAAGATCGAAAAGCCGGCATCGCGCCGCGAACCGCCTTCAGGGTAGAGCTGCGCGACGATGGCGCTGATGTTCGGCTTCAGGAGCCCAACGCCGAACACGATGAACAGCAAGCCGAGGAAGAACAGCTGCGTCTGGCCGAAGGCGAGCATGCCATTGCCGATCATGATGAGCACGCCGCCCCACCAGACTGCGCGTTGGGCCCCGATCAGCCGGTCAGCGATCCAGCCCCCCACGAGCGACAACAAGTACGTGCCAGAGATATAGAGGCCGTAGATGGCGGCGCCGGTCTTATCGTCGATACCGAGACCGCCATTCTCGATGGCGGCGACGATGTACAGCAGTAGGATTGCGCGCATCCCGTAATAGGTGAAGCGCTCCCACATCTCGGTCATGAACAGCGTGAAGAGACCTCGAGGGTGGCCAAACAACTGCGGGCCGTTGGTCGAGGATGTCAGGGTGGCGGAGCCGAAATCACTCATTTTCTGTTGTATTCCGTCGGCGAGGCGCTCGCAGCGCCGCAATGGCGGGAGTGTGACCCATGTCGGCGGGCAGCGGCAAGGCAGCTTGCCGATCAGCTCGCGTCCCGGGAACTACTGGCGCAGAATGCACTCGTTAGAATGAACCGCCGTTGAACCGGAGTAGGCACTATGCCGCGTCACCAAGCTGAACTGGCCCGAGCAGCCCTCGTCGCGCTGTTGGGCGTGCTGTCGGTGGGTTGCGCCACAACATCGGCGCCGCCGCGCGAAGCCAAGGTGGAGAAGATGGGCCAAGAGGACCGTCGCGTCATCCCGGGCCAGCGGGTCATTACGCGCGAGGAGATCGAGGCAGTGGGCGGTCAGCACGACCTGGCTCGCGCGCTGACGATTCTCGTACCGGGCCTGTCGATCGTTCGACAGTAAACCCGCAGGGGCCTTTACGCCTCCGCTTCGCCTTCCTCGGCCGCGCGCTTGGCGGCGTCCGCCGCGCGCATTTTCATCATGATGCGGGCCATCACGAGCCCACCTTCATAGAGTAAGTACATCGGGATCGCCATGATCAACATCGACACGCCATCGGGCGGCGTCAAGATCGCGGCAACGACACAGATGCCGATCGCGACGTAGCCACGGTTGGCGCCGAGCTTGTCGACGCTCACCATGCCGGTGATGGCTAACAACACCACCGCGACGGGCACTTCGAACGCGAGCCCAAAGCAGAAGAACATCGTCAGCATGAAGTCGAGATAGCTCGCGATGTCGGGGTTCACCATCACGGCTTTCGGTGCGGTGCTGATGAAGAACTCGAACATCACGGGGAACACGAACAGGTAGGCAAACGCGGCGCCGATATAGAAGAGCAGGATCGACGACAGGAGCAGCGGCAACGCAAAGCGCTTCTCGCGCCGATACAAACCCGGGGCGACGAACGCCCACAGCTGATACAGCACGTACGGAATGGCGATGAACATGCCGACGAACAGCGCCAGTTTGAACGGCGTCATGAACGGCGCGACGATGCTGGTCGCGATCAGCGACGTGCCTTTCGGCAACTGCTGCACGATCGGGCGGGCGAAGAAGTCGAACAGATCGTTGGCGAAGAACAAGCAGGGCAACGCGCACACGACAATCGCGATCAACGAGCGCAACAGCCGATCGCGCAGCTCGAGCAAGTGCGACATCAGCGTGCCTTCGGCGAGGTTCTCGTTCGACTCGCTCATGGCTTCGGCGGCGTGTCGCTCGGGCTCACCCAGTCGGATTGCGCCGGCTGCGGTGCATCGGGGGACTGGTAGTTAGGATTCGCGTGGTGATCCGGCGGGTAGTAAGACGACTCGTCTTCTTCAACGGACGCGCTCGCCGGGGTTGCGGCTGGTGCGGGCGATGCGGCAGGCGCCGGGTTCATCGTTGCTT
>CAYUIT010000018.1:61382-63580 GCA_964444835.1 uncultured Steroidobacteraceae bacterium
GCCGGGGTTGCGGCTGGTGCGGGCGATGCGGCAGGCGCCGGGTTCATCGTTGCTTGCGCCGTGGAGCCCGAGGCCGAGTAGTTAGGCGCGCTCGAGGTGTTCTGGCGCTTGGCGCTTTCTTCGAAGATCGCTTCTTCGTCGAGCTGTTCGCGGAATTGGCGAGCCATCGCTCGCGCACGCCCCATCCAGTGCCCGACCTGACGAGCGACCTTGGGAAGTTTCTCGGGGCCCAATACAACGAGCGCGAGAATCGAGATCAACAGAATCTCGATGAAGCCTACTTCGAACATCGCGGGATGGCCGCGGGCCGGTGAACGCGGCCGCGCTTAGGCGCTACGTTCCGACTTATCGCGTTGCTTCGCGGCTTCGGGGAATTCGGCATCGTTGGCATCCGCCTTGAGCTGCTTCAACGATTCCTCGGTGTCGCCTTCGTTCATCGACTTCTTGAAGCCCTTCACGGCGGCACCGAGGTCGGAGCCGATGGTGCGCAGCTTCTTCGCGCCGAAAATGAGCAGCACGACGAGGAGCAGGATGATCAACTCGCGCATTCCAATACCCATGACCTCAACCTCCGCGAAAGCCGCTCGAAAACGAGCCCTAGATGATAAGACAAATGATTCGAAAGCCCGAATAAAGTTCGGGCGGCCGCGACCTACGTCACGACTTCCCGGCAGCCGGGGCCCCGGCTCTTAACCAAAATGTCACAGGACCGTCGTTGACTAGGGACACCTGCATGTCGGCGCCGAATTCACCGGTCGCGACCGTCTGATGGCGGCTACGCGCCAGGGTGACCAAGTGGTCAAACAGGACACGCGCACGGTCGGGTGCGGCCGCCGTGCTGAAGCCTGCGCGGGTGCCTTTCTGGGTGTCGGCGGCCAGCGTGAACTGCGAAACGAGCAAGACGCCGCCATCGATGTCCGTGACCGACAGGTTCATCTTGTCTTGCGCATCGGGAAAAACGCGGTAGCTCAACACGCGCTCGAGCAAACGAGTGGCCGCGGCCTCGTCGTCGTCGCGTTCGACGCCGACGAATACCAATAAGCCGCGCTCGATGCGCCCGACGGAGCGGCCCGCCACGGTGACCTCGGCGTGCGCAACCCGCTGAATCAGTCCGATCATGAGAACGCGTACACTAACGGATCAGGTGTGTCCGAGCATCAGAAGAAGGTTCGTGCGTCATGAAACGTCGTGAATTCGTTACCGCTGCTACCGTCGCCGCTGCGGCGACTGCCGTCACTGCTTGCGCCAAGAAAGAAACTGCGGGTGGCGCAGCGATCTCTGGTCAAACATTCAAATGGAAAATGGTCACGACGTGGCCACCGAATTTTCCGGGTACGGGCACAGGGGCCAATCGCTTTGCGGAAATGGTCGACAAGGCGAGCGGTGGCCGTCTCAAAATCAAAGTGTATGGCGGCGGCGAGCTGGTGCCGCCGCTGGAAGTGTTCGACGCGGTGTCGGGCGGCACGGCTGAGATTGGCCATGGCGCGGCGTACTACTGGAAAGGCAAGGCCGAGGCGGCCTCGTTGTTCACGGCAGTTCCCTTCGGCATGACCGCGAGCGAAATCAACGCGTGGCTCTACTACGGTGGCGGCCTCGAATTGTGGCGCGAGTTGTATCAGCCATTCGGCGTCGTGCCGTTCGTCGCCGGCAATACGGGTGTGCAGATGGGCGGTTGGTTCAATAAGGAGATCAACTCCGTCGCCGATCTCAAGGGTTTGAAAATGCGCATCCCGGGCTTGGGCGGCGAAGTGCTCGCGCGCGCCGGCGGTACGCCCGTCACGCTGCCCGGTTCGGAGATCTTCACGGCGCTGCAGACTGGCACGATCGATGCGACCGAGTGGATCGGCCCGTACAACGATTTGTCTTTCGGGCTCTACAAAGCTGCCAAGTACTACTACTACCCTGGTTGGCAGGAGCCGGGTTCCACTTTGGAATGCATCGTCAGCAAGAAGGCCTACGACGCGCTGCCCGCCGATCTGCAGGAGATTCTCAGCCTGTGCTGCGCGGCGCTCAACGACACGATGCTCGCCGAGTACAACGCACGCAGCGGCGAAGCTCTAGCCACGCTCGTCAACGATCACAAGGTGGACGTCCGGCCGTTCCCGCAGGACGTGTTACGTTACCTGCGCGAGCTGTCGTTGCAGGTTGTTAGTGAAGGCGCGGCGCGCGACCCGATGTTCCGCAAGGTCTTCGAGTCC
>CAYUIT010000019.1:0-62796 GCA_964444835.1 uncultured Steroidobacteraceae bacterium
TCCAAAGCACGTGCTCGTGCTCGCGGGCGATCACATTTACAAAATGGACTACGGTCCGATGATTGCGTACCACGTCGAGAAAGGTGCAGACATCACCGTCGGCGTCGTCGAAGTGCCGCGCCTCGATGCGCGCGAGTTCGGTGTGCTTACGGCGACCGAGTGGAACCGCGTCACGAAGTTCACCGAGAAACCGCGAGATCCCGATCCGATGCCAGGGCGCCCCGACATCGCGCTTGCGTCGATGGGCATCTATGTGTTCAGCCCGCAGTTGTTAGAGAAGCTGTTGGTCGAGGACGCGACCGACCCGAACTCGGCACACGATTTCGGCAAGAACATCCTGCCGAAGTCGATCGATACGCTCCAAGTATTCGCGTATCCGTTCCAAGACGTGAAGACCCGCGCGCAGAGCTATTGGCGCGACGTCGGGACGATCGATGCGTACTACGAGGCCAATCGCGAGCTCGTGTATGTCAATCCCGAGCTCAATATCTACGACGAAGACTGGCCGATCTGGACCTACCAAGTGCAACAGCCGCCGGCCAAGTTCGTGCTCGACGAAGACAATCGTCGCGGACTTGCGATCAACTCGCTCGTCTCCGGGGGCTGCATCATCTCGGGCGCCGCGATGCGTGAATCGCTGCTGTTTTCGGGCGTGCGCGTTGACGAGCGCTCGTACGTCGAACGGGCAGTGATCTTGCCAAGTGTGCATATCGGCCACGATTGCGTGATCAAGCACGCGATCATCGATGAGGGCTGCGATATTGCACCGCACACACAGATCGGTGTGAATCGAGCGGAGGACGAGAAGCGCTTCCACGTGACAGATAAAGGCGTGGTGTTAGTCACGGCCGATATGCTGCTTCGTTCAGCTTCCTGACAGGCTCGGTTCGTTACGATGATGGGCATGAAGAATCTGCTGCTCGCAGTCACGCTGGCCGTTGTGCTGGGCGCATGCGCTGCATTCGCGCCGAAGCTCGAAACACCGCGCTTGTCCATCGTCAGCGTCGAAGTGTTGAAGACCGATCTATTCGAGCAACGCCTGAAGGTGCGCCTGCGCGTGCAAAATCCGAACGATCGGGAGTTGCCCGTCAAGGGCATCACGTATCGCATGGAAGTGGCGGGCGAGGATTTCGCGCAAGGGGTCTCGGCGGCCGCATTCACGGTGCCAGCGTTGGGCGAGGCCGAATTCGACATGAACGTGACGGCCAATATGGCCACGACGTTGCTTCGTGTGCTGACGCAGTCGGGTGGCAACCGCGATGCACTCGACTATCGCATGGTGGGCAAGGTATCGCTTGCCAAAGGCTTTTTGCGGCAGATCCCGTTCGAGGAAAAAGGGACGATCAAATTGCGGTAGTGAGGCGCGGCGCGACCGCGTTGCGTCGCAAACGCTCGAACAGCTTCACGTACTCCGCGCCTTGTCGCTCCCACGAGAAATCGGCCCGCATCGCGTTGCGCACGATGCGTTCCCATAACTCCGGATCGGCATACCACTCGAAGGCGAGATTGAGCGCCCAGCGCATGGCGTTCGCATCGAAGTCGTTGAAAACGATGCCGGTCCCGCGGCCGGTGAGCGGCTCGAATTGCTGCACCGAATCGGCCAGGCCGCCAGTGTTGCGCACGATCGGAATCGTGCCGTAACGCAAACTGTACATTTGATTGAGGCCGCACGGTTCATAGCGCGACGGCATCAAGAAGATATCGCTCGCCGCTTCGATCCAGTGTGCGAGCGGCTCGTCGTAGCCGTTGCGATAGAGCACACGTTCTGGGAATCGTTCGGCAAGTTCGCCGAAGACACGCTCGTACTGCGGCTCACCGTTGCCGAGTACCGCCAGTCGGGCGTCGCGCGTGGCTAACAACTCGGGCAGCGTATCGCGCAGCAAGTCGAAGCCTTTTTGCGACGTCATACGGCTCACGATGCCGAGCAGGGGCGTGCGATCGGCCGCCGGTTCGAGCGAATAGCGGCTGAGGAACTCGCGCTTCAACTCCGCTTTGCGATCGAGCTCGTAGAGTCCGAAATTGCGCGGCAGATGTTTGTCCCAGCGTGGATCCCACTCCGCGTAGTCGACGCCATTCAGGATGCCGATCACCGCATCGCCGCGCGAGTTGAGCACGGTCTCGAGCCCCATGCCGTACAGCGGCGTGCGAATCTCGCGCGCATAGGTTGGACTTACAGTGGTGATCGCATCGGCATACATCACGCCGTGCTTGAGTGCGTTCACGCGTCCGGCGCGCAGATCGTCTTGGTGGACGAGGTACGCGTGCTCGCCGAGCGCCAACGCTTCAACCGCTTCGGGGCCGAACTCGCCTTGGTAGCCGATATTGTGAATCGTCAGCACGGACTTCGCTTGGCTCAGGAATTCGTCGGTGGCGTACACGGATTTCAGCAGCAGCGGGGCGAACGCAGCATGCCAGTCATGGCAATGAACGATGTCGGGGTGCCAGCGCATGCGGCGACAACACTCGAGCGCGGCGCGCGTGAACGCCAGGAACCGCAAGTGCTCGTCGACATCGGTCGTGTAAAGCCGGGCTCGCGAGTACAGCACCGGGCACTCGAGTAGGTAGACGTAGGCGCGCGAATTCGGCAGGCGCGCCGTGTACACGTCGAAGACATAGCGATGGGGCCCGAGCGCGATCGGCACCCCGCGCAGGAAATCGACGGGGTACATCTCGAACGCCTTGCGGTCCACCTGCGCATAAAACGGCATGAAGAGCCGCACGTCGTGACTCTGGGACTGCAACAGGCGCGTCAGGGCGCTGGCCACGTCCGCCAAACCCCCGGTCTTGGCAAGGGGTGTCACTTCCGAAGCAATCGAGCAGATGGCGAGACTCATGTCGGACACAATTCTACGCGGGCATGGATCGCTGCGGGCTCAAGCCTGCGTCGCAGACTGGTACGATTCACCCGGGACCGGTGCACGGAACGTGTCGGTGGAGGGGTCCCGTGCCATGCGACGATTGTTGGTAGCCGGACTGATCGTGTTTTTGACGGTGGTGCCAGGCATCATCGGCGTCGTTGCGGCTGACTGGCCTTTCTGGAGCCGCGTCGTACATATTCCCAGCGATTCAGCCGATTGGCCCGAGTCCTTCTACGAGCCGACGGTGACGCTGGAAGGTGCACCGCAAAGCTTCTTCCCAGCAGCTGCGGCCGATACCGTTTCGCTCGATCCTGCTGCGCTCGAGGAGGCCTCCGAGTGGGCCAAAGCTAACAATTCGAGTGCGCTGTTGGTGCTGCACCGCGGGGTTGTGCAACTCGAGCGTTACTACGATGGCCTAACGCCAGAAGCGCTGGTTTCAGGCCGCGATATGACGCGCTCCCTCTTGGGTTTGTTGGTCGGGTTCGCCATTGCGGATGGCAAGATTGCTTCGCTCGATACGGCGGTGTCGACGTGGCTGCACGAGTGGCGCAACGATCCGCGCGGCGCGATCACATTGCGGCAGCTCTTGCAGAACACGAGTGGTCTCGAAGAGTTTCCACTCACGATTCCAGCGCGAGGCGAGGGGCTACTCGGCTGGTGGGCGCCGTTCCAGGCGCTCGTGACGAACAAGAACGCGCGCTTGTCGTTAGGCTCCGATTTCGCAGGCGCAGCGCTGGCGTTTCAGGCGGTCTATCCGCCCGGCACGCGCTTCAGCGTTTCGAACGCCAACGCGCAGCTCGTGGGCGTCATTCTCGAACGAGCCACTGGCGAGCCGTTCGAAGGATATGTCAACTCGCGCTTATGGACGAAGATCGGCGCTGGGCGTGCCGAGCTGTACCTCGATCGCAGAAATGGCATGCCCGCCACCTATTGCTGCCTGCGTGCCACGGCGCGTGATTTCCTCCGCTTGGGCGCCCTGTTGGCCGACGACGGTCGTGCTTTGGGACAGGCAGTGCTGCCAGCAGGCTGGGTCACACAGCTTGCGGCGGGCTCGGCGGCCAATGCGTCGTACGGTTTGCAAATTTGGACCGGACGCGCGAGCCCAGGTACCCCCCAATACAGCCCGGCTAGCGACCCGGGCATCCAACACAGTGAATCCTACGTAGCAGAGGATGTGATTTGGATGGACAGCGCCGCTGGGCCGACGCTGTGGGCGATCCCGTCGCGGCAGTTGGTGATCTTGCGCCTCGGTCGCCGAGCGGCGGCTTGGGATGCCGCGTTCTTGCCCAATCTGCTGACGCGCGCTGTGCGCAATTGAAGCACGAGTTGTTAGGAGAGCTTGCATGACGGTCGCATTGTGGTGCCTGTTCGTCGCTGCCATTTTGCCGATCGTTTGCGCCGGCATCGCTAAGTGGGGCTTCCCGCGGTTCGACAACCATCGGCCGCGCGACTGGCTCGCGAAGCAAGATGGCTGGCGCGCGCGCGCCAACGCAGCACAAGCCAATTCGTGGGAGGCGCTCGCGGTGTTCGCAGCGGGCGTGCTCACGGCGCACGTAGCCGATGCGCCGCAAGGCCGCGTTGATACCTTGGCGCTCGCGTTCATTGCATGTCGCGTCGCCTACATCGGGTTCTACGTCACCGATCTCGCGACGCTGCGGTCCCTGGTGTGGTTGGTGGGCATCGGTCTGTCGCTCGGGATGTTCTTTCTCGCTGCCTAGCAGAATGCTGCGATGCAGCATTTGGTGGCTCCCGCAGGTCTTTCCGGCCCGTCCGCAGTGCGTTGTCAACGCAGATGCGACATTTTAAGTGATTGATTTAGAAATATTTTCTTGATGATGGGGGCGGGGGATCGGCGCCCCACTGGTAGAATCTGGCTGTCCTTCCCGCTCGCCCACGCGCAGCACCACGCCCCCTCACGGTGGGGCCTTTGCAATCTGGGGTGCCCTTCGCGAGCTCGAGGACGCGCCAACAACAACACGACCCTCGATGGAACTGGTGCAATCGTGGCCATGACGCCCTACAAGCAGCTCGAGCTCGAATGGAAACGACTCCATGCGTTTCGTGGCGCCATGTCGCTGCTGCGTTGGGACGCGGCCGTGATGATGCCGCGCGGTTCGTCGGACGTGCGCGGCGAGCAGCTTGCTGCGCTCGAAACGGAGCACCACGCATTGCTGACGGCGCCGAAGATCACGCGCTTGCTCGATCGTGCGCAAGCCAACGTCGGCTCGCTCGAGGATTGGCAAGTGGCGAACTTGCGCGAGATGCGGCGGCAACGCGACCACGCCATCGCCACGCCGGTCGCGTTGATCTCGCGACTCGCCAAGGCGACTGCGCGTGCCGAAGTGCGCTGGGTCGAGGCCCGCCAAGAAGGCAAATTCGATACATTCGCGCCGCACCTCGAGGAGGTGTTGCACTTGGTGCGCGACAAAGCGCAGTTGTTAGGCCAAGCGTTGAATCTCGCGCCGTACGATGCGTTGCTCGATGAGTTCAGTCCGGGCATCACGGCGGCCGATATCGACGGCATCTTCAAAGGTCTCGGTCGGCGTCTGCCCGGCTTCATTCGCGAGACGATCGAACGGCAACACCAGCAACCGCCATTGCCACTCACCGGGCGGTTTGCGCCGGGCAAGCAGAAGGCGCTCACCGTCGAGATCATGAAGGCGATCGGCTTCCCGTTCGATCGTGGTCGCCTCGACGAGAGCGAGCATGCGTTTACCGAAGGCGTCCCGGGCGACGTGCGTGTGACGACCCGGTTCGACTCGGCTGATGTGTTCTCGGGTCTCCTGGGGGCGCTACACGAAACCGGCCACGCGATGTACGACCTGGGCTTGCCGGCAGATTTCGCCGATCAACCCGTGGGCCGCGATCGCGGCATGGCGCTCGAGGAGAGCCAGTCGCTGCTCCTCGAGATGATGATTTGCCGCAGCCGACCGTTCCTCACCTATCTGAAGCCCTTGCTCGAGAAGCATTTTGGTGTGAGCGGGCCCGAGTGGAGTGTCGACAATCTCTATGCGCATCTGACGCGCGTGAAGCGCAGTGCGATTCGCGTCGATGCCGATGAACTCACCTATCCATTGCACGTGCAAGTGCGCTACGAGCTTGAGAAGAAGTTATTAGCCGGCGAGTTGGCCGTTCGCAATTTGCCCGAGGCCTGGAACGTCATCATGGAGCAACGTCTCGGCGTGAAGCCGAGCAACGACGTCGAAGGCTGTCTGCAAGACGTGCACTGGGCCGTGGGCTCGTTCGGCTATTTTCCGTCGTACGCCGTCGGTTACGCGATGGCCGCGCAGTTCCACGAGCGGTTGCGCGATGCCGTGCCGGACCTCGATACGCAGCTCGCGCGCGGTGAGTTTGCGGGCTTGTTCGGCTGGCTGCGCGAGCACGTGCACAGTGTCGGCGCCCGCGTTACCGCTCACGAACTCGTCAAGCTGGCGACTGGGAAGCCGCTCGGCCCGACAGCGTCGTTGCGTTACTTGGAGTCGAAGTACCTCGGCGGCGCCGCGGGAGACGCGACGATCGCAGCGGCATGACCGCGCTGGCAGGCCCGCGCGGCCTTGTTCTCCTCGGCATCACGCTCGCCTCGGTGCTCGCTGCACTCTTCGTGCCGGCGATGCCGCAGCCCTTGTCCTACCACGACTTCGCCGACTGTCGGCCGTTTCTAGACGTTCCCAATTTCTTGAATGTGATGTCGAATGTGCCGTTCGTTTGGGCGGGCGCGCTCGGCATCGTCGCGGTCTGGCGCGGCGGGCCGCAGCAATTCATCGATGTACGTGAGAAGCTGCCGTACTTTGTATTCTTTTTCGGTGCGGTGCTCACCTGTTTCGGGTCGATGTACTACCACTTGGCGCCAGACAATCCGCGGCTCGTGTGGGATCGCTTACCGATGACGCTCGGCTTCGGCGGTCTCGTGGCAGCCGCAACGGCCGAGCGCGTGCAGCTCGAGATCGGCTTGCGATCTTTGTGGCCGCTCGTGATCGGCGGTATCGCCAGCGTGTTGTACTGGTACGCAACCGAGCGCGCTGGCGCTGGCAACCTCATTCCGTATGCGATCTATCAAGGCTGGGCCATCCTGATCGTGTTCGTGCTGCTGCTCGGCTTTCCGGCTCAGCGTTACACGCAAGCACACTTCCTGTGGTGGGCCGTGGGCTTGTATGCGCTCGCCAAAGTGGCGGAAACGTTTGATCTTGCGATCTATCGCTGGGGCGAGATCGCGAGTGGGCATACGATCAAGCATCTGCTCGCGGCAGGTGCCGTGTATGCGGTCGTGCTGCAAATTCGCCAACGCGAGCCCATTGCCGCCGCGCTTCGCGGTTAGAATTTTGCCGCTTATGGACGAACCCCTCGCTCGAATCGCCACGGACGCGCGACCTGCGACGCCGCTGTCGCAGACTGCCAAGCCGCTGTCGCAGACTGCCAAGAAGTTGGCAGCGCACTTGCGTGGCCAGGTGGGTAAGGCGATCGAAGACTACGGGATGATCCGGGCCGGCGATCGCGTCATGGTGTGTTTGTCGGGTGGCAAAGACTCCTACACGATGCTCGATCTGTTGTTGTCGCTGCAGCGGGCAGCGCCGATCGATTTCGAGCTCGTCGCCGTCAATCTCGATCAAAAACAGCCGGGCTTCCCGGCAGAAGTCTTGCCTAACTACTTGCGCGAGCTCGGCGTGCCCTACCACGTCATCGAGCAGGACACTTACAGCGTCGTCAAGCGGGTGGTTCCCGAAGGCAAGACAATGTGCGGCCTCTGCTCGCGCCTGCGCCGCGGTGCGCTCTACCGCTACGCTAGTGAGAACGGCATTACCAAGATCGCGCTCGGCCACCATCGCGACGATATTGTCGAAACATTGTTCCTCAATTTGTTTTACGGCGGTCGGTTGAAGGCGATGGCGCCGAAGCTGCTCTCAGAGGATCGGCGGCACATCGTCATCCGACCGCTCGCGTACGTGAGTGAACGCGAGATCGAGCGGTACGCGCGTGCGCGGCAATTTCCGATCATTCCGTGCAAGCTTTGTGGGTCGAACGACAACGCGCAGCGCCGGGTGGTCAAACAAATGCTGCGCGATTGGGAGGCGCAATCGCCCGGGCGCGTCGAGAGCATTTTCTCCGCGCTTCGGACCGTTGAGGTTGCGCATTTGGCGGACGCACGGCACCACGACTTCGCGGCGCTCGACGCCTTACGCGCCGAGTCGGTCGTACCGATGAGTGAGCAGGACGAGGACGCCCTCGCTGACGAACTCGATGGCCGCGCCCGCTAAACCCATTCCACATTCTTATTGGGTGATCCCCGGGAGGTTTCTCGCGGGCGAACATCCTAGCGGCCGCACCGCCGAGGATACGGCCGCACGCGTGCGGCTGTTCGTCGAGGCCGGCTTCGATTGTTTCGTCGATCTCACCGTACCGGACGAGCGCGAGGCCTACGATCCGCATTTGCCGCGCGAAGTGATTTATTTGCGTAAGCCGATTCCCGACCACGGCACGCCACTGCAGTTGGCGCATATGGTCGAGATCCTGGCAGAGATCGATCGGGCGCTTGCCGAAGGGCGGCGCGTGTACGTGCACTGCCGAGCAGGCATCGGTCGCACGGGCACGGTCGTTGGCTGCTATCTCGTCGAGCGCGGACGCGCCGGAGACGAAGCGCTCGATGAGCTGAATCGTCTGTGGGAGCAAAACGAGCGCTCGTTGTCTTGGCCGGAAGTGCCGGAAACGCCTGAGCAGAAAGAGTTCGTCCGTACGTGGGTGTCGAGCGCCGATCCAATGGCGTCACCGGCCGTGTTGTTAGCCGCTCGCAGTTTGCGCGAGCGCTTCGTCGGCGCGCTCGTGGGCCTCGGCGTGGGGGACGCGGTGGCCGCACATACCCAGTTCCGCAAGCCGGGTAGTTTCACGCCGGTGGGCGACATGCTCGGCGGCGGGCCATTCGATTTGCCGCGCGGCGCCTACACAGATGACACCGCCATGGCGCTGGTGCTGGCCGAGAGTCTCGTCGAGCGCGGCGGCTTCGACCCGCGTGATCAAGTGGCGCGCTACGCACGCTGGCAAACGGCTGGGCATTTGTCCGCGACCGGGCAATGTGTCGGCATCACGGCCAGCGTGGCGCGCGCACTCGCCATGGCGCAGTACCGGCGGCAGCCGTTCGCGGGGTCGCACGATCCCGAGCAACGCGACAAGGAGCCCCTGTCGCGGGTCGCGCCGTCGGTCATGTTCTTTTTTGCGCGGGGCGCCGAGGCCGTGCAACACGCCGTGCAAGCAGCACGCGTGACGAATCAAGCGCCGGTGGTCCTCGATTGCGTGCGCTTGTTCGCTGCGATGCTGCACCGAGCGCTCGAGGGGCGCGACAAAGTGGCTGTGCTCCGACCCGACGAAGCGCTGCTCGGCGCTCAACCGCTCAAGGCGGAAGTGCAGCGCGTGTTGGAGCGCCAACCCAGTTCGGCGGTTGTCCCGCCCGTCGGCGGTGGCGATGTGGTCGAGCTACTCGAATTGGTGCTTTGGGCCTTCAATCGGTCCCGAGATTTTCGGGAGGGGGCTCTGTGGCTGGCGAACCTCGGCGGGGACTCGGACGTCGCAGGGGCGGTCTATGGCCAATTGGCTGGTGCCTACTACGGTGTGAGTGCTATTCCAGGAAACTGGCGCAATAGCCTGATGCAGAAAGCAATCGTCGAGGAGATGGCGGACAAGCTCCTGGCCAACGCTCTCGTCGGCCTCGGCGGGTGACTTGTTTTGCGGCCCCCGTGCCGTAAGCTTCTGCTTGTTCCCCCGACTTCCTCGAGATCGCATGCCCGGCACCGCGACCAGCGCTTCGCTCACTCGCGCGTCCGGCCGTAAGGCCGGGCGGGTGCGCGCGTGGACGCGTTTGAGTGACGAGGATTTGCTCAAGCTGCGGTTTCGCGACTTGAAGCTGACGCTGCAGCGTTCGCCCGTGGCACCACGCGTACGGCGTTTGTATCGCGAGCTCGCATCGCGTGGCATTGAGTTCAAGCCGCACGTGTGGTTTGGCGAAGAGTGGTTCTCGCCGGACGGCGTGCCGGGGATCGCGGTGCCGTTTTATCTGGCACATCCGCGGCTCGAGCGGCTCGAGCGCCGCATGATGCGCAATGTTGAAGGCGGCAACGCGGGTTCGTCGATGCGCATTTTGCGCCACGAGGCTGGCCATGCGATCGATACGGCGTATCGCTTGCGGCGGCGTAAAGCCTGGCGCGACGTGTTTGGCCCTGCCTCGCTGCCGTATCCCAACACTTACAAGGCCCGCCCTGGCAGCCGACGCTACGTGCAGCATTTGGGTGAGTGGTATGCGCAGTCCCATCCCTGTGAGGACTTCGCTGAGACGTTTGCTGTTTGGCTCAAGCCGAACTCGGCGTGGCGTAACACCTACGCCGATTGGCCCGCGTTCCAAAAGCTGCAGTTCGTCGATCACTTGATGGGAGATGTTAGGAACAGCCGACCTGCCGTGCGCAGTCGCGCGCGCATCGAACCCGTCGAGGAGCTCGACTTGACGCTGGCCGAGCACTACCGGCGCAAGCTGCAGCGGTACTCCTCGTATCGACGCACGATGATCGACCATGTGCTCGAACGTGTGTTTACTAACGATTCGCCCCGCGCGCGGACGCTGAAAGCGGCCACGCTATTGCGTCAAAATGAGGCGCCGCTTGTTCGCGCAGTGGTGCGCGAAGTCGGTGTGGACAGGTATAGTGTGCAGCAGATGCTGCGCATCGCGATCGAACGTACCGAGAAACTGCAGCTCCGCATCCGCGGCAGCCGCCGCGACGCTTTGCGCCATGCCCGTTGGATGCTGGCGCGCATTACACGGCTTTATAGCGAAAGAGAAAGTCCGCGCCTGGCGGTATGAAGAAACTGCGCACGCTCGTGGTCGTGCACGCCACGCTCGTGCCGCCCGATAGCCTTGAGGGCTATACGGAAAAGCAGATCGAGGAGTTTCGCACCGAGTACGACGTCGTCTCGACGCTGCGCAAAGCCGGCCACGAAGTGCGTTGCGTGGGGGTGCTCGACAGTCTCACCGAGTTGCGCGGCCTCATTGCCGAGTGGCAGCCCGAGATCGTTTTCAACTTGCTCGAAGAGTTCGACGGCATCGTCACCTACGATCAGCATGTCGTGGCGTTCCTCGAGTTGTTACGCCAGCCATACACCGGCTGTAATCCACGCGGCCTGCTGTTGTCGCGCGACAAGCCGCTCTGCAAGCAACTGTTGTCGTATCACCGAATTCCATCGCCCAGCTTCGCAGTCGTTAGGCGCGGGACGAAGCTGAAAGTGCCCTCGAAGCTCAAGTACCCGTTGTTCGTGAAATCGGCGACGGAGGACGCTTCGCTCGGCATTGCGCAAGCATCGATCGTTGAGGATGCGGCCAAGCTCAAGGAGCGGGTGCAGTTCGTGCACGAGCAAGTGCAATCTGATGCGCTCGTCGAGGAGTACATCGAAGGGCGCGAGGTGTATGTCGGCATGATTGGCAACGACCGCTTGACGCGCTTGCCGTTGTGGGAGATGGAGTTCGGCAGCCTCGGGCAATCGTCGGCGGCAATCGCTACCCGCAAAGTGAAGTGGGACAAGCGCTACCAACAGAAGCATGGGATCACGACGCGGGAGGCGCAGGATTTGCCGCCGGCCGTGATCGCGCGTTTGGATAAGCTCTCGCGCCGCATTTTTCGCGCGCTCGGGTTGTCGGGTTACGCGCGAATGGATTTTCGCGTCACGCCGACCGGCGATGTGTTTGTGCTCGAAGCGAACCCCAATCCCAATCTCGCCGCCGCAGAAGACTTGGCACAGGCGGCGCTCGCCGCCGAGATCTCCTATTCGGACTTGCTCGAGCGCATACTCACGCTCGGTCTCACGTATCAGGCAGAGTGGCGTGCGTTCTACGGGTGAGCGTGCCGCGACGTTGATGTCCAGGAGTTTCCGCATGCGTTCTATCTCCGTCGCGGTGCTGCTCGGGGCGCTCGTGGTGGCCGGCTGTGCCAGCGAGAAAGCTGCGCGCGAGTTGCAACTCGCCGATTTGCAGCGTGACCTGCCCGGCGTGTACCGCGCAGAGTCGGCGGATAGCACGGCTTCATTGACGATCGCGCCCGTACGTGCGCGTTTCGTCGGCGAGAGCGTGTTCTATTTTGAGTGGGTGGCGAGTGAGTCGAGTGTGGCGGAGGCCGGCTTGCTGTCGCTCGAGTCGGTCGAGGGGGCCGGTGTCATCCAGCGGCGCTTCGAGTTCGTCGACCCGCCGCGCTGGCGCGCGGCGCTGGCGTCACCCGAATTGTTTCTGGCGTTAGTGCCGCACGACGTGCGCGGTGCGGGTCGGTGCGATCTCAAGTTCGAAGAGTCTGCTGCGCGGTTGCAGTACGCATGCGGCAACACGAAGTTGCCGCTGCGTCGCGTGCGCTAACCTTGTCACTCTTGCGTTAGCGACCGCGGTTGTAAGGATCGTAACCGGCACCCGACGCTGTCGCGCGCAGCAACTGCAAATCGTCTGCGAGCGCGAGGTGAGTACCTGTTAGGGCGTCGAGCAGACTGTCCTTCGTCATCGATCGCAACACACCTGTCGATACTTCCCAGTCGAATGAGGCCGTGCCGCGTGCGTCGTGCTTGACGCGGTTGCCCATCGTTGTAACAACCGTGCTGTCTTTCAAGTTCGCCATGACCGTCTCCTAATCACTCGCGCGCAAGTTGCGCGTCGCAAGTGCTGTATCGTCGCCGGCGACCGACACTGCAGTTGAGTTCGGCGATTCGCGAGGCGAGTCGTGGAAACGAAGCGAAGCGCTAAAGTTTTGGGGATTGTTAAAGAGAGGGGCGGAATATGTTGCATTCCGCCCCCATCGGCCCGTTCAGCGCGCGGGCTTGGCGTAACGGTCAAGCCAACCGATCACCGCGTCGTACCACTGCACGCTGTTCGCCGGTTTCAAGATCCAGTGGTTTTCATCGGGGAAGAATAGGAACTCGCTCTCAACACCGCGTCGCTGCAGCGCCGTGAACGTGGCGATGCCTTGCGCGTAAGGCACGCGGTAGTCGAGTGCGCCGTGGATGACGAGCATCGGCGTCTTCCAGTTCGTGACGTAGCTCGCCGGGTTGTGCTTCTCGTGGATCTCCGGCTTTTCGTAGTAGGGGCCCCCGTTTTCCCACTCCGTGAACCAGAGTTCCTCGGTGGTGTAGTACATGCTGCGCGTGTCGAAGATACCGGCGTGATTAACGATGCAGCGGAAGCCGTCCGCCCATTGGCCCGCGATCCAGTTCTGCATATAGCCGCCATAGGAAGCGCCTAACGAGCATGCGCGGCTACCATCTAACCACTCATACTTGGCGAGCGCGGCTGCGAGGCCTTTCTGCAAGTCGATGAAGGGTTTGCCGCCCCAATCTTGGCTGATCGAGTCGGTGAATGCTTGCCCATAGCCGGGCGAGCCGTGGAAATCGATGAACACGACGCCATAACCCGCGCCTGCAAAGGTCTGCGCGTTCCAACGCCAGCTCCACTGATTTTGGAAGCTCACTTGCGGACCGCCGTGGACGATGAAGGCGATCGGAAATTTTTTCCCCGGCGTGTAGCCGTACGGCTTCATCACGTAGCCGTAGACCGTGGCGTCGTTGGCACCGGAGAAGCTGAACTGCTCGAAGGCGCTCATCGCGCGCGCATCGAGGATCTCGGCATTGACGCGTGTGAGCCGCCGCGGCGCACCGCTGCCAGTCTGCAGGTAGAGGTCGGCCGGCCCGCTGAGATCGGCCCAGGCGAGCACGATGCCGCGCTTGCCAGCGGCGAACTCGGTCACTTGGCCTGTGCCCACCAAGCGCGTCGGTTTGCCGCTCGCCGGATTGACGGAGAACAGCGCGTGCTGACCAATGTCGTCGGCACTCGCTAACAACTGACGACCATCGGCGGTGACGCCCAGGCGACCGACCGATCGGTCCCAAGCGAGTGTGAGAGGCCGCTTCGCGCCGGTGCGCGCATTGCGCACGACGATGTGGAAGCGATCCGCCTCGAAGCCGGGGCGTTCCATCGCGAGATAGGCGAGGTCGCCATTGCCGAGAAACACCGGCTGTGTGTCCCAGGCCGGATTGTCGGCAGTCAAATTGACGGGTGCGCTGGCGCCGCTCGCGACGACTTCATACAAATCGAAGTTCGTCGACCAAGGCTCGGTGCGGCCTGCCACTCGCACGCTGAATACGAGCCGCTTACTGTCGGGGCTCCACGCGTACTCTTCGTCGCCGCCCATCGGCTTCGACGGTACGTCGCCATCGAGGGCTTTCGATACATTGACCGGAGTGCCGGCTTTGCCATCGGCGCCGATGACCGCCGTGAACAAATTCGAACGCGTGCCATCGCGCCAAGTGTCCCAATGACGCACAAACAGCTTGTCGTAGCGCTTACCGTTCGCCTTGTTCTTGGCCTGCGTGTCGAGCCGGTCCTTCGTGCACTTCAAATCGGCGCAGTCGGCAAACACTTCCATCGTGAGTGCGAGCGCCGCGCCATCGGGCGACACTTTTACCGTGCCGACATCGAGCGGGTAGTCGGTGATCTGCACGGCTTCACCGCCGTTCAGTGACAGCCGCCACACCTGCGACGAGCCTGAGCGCGACGAGAGGAAATACAGCGAGCGGCTGTCCGGCGCCCACCGCGCGGAGGTGTCGCCGGCTGGGTTGCGCGTGAGGCGCCGCGGCACGGCGTTCGGTTCGTCGAGCGCTAACAGCCAGATGTCGGTGCGACCGCGATTGGCATCCATGTCCGTTTCGCGCTGCGTGTAGGCGACATAACGGCCATCGGGCGACACTTGCGGATCGCTGACGCGATTGAGGCGCACGAGATCTTGCACGGTGAAAGGCGCTTTGGGCGCTTGGGCCCACGAAGTGCCCGCGCTGAATAGCACCAGGAGGGCAGCACCGAATCCGAGGCGAGAGACAGGAGACATGGCGAATCCTTCCAACCCAATGGCGATCCCGCATTCTAAGTCGTGCCCACGCACTCGTGTTGACGGCAAGAGGGGGTGCACGTAGCGTGCTGATCCCCGAGCGCTCGGTAGCCGCTCGCGTAGCAAAGGCCCGCATGCGCGCCCAGCCTCGCGCAATCTGTTTCGACCTAGACAACACCTTGTGGGATGTCACGCCCGTGATTGAGCGAGCGGAGGCGGAGTTGCAGGCGTGGTTGGAGCAACACTATCCCGCGATTCCGGCGCGCTATTCGCTGGACGCCATGCGGGCACACCGTCAGCGGCTCATGACGGAGCAGCCGCATCGCGCGCACGATCTCACCTTCATCCGCACGGAGTCGATTGCACTGCAAGCGGAATCCGTCGGCTATCCGCGTTCGTTGGCGCAAGACGCTTTCGAAGTGTTCTACGCCGCGCGGCATCGGGTCGAGTTCTTCGCCGACGTTGCGCCGGCCATCGAGCAATTGCGCCGCCGCTTTCTGCTGGCGTCCCTGTCGAACGGGAACGCCGACTTACGCCGCATCGGCGTGGATGCCTGGTTCACCGTGATGGCGAGCGCCGGTGAGATTGGCTTTGCCAAACCCCATCCGGCCGCATTCGAACATGTGGCGAACGCGCTCGGGGTCGCGTGTCGCGATGTGTTGTACGTCGGTGACGATCCGCATTTCGATGTCGAAGGTGCTCGCCGCGCGGGCATGCAAACCGCATGGATCAATCGTGTCGGAGCGGCCTGGCCGCCGCATGTCGACGCGGCGGATCTAGTTGTTAGTGATCTCTTCGATCTGGCGCGCTCGCTCGTGCGCTAGGGCGCGTGGCGCTATTGCGCGGTGTATCCGCCGTCGACGACCAAGCTCGTTCCCGTGATGAGACTGGCTTCGGGTGAGGCGAGGAAGAGTGTTGCTGCAACGACTTCCTCAATCGTCCCGATCCGTCCGAGCGGGATTCGCCGGAGCGTATCCGCTTTGAATTCGGCATTTTCGAAGAAAGGCTTCGTGAGCGGCGTTTCGATGTACGTCGGAGCGACCGCGTTGACGCGAATGCCCTGTGGCGCGAGCTCGACAGCCATCGCCTTGGTGAGGCCTTCGATCGCGTGTTTCGTCATGCAGTAGACGGTGCGATTCGCCGCACCGACATGTCCCATCTGCGATGACATGTGCACGATGGCGCCGCGTTTTGCGGCCAGCATGCGGCGCGCCGCCGCTTGTGCCACGACGAACATCGAGCGGACGTTCAAAGCCAGCAGTTGATCGAGTGTCGCGAGATCGACTTCGACGAACGGCTGGGGGC
The DNA here is from genome assembly GCA_964444835.1 of uncultured Steroidobacteraceae bacterium. Taxonomy (GTDB): domain Bacteria; phylum Pseudomonadota; class Gammaproteobacteria; order Steroidobacterales; family Steroidobacteraceae; genus CADEED01. The sequence continues at coordinate 16,049 of CAYUIT010000019.1, forward strand.
GATTGCCGCCAGCGTTGTTGATGAGAATGTCGCAGCCGTGGAGCTGTGCGAACAACGCGGACACGTCGTCGGCATTCGTGACGTCGCACGCGCGAGCTTCGGCGGCGCCGCCGGACGCGCGAATGGCGGCAGCGGCACTCTCGACCTCAGCGGCCGTGCGACTCACCAATGTCACGTGGGCACCGTCGCGCGCCAACGCTTGCGCGATGCCGAGTCCGAGGCCGCGGCCCGCGCCCGTGACGATGGCGTGCATTCCGGCGAATCGCGGTGGCGCTTTGACTGCTGCATTCATGATCGAGTTCCATGCCCGAGTCTGTTAGCAGTCTAGCGGCTGCGCTGCCAATGCGAAATGAGAATTCTGTTGCATGATTTACGTGGAGTGCATCACGGACTGCGAGTGCCATCTGCGTTGAACTCGGATCGTAGTCGTGCCGATGCAGTGACATGAGGAGCTCGAACTGAATGAGCGATGACACTGAATTGACCACCAAGGTACAGCCCGTCGCGAACCTGCGCGAATACTTCCGGGATGCGCTGCACGACGCGCTGCATCACCAACACGTCGCGGTCGAAGATCAAACCGAACACTACGTGGTGAATCTTCTCACGCTGTTTGCGCGTGCCGACGCGCTCTATGAAGACACGCCCGAAGGCCCGCGGATCAAGCCGTTAGTGGTCATGATGAGCGAAGCACTCGAAGCACCGACGCGCGAACAGCGGTGTCGAGGCCTGCAGAGGCTCGGCGATGTCTCGCTCTTCGTCGCGGGCTTCTTTGCGCAGGGTTTCGCACGCAAGCTGATCGACATCGACTATCACATCGCGATGGGAGGCCACGCCTATGGCACGCTAGCGGCGTCGCTGCAGCAAGGCCGTGGTCGCACGCTCGGCCAAGTGTTTGCCGAGCTCGCAGTAAAGTTCCAGCCGGTCGTCGATGCGCTGAATGAAATCAGCGAGACCTCGTATCGCCATTCCGACCGAGACTTGTTGCGGCTCTATGAGCTGTGGATGAAGACCGGCAGTGAGCGCTCCCGCAGAATCTTGCGGCGCCTCGGCGTCGAGCCTGTGCCTGCGACGACGCGGCTCGCGCATTGAGCTAACACGATGCTGCTCTCGAAGCTCCAACAGCTACTCGGGCGCATCTACGATCTCCCTATCGGACACGATGTTCGCGATTTCGTGTTGACTGATGCCTCGTTAGTCGCTGCCGCGAGTGGCTCACCGAGTGACGAGCAGCTGCTGGTTTCGCAATCGGCCGATGCGCTCGAGATCGCGTTGTTCCTCGATGCGAGCGTCTTGCAGCGCCTCGCCGCGGCCGATCCGCTCGAGAGCTTGACCGAGCAGAATCTTGCGGACTATCTCACTGCGGTCGAGGGTGTGAGTCACTTCGTCTGCGTTGCGTGGAACGCGAGCCACGACAAGCCGGTGTCGATCCTGGAGCTCGAGTTGCAGGCTGAAGTGGACAAGTTTGTTTCGTGCGCCTGGCTGTTACATGAACAGGGCGCGGGGCGCTTTCCGCATGAGCTGCACCACACATTGTTCCGGCGCGTTCGCGTCGATGCTGAATTGGCTGCGGAGCGGGCGAACTTGTATCGCGCCGCGACCCGCTACGCGGCGCGTTACTGCGAGCGACTGGCTGCGCAATGGAGCGAGCGCCGCCGCGCCGTTAGTCTTGACGTGCTGGCCGACTTGCGACGCTTCTATCGTTTGGGGATGACGCGCAAGCTCACGCACATCGCAAGCTGCGCCTGAGCGCGCGTGGTTATTCTTCTTCGTCGAGCTCGCCGCGCGCGCGACGTTCTTCGAGTTCCCGCTTCAACTTGATCCATTCGCCGAGTTTGCGCAGATCCCGCTTAACAGGCGCGCGCTTGGGCTCGACATTCGTACGACCCGCCGTCGCGACACGCTGGTAAGGATCGAAGCCTTTGGCCTTCGTTCGCTCGATCGCGAGTGTGGGCGCTTTGTTCGTCCGTGCGGGCGGATCGTCTTCGATCTCAAGCGGACGTCGATCGAATAAATTCTGGCGACTATCCTCGACCTCGATCCATTCGACGCGCGCGTTGCCACGCTCGTCGTGCACGATGCGCGAAACGCGTCGTCGATCGTTGCTCGGCGGGGGCTTCTTGGTCGAGTCGGACATGAACCTGGACGGCGACGAGGTAGTATCCACCTCATTATCGCTCGGCAGACTACCGCCTGCCCTGTGTCGGTACTGTGAGACGAATCACGCTTTGCCGAGACTTGCTGCGGCGCGCAGAATTCCGAGCGCGGTTTTGCCGTCGCGCAGTTCACCGTTTACGGCACGGTCGCACGCAACGTCGAGCGGCCACCAGTGTACTTCGAGCACCTCGGCCGCTTCCGTGGCGCTGGGCACGAACTCAAGATCCGTCGCCAAGAATAAATGCACGACTTCGTTGAACACGCCCGGCGAGCTCACGAACTCGCCGAGCGAACGCCACGTGCGTGCCATCACGCCGGCTTCTTCGACCAACTCGCGTTGCGCCGTCTGCAGCGGCGGTTCGCCTTGATCGATTTTGCCAGCGGGAAGTTCCCATAGGTAGCCACCGGTCGCGTGGCGATACTGGCGCAAGACACAGATCCGATTCTGCTGATCGATCGCCGCGATCGCGGAGCCACCGGGATGGTGAATCACCTCGAGTGGCACTTCATGGCTGTTAGGCAGCACCACTGTATCGATTGTTACCGTAATGACGCGACCCGCGAAAACTGTTTGGCGTTGCAGTAGCATGCGATAAGTGTACGCGTTCCTCGCGTGTTGAGTCGGGAGCCCATGTCAGCCAATTCGGGACCGCCGTCGGTATTGATCGTTACGGGGCCACCGGCCAGTGGTAAGTCGCAACTCGCGCGCGCCATTTTGGCGCGGCATACGTTCGTCTACCTCGCCAAAGACAGCGTGAAGGAGTCGTTGTTCGACTCGCTCGGTGCGACCACGGCCGCCGAATCGAGTCGCTTGAGCGAGGCGAGCTTTGCATTGCTGTTCCGGCTAACGACCACGACGCTGCGCGCGGGCGCCAGTGTGTTGCTCGAGGGGAACTTTCGACGCGGCCAGCACGAGACGCCGCTGCGCCGCAGTCTCGGTGACTCGCCTGTGATTCAGGTGTTGTGCGATGTGGAGGAAACGGAGCGGCGCCAGCGTTTGGCGGCACGGGCAAGCGATCCGACGCGACATCCGCTGCATCGGCTTGGCGAAACACGTCCGCTCACGGCAGTGGATACGGGTTTCTTGAATCTTCCGGGCGTTCGCATTTCACACGCGGGCACGGATACCGAGGCGACGCTCAAATTGATCGAGCGAGTCCTCGACGCGAACGCACGCGCGGTGGGCTAGCGTGACAGCGAGTGATACTCCTCGTTAGGCATCATGTCCGTGGCTGTGGCGAGCCGGTTCGTCATGTTGAAAAACGCCGTGACCGATGCGATATCCCAGATCTCGCGCTCACTAAAGCCAGCACGGCGCAGGGCTTGCCGGTCGGCGTCGCCGATGTCGGCTGGTGTCACCGTGCACTTGTGCGCGAAATCGAGCATTGCGCGCTGGCGCCGCGGAAGCTTTGCCACGCGGTAGTTCATCACCAATAGCTCGCCCAGTGCCGGATCGCCCGACATCTGGCGCACGGCTTGCCCGTGGGCCGTGAGGCAGTAGTAACAGCGGTTCGCGGCGGAGACGACCACGGCGATCATTTCGCGCTCGAGCTTGCTCAGACCGGAGTCGCCGAGCATCAAGTCGTTGTAGAAATTGACGAAGGCGCGAAGCTTGGTTTGGTCGAAGCTGTAAGCGGCGAGCACATTCGGCAGGAAACCGATCTTGTCGTCGCAGACCTCGAAGTATTTGCGCATGTCTGGGTCGAGCGCGCTGCGCTTCGGCACCGGTAGATCGAGCGCCGTGAGGTGGCTCGGCTGTGAGGGATATCGGGGGCGTTTGGCCATGCGCTCGTTCCTGGTCAGTCGTGGGCGGCGAGGTGGTGTCCACTTCGTCTAACGATTCTCGGCGGAGATGATCGGTCAAGCCGCAGCCAAACGACAACCTTAAGGCTCGCGAAACCTGCGAACCCGTCGTCACCGTGATGCTGGGGACTGGACTTTAGCCCGCGACCTGTGCCAAATGTGCGCATGACCATCGTGTACCTCCTTGAGGATGACGCAGTGACGCGTCGCAACCTCGAAGAGCGACTATTGGCCGTGCCGGGTCTGGATGTCCCCGTGTCGGTGGGTACTTGTACCGAGATGCTGAGTGCGGTGCGCGCCGGACGGCCGGATGTGCTGTTGTGCGATTTGCAATTGCCCGATGGCAATGGCGTCGATGTGATCCGCGTAACGCGCGAGCTGCATCCGCAGGTCGAGGTGATGGTGATTTCGGTTTTCGGTGACGAGCAGCGGGTCGTGATGGCGCTCAAGGCGGGCGCCACCGGGTACCTGCTCAAGGATGATCCGAGTTCCGAAATCGGTGCGGCGATCTCACAACTGCTGCAAGGCGGCTCACCGATCAGCCCGGCGATCGCGCGCTATTTGATTCGCGTCTTTCGGCCGAGTGGGCCGGAGCCTGTGAGCGGCGCACCACCGCGGCCGCTTGATCCTGGCATCGACCTCACAACCCGCGAACTCGAAGTGCTGCAGCTGGCCGCGAAAGGTTTCAGCTACGGCGAAATCGCGCGGATGCTGGGCATCTCGGGCGCCACCGTGAGTAGTTACACCAAGAAGATCTACGGCAAATTAGCCGTGCACTCGCGCAGCGAGGCTGTTTATGAGGCTTCGCGACTCGGCCTCATCGACGAAGCCCGTCGTAATACCTAAACGCAAGGCACCGAGCGCCGCCTACTGGCTGTTGGCGTTCGTGTTGCCCGTTGCGTTTTTCGTAGCGATGGCGGCGTTCGATGCTCCGAATACCATCGACCCCCGCTGGCGCTTGGGGACTGCACAGTTGCAGCAGACGAGCAGCCCGTTGCCGCCGAGCGATGACCGCGCGGCAGCGGTCGTGACGTTGCCGCATCGCCTACAGGTCTCCACGGATACGACAGCCGTTGCTTGGTATTCCTGGCAGCTCGCCTTGCCGGAATCGCGTGCGGAGCTGTGGGCTTTCTACACGCGCCAGCCGCAAGCGGGCTTCGAGGTATTCGTCAACGGCGAGCTCGTTGGCGCGACGTCCGCAGATCGATTCCCGCCGCGGACGGTGGTGCGACCCACGTTAGTACTGATCCCGGCCGGGCTCCTGCGCAGCGGCGACAATCGGCTCGACCTACGCGTGACGCAACGCTCGCCGAGCACGCTGCTCGACATTGCCTATCTTGGGCCGGCTGGTGAGATCGCGCCCGTGGCAAGTCGCCATATCCTGTTCGACGTCACGGTCAAGCAGGCGACGGTGGCGGCCATGATCTTGTTCGCGATGTTGTTCGCAATCATTTACGCCCTGCGCCGGCAAGACACCGTGTTTGCGGCCTATGGACTCACGATCTTGATGTGGGCGTTGCACGTCTGGCATATGACGCTTGCCACGCCACCGTGGATTGCGGAGGTAACGTGGCGTGCGCTCGGGCATATCGCGCTGATGTTGTTCGTAGTCTGCAGCGCGATCATGGTGAATCGGTTCCTGAATCGACGCACGCAGAGCGTCGAGCGTGCCTTGCTCGGCGTGTCATTGGCGTACGTCGTGTATGCGCTCGCGATTGCGCCGCAACTCGACCCGGCTGTCGTCGAAGGCTTCAATCGCTACGGCGGTGTGCCGCTGTTGTTAGCGTTAGGCGGTTGGTCGGTGTGGCAACTGGCGCGAGCGGCGATTGCCAATGCGACCATCGAGCGGCGCTTGATGTTGCTGTGTTGCGGGCTCGTCTGGATCGTTGGTATGCGCGATTACATCGGCGATCTCAGCGCGGCGGGAACCAGTGTGCCCGTGCGCTACTTGCCGTATACCGTCAGCTTCGTGTTGCTAGCGTTTGGTAGCTTGATCTTGTTGCGCTTTGCACGTGCGCTGCGCGAAACCGAGTACTTGAATCGCGAACTCGAGGCGCGCGTCGAGCAAAAGGCCGCGGAGCTCGAGGCCAATTACGCCCGCATTCGCACTTACGAGCGCGATCAAGCGCTCGTGGCCGAACGCGCGCGCATCATGCGCGACATGCACGACGGCATTGGCGGGCAGCTGGTCGCGGCGATTGCGTTGGCGTCGCGTCCCGGCTCGCCGCGCGAGCTCGATGCGTTGTTGCACGAAGCGCTCGACGATTTGCGCATGATGATCGATTCGCTGGAGGCAACCGAGGCGGATCTGCTGACAGCGCTCGGCATGCTGCGCATGCGTGTCAGTTCGCGCTTCGCAGCGGCCGGGCTCGAGTTTCGGTGGGAGGTGGCGGATGTGCCGCGCATCCCCGGGTTCGGTCCGGAGCAGGTGCTCCAAGTGATGCGCATCGTGCAAGAAGCGTTTGCCAACATCCTGAAGCATGCGGGTGCAAAGACGATTACGGTGCGCACGGCCACCCAACCCATGGCCAATGGCGGACCCGGTGTGGCGGTCGAGATCGAGGACGATGGCCGCGGCCTGCAAGTCGGTGAGCGTCTCGGTGGGCGCGGGCTTGCCAACATGCGGCGTCGCGCCCAGTCGCTCGGCGCCGATCTCGAGATCGGCCCCGGCAGCGTGTCCGGTACACGGATCGTGGTCCGGTTGCCGCTCACACAGCCCGCCGTGGCGTGAAGTGCTTCACATCACTCGCGGCGTGATGTGCGCCGGATGCGTGGCAGTTGTGCACTGCGTTACGTATAGTCGCGAGCGATGTCTGCCACGGCTCATCTGACCACGCTCAACGCCGCCCAGCGCAAGGCGGTGACTTACGGCGAACCGGCGCCCGACAAGGGCTTTCAGTCGGGGCCGCTGCTCGTCGTGGCGGGCGCCGGCACCGGCAAGACCAACACCATTGCCTATCGCGTCGCGCACCTGGTGTTGCACAACGCGGATCCGGGTCGAATCCTGCTGCTCACGTTCACGCGCCGTGCGGCACAAGAGATGCGCCGTCGCGTTCACGACATCATCCGCACAACGTTGGACGACAAGCTCGGCGGCAAAGCGCAGGCTGTGCTGCAGCGGCTGGGTTGGGCCGGCACGTTCCACTCCGTCGGGAATCGCTTGCTGCGGCATTACGCGAAGCACCTCGGACTCGATCCAAATTTTTCCGTGCTGGATCGCGGCGACTCTGCCGACTTGATCGACCGCATTCGGCAAGAGCTCGGGTTTGCGACCAAAGAGCAGCGCTTCCCACGCAAAGACACCTGCCTCGCGATTTACTCGTATCGCGTCAACACGCAGAAGTCTCTGAAAGAAACGCTCGAGCTGCAGTACCCGTGGTGCTTGCAGTGGGAAGAAGACCTGACGAAGCTGTTCCGCACGTATGTCGAGCGCAAGCACGATCTGTCGATCCTCGACTACGACGATTTGCTGTTGTACTGGCATGTGATGATGTCGGAACCGCGACTCGCGGAGCACGTCGGCAAACATTTCGATCACATTCTGGTCGACGAGTACCAAGACACTAACAAGTTGCAAGGCGACATCGTGCATGCGCTGAAGCCGTCGGGCGCTGGCGTTACGGTGGTCGGCGACGATGCGCAGGCGATCTATTCGTTCCGGGCAGCGGCTGTCGAGAACATCCTCGGATTTGCCGATCGCTATCAGCCGAAAGCGGAAGTCGTCACGCTCGCGCAGAACTTTCGCTCGACGCAGAGCGTGCTCGATGCAGCCAATGCATTGATGGCAGATGCGCCGCGTCAGTTGCGCAAGCATTTGCTGTCGATGCGCGGGCAAGGCGTGCGGCCGAAGCTTGTTACGACAGACGATCAACAGTCGCAAGTCGAGTTCGTCTGCAATCGCATTTTGCAGAGCCGCGAGGCAGGTACGCCGCTCAAGCGTCAAGCAGTTTTGTTCCGCAGTAGCAGCCACAGCGACATGCTCGAGGTGGAGTTGCTAAAGCGCCGCATTCCGTTCGTCAAATACGGCGGGCTGAAGTTCCTCGAGGCCGCGCACGTCAAGGATTTGTTAGCGGTGCTGCGCTGGGCCGACAATCCGCGCAACTCGCTCGCGGCATTTCGCGTGTTGCAACTGCTGCCGGGGATGGGGCCGGTCAACGCGCAAAAGGTGCTCGATCACTTGAAGGCGCAGGGCAATAGCTGGGCGGCGCTTGCGAACTATGAACCGCCGAGCGACGCCAAGCTCTCGTGGCGCAAGTTTGCCGAGCTATTCAACGCGATTGGCGATCCGCAGCGCGAATGGGCCGGGCAGATGCGCATGGTGCGTGAGTGGTATAAGCCGCACCTGGAGCGCATTTACGAGCATGTACACACGCGCTTGGGCGATCTCGATCAGCTTGAGCTGCTGTCTTCACAGTATCCCTCGCGCGAGCGATTCATTACCGAGCTGACGCTGGATCCGCCGCAGGCCACGAGCGATGTGGCGGGCAAGCCGTTGCTCGACGAGGACTATCTCGTGCTCTCCACGATCCACTCGGCCAAGGGCATGGAGTGGGATTCGGTGTACGTGTTGAACGTCGTCGACGGCAGTTTCCCCTCAGAATTCGCGACCGGTCGTCCAGAGCTCATCGAAGAAGAGCGACGCTTGCTGTATGTCGCGATGACGCGCGCCAAGAACGAGCTCTCATTGATTGCGCCGCTGCGCTTCCAAGTGACGAGCCAGCCGAAGAGTGCAGATGCGCACGTCTACGGCGGCAAGAGCCGCTTTCTCACAGAGAAAGTGGTGCGCTGCTTTGAGGAGTCGGCCTTCCACGGCTCGCACATGTCGGACACCACATTGCAGCAAGCGGAGGCTGCGACGGTGGATGTGAAGTCGCGCCTGAAGCAGATGTGGTAGCGGCTAACTAGTCGTTCTTGGGCACCGAATACACGGCGCCGCGAAACCAGATCGAATCACGTTCGTCATAGGCGAAGAAGAACGGGAGTCGCTCGATCTTGCCGTCATCGAAGCGCAGCAACAGCGTGTAGCCGTCGATCTCATACGCACCCATGCGCTCAGCCTTGGGGCGCTTGGACTTGCTGCTGCTGCCGCCGCCGAAGTTGGGCCCCGATACGGACGAACTGCTACCTTCATCGTCAGCAACGGCGCCGGTCGTAACCCGCTCGTCGCCGAAGCCGGTACTACCTGCGACAAAATTGAAAAAGTCCGTCTCGAAGCGGCCCGCGCTCGTGAACGTGATCCCGCGGTACGACACGCTGCCGGCACCACCCGGAATCTGAAACGAGGACGCTTTCTGAAACCGCCCTTGGAGCCGTTCGCCTTTGCGGGCAGGCTTGGCCAGCGATGCCATGCTGGGCGCCTTCCAGGCACCCAGCCTGCCGTTTTGATCGGGCATCTGTAACTCGTACTTTGCGCCGACTTTTCGCCAGCGACCCCACTGCAAAGGCTCGCGTTTGCGGGACGTAAGCACGTCGAGCTGATCGGGCGGACAACGCAGGTCTTCGTACGCGGAGCCATCGCGCAGTAACAAGTAGCTCATCTCGCGCAGTTGCATGCCGCCGATGTCGTAGATCTGCTCGAGCTCGTAGAGCACCCCGGCAATCTGCTCCATCGGTACACCACGCCCTGGCGCGGTGACCCACTTAAAGCGCGCCGCCTCCGCTTCCGCCGCTGCCTTGGCTTGGCGCTCAGCACTCGGGCTTGGGCGTTTGTTAGGGCCGACGTAACGCCCCGTGATTCGGTGCGTGCCGAGCCCATACTCATCTTCTGCATAGATGTAGGCACGACCATCGGGCGCGACGTAGAAGCGACAGAAGTCTGCTTCGTCGTAAGTCGAATTGTAGAGGTTCAATAACACACTGATGTTGGCGGCTCCCGTTCGTGCGTCGTAGGTGAACTCGCTCGTCTCTTCGTCGCCACGTTCCTCTTTGCGCCATTCACCGTTCTCGTAAAAGCTGATCTGGTAGCGTCGTACTTCGTTGATGGCAGGCAATGGGAACTCGAACTCGTAGGTTCCATACTTGAATGGCCCGCCGACCCGCGAGCCGCGCGGAACACCGGCTGCGGCCACGGCTGCTTGCGACTCGCCGCGTTTGCTGTCGACGTAGCTGCCGCCCGTTGCGCCCGGAACCGAGCGCTTTTCCGCCGTGTACGCCGTGGCTTCCTCAGTGGCGAGCTGTTCCACGAATGAAGCCATCGCGGGTTTCACGCGCTCGAACAATGCAGGATCGGGCGTAGCCACGATGCGCATCGCACGAACGCGATCGTTGTCGAGTGAGATCGCCATGAACATGGCGAGCAAAGACGCGCCTTGCGCGTCCTTGAACATCGTTTGGCCGTTGGCCGCTCGGCCTTCATTGGCGAGTTCCGCTCTGACCGCGCCGGCCGGTGTGCCCGGAATTTTGTCTTGCGCCCACGCCGTGAGCCACTTGTCGAGCGGCAAGCCGCGAGTTTGCGCGGCCGGATAGACGGCGATCGAGAAGCGATCTTGCGGCGCGAGATGCCGTGGCGTGAAAACTTCGACGGAGCCTGCGACAGTGCGAGTCCAACCGTCCGGTGTGTCGATGGCGTGTGCGACGCTTGCGACGCTTGTCGCCACCACTAACAACACCATTCGCCACTTGCGCATGTGCTACCTTGCCGCGGAACCCCAGCGGCGATGTACGAAGCGTTCCCACGGCGAGAACAGCACTTTGTCGGCTAACAAGCCGACCACCACGATCACGAGCATGACCGCGATCACTTGGTCCATGGCCGACAATTCACGGCCGTAGTGCAGCAAGTGTCCCAGGCCGAAACCCGTGAGGATGGTGACGTAGATTTCTGCGGCCATCAACGAGCGCCATGCAAACGCCCAGCCTTGCTTCATGCCGGAGACCAGAAAAGGCAGCGACGCCGGCAGAATGACGCGCGTCCACGTGTGGATACCCTCGGATCCCATTGTCCGCGCCGCTCGGGCGTAGATGGGTGGAATGGTGCGTACGCCGCCATCGGTCGCGATCGTGACCGACCACATCGTGCCCATGATCACGACAAACAGCATGGCGCTCTCCGTTTGCCCGAACCACAACAAGGCGAGTGGTACCCAACACACCGACGGCAGCGTTTGCAAGCCGAGCGCGAGCACGCCAATGGTGTCTTCGAAGAAATCGGAGGTACTTGTTAGCAACCCGAGGAGCAGCCCAACAATGACTCCGATGACGTAGCCAATCAACAATCGCTCGAGCGTGACCGCCGACGCTGCGATCAAGGTGCCATCGAGCAGCGCGCCCCACAAATACTTCCACACGGCCAAAGGCGATGGCAGCAACACGGGTGAATAGCTGCCCGATTGCACCGCAAGCTGCCACGCGCCGACCAGCGCGGCAAAAAACGCGAGCGCAAGCAGCAGGCGCTTCATGTGTCCACCTCTTCGGCGACATAGTTTTTGAGCGCCGTCGTGATGGTCTTGGCGTAAGGCGAGAGCTCGGGATCGTTGATGTCGCGCGGATGTGCGAGCGGAATCTGATACTCCTCACGGATGCGCCCCGGGTGCGGCGAGAGCAGGATCACGCGATTCCCAAGGCACACGGCCTCGCGCACGTTGTGGGTGACGAACACGATCGTCTTGCGCTTCTCGGCCCAGATACGCTGAATATCGGCGTACAGCCGCTCGCGTGTGAGCGCATCGAGTGACGCCAGCGGCTCGTCCATCAGCAACACGCGCGGCCCGGGTGCGAGTGAGCGCGCCAACGCGACACGCTGCTTCATGCCGCCGGACAATTCATTCACGTGCGCTTTTGCAAACTTGGACAGTCCCACCAATTCGATGAATTGTTCGGCGGTCTCCTTGCGCTCCGCATGCGAAAGCTCGGGTTTCAAGCGCAGACCAAACATCACGTTGTTCATGACGTTGAGCCAGGGAAACAACGCCGACTCTTGGAACATCACGAGCGTATTGCCGTCGGGGCGCTCAACAGGCTGATCGTCGACGAGCACGCGACCCGCATCGGGTTTGGTGAGGCCGGCCATGATGTCGAGCAGCGTCGATTTACCGCAGCCGCTCGGGCCAACCAAACAAACGAACTCGCCGTTTGCGACGCTCAGGCTGATGTCGTCGAGCGCATGTACCTGCATGCGTCGCGAGCGAAACCACTTTGAGACATGCTCGACGACGAGCTTGCCGGTCTGTGGAGCGGTTGGGGCGGGCGTAGGGTCGTTCACAGGGGCTGCCTAGGGCTGCTCGACCAAACGGGCCAGATCGACGCTCTGTGGCAGCAAGCCGGTGGCCACGGCCTGGCTCTGCAGCGCGGCGAATTGCTCGACCGTGATACGAGTGGTTAGCTCGAGGCGCGGCCACGCGTGCGCGACGACTTCAGCCGAGATCGCGCCTTGAGTCTGCTCGCGCAGCTCGGCGACCAAACGGCGCTGCGCCTCCTCAGGGTTCGCGCGTATCCATTCGGTGAGTTCGGCGTGCGCCGCGAGGAATCGGCGGACGAGCTCGCGGTCGTTAGCCATCAGGGCGACGCTCGCCACCAAGATCGTTGTGACGGCAGTGCGATCGTCGATCAAGAGCTTGCCGCCGGCTTGCAATTCGAGCCGCGAGAGCCACGGCTCGACGGTCCACACGGCATCCAATTGCTTGCGCTGGAACAACCCGAGCTGGTCGGCATTGGTGGTGGGAATGACCTGCGCATCGCCCCCGAGCTGCGTGATCTTCAGCCCGCCGCCGGCGAGCCACGCCCGGGCCGCGACGTCTTGCGTATTGCCCAGTTGCGGCGTGCCGATGCGCTTACCGCGAAAATCAGCGGGCGCGCTCCAGCTCGCGTCGCGCGGAATCACGAGGCCTGAGCCGCCGTTGACGGCGCCGGCGATGACGCGCACTTCGTCGCCTGCCGAACGCGTGTATGCATTCAGGGCCGGGTTGGGGCCCACGTAGGTGACATCGAGCGACTTGGCAAAGATCGCCTCCATCGCGCTCGGCCCAGCGTTATACGAATACCACTCGAGCGTGACGCCCGGCCCGAGGCGCGACTCGAACCAGCCCTGTCCCTCGCGCGTGAAGCTGCGAGCGACGAGCGCTTGTACGTGCGTCACATTCGGAAAGTGACCGACGCGTAGCACGCGCGTGCCGTCGGCAGCTTGCGGCTCGGAGTTTGGCCCACCGCAGCCACTAACAACCCAAGCGAGCGCGAGCGCTGCAATCCAAGTCGGTTTGGCACGGGCTGTCATGATCATCGCTGGGTCTCCACGAGTCGGGTTGGCGCTACGTCGTTCGCCACCGTCAGCCGCGCCTCGTGTGCAGCGCCTCGCGGCGACTGCGTCGAGCCGTCAATTGACGGGCTTGCGAAACTTCAACGTGAAGCGATCGCTTTCACCGATCGCGGCATATTTCGCGCGGTCGGTATCGCCGAGACGGAACGTGGGCGGTAACGTCCACACGCCTTGCTCGTAGTCCTTGGTGTCTTTCGGATTCGCATTGATCTCGGAACTGGCAACGAACTCGAAGCCCACCGACTTGATCTTCTCAATGGCATAGGCTTCATTCACATAACCGTTCTTGGCCTTCGGGTCCTGCGGCACCTTCGGGTTGCCGCGATGTTCGACGACTCCGAGGATGCCACCTGGCTTCAACGCCTTGTACATCGCAGCGAACGCTGCACCGTCGAAGTCGCGCGCCATCCAGTTGTGGATGTTGCGAAACGTGACGACCAAGTCGGCCGAGCCTTCCGGAGCGATCTCCAGGTTGTTAGGGCCAAGAGCCGTCACGGTAACAGACCCATAGAGGTCTGGCCGGGCGGCGAGCTTATCTGCATATTGCTTCAGGTTATCGGTAACGAATTTGTTTTCGGGATTCGGGGCCCATTGCGCCGCGTAGTACTTGCCCTTGCCGGCCACCAACGGTGCGATCACCTCCGTGTACCAGCCGTTGCCGCCAGGCCACACTTCGACGACGGTCATCTCGGGTTTGATGCCGAAGAACAGTAGAGTCTCCTTGGGGTGGCGGTAGACGTCGCGGGCACGCGACGCCTCGGAGCGGTGGTCGCCAGCGAGAACCTGCTCGAGCGCGGCGGCCGTCGCCGGGTCGCTCGGTGTGCTGGGTTGCGTGGCGCAGGCCGCAAGGCCCATGACAAACGCGGCGATTGCCAAAGCGCGATACTTCTGTAGCGACATGACACCCTCGTGACGATCCTGGGAGCGAGGGTGAATTATCGCAGAGTCGGGGTGCCACCGGGTGCGGTCGGCAAGTAGCGACCGCTCACGAGCGATCCCACGCGATGGATGCAAAAAAAACCCCGCACGAGGCGGGGTTTCTTGACACTAACTATTGCGTCAGAACTACCGACGGAACGGGCCGCCGCCCGAACGAGGCGGGCGAGCAGGGCGTTCCTGGGCTTCGTTCACGCGCAATGGCCGGCCGTTCATTTGGTAACCGTTCAACGCTTGGATTGCGGCCTGTGCCTCCGCAGAACCCATCTCGACGAAACCGAAGCCGCGAGGCTTGCCGGTTTCGCGATCGTTGATCAGCTTGACCGATTGAACAGCGCCGTGTCGCTCGAACAATACTTTGATGTCTTGGTCAGTGGCGCTGAAGGGCAGGTTGCCCACGTAGATCGTCGTCATCCAAAGCTCTCACTCGAAGGCGGTCAGCGGCAGCCATACCCCTGAGCATGTCTGCATGGCCGCTGGTTGAAGAAAATGCTCACGGCCGATGCTACTCCCGCTAATTGGAGCCTGTAAACAGAGCGCCGGCGCACCGGGCGGCGGGTCGCCGGGCTAACTGCCCGAGCAGCCGCGATCGCCCACCGATGGTGCGCAGTTAGTGTCCTTTGCCTTGTTCCGGAGCGACCTTGCCCTTGAAATACGTCCAGCTGGTCTCGTTTGGGCGCGAGTCGTCGCCCGGGGGCGGCGCGGTCCAGGCCGGGAAGTCCTTGGCGATCACCGCCTTGAGCGCCGGCGACAAATCCTCGAATTTTTCGAGCTTTCGCCCTGCAGCATGGATGTACATCAGGCCTGCCCGGTCGCTCATCTCCATCCACGGCAGCCAGCTTGCGATCCGCACCCAGCCCACACGGGCCTGAGCGCTGTCTTTTTTGGGGTTTTGCAGATCGCTCAGATCGCCCATGAAGTTGAACATTTCGGTGGCGTGGTAGCGACCCCCGACATACTTCTGATATCCGCCTTGCAGCGGGTTGTCGTAGAGCAGCGGAATGGTCAGCGTCATCCACCACATGTCGCCGTTCGAGGTGCCGGGCCACACGCTGGGGCTGCCATCGCGGCGTACCGGGAACGACGGTGGTTGATTGACGGGGTCGTTAGCCGTTTGGATCACCGTGTTGGTTTTGCCGGTGAAGGGGTTCTGCCAAGTCTTGAGCGGCTCTCCCGTCTTCGGATCGAAATAGATCAGCAACTCGCGCGTCACCAAGCGCCAGCCGGTGCCGCGCTTGTCGTCTTTGACGGTGACGCACTGGCGGATGTTCATACCTTCCACCTTGAACAACAGGCGGTCGGCCTCGCCCGGCACGCGCGAATACGCATCGCCGAGCCAGTAGTAGGTGACGGGTACGTTGTCTTTCAGCGAGCATTGAATCTTGCGCATCGCGAGATTGGCGCCTTCCGGCGTCGCCAAGTCGATCTTGGCAGCAAAGCTCGTCGTGCTAGTTGTTAGGATCAGGGCAGCCAAGGCGGCGCGGAGCGTAGTGCGATACATGAAGATCCCTCGTGATCGGAGTACGGATGCAGTGTACGAGTATGCGAGTACGATATGGCGGGCTCAATAGCGGTGCTCGCACCCTTCTCCCATCAGAGGAAACCGAAGTGAATGGCGCAGATCGTTGCAACGCAGGGTAGTCCGCTCGCGGCTGCGGTTCTGAGCTGTGAGCGGTTGGCAGCGACCCAGCAGTTCTATTGCGAGCGGTTGGGGTTCGACGCGGGGCCGATCGTGCAGTGGCAGGATCCCTCGCTCGCGGTGCTGGCGGCGAGCGCCGTACCGATCACAGCGCGCGCCTGTTTATTGAGCGCCGCAAATTGCCCCGTGGGCAAGATTCTGCTGCTGGAGTTTCAAGACACGTCGGGACAGACGCTGCTTGCTGAGCGTATCCATCCATATTCGAACTCCCAAGCGGTCGGGCTCAGCAATTTGAACTTCTATACCGAGGACATCCGAGCCGCGACGGCCGCGTTCCGTGCCTTGGGGTACGAGTTTTGGACCGAGCCGACGCAACATACGATGACGCCTGGCGTCGGCACGCCGATCGAAGTGCTGTTTGATGGCCCCGACGGTGTGGCCATCAATTTCGTCGAACTCGCCACCGCCGATCCGCAAACGCGGATCGGCCAGATGCGCGCATACGTCGCCGCGCACGGGCGGACACGCTGCGGCTTCACGCCCGTGGTGACGAGTTCGCATGTCGTGCGCGACTTAGAGCGTGCGCGGGCCTTTTACGAGCGAGTGCTGCACATGGGCGTGTTGATCGACGAGGAGCTCGCGCATCCGGCGACGAATGCGTTCCTGCGTTTGCCGACGGAGGCGCGAACGCGGGTGACCTTCATGCAAGGCAATCACATGTTCGGCAAGCTCGCACTGTCATACCCGCTGAACTATCTCGAGCAATGCATCGATCTCTCGCACCGGGCACATGCGCCGAACCGTGGCTACCTCGCGCAAGTGTTCGAGGTGGCGGACATCGGCGCGGCGTATTGGGCGTGTCGAGACGTCGGCGCGAGCGGCCTCACGACCCCGACCGAACTTGAAATCCCGGGCTTCGGTCGTCGTCGTGGGCTCGTCGTGCGCAACCCGGGTAGCGGTGCGCTGCAGTGGTTGCTGAGCCGAGCGTGAGGCTCAGCCTTTCGCGGCCGCCCACAGCGTCCATGCGCCGATCACAATAAAGCCGATGCCAGCGACGAACGACAGATAGCGCGTGTTGATGTACTTGGCGAGATACGTGCCCGCCAACACGCCGATGGCGGCCGCCACGACGAGTGCCGCGGCCGACGCCAGAAAAATCACCATCGGCGACAACTCGCGCTTCGTGGCGAACAGCATGGTCGCGAGCTGCGTTTTATCGCCGAGTTCAGCCATGAACACGGTGCCGAAAACCACGGCAAAAATCTTCCAGTCGAACTCGGCCAGGAACTTGGACATGGGCGGTGGTGCTCTGAGTTATTCGAGATAGGCGTAGCCGTTTAGCTCGCCTTCGTAGAAGCGCTTGATCGATTGCGACTCGGCCACGCTCATGCGGCCTTCGCGCACCGCACGCTCGCAGTCGCGCGCCATGGCCGGATGCAAGTCGGCCACGTCGTATTCCATGTACTCGAGCACCTTGTTAGCCGTGTCGCCCTTGACGACTTCCTCGATCCACCAACCGCCATCGTCGTGGAAGCGCACATGGACCACGTGCGTGTCGCCGAACAAGTTATGCAGGTCGCCGAGCGTCTCCTGGTAGGCGCCGACCAAAAAGGCCGCCAGGTAATACTCGTCGTGCTCGGTGATCGCATGCAGCTCGAGCGTGCGTTTCACGTCGCGCAGGCTCACGAAGCGATCGATCTTGCCGTCGGAGTCGCAGGTGATGTCGGCGAGAACACCCGTGCGCGTCGGGCGCTCGGTCAAGCGATGAATCGGCATGATGGGGAATAGTTGATCGATCGCCCAGCTATCCGGCAGCGACTGGAACACCGAGAAATTGCAGAAGTAGATGTCGGACAGAATGGACTCGAGCTCCTCGAGCTCTTCTGGCACTTCATCGAGCTTGCGGGTGAGGTCGCGGATCTTGGCGCAGGTGGCCCAATAGAGCCGCTCCGTGACGCCGCGCATCTCGAGCGATAGCAAGCCGAGATTGAACATCTGCAGCGCTTGATCGCGGGCGCCGATCGCATCGTGGTAGCACTCGACGACGCGGCGCTCGTTGACCGTGCGGTAAGCGTCGAGCAGATCGCGCACCGGCTGCGGCAGCTCTTTGCCCGCGAAGTCCTGGTCTTCGCGACCCGTGACCTTGAATTGATCGAGCTTGGAGGAGCCCAACGTGTTGAAGATCAGCACGCTGTGATGCGCGGCGATGGCCCGGCCCGATTCACTGACGATCATCGGATGCGGGATGCCGCGTTTGTTGCAGACGCTCGCGATGCGGTACACAACGTCGTTGGCGTACTCATCCAGCGTGTAATTCATCGACGACGAAAAATTCGTGCCGCTGCCATCGTAATCGACGCCCAGGCCGCCGCCGATGTCGATGTACTGCAGGCCAGCACCTAACAACTTGAGTTCGGCAAAGACGTGCGCGAGTTCGTTGATGGCGTCTTTGACGCGCCGAATGTCTTGCAGCTGACTTCCCGGATGGCAATGCACGAGCTGCAAGCAATCGAGCATGCCTTTCTCGCGCAAGATCTCGACCGTCTCGAGGATCTCGGTGATGAACAAGCCAAACTTCGATTTGTCGCCCGCCGAATCGCGCCATTTGCCCGAGCCTTCACTCGCGAGCTTGACGCGCACGCCGATGCGCGGGCGCACGTTGTACTTTTCCGCGTGCTTCAGGATCAGGGGTAGCTCGGAGAAATTTTCGACCACCGGAATGATGGTGCGACCGAGCTTGGTGGCGATGATGACGGCTTCGATGTAGCTGTCGTCCTTGAAGCCGTTACAAATGATCAAGCGGTCGGGCGAGCCCTCGGTCATCGCCATCACAGACAGCAATTCCGGCTTGCTGCCGACCTCGAGGCCGAAACCGAACGGTTTGCCGTAGCGGTACACCTCCTCGACGACCAAGCGCTGCTGGTTCACCTTGATCGGGAACACGGCCGTGTAACGATTCTGATAATCGTTCTCGTTGATCGCTTGTGCGAACGCGTCGTGCAAGTGCTTCAAACGATGCGCCAGAATGTCGGAGAAGCGCACGACGACCGGGGCCGTCAGCTCCCGCTGCTTGAGGCCTTGTACCACCTCAAACAAATCGATCTCGCGGGTGGTGTCCATGCTCGGTCGCACGACGACGTGGCCGGCTTCGTTGATCGCGAAATACCCTTTGCCCCATGCCTTGACCTGGTAGAGCTCGGCCGAATCCTCGGTGCTCCACGCCACTGCGGGGGCGCTCTTGCGAGTGGATCCATTGGCGACGACGTTCGGATCTGCTGCCACGATTTTCCCTGCCTCTAAATGCAAATGGCCGGCGCGCGAGCGCCAGCCACAGGTGAACTCTTCAGATGCCGCGCACCATATCAAATAGCGCTGGTAAGTAAATGACTGATGCTGCGTTCCTGGGGCCGTCGCGCTGCGGCCTGCTTCGAGAGTCTCGGTTTACGAGCTGGGTCGCCCGCGCATCGCAAAAGGCGGCTCGCGGACTCGCTCGCCTTTTGCGGCATCCCCTCGCTCCGGCTACGCGCGCCGATGAGGAGGAAAAATGGGCTTGTCTAAGGCATCGGCGGCGCGCGTTGACGCCGGAGCTCGGCGGGCTCAACAGCTCGTAAACCGAGACTCTCGAAGCAGGCGGTCGAGTGGCCACGGAACCGCTGCTGCAGTCGGCGCCTACTCGCCAAGCACCGCGTTAGGTGGTGACCGGTCTCGCTGGATCGCGGATCCACTCGCTCCACGATCCTGCGTACAGGCGTGCCCCGTGCAGTCCGGCGTGCTCGAGCGCGAGGAGATTATGGCAAGCGGAGACGCCGGAGCCGCACATGGCGACGACCGCTGCAGGCGAGTGCGCTCCCAGAGTGGTTAGCCAAGCGGTGCGCAGTTCGTCTTTGGAGAGAAAACGCCCGTCGGGCCCGAGATTGCGGACAAATGGATGATTCACCGCCCCGGGCACGTGCCCGGCGACGGGATCGATGGTCTCGTTCTGGCCGGCGAAGCGATCGGCGCCACGTGCGTCGACTAACAACTCGCGCGTTTTCGTGCGCAGCACTTCCACCTCTTGAGTGGTGGCGACTGCGCCGACGCTCACGCGTGCCACGAACTGCTTCAGAGGCGGTGTTTCGACGTGAGTGGTGACGGTGCCGCCAGCGCGAACCCACGCCGCAAGCCCCCCATTCAAGACGGCGACGCGAGCGTGTCCGAGCCAGCGCAGCAGCCACCACACGCGCCCCGCGTACATCGAATTGCCTTGGTCGTACACGACGACCTGCGAATCGTTGCCCACGCCGAGCCTGCCGAGCGTGGTGGCGAGCGCTTCAGGTGCCGGCAGCGGATGCCGACCCGAGGCCGCGGTTTTTGGCCCCGAGAGATCGCGATCGAGATCGATGTATTGCGCACGCGGGATGTGTCCCAGTGCGAACTGCGCGGCGCCCCATGCGGGTTGCGCGAGATCGAAGCGGCAATCGAGCAGCGCCACGTGTGGGTCGTGCGCGTGCGCGGCGAGTTCCTGCGCTTCAATGAGGGTGTGATAGTGCTTCATGATATGAGCCGCCGCGATGGAATCCCGGTCGCATTTTCGCCGCGCGGAGCGCTCGCGACAATGCGTTTCGGCTGCACTGTGGCAAGTCGCGGCGCGCGTTGCTACCCTTGCGCCCGAATTCGGCTTTACCAGCGAGTCCCAAAATCATGACGCACAAAGTGCACGTCGAGTTTCCCGGCAAGATCGTTTTCATCGGTTTCGGCAGCATCGGCCAGGGAGTCTTGCCGCTCATCTTGCGTCACATCGGTATCGCCAAAGAACGCATCGTCATTGTCACGGCGGACGACGCGGGCCGCGTCTGCGCCGACTCGTTTGGCGTGAAGTACATCAAGGAGCCCCTCACGCGCGAAAACTTGCGGCGGGTGCTCGATCCGATCGTCGGCCGCGGCGACTTCATTTTGAACGTCTCCGTCGACGTGTCGAGCATCGCGCTCATCAAGTTCGCGTGGGAGAAAGGCGCCATGTACCTCGACACTTGCATCGAGCCATGGCCAGGCGGGTACACCGACGCGACGATCGCGCACGCGCGGCGCACGAACTATGCGCTGCGCGAGGAAGCGTTGGCATTGCGGGCTAACAATCCGCGCGCGCCGACAGCGGTCCTGACGCACGGCGCGAACCCTGGCTTGGTGTCCCACTTCGTCAAAAAGGCGATGCTCAACATTGCCACGGACAGTGGCGTCGACGCAGGCGACCCGAAGACGCGCGATGAGTGGGGCCAGCTCGCACGCAAGCTCGGTGTCAAAGTGATTCACATCGCCGAGCGCGATACACAGCTCTCGGTCAAGCCGAAAGAGTTCAACGAATTCGTGAACACCTGGTCGGTCGATGGCTTCGTCAGCGAAGGCTCGCAACCGTGTGAGCTTGGCTGGGGCACACACGAGCGCAATTTCCCGCGCGACGGCAAGCGCTACGACTTCGGCACCAATGCATCGATCTACCTCATGCAGCCGGGTGCGGCGACGCGCGTGCGCACTTGGACGCCGCTCGCGGGCCACTTCCATGGGTTTTGCATCACGCACGGCGAATCCATTTCGATCGCCGATTACCTCTCCGTGCGCGAGAACTCGCAGGTTGTGTATCGACCCACGGTGCACTACGCCTATCACCCGAGCGATTCGGCGGTTGTGTCGTTACACGAGTTCGCGGGGCGCAATTGGGTGCTACAAGATCGGAAGCGGATTTTGATGGACGAAATCGTCGAAGGCATCGACGAACTGGGCGTGCTGCTCGCCGGCCACAAAAAGAATGCTTACTGGTACGGCTCGCAGTTGTCGATCCACGAGGCGCGCAAGCTTGCGCCATTCAACAACGCGACCAGCTTGCAAGTGACCGTTGCCGTGCTGTCGGGTGTCGTGTGGGCGATGGAGAATCCGAATGCCGGCCTCGTCGAGCCGGACGAAATGGATTACAAGCGCAACCTCGAGATCTGCATGCCGTACCTCGGGCCCGTCGTGGGCAAGTACACTGATTGGACGCCGCTGCACGAGCGCGAGCGGCTCTTTCCGGAAGACATCGACAAGACGGACCCTTGGCAATTCAAGAACGTCAGGGTGTAGTCGCGCTGTCGTAGCGGATCGCGACGATTACGTAGCGTCGCTCGCCTGCGGGCAGCGACACGTGCACTTCGTCGTCGAGTGATTTGCCCAGCAGCGAGCGCGCGAGCGGCGCATCCATGCTGATGTAGTCGGCGTGCATGTCGAACTCGTCGGGGCCGACAATCCGATATTGGAACTGCTCGCCGGCATCGTCCTCGAGCGTCACCCACGCGCCGAAAAACACACGCCGCACGTTGCTCGGCGGTTTGTCGACGACGACCATGCCGTCGAGCCGCTTGCGCAAGAAGCGCACGCGCCGATCGATCTCGCGTAGGCGCCGCTTGCCGTAGGTGTATTCCGCGTTCTCCGAGCGGTCGCCTTGTGCGGCCGCCTCGGACACGGCCTGCGTGACGCGGGGCCGCTCCACGCGCCACAACTCGTCGAGTTCCTGCCGCATCCGGGCGGCGCCAGCGGGCGTAATGAACTGCGATCCCGGGCGGCTGGGCGGTGCGTAGCGGCTCATAGGCGCGCCATTTTTACCGATTGCCCAGCGACACGGAAATTCGTGACGCGGTTCTCACGGCGGCGGCAAGCAACGTCGCCCGATGTGTGGCCCGCCTCACAGAGAATTTCGCAGGCGTTCAGTAGCATTTTTCCCATGAGCGCACGTTACTACACGCACTTCGTAGCTGAGGCCGATGAGGCCCGCCACGCTCGGGAGTGGAGTGGCGTCGTCGAGTTGACCCGGCCGCTCGCGCATACGCGCGGTTCTTCCGAGTTGCGCACGCTGCTCGCGACGAACTTCGAGATCGAGGCCGAAGACATTCGGATTTTGCAGTTATCGCGCGTGCACTGAATCCCCTAGCGGACTTCCTTCCCTTCATCGAAAGTCCGCCTTCTAGAGCCCTGAGCCTACAAAGCTTGGGGCTTTTTTTTGCCCCGCTACGTGCTGGGCGAGGAGAGCGCGAGCGTGTTTGAACGCTGGGTACGAACGAGTTGTCTGGTCGCGCTGGGCCTCGTGGGCGCATCTGCGGCCGCGCGCGGTGCCGACGTGCAGTTGCTCGAGGTCGTGCAGGCTGCCGCTCGCGACGCTGAGCCCGCGCGTGGCTCCGCGCCTCAATTGTTAGGTGATTTCTACCGGGCGTACATGGACGAAGCGCGGATCGATGCGCAAGGGCTTGCGCCGCTGCGCGACGAACTCGGACGGATCGACGCGCTTCGCACGGCGGCCGATGTCGCCCGCTACCTCGGCGCCGTGCAACGCAGCGGCGTACCGAGCGCGCTGGCGATCAAGGTAGCGCCCGATCCATCCCTGGCGACTCGCTATGCGGCGACGCTCGAGCAAGGCGGCCTGACGCTGCCGGGCCGAGAGTATTACTTGAGTCCAGACGCGCATTACAGCGCTGTTCGCGCGCGCTTCCTCACGTACCTCGAGCAACTCTTGGCGCGTGGGGGCCATGCCGAGGCGGCGAGTGCCGCCATGCGCATCGAGGCGCTGGAGACGCGCCTGGCTAACTACCACGAGAACGCAGCCGCCAGTCCGGCGTGGCCGCGCCCGTTTGCCGATTTCGCCACGCAAGGCCGACTCGGACTGTCGCAGCTGCAGACCTTGTCGGCAGGGATGGATTGGCCGCAATTCTTCGCTGGCGCGGCGCTGCCCGCCACTGAGGTCTACGTGGCACAACCGACGTTCGTGTTCGGGCTCGGGTTGTTAGTGAGAACCGTGCCAGTGGCGGATTGGCGTGCCTACTTCAAGTTCCGGCTTCTCGATCACTACGCGCCGCACCTGCCGGAGCCCTTGGCTCGATTGCATGCGGAGTTCCACTCGCAGTGGCCCGGGGCCGCCGCGCCGCTGCCGCGGTCGTTGCGAGCGCTGCGCGAGATCGAGCGTTCGCTCGGACCGGTGTTGAGCGACGCCTACGCCGACCGGCAACTGAGCGATTCCGCTCGCGCGAACGCGCAGCGGCTCGTCGATGACGTGTTGTTGGCGTGCGAAACGAGCGTGCAACAAGCCACTTGGCTCAGCGATGCGACGCGAGCGCGTCTGCGCGCGCGGCTCGCCAATCTGGCGTTGCAAGTCGGTGCGCCGCGCGTCGGGCGTGACTACGTCGGCCTGGTTGTCAGTGCGACGGATCTGATCGGCAATCTGCGGCGCACCGCAGAGTTCCAGCATACGCAACGCGTGCGCCGGATCGATGCACCGGTCGATCCGGCGACGTGGGAAGTGCCTGCGTACTCCGTGAATGTGCTTTACCGCCCGCAGTTGCATGAGTTGATCGTGCCGGCAGGCGCGCTCGACACAACCACGTTGGCAGATCCGGCAGCCACGGCACAGAACTACGCCGGCAACGGCGTACGGATCGCGCGGGCCATCTACGTTGCGCTGTCGGCCGGCGATGCGACGCTGGCGCCATTGGAGTCGAATCTCGTCGCGACGGTGGAGCTGGCTGGCACGGCTGCGCAGTCGCTGGCCCTTGAAAACCGTACCAAAACACCCAATTGATCGATCGCGTGTGGGCTCGCGTGCGCGTTGCGTACCGTGTGGCCCGCTGAGCGTGTCAGAATTCGTGACACAAAGACGCCGTCAGGGGTGACGCGCGATGGAGGGTGAAATGCGTAAATGGACTGCGGCGGCTGCCGCACTGATGGCCAGCGTGCTCTTGACGGGCTGCGGCTACAACACGTTACAGACCCAGGACGAGGCCGTCACCGCGGCGTGGTCCGAAGTCGTGAACCAGTATCAGCGGCGCGCGGACTTGATCCCAAATCTCGTTGAGACGGTGAAGGGCTACGCAGCGCAGGAGCAGAGCGTGCTCGTCGGCGTCACGGAAGCGCGCGCGAAGGTCGGCACGATCCAGCTCACGCCCGAGTTGCTGAACGACCCTGAGGCGTTCAAGAAATTCCAGGCTGCGCAAGGCGAACTGTCGGCGGCGCTCAAGTCGTTGTTAGCAGTGACCGAGAACTACCCGGACCTGAAGTCCGATGCGCGCTTCGGCGAGTTGCAGGCACAACTCGAAGGCACCGAGAACCGGATCGCTGTCGCACGCAATCGCTACATCGAAAGCGTGCAGGCGTACAACGTGACCGTGCGCAAGTTCCCGACGAACCTCACGGCCATGATGTTCGACCACGAAGTGAAGCCGAACTTCACGGTGGAGAACGAAGCCGCGATCGCGAAGCCGCCTGCGGTCGACTTCAACACGCCGTCAGCGCCTACCCCGGCGCCTGCGGCCGAGCCAGCACCTGCCCCTAGCAACTAACAAGTCGTAGGCCATTAGAATGCGGACCGTGGCCATGCGTCTTGCCGCGCTGGTCGTGGCGAGCCTCTGGGCTCCACTCTTGTGGGGCCAGGGGCTCGTTGCGCTACCACCGTACGAGGCGCGAGTCACCGATTTGACCGGCACGCTCACGGCGCAGCAGCAAGCGTCGCTCGAGCAGCGCTTGGCGGAGTTCGAAGCGCGCAAAGGTTCGCAGATCGCGGTGTTGGTGTTACCAACCACACAGCCTGAGGACATCGCGCAGTTCGGCATTCGTCTCGCCGAGGCGTGGAAGCCGGGCCGCGCGAAAGAGGACGACGGCGCGATCCTGATCGTGGCCAAAGACGATCGGCGCCTGCGGATCGAGGTGGGCTACGGACTTGAGGGAGTCCTCACGGATATCGCCTCCAAGCGCATCATCGCCGACACCATCACGCCGCTGTTCAAGCAGGGCGATTTCTACGGTGGTATCAACGCAGGCGTCGAGCAAATGATTCGGCTCGTCGATGGCGAGCCGCTACCGCCGCCGGATCAATCGTGGCAGACCACACCTCGCATCGTCGATCTGCTGCCTTTCCTGCTGGTCGCAGTGGTGATGGCCTCCGTGATCTTCCGCGCGATCTTCGGTCGCGCGCTGGGTAGCCTCGTGACCGGCGGCGCCACGGGCGGCATTGTCTGGATCATCAGTTCGCTGCTCGGTATTTCGATCGCCGCCGGTTTCGTCGCGTTCCTCGCGTCACTCGTGATGAGCACGCTGGGCGGCGGGCGCTGGTCGAGTCGGCCGCATCGGGGCGGCTGGCGCAGCGGCGGATGGGGTGGCGGCGGTTTCGGGGGCGGCGGCTTTGGTGGTGGTGGCTTTGGCGGCGGCGGTGGCGGTGGCTTCGGAGGCGGCGGGGCCTCCGGCGGCTGGTAGGCGCAGGAGCACACGATGCAATTCGGTCGGGCACTCAAGCACTTCATGGCGACGCAATTCGGCACGCGGCGGCATTTCACACCCAGCGTTTTGCAGCAGATCGAAGACGCTATTCGCGCTGTGGAGGCGCAGCACGCGGGTGAGATTCGTTTCGCGGTCGAGACTGCGCTCGACTTGCCCGAGCTGTGGCACGACGTCACGCCGCGGCAACGTGCCCTGCAGGTTTTCGGCCATCTCGGCGTGTGGGATACCGCGCAGAACGCAGGCGTGTTGATCTACATATTGATGGCCGATCGCGATGTCGAGATCGTCGCCGATCGGGGTATCGCCGCGCGTGTGAGCGACGTCGAGTGGCAGGCGGTCTGCCGCGAGATGGAAGCGCTGTTCCGCGAGGGGCGCTTCGCTGAAGGTTCGGTGCTCGGCGTACGTCGTACGGGCGAGTTGTTAGCGAAACATTTTCCGAATGCGGGCGGCGATCGCAACGAGCTGTCGAACCAACCCATCCTACTGTAGCCATTTGCAGACAGTCCGATCCCTGTCACCGCAATGCCATAATCGACACATGTACCGTTCCCACTCCGCGTTGAAATGGATGGCGATTGCGGCGCTGACCGCGTCGTTGGCTGGTTGCTCGCTCGTCGGTGATCGTCCGCTATGGGGCAAGAAGCGCGAGCCGGTCGTCGAAGCGCCGGTGGTGCCTACGACTCCCGAGCCGATCGCAACTCAGCGTTTCGAGCTGACTTCGAGCGACGAAGACATTGTCGGCGTGGTGCAGGTCACCACAGCAACGAAGGAAGACACACTCACCGACATCGCGCGCCGCTTCAACGTGGGCTACGAGGAGATCGTGCGCGCCAACCCGGGCGTCGACCCGTGGGTGCCCGGAGAGGGCCGTGAGATCGTGGTGCCGACACGCTTCATCCTGCCCAACGCCCCGCGCGAAGGTGTGGTGATCAACATCGCGGCGATGCGTTTCTTCTACTTCGCGCCGCGCGACAAAGATGGCAAGCAGGTCGTCTACACCTATCCGATTGGTATCGGCAAAGTGGGTTGGGCGACACCGATCGGCACGACGAAGATCACGCGCCGCCAAAAGGATCCGAAGTGGACCGTGCCCGCGTCGGTGCGCGCCGAACACCGCAAGAATGGCGAAGAGCTGCCAGCGGTCGTCGGCCCGGGACCCGATAATCCCTTGGGTCGGCACGCGCTGTATCTCGGCTGGCCGAGTTACCTGATCCACGGCACGAATAAGCCGGCGGGCGTGGGTTTGCGCTCCAGCCATGGTTGCATTCGTCTGTTCCCCGAAGACATCGCGCACGTGTTCGAGATCGTGCCGATCGGTACTAAGGTCAATGTCGTGAATCAGCCGTTCGTATTTGGCTGGCACGATGGTCAGCTGCACTTGCAGGCCTTCGACGTACTCGAAGACGATCCGCGCGATTGGAAGAAGGCACAGGTGAAGTTGCTATCCCGTTCGCTGGCAGAGCGCATCCAAAAGCAGTTGAAGGAGCGCAACGAGTCGGTGGACTGGGCGACGGTGTCGAAGCTCGCGCACACGCCGCGAGGCATTCCGGTGCCGATTTCGGCGGGCGAAGCGTCGTTCGAGCAAGTCGTCGCGGCTGCGCCGCGCGTGCGCAATCAAGTACCGCGCGGTGCCACGTGGGATGGCAAGAGCGATTTGCCGGTGGACGAGGCCACGTTCCAAGAATTGCTGACCGATCGCGATCCGCAGTCGCCAGGTGCGCCTGCCGGCCAGGCGAAGCCGACCGCCCCATAACTCGAGCCCCGTCTCTTGGTGCGGCGCGCTAAAGTGCCGCCCATGAAGACTCGCGCGCTCGTTCCAGGGTTCATTCTCGTGCTGTGCTGTGCGTGCAGCGTGTCGCTTGCAGCGACGCCCGCCACGGCGCCGGATCTTGCGTCGCTCGGTCGTGACTATCACACGCTCGCGAACACCGACGCCTTTCGGCTGACGCATCTCGACCTCGAGCTGCAGGTGTTCTTCGACGCCAAACGTTTGTCCGGCGTTGCCGATCTGCGCTTCAAGCGCTTGGCACCGGCGGACGCGGTCATTCTCGACACGCGCGATCTAACGATTCGTGCCGTATGGTGGATGCGCGGGCCGCGCGATCTCGTGCCGCTCACCTTCCGCCTCGGCGACCGCGACGACGCGTTGGGGAGCGCACTCGCGATTACTTTGCCGCCGGAGCTCACGAGCCCGGAGCCAAAGAACCCGGAGCGAAAGAACGAGCAGTTCCAGCTGCGCGTGTCGTATCAGTCGCGGCCCGAGGCGTCGGGCTTGCAGTGGGTGCCAGCCGAACAAACGGCGACCAAGATGGCGCCGTTCCTGTTCACGCAATCACAAGCCATTCACGCACGTAGCTGGGTTCCGGTGCAGGACTCGCCGCAAGTGCGCTTCACCTACAACGCGACGATCCGTGTGCCGCCTGGGATGCGCGCCGTGATGAGCGCTAACAACTCGCTCGAACTGGCGGGCGATGGCGTATATCGCTTCGAAATGCCGCAAGCGATTCCAGCGTATTTGCTCGCGTTGGGCGTGGGGCAGCTCGAATTTCGCGCCATCGGTCCGCGCACCGGCGTGTTCGCTGAGGCGCCGGTCGTTGCGGCGGCGGCGAACGAGTTTGCCGACGTCGAGAACATGCTCGTCGCGAGCGAGCAGTTGTTTGGGCCGTATCGTTGGGGTCGGTACGATTTGCTGATCTTGCCGCCGTCGTTTCCGTTCGGCGGGATGGAGAACCCGCGGCTGTCGTTCATCACGCCGACCGTGATTGCCGGGGACCGCAGCCTCGTCTCGCTGATTGCGCACGAGCTCGCGCATTCGTGGTCCGGGAACCTCGTCACCAATGCCACTTGGAACGACGCGTGGCTCAACGAGGGCTTCACCGTGTTTCTCGAGCGCCGGATCATGCTCGCACTGTACGGCGAGCGTCGGCACGCGATGGAGGACGTGTTAGGACTGGAGCAGTTGCGGAGCGACATGGTCGATCTCGAGCCGCGCGATACCGTGTTAGCGGTCGACATGCGTGGCCGCGATCCCGACGATGCGTTCTCGCAGGTGCCGTACGAGAAAGGCCGGTTGTTCCTCGGCTGGCTCGAACAGCGTTTTGGTCGTGACGCGTTCGAGGCGTTCTTGCGGCGCTACTTCGACAGGTTCGCGTTCACGAGCGTCACGACGGAGCAGTTCTTGCAGTATCTGCAGGCTGAGCTGATCGACAAAGCGCCGGGCAAAGTCACGCCGGCGGAGATCGACGCATGGGTGCGCGGCCCCGGCTTGCCCGCGTTCGCAGCGCTACCGCAGTCCGATGCGTTCGAGCGCGTCAACACGCTGCGCGCGCAGTGGCTACGCGGTCAGCGCACGACCGCCAGCTTGCCCGCCGCCGACTGGACCACCCAGGAATGGGTGCGTTTTCTCGATGGCCTCCCGAAGCGCGTCGCGCTGGCGAAGCTCACGGAGCTCGATGCCGCCTTCAAGCTGACCGAGACCGGCAACGCCGAGATCGCTCACTACTGGTTGCGCGTCGCAATTCGCAACGACTACAGCGCTGCGTATCCGCGCCTCGCAACCTACCTCGAAACGATCGGCCGCCGCCGCTTGATTACGCCGCTCTACACGGAGCTCATGCGCACCCCGGCGGGAGCCGCGCGTGCTCGGGCAATCTACCAGCGGGCGCGACCTAACTACCACCCGATCGCCGCGCAGACGGTCGACGCCATCGTGTTGCCGGGTCGTTAGCATGGTCATCCCGCTCCACGACGACAATCCGACGACGCTCAAGCCGATCGTCACCGTGACAGTCATTGTGCTGTGCGTGCTCATCTACCTGTGGCAGCACTGGTTTACGGGGCCGGGCGGCGCCGATCGCATCGCCTATGCGCTCGGATTGATTCCGGCTGTGCTGTTCGGGCGCGAAACGCTGCCGAGCGAACTGGTATGGGTGCCGCCCACGGCGTCGGTGCTCACGTCCATGTTCTTGCACGGCGGATTTCTGCACCTCGCGGGCAACATGCTCTACCTCTGGGTCTTCGGCAACAATATCGAGGACTCGATGGGACATGGTCGCTTCGTCGCGTTCTACCTCTTGTGTGGAATCGCTGCAGCGATGGCGCAAGCGCTGCCGAACCCGGCGTCGACCATTCCGATGGTCGGTGCGAGTGGCGCAATCTCGGGCGTGTTGGGCGCCTACATGTTGCTGTTCCCCAAAGCGCGTGTGCTGCTCGGTTTGCCGCTCGGCTTCATCATCGTGCAGATCGGGCGTTTTCCGGCGGTGTGGGTGCTCGCGTCTTGGTTCGTGTTCCAGTTAGTGATGGGCGGCGTGGCGGCGGCACAAGCCGCGCAGGCCGGCGGTAGTCAGGGCGGGGTCGCATGGGGCGCGCACATCGGCGGTTTCATCGCCGGCGCGATCCTCATTCCACTGTTCAAGTCGCGCGATGTACCCCTGTGGCGAGATCGTGGGTGATGCAGCGCAACGTAATTATGGTAGATTCCGCCGCGATCTCGCGTAGGGACCCCATTGGCCGAGCCAACGCTTTACGGCATCAGCGTCGCTGAACACGACGGACCAGGACACGCCATTCGTCGCGTGGCCTCCAACATCACTGTCTTTATCGGGCGCGCTCTCAAAGGCCCTGTTAGCCAACCGATCACTGTCCGCAGCTTTGCGGAGTACAGCCAAGTGTTCGGTGGTTTGTGGCAACCGTCGATGCTGAGCTACGCCGTCGAGCAATACTTCGAGAACGGCGGGCGCGTGGCGGTGATTGTGCGCGTCGTGAATGGAGCACAACCGCCGAGCCTCACGTTGCCAGCCGGGCATGGCGCGCTCCAGTTGCGCGCCATTTGGCCGGGTTCGCGGGAATACTTACGCGCCTCGGTTGATTACGACGGGATTGCTGCGACCGAGCCCGACCGATTCAATTTGGTATTGCAGCGGGTGCGTTCGGCCGGGTCGGAGCAGATCGAAGACCAAGAGATCCTGCGACGCCTAACAGTTGTGCCGGGAGAGAGCCGGTTCGTCGCCGATGCGTTGGCCGAATCCCGTCTCGCGCGCGTCATCGGCGCCGTGCCGACCGTGCGGCCTGATCACACGCCAGCGCAAGCATCGGGCGCCGTCGTGGGCTACGTGTTCTCGAACCCCGATGGACACGATGGCAGCGCCTTGAGCGACTACGATGTCATCGGCTCGGCGCAAGATGGTACGGGTTTGTTCGCGCTGCGCGGCATTCCCGAGTTCGGCTTGCTGTGCATTCCGCCGCTGACACGCGATCACGACGTGGGCCTCGCGACTTGGTTGGTCGCGACGCGCATTTGTCGTGAGCGTCATGCGCTGTTGCTGATCGATCCGCCGTCGCATTGGGACTCGGCACATGCGGCGCTCGATGGGCTGCGCACGTGGCCGTTCCGCAGTGAAGATGCGGCGATGTTCTTTCCGCGGATTGCGGCGTACGACCGTTTGCGCGGCCGATTCGAAACTTTCGGCTCGAGCGCGGCCGCAGCGGGCTTGATCTCGCGCGGCGATGAGAACTGGCCCGTGTGGTCGGCGAGCGAGGCGGACGACTCCGCTTTGCGTCCCGGGCTCAAGCTCGCAGTGACGGTCGGCGACGCCGATCGGCAGCGACTTGCTGCAGCGGGTATCAACGCACTCTCGACGGTGCGCTTACCGCCGCATCTGGCCGCGAGCCCGCGCACGTTGGCGGCGGGCAATGCTGCTGCGTCGGATTTCCGGTACTTGTCGAGCCGTCGATTGGCACTGTGTGTGATCGCGTCAATCGAGCGCGGCACACGATGGATGATTTTCGAGCACAACGCCGCGCCACTGTGGGCGCGGGCCCGCGCGCAAGTGTCGGCTTTTCTCGAGGGCTTGTACCAAGAAGGCGCATTCGTCGGCCGCACCGCCGAGGAAAGCTACTTTGTGATTTGCGATGAGCGAATCAATAGCCCGGGCGTCGAGTTGGCCGGTCGCGTGAATTTGTTGTTTGGCTTCGCCGCATCCCGACCCGGCGAATTCCACGCCTATTTGGTGACTCACTTCGCCGGCGGCACCACGGTGAAGCCCGTGTCCGTGAACCGCATGGCGACGGCGCAGGCCTTCGTGGCCGACGAGATCGAGACGTCAATCTTGCGCGGCATCGCCGCGAACGAATAAGCCCGCCGCGGTTTACACCGACTTCCGCGGCGACACGTACATCGTGATCACCGCACGGACCACTTCTCGACCGCGCGTATCGGTAACGCTCACGGGCACACCGACATTCTGCGCGCCTAACCACTCGGTCTTGTCGAGCCGGGCAGTCGCCGCAACGTCGGTTTCCGCTTTGGCGAGGTACTCGATCGTCATGCCGCGTGGAATCCAGCGCATGTCGATTGGGATCGTGACTTCGGTGCACATGCCCGCCGCCAATTCACACAGATTGCCCATCGCCAGCGCATGGACGGTGCCGATGTGGTTCTGCACGGCGCGCCGCTTTTTCATGGAGACGCGGCAAATGGTTGGCGCGAGTTCGTCGAAGCGCGGGCGGATCGTGCCG
This sequence comes from uncultured Steroidobacteraceae bacterium, assembly GCA_964444835.1. Taxonomy (GTDB): domain Bacteria; phylum Pseudomonadota; class Gammaproteobacteria; order Steroidobacterales; family Steroidobacteraceae; genus CADEED01. The sequence goes on from CAYUIT010000019.1 coordinate 48,616, forward strand.
AAGTAGGGGGCTTTGCGGGCGATCGTGCGGCTGAACAGCCAGCGCCCCCACGCGCTCTTGCCGAGCCGCTGCCAGGCTCGCATCGCCGGACCCACTGTCGTCGTCTGCGTCATCGTGAGCCAGTCCATCTGAGGACGAGGGAGGGATGTTACGTCGTCTGCGGTTCGCGCCATGAAACTTCGAGCAAGGAGTGTTCGGCCTTAGACTAGGACAAGCCCTGATACAGGGCCGGAACTGTAATCTAGAGTTCGCTGTATCTCAATCGTCCGTTACGTTGGTCGCGGTCCCGATCGCAACCCTGTCGGTTCTTGAGCCCTGCGCTATGTCTGCCACTGCTGTACTAACAACTCAGCCGGAGCGCGAAGCGGCGATCCTGGCAGCCGTGCGGGCCGTGCCGCGGGGGACGGTGGCGAGCTACGGGGAGATTGCGCGTCGCGCCGGCCTCCCGGGTCGCGCACGGCTCGTCGGTCGCGTGTTGCGAACGACCAGCGATGCACGCTTGCCGTGGCATCGGGTCACGGGCGCACAGGGGCGCATTGCATTCGCGGCCGGCAGTGCGCCAGCACGTGAGCAAGCACGACGGCTGCAACGCGAGGGCCTCACGGTCGTGCGCAACCGCGTGCGATTGCCGATGCTCGAACAAACGACGCTGGATGCCGCCGTCTGGGCGCCAAGCCTGGAGCGACGCGGACAACGCGGCCGATGATCCGATGGAGCGCGCTACAATGACGACCGTGAACAAGAATCGATACGTGGTCTTTTCGCACGGACAAGAAAGTGGCCCATGGGGCACTAAGATCGGTGCTCTCGCGCGCCTTGCTGGCCAGGAAGGCTATGAAATCGAATCGGTCGACTATCGTGGCATCGACGATCCGCGCGAGCGGGTGCGCAAACTGGTCGAAAGTTGTAAGGATCTTGGCGGTGATCTCGTGCTCGTGGGCTCGAGTCTCGGCGGCTATGTGTCGGTCGCGGCAGCACCGTACCTGCACGCGATGGGGGTCTTCTTGATGGCCCCCGCCCTCACGATGCCGGGCTTGCCACCGTTGCGCGATCCGCCGCTCGATTGCCCCACGTCGATCGTGCATGGGCTGCGCGACGAGGTCATCCCGTTCGAACAAAGTGTCGAATTCGCCCGCCGCCATCGCTGCGCGCTGCACCTGCTCGATGACGGCCATCGCTTGCACGAGCAACTACGTGTGATCGGTTATCTGTTCGAGTCGTTTCTGCTCGGCCTCGACATGCCGAGCAGCAAGCGTTGAGCGCTTAGTGTCGTTGGCGAATCGCGCGCGCGGCGAGCCGATCCACCCATGCTGGCGCGATGAGCTTGAGCCAGCGGCCGACGCGTCCACGCAGCGACATGACCACGAGCCGCTCGCGGCGTTCGATGGCACGCACGATACGCGCGGCGCATTCGTCCGCAGTCATCAGTCGGCTCTCTTGCATCGGCGACGTACCTAACGCGCGGCCGTCGGGGCCGACAGCGCGACGATGGATCTCGCTCACGACGAAATCGGGCGCGATCACGCAGACGTCGACGCCGGTGTCCGCGAGCTCGATTCGCAAGCTGTCGCAGAGGCCTATGAGTGCGTGTTTGCTCGCCGCGTACCCAGAGCGCTCGGGAACCCCGGTAAGACCCGCAAGGCTCGCGACGGCCACGACGAGCCCGCGAGCTTGTTTCAGGGCTGGCAAGGCGCGGTGAATCTGTACCGCTGGCCCGACATAGTTGACGCGCATGATGCGCTCGAGAACGCTGAGATCCTCGAGTGCGTCGAAGCGACTCCACATCGTGATGCCTGCGTTCAAGATCAAGACATCGATGCCGCCGAGCAGCTCGACAGCACGATCAATCAGGCGTTGTGAAGCAGTCGTATCAGCGACGTCGGTCGGCACGACATGGGCGACGGCACCACGCGTGCGGCATTCCGCGGCAACCGCTTCGAGTCGTGTGGCGTCACGTGCCGCCAGGACAAGATGCGCATGGGCTGAGGCGAGTTGTAAGGCCAAGGCGCGGCCGATGCCCTCCGAGGCCCCTGTCAATACGATCCTCGCCTGCGCGAATCCCGTTCCCATCCTGCGCTCCGCATGACTTCCGGTACACTTCGCGCCCAGCATGACACAGGCGCAATAACGCAGACCCTATGGAGTGGCTTCTTCGCTGGCTGCTCGGTCTCTGGGTGCGTCCGACCGTGCGCCCCGACGACGTGGCGGAACGTCTCAGCTCACGCTCACAACGCGTGTGCTACGTGCTCGATCGGCAAAGTGAGGCCGATCTCGCCGTGCTCGCCAACGCAATTGAAGCCCTCGGCTTACCGCGGCTACGGCGTCGGATTCTTGCCAATCGTCGCGCCGACCGGCGTGCTTGCTTCGATGTCGGGCGGCGCCGCGGCTTTTGGGATGCCGCTCCGCAATTGCGGCCGCCGCCGTTCTTGGTCGCCATGATTGAGGCGGCCCGCGCCGACCCCGAGTTCGACGTTACCTTGGTTCCCACGGCGCTCTACTGGGGACGCGCACCGCAAAAAGAAGGCTCGTGGCTGCGGCTGCTGTTCGCCGAGAACTGGACGCTGACGTCGCGGGTGCGCAAGTTCTTCACGGTCCTCGTCAACGGTCGCAACACCATGATCGAGATCGGCGAGCCGATTTCGCTCCGTAGTTTGCTCGAAGACGAAGCGGCACCGGCGCAGGCGCGACGCGTCGCGCGCGTGTTGCGCGGCCTGTTGCGGCGGCAACGCGCGACCCGCATTGGCCCTGATTTGTCGCATCGACGCACGATCGTGGCGCGCGTGTTGCGCGCGCGCGCCGTGCGGGCCGTGGTGGCCCAGGAAGCGCGCGAGAAGAAGATCGCGCGCCGCGACGGCTTGAAAACGGCGCGCAAGTACGCCGAAGAAATCGCGGCTAACTACTCACACGCATTCGTGCAATTCATGGAGCGCTTTCTGTCGCGCGTGTGGAACCGCGTGTACGACGGCGTCAACTTCGAGCACGCCGAAACGCTCGCGCGCGTGGCCGAGGGCAATGAGATCGTGTACGTACCATGCCATCGCAGCCACATGGATTACTTGCTGCTGTCGTACGTGATCTACAAGCAAGGCTATGCGATTCCGCACATCGCGGCCGGCATCAATCTCAACATTCCGGTGGTCGGGCGCTTCTTGCGCAAGGGCGGCGCGTTTTTCATTCGGCGCAGCTTCGGCGGCAACGCGCTCTACACGGTTGTGTTCATGAAGTATTTGGCGGCGATCATGGCGCGCGGCCATTCGATCGAGTACTTCATCGAGGGCGGCCGCTCGCGCACCGGGCGCTTGCTACAGCCCAAGACGGGCATGCTGTCGATGACGGTGCGCAGCTACCTACGCGATCCGGTGCGACCGGTGGTGTTCGTGCCGGTGTACTTTGGTTACGAGCGGATCGTCGAAGCAGAAACCTACGTGAGCGAGTTGTCGGGCGCGCCCAAGAAAAAGGAAAGCGTGCTCGATTTGATCCGCTCGATTCGCGTGCTGCGCGAGAAGTTCGGGCATGTCAATGTCAACGTCGGCGAGCCGATCGCGCTCGACTCGCTGCTGGATGCGAACTTGCCTGATTGGCGCACGCGCAAGTTCGATGACGACACGCGCTTGCCGGGCATCAACGCAGTCGTCAGCGAGTTGTCGGGCACGATCATGCAACGGATCAACGCGGCTGCCGCCATTACGCCCGTCAACTTGTTAGCGTTGAGTTTGCTCGCGACGCCGCGCAGCGCAATGGTCGAGCAGGACCTGCAGCGTCAAGTGGGCTTCTATGCCTCGCTTGCGCAGCGCGTGCCCTATAGTGAGCGCGTCACCGTAACGCCATTGAGCCCCGCCGAGGTTGTCGCGTACGGTGAATCGCTCGGCATGCTGCAACGGGAAGCGCACAAGTTAGGCGACGTCGTACGCATGACTGAGACGAGCGCGGTGTTGAGCGCCTACTACCGCAACAACGTGCTGCATTTGTTTGCGGTGCCTTCGTTGATCGCGTGCGCGTTCGTCAGCAATGCAACGATGCGAACCGAAGACATTCAGCGGCTCGCTTGGCGGGTCTACCCGTACATCGGCGCGGAACTCTTCTTGCGGTGGCGTGAGGAGGAACTCGCCAAGGTGGTCGAGCAGTACCTGGCAGCGCTCGCAGAGCACGGTGTACTCGAACCCTCGCCCGATCGCAGCGTCTGGAGTCGGCCGCCGCCAGCGTCGGCGGGTGCGATGCAACTGTCGTTGCTGGCGCAACTGACCCTGCAAGTGATTGAGCGTTACTACCTGGCGATTGCGCTCTTGATGCAGGCGGGCAGTGGCCAGATCACGCAGCGTGCGCTCGAGGAACGCTGCCAATTGGCCGCGCAGCGCATGACCATGTTGTACGGGTTCAACTCGCCCGAGTTCTTCGACCGGGCTTTATTCGAGAATTTCATCGATCTGCTTCGGGAACGCGGGGTGGTTCGCTCGGCCGAAGGCAACAAATTGGCCTTCGACGAAGTCCTGGAACGCGTGGCGGCGGACGCCCAAATCGTGCTGTCCGAGCAGATTCGACACAGCATCTTGCAGGTCACCCACCACTAGTCGTTGTTGCGCCGCAACGACAGCCGGGAGGCCTTCCGCTGGCGCCTCGGGCCGCTGCTATACTGCGACGCATTAAGCCGCGCCGACGGTCGACTCGAGGGGTTACATGACGCGCGGTGACAACAACCGTCCGCATACAACAGGGTTTGGTGTGCGCCGCATTCGCCTCGTCGAACTGCCCGCCGCCGCCATCACACAACGATCTTGGGGATCTACATGAGCATGAAGCACATCGCGCGGAGCCGTAGCATTTGCACCGCGTTGTTAGCCTTGGGCGGCGTGGCCGCAGGCGCCCCGGTGTACGCCATCGACTTCAGCAATGAGTCGGGCAGCATCACCGGCAGTTGGGATACAACGCTGTCTTACGGTCAGGCGTGGCGCATCCAGTCGCGCGATTGCGATTTGGTGGCGGTCGCGGACGGCGGTTGCGGTCGCTCGCCGAATATCGACGATGGCAATTTGAACTACGGCACGGGTCTGTACTCGCGCGCCTTCAAGGCGGTGAGCGAGTTGTCGCTGAACTACAAGAACATGGGCGCATTCGTGCGCGGTTCGGCGTTGCTCGATGACGCGGCGGACGACACGGAACGCACGCGCTTGAACGAGCGGTCTCAGGACCTCGTCAAGAGCTACACGCGCCTGCTCGACGCGTTCGTCTATGGCAAGTTCGATCTTGGTTCGATGCCGGCGGAATTGCGGCTCGGTCGACAAGTGGTTAGCTGGGGCGAAAGCACCTTCATCCAAAACGGTCTGAACGTCATCAACCACTTCGACGTATCCGCGCTGCGCGTGCCGGGTTCTGAGTTGAAGGAAGGCTTCTTGCCGCAGGAGATGGTCAACTTCAGCATTCAGCTGACGGAGAATTTCTCGGCGCAGGCCGTCGTGATCACGGACTGGAACCCCACGGTTCCGGAACCGGCCGGCTCGTATTTCAGCGCGAACGACTTCGCCGTGACGGGCGGTGAGCGCGTGATCCTTGGCTTCGGCGCGTTTTCGGACGCTGGCGTGGACTTCCGCCCGCTCGGCGGCTCGCTGATCAGCGACTTCCAGAACGTGAAGCGTGGCGCGACGATCGACGCGTCCGATAGTGGCCAGTTTGGCGTGAACTTCAAGTTCTATGCCCCGGGCTTCAACAACGGTACCGAGTTCGGCTTGTTCTTCTTGAACTACCACAGCCGCTTGCCGTTGATCTCCGGTCGCACCGGCACGCAGGCCGGTCTCGGCAATGGATTCGGCGCATTGAACGCCGTGGGCGCCGCAGCGCAAGCGTTGGCAGCAGGCGTGCCATTGCAAGCGGCGATCGCGACGGCCGCGCAGTTGGGCGTGGCGCGTTCGGCCGCCACGGGTGGCAACCTCACGTTGGCTCGGGCAACCGAGTACGCCACGATCGGTGCGCGCACGCAGCTGGGCGGCGGCGACGTCGCGGGCCAAGCGGGCAATATTTCGGCGCACGAGTACGCGATCACGGCGCAGTACTTCACCGAGTTCCCGGAAGACATTCAGTTGATCGGTTTGTCGTTCAACACGCAGCTGCAGGCGTCCGGTATCGCGTTGCAGGGCGAAATCTCCTATCGCAAGGATGTGCCGCTGCAGTACGACGACGTCGAGTTGTTGTTTGCTGCGTTGACGCCATTCGAGCAGGGCATCGCGGCATTACGTGGTACGCCGTTGCCGACAACGTGTCCGGAAGGTATTCCGGCGGCAGCGACGCTGACGCGTTGCGGCCAGCTTGGCTCGTATGGCTTGAACCAAGTGGTCCAGGGCTGGGGCTTGCACGACACGTGGCAGGCACAGGCCACCGCCACGAGGACGTTCGCCAATATCTTCAAAGCGTCGCAGATGGTGGTGGTTGCAGAGCTTGGTGCAACCTACATCGACGGCCTGCCGAGCAAGAACGCCGGCGGGCCGAATGGCCGTGGCTTGCGCTACAACGGGCCGGGTACGTCGGTGAGCGGTAACAACGAGCTGCGCGGGCGTCATTGCCCGAACCTGACGGCCGCCGCGTGCTTGGCGCTCAACTTGCTCGAGCCGCAAAACCGTTTCGCCGACTCGATGTCTTGGGGCTATCGCATTGCGGGCCGCCTCGAGTATCCGAACGCGGTGGGGCCGTGGAACGTGGTGCCGCGCTTCAGCTGGCAGCACGACGTCGATGGTACGACGCCAGGCCCTGGCGGTAACTTCGTCGAAGGCCGCTATGGCTTGACACTGGGTGTGTCGGCTAACTTGCAGGCCACTTGGGAAGTCGACATGTCGTGGACCAAGTTCGGCGGAGCAGGCCGCTTCAACGACATCAACGATCGCGACTTCGTGGCCGCGACCGTCAAGTACGCGTTCTAATTCAGTCAGGGATTCGAGGGGATCGACATGTTTAAGACTCCTGGCAAGTTGTTAGTAGGCGCGTGGGGCGTCGTCGCGAGCTTGTTGCTCGTGCCGGCGTACGCGCAGATTTCGGCGGCAGACGCCGCGCGGCTCGGTGCCGACCTCACGCCGCTGGGCGCGGAGAAGGCAGGTAACAAGGACGGCAGCATTCCGGCTTGGGATGGCGGCATTACGTCGCCCACCAAGGCGGGCTTCCCGAACTACAAGCCCGGCCAGTTCCACCCAGACCCGTTTGCGAGCGATAAGCCGCTCTACACCGTGACGCCTGCCAACATGGCGCAGCACGCGGGCAAACTCACCGAGGGCCACAAAAAGCTGCTGCAGACCTACAAGAGCAGTTACAAGATGATCGTGTATCCGTCGCGCCGCAGCGCTGCGGTCCCGCAACGCATCTACGATGCGACGAAGCGGATCGCGACGACGGCGAAGCTGACGTCGGGTGGTAACGGCGTGTCGGGCGCCGGTGAGGGCATTCCCTTCCCGATCCCGAGCGAAGGCGTACAGGTGTTCTGGAACCACATCCTGCGGTATCGCGCGGATGCGGCCTTGCGCATCTTTGGCCAAGCGCCCGTGACGGCGAGCGGCGATTACACGATGGTGCGGCTGCGTGACGAGTTCTACGTGCCGTACAGCTTGCCCGGCGCCAAGAGCGACAATCTCAACAACATCATCATCTACTTCATCCAAGAGACGACGTCCCCGGCGCGCCTCGCGGGCGAAATCTTGTTAGTGCACGAGACGCTCGATCAGTCGGTCGAGAATCGCAAGGCTTGGATCTATAACCCAGGCCAGCGCCGCGTGCGTCGTGCGCCGAACGTGGCGTTCGACAATCCGGGCACCAACTCGGACAACTTGCGCACCTCCGACCAGCTCGACCTCTACAACGGGAGCCCCGAGCGCTACAACTGGAAGTTGGTTGGCAAGAAGGAAATGCTGGTGCCGTACAACTCGTACAAGCTGCACAGCAACACCGTCAAGTACAAAGACATCCTCAGCAAGAACCACATCAACCAGGATCTGGCTCGCTATGAGCTGCATCGTGTGTGGGTGGTGGAATCCACGCTGAAGCCGGGGCAGAGCCACTTGTACAGCCGCCGTACGCTGTACGTGGATGAGGATAGCTGGCACATCCTCGCGGTCGATTGCTACGACCGTCGTGGCCAGCTGTATCGCGTGCAAGAAGGCCACGTGATCAACTACTACGATGTGCCGACCTTGTGGACGACGCTCGAGACGACGTTCGACCTGTCGAACGGCCGTTACCTCGCTCTGGGACTCGACAACGAAGAGCCGCGGACGTATGACTTCTCCTTGAAAGTCACGCCGACGGACTTCCAGCCGAGCGCCTTGCAGCGCCGCGGCGTCCGCTAGCGGCAGGCCGAGCGCTCACACGCTGCGTGGGAAACGGGCCGGTTGACGATCAGCCGGCCCGTTTTCTTTTGGGGAACGCGGGCGCAGCGCCGGTGCTGCGCGTAACGACAGAGATGAAGCACATGAGAGTGATAGCACCCACGAGACTCGCCGTCGTTGGCGGCGGGTTGTTAGCGACCTTACTGGCGGCTGCAGTCGCAGATGTCGCCAACGATCCGACCGACGAGTCCAACAAGCCAGCGGAAATCTTGCCGCTCGCAGCCAAGTCGTTGTTGCTCGATGTTGCCGTGGCCGGATCGCGCCTCGTTGCCGTGGGCGATCGCGGGCACGTCTTGCTGTCGGACGACAACGGCGGAACCTGGCGTCAAGCGAAGCAAGTGCCGACGCGCACGATGCTCACAGCGGTGTATTTCACCGATGCGCAAAACGGCTGGGCCGTGGGGCACGACGAGACGATTCTGAATTCAACCGATGGCGGCGAGACCTGGACTCGCTCGCACTTTGCGCCAGAGGCGCAGCAGCCGTTGCTCGACGTGTGGTTCGCGGATGCCAGCCGCGGCATCGCGATCGGCGCGTACGGCACGTACTTCACGACGACGGACGGTGGCAAGACGTGGACCAACACGAAATTCGCTGTGACGGCGCCAGCCGCGCCAGCGGTGTCGTCTAACAAGCCAGCCGCAGAAGACGAGTTCGAGGATGAGTTGCCGCCCGACTACCACCTGAACCGCATCGTGGCAGCAGGCTCGCGGCTCTATATTGGTGCCGAGGCCGGCAACCTCTACACCTCAGCGGACGGTGGCGCGACGTGGACGCAAATGGTCTCGCCGTACGATGGCTCGTTTTACGGCCTTTTGCCGCTCGACGGCGACGTGCTTCTGGCATTCGGACTCCGCGGCAATCTCTGGCGCAGTGCCGATGCTGGCGCTACGTGGACGCGCATCGACACGGGAACGGTCGCGATGCTTACGGACGGCTTGCGCAAACCCGACGGCACGCTTGTTGTGTCGGGATTGTCTGGCACGTTGCTCGTCAGCCGCGATGCCGGCGTCACTTGGACGCTGCAAGGGCAAGACGACCGCAAAGGCATCGCCGCGCTCGCGCCTGCTCCAGACAATAGCGTGCTCACGGTGGGCGAGGCCGGCGCGAAAATGATCCCGCTCGGTGCGGGCTAACGAGAGCGGCAAGGACAACAACAATGACGGAAAACACGTTCTCGGCAAAGCTCGAGCGCTACATCTTCGGCAACCGCGTGCTGATCTTGGGTGTGTTCGCGGTCGTCACGCTCGTGTTCTTGTTCGTGGCTTGGCGTGGCTTGCGCATCGATGCCTCGTTCACGAAGCAGCTGCCACTCAAGCATGAGTACATGCAGACCTTCGTGAAGCACCAGGCCGAGTTCGGCGGTGCGAATCGCGTGTTGATCGCGCTGATTGCGCGCGACGGCAACATGTTCACGCCAGAATTCTTCGACGCGCTGAAAAAGGCGACGGACGAAGTGATCGTCATGGACGGCATCGACCGTGGTCGCGTGCAGTCGCTGTTCACGCCGAACGTGCGCTATCTCGAAGTGGTTGAGGACGGCATTCAAGCGGGCAATGTCGTGCCCGCCGATTTCACGCCGACACCCGAGAGCTTGGCGCAAGTGCGCGAGAACATCCTGAAGGCGGGCATCGTCGGTCGCTTGGTCGCGAACGATTTCTCCGGTGCACTCGTCTCGGCGATCGTGCTCGAGAAGGATGCGAATGGCGTCCCGATCGATCCGATCCAGATCGCGCGCAATCTCGAAGAGAAGGTTCGCACCCAAATCCAAGGTGGCGCTGTGGAGGTTGCGGCCCAAGGCTCGGCCTCGGGCGTCAGCGTGCACATGATTGGATTCGCGAAGGTCGTCGGCGATATCGCCGAAGGCGCGGGCAAGGTCGTGGTCTTCGCCCTCGTAACGATCCTGCTGACGCTGATCGCCGTGTGGTACTACGTCCAGTCATTTAAGGTAGCGCTCGTGCCCGTGGTCTGCTCGGTGATCGCCGTCGTGTGGCAGCTGGGCGTGCTCGTGGTGCTCGGTTACGGCATCGACCCGCTCGGGTTGTTAGTGCCGTTCCTGATCTTCGCCATTGGTGTTAGTCACGGTGTGCAAAAGATCAGTGCCGTGAAGGAAGCGGCGATTGCGGGTCTGGGCAGCATGGAAGCAGCGCGGCTCACGTTTCGACAGCTGCTGCTGCCCGCGATCATCGCACTGCTCGCAGACCTCGTCGGCTTCGTCACGATCTTGATGATTCCGGTGCAGGTGGTGCAGGAAATGGCGATCACGGCGAGCATCGGTGTCGCGATCGTCATTTTGACGGACCTGATCCTGCTCCCTGTGCTCATCTCGTACGTCCGCTGGGACGACAAGTACCGCTCGCGTGTCGAGGAGCGGCAGAAGACGCTGACGGCCTTGTGGCACAAGCTCGCGGGAGTCACGCACAAAGGCCCGGCCACGATCATTGTCGTGCTGTCTGTCTTGCTCGGTGTATGGGGCGTGTGGAAGGGCCGGGAAACGCCGATCGGCGACACGCAAGCGGGCGTGCCGGAGCTGCGGGCGGATTCGCGCTATAACCAAGACACTAACGTCATCACGAGTAAGTTCTCGATCGGTGTCGACGTGCTGACCGCGATCGTCGAGACCGAAGAGCCGATGTGCACGAGCCATGCGCTGATGATGGCGGCCGACAATTTCTCGTGGCGCATGTCGAATGTCGAGGGCGTGCAAGAGGTGATCTCGCTGCCAATCGTGGCACGTATTGCCATTGCAGGCTGGAACGAGGGCAGCTTGAAATGGCGCGCGATTCCGCGGGAGCCGAATCAGTTGACGCAATCCACGCGCTACATCGAGACGAGCACGGGCTTGCTGAACGGCGAGTGCAACGTCGTGCCTGTGATGATGTTCTTGACGGATCACAAAGCCGAGACGATCGAGCGTGTGGTCGCTGCCGTCAAAGAATGGCGCGCTAACAACCCGGTCAAAGGGGCGACGTTCAACCTCGCGACGGGCAACGTTGGTGTGATGGCAGCCACGAACGAAGAAGTGAAGGAAAAGGAATTCCCGATCTTGGGCGGTGTGTTCCTCGCGGTGATCTTCATGTGCTTGCTGACGTTCCGCTCAGCGATTGGCACGGTGCTGGTCTTCATTCCGCTCGCACTCGTGTCGATCCTGGTGTACGCCGTGATGGCGATCGTCGGCATCGGCTTGAAGGTCAATACGCTGCCGATGGTGGCGCTTGGCGCCGGCATCGGTGTCGACTACGGCATCTATTTGTGGAGCAAGATGCAGGAATACTTGCGACAGGGCTTCTCCGTGCACGATTCGTTCGAAAAGACGATGCGCGTGACGGGTGCCAGCATCATCTTCACGGGCATCACGCTCGCGATTGGCGTGGTGACGTGGGTATTCTCGCCGCTCAAGTTTCAGGCCGACATTGGCGTGATGTTGACCTTCATGTTCTTCGTGAACATGTTGGGCGCGGTCATTCTGTTGCCTGCATTGGCAGCGCTGTTTTACAAGCAAAAGGTGCCGGCGCCGGCGCAGTCCAACTGAGACACGAGTTGGCATGACGCCCGAGGAGTTTCGTCGCTTTGGACATGAGCTCGTCGACTTCATCGCCGACTACCGCACCCGGGTGAGTGCGGCTGAGTGGCCGGTGATGCCGCGCATGCAGCCCGGGGCGCTGCGCGCGCAGTTGCCGACGACGCCGCCCGCCGAACCGGAGCCGTTCGGTGCCGTATTGCGCGACCTTGAGCAGCGTATTCTGCCGGCTTGCACACATTGGCAAGATCCGCGCTTCTTCGGCTACTTCCCAGCTAACAGCTTGCTCACCGGCGCGCTCGGCGATCTTGCAAGCACAGGCTTGGGGCAGCTTGGGCTCGCCTGGCAAGCGAGCCCCGCGCTCACCGAACTGGAGGAAGTAACGCTCGACTGGCTGCGACAAATGCTTGGCCTGTCAGCCGAGTGGCGCGGTGTCATTCACGACACGGCATCGACTGCGACGTTCGTCGCGCTCGTTTGCGCGCGCGAGCGTTCGAGTGAGTTCGCATCGGTGCGAGCGGGTCTGCAAAGCGTGCAGCCGCCGTTGGTGGTGTACGCCTCGAGCCAAAGTCACAGCTCGGTGGACAAGGCGACGATGCTGGCTGGCTTCGGCCGCGAACAAGTGCGCGCAGTGCCGCTGGATGCGGCGTATGCGATGCGCGCGGACGCGCTGGAGGCGATGATCCTGGCGGACAAGGCGGCAGGTCGCAAACCTTGCGTCGTCGTTGCGACTTGCGGCAGCACATCTACCACGGCGATGGATCCGATCGACGCGATCGCCGCCGTCTGCGAGCGCCACGGCGTGTGGCTGCATGTGGATGCCGCCATGGCGGGCTCGGCGATGATCTTGCCGGAGTGCCGCGCGCTTTGGGCGGGCATCGAGCGCGCCGATTCGCTCGTGATGAATCCGCACAAGTGGCTGGGCGTATCGTTCGATTGCTCCGCCTATTTCGTGCGCGATGCGCAGCATCTCGTGCGAGTGATGTCTTCGAGCCCTAGCTACTTGCAGACCGCAGCCGACGGCGCGGCCACTAACTACCGCGACTGGGGCGTGCCTTTGGGGCGGCGCATGCGGGCGCTCAAGCTGTGGTTCACGATTCGCGAGCAGGGCGTGAGTGGTTTGCAGGCGCGCTTGCGCCGCGATTTGGCGAATGCGCAGTGGCTCGCTGCACAGGTTGACGCCACGCCCGGTTGGCAGCGCCTTGCGCCTGTGCCACTGCAAACGGTGTGCGTGCGGCACGTACCGCCCGGTGTGGACGGCGAGGCGCTCGATCGACACACTCGAGCCTGGGCGCAACGGATCAATGACTCGGGCGAAGCGTACTTGACACCCGCCACGCTCGACGGCCGTTGGATGGTGCGCGTATCGATTGGAATTCACGGTACCGAGCGCCGGCATGTCGAGGCGCTCTGGCAACTCATGCAACGCGAGGCGACATCATGAAAGCAGTGGTTAGTACAGTCCTACTGAGCAGTCTTCTCGCGGCGAGCGTCGCCGTGGCGCAGCAGCCGCCCGCCGATACGCCGATTCGCACCGAGAAGCTGGCCGACAACGTCTATGTGTTCTTCGGCGAGGGCGGCAACATTGGTGTGACCGTCGGGGAGGATGGCGTGGCCATCATCGACGATCAGTTCGACCGCATGGCGCCGAAGATTCGCGCCGCCGTGGCAATGCTGTCGGACAAGCCCATTCGGTTCGTGATCAATACGCACTGGCATGGCGACCACACGGGCAGCAATGCGGCGTTTGGTCGCATCGGTTCCGTGATCGTGGCGCACGGTAACGTGCGCAAGCGCATGAGCGTGGAGAGCGTCAGTGGCTTGAATGGGCGCGTCAATCCGGCTGCGCCGCCCGAGGCGTTGCCGATCGTCACCTTCGATCAGTCCGTCGCGCTGCACTTGAACGGCGATACGCTCGAGGTGACGCACGTTGACGATGCGCATACCGATGGCGACGCCGTCATTCGCTTTCGCAAGGCGAACGTGTTGCACATGGGCGATACATTCTTCAACGGCTTCTACCCGTTCATCGACACGAGCAGTGGGGGCAGTATCAGTGGACTGATCGCCGCACTCGATCGCGTGCTGCCGACGGTGGATGAGAACACGAAGATCATTCCCGGCCACGGGCCGGTGTCGACCAAAGCCGATATGCAGGCCTATCGCGACATGCTGGCGACGGTGCGCGATCGTGTGCTGAAGCTCGTCAAGGCGGGCAAGACGCAAGAACAAGTGCTGGCGGCGCAACCGACGCGCGAGTTCGACGAGCAGTGGGGCAAAGGCTTCATGAAGCCCGATGTGTGG
>CAYUIT010000020.1:0-21317 GCA_964444835.1 uncultured Steroidobacteraceae bacterium
GAATTCAGAAGGACAACCAAACGGCCCGCTGCGCTTGCCGCCGCGACGCGGTCGCGGTTCCGCGGCTTGGCGCGTCCAAATACTTCACCGCGATACGAGAGAATCACGCTCGCTCCGCGCGTCTCGGCAATGCTCGCTGCGGCTTCGAGCGCGCTATCGCCGCCACCGACGACGAGCACCTTTTTGCACGCATACTGCTCAGGATCGATGAGCCGGTAGACGACTTTCGATTGATCCTCGCCAGGCACGCCGAGTTTCCGCGGCGTGCCGCGTCGGCCGATTGCGAGCAGCACCGTAGCGGCTTCGTAACGTTTCTTGGGAGTGATGACCAGAAAGGTATCGCGCGGCGTGCGCTCGATCGACACCAGCCGCTCCTGATAACGCATGCGCAATTGCAGACGCGCCTCGACGTCTTGCCAGAAAGCAAGCAGCTCCTCTTTCGAAGTATTCGAGAAGCGAATCTTGCCGATGAGCGGCAGCTCGATCGGTGAAGTCATGACGAGCTTCCCGCGGGGATACTGAAACACACACCCGCCGAGCGCTTCTTGATCAATGCACACGTACTGCATGTTGTGCGCGGTCGCGGTGATCGCGGCAGCAAAGCCTGCAGGTCCCGCGCCGACGATCACCACATCGAGTGCATCCGTCGGTCGGCGGCGGCGTAGCGCTTTGATCGAATCGATCGCTTGCTGACCCTGACTCAGCGCGTTACGGATCAGTCCCATTCCGCCAAGTTCGCCGGCGACGAACACGCCCGGCACGGAGCTTTCGAAGTTTGGTTTGAGCACCGGCAAGGTCACGCCTCGCGTTGCCGTGCCAAACACGAGCTCGATGGCATCGGTCGGACAAGCGATTTTGCACGCACCGTGGCCGATGCAATCTGTCGGACTGATGAGTTGTGCTTTGCCGCCGATCAGACCTAACACTTGGTGCTCCGGTGCCTCCGGGCAGGCCGAGACGCAAGCGCCACAACCCAGGCAACGATTGGCATCGATGACAGGATGCAGCGATACGGGCTCCGTTAGGCCCGCTTCACGGGCTTCCTCGAGCGCGGCCGTGTTGCGCTGCTCGCGGTCGCTCTTGCGCGAACCGAACCAAATCCACACGGCGAGTAGTGGAATGGCATACACGACATACCAGAGAGATTGGGACATCCAGTTTCGCTTATCACCGACAGTTGTTTGTGCGACGCGACCGACTACGCAGTGGTTAGTGCTAACGCAGCGAGGCTAATGTGTGACCCAGTGCTCGAATATGGGCAATCTCCCTACTTGTAGCAGTGATGACAAGCCGCGACGATCAAACAGCGAAAAGCGTCGCATATTCAGTGACTTGCTGTCGTTGAATCGCGACATTCGAATGCTCGCTCGCGGAAGGATTGGCGACGATGACAGCGGCGATGTTTTGGACTGTGGCCACCGTGATGGCGCTACTAACTACTGCAGTGCTCGTCGTACCACTGTTCTGGTTTGCGCGCTCGCCATCGCCCGAAGCGCTCAACAAGCGCCGTATCGGTAGCGCACTTGTGGGCGCACTTTTTGTCCCCCTCGCAGCGCTCGGTTTGTACGCGGCTTTGGGTTCACCGGAATCCGTCGCGCAAGCTGCCGCGTCGCCTGTCCTTGCAAGCAGCGTGAACTTGCCGAGCGGTCACCCGCCCACCGACGGCATGGCTGGCAACCCACAGGCTGGCGACTTGGGCGCAGCGGTAGCGCGCCTCGAAGCACGTTTGAAGCAGTCGCCCAATGATCCCGACGGTTGGCGATTGTTAGCGCAAGCTTACGCGTTTGCGGGCCGATCCGAAGAGGCTGCTGCAGCCTCGGCCCGTGCCGCCTCTCCAACCAGCGCCGCTTTACCCTCAACCCCGGCCAACCGCGTGCCGGTAACCCCAGAACCACCGCGCGATGCGGACGCCGCGAAGCTGATCGCGACCGCGCAGGACGCGCGCCGCAAGCGCGACTTTGCGACGGCCACCCAAACATTTGCGGTGCTCGCCGAGCGCAACGCGCTGGATGCCGACCTGTGGGCCGACTATGCCGATGCGCACGCGGCTCAAGTCGGCCAGCTCGATGAAACGAGCGCCCGCTTCATCGCCCAGGCATTGCAGCGAGAGCCGCAGCACACCAAAGCGTTGTGGTTGTTAGGCAGCTACCAAGTGAAACGGTCGGACTATCGCGCTGCGCTAACCACTTGGCAAACGCTCGCGGCGCAGCTAGCGCCCGATTCGACCGATCATCGCATCATCATGGCCAATATCGCCGAGGCACGCGCGGCGCTCGCCACTGCGGCGCCGTCCGCTGCACAAGCCACCGCGAAAGTGGTGGCGGTACGCGGCTCCGTCACGATCGATCCGAAGCTCCTGCCCGGCGTCGCTGCGGACAGCGTACTGTTCATCTACGCAAAAGCAGTCGATAGTCCCGGCCCACCGCTCGCCGTGCTGCGGCTTCCGGTCACGCGGGGCGCAACGTCGTTCGTGCTCGACGATTCGAGCGCGATGCTGCCGGAACGCAAGCTGTCGCGATTCAACAAGGTCGTCGTCGAGGCGAGGATTTCCAAGACCGGTAATGCGTCGCCGCAACCTGGTGACCTCAAGGGCAATACAACCACGCTGGATCCGCGCTCCGCCGGCCCGCTGAAGCTCGTCATCAACGAGTCGATTTCCTGATGAGCCAGCGCTCGTGAGCCTACCTGCCGCTCGACCGTTCGCTTCCCTCCCCGTGCAACCTGCCACGGCGACGCCGATTGCGCCGCCTCCGTCGCGACCCACGGCACCGGCTCCGGTAGCACCGTCGGCCGCGCGCTTCACGCTCATGACGCCAGCGCGCGTCGGATTTCTGCTCGCGGCAATTGCGATTCTGTGCGGCTATTGGTTACCGACAGAGCGCTTCATCTCGCCGGAAAACGGCTTCGGCTATGCGCTCGGCATTATCGGCGGATCGTCGATGCTGCTTCTGCTGCTGTACCCGCTGCGCAAGCGCTGGGTCGGGTTACGCTTCATAGGCTCGGTCAAGGCTTGGTTCCAGACGCACATGATCTTGGGCGTCGTCGGCCCCATCCTCGTGCTATTCCACTCGAACTTCTCCTTGGGCGCGACCAACAGTAATGCGGCGCTGTTCGCGATGTTGATCGTGTCGGGGAGCGGCATCTTTGGCCGCTACTTCTACACGCGCATTCATTTCGGGCTGTACGGCCGACGCGCAACGCGCGCGGAGTTGCTAGCCTCAGCCAACGAGATGCGCGAACGCTTGGTGGGCTCACATTTCGTGCCCAATCTTTTGAGTGAGTTGGAGCGGGCCGAGGCGCGGATCGTGCACTGCCACGGTGGCTACCTGCGAAGCTTGGTGCGCCCGCTGTTCGTCACAGCTCGCATGTATCGGGAACGGTGGCGACTGATGCGAATCGCGCGCACGGAACTTCGCGCTGCCGCGCGCCGCTCCCCGGTTCTCGCCAAGCAGCATGCGCAGTTCAAGAGAACACTGTCGCGATACGTCGCGCGCCGATTGCAAGTCAGCCGTGAAGTGGCCGAGTTCGAGTCTTACGAACGGCTGTTTTCGCTGTGGCACATGCTGCATTTACCGTTGTTCTTCTTGTTAGTCATCGCTGGAGTCGTGCACGTCATTGCGGTGCACGTGTACTAGGTTGAACTGAGCCGGCTTGTGCGTTTATTGGGGAGCTACTGGATCGCGATGGCTTGTCTGACGCTCAGCGCAGGGATGGTCGGGGCTCCGGCGTATGCCGCAGGGGTCGAAACCCTGTTGATGCCCGGCAAAGTCTCGAGCGCGCACGCCAAGTATGAAGAGAATTGTTCACTGTGCCACGATCGCGCAGACCGCGCCCGCCAGGCGACCCTGTGTCTCGATTGCCACAAAGACACAGCGACCGACATCGCTAACAAGACGGGTCTGCACGGGCGCATGCCCAATGCAGCGACCGCACAGTGTAAGGCCTGCCACACCGAGCACCGCGGTCGCGAAGGCGATATCGTCAAGCTCGATCGAGACTCCTTTTCGCACGCGTTGACGGATTTTCCGCTCGAAGGTGCGCATCGCGGCGTGGTTTGTGAGAGTTGCCACAAGCGCGGCGCTGCCTATCGCACCGCTCCCAAGGCTTGTGCGAGTTGCCACAAGACCGATGACCTGCACCGCGGACAAATGGGCGCCAAGTGCGACAGCTGCCATACGTCAATCGCCTGGGTCGGTGCGCGGTTCGATCACGCCAAGACGAAGTTTCCGCTGCGCGATGCGCACGCTGAGGTTCGCTGCAATGCGTGCCACGTGGGTGGCCAGTACACCGGCACGCCCAAGGCATGCGTCGATTGCCACTCTCCGGACGACGTGCATCGCGGCTCACGAGGCCCAAAATGCGGTGATTGCCACTCGCAGGTCACATGGAAATCGACGCGGTTCGACCATGCCAAAGAGACGGGCTTCCCGTTGCTTGGAACGCACGCGGCGATCGATTGCGCTGCTTGCCATACGAGCGGCAAGTTCACCGATGAATTGCCGCGCGACTGCGTCGGCTGCCATCGCACCGATGATGCGCACGCGAATCGACTCGGCAACGACTGCGCCGCCTGCCATGGTAACGAGCACTGGGCGGGAACAAGGTATGACCACGCACTGAAGGCAGATTTTCCGCTCACGGGCGCGCACGCCAAGCTCGACTGCCATGCGTGCCACACGGCGACCGTCGCGAAGCAAAAATTAGGGCGGGATTGTGCGTCCTGCCACGCAGCGCACGACCCGCATGGGAGCAGCCTGACGGACGCGTGCGACACGTGTCACTCATCCGAGAGTTGGCAGTCCGACATCCGCTTTGATCACGACCTGACTTCCTACCCGCTCGTCGGTATGCATGTGCTCGTCACGTGCGCACAGTGCCACACTAACAAGGCGTTCAAGGGCACGTCGCAGGAGTGCGTCGCGTGCCACGCGTCGAGTGACGTGCACAAGGGCGGGCTTGGGCGCGACTGCGCCGCATGTCACAACCCGAATCGCTGGACACAGTGGGAGTTCGATCACGGCGCGCAGACGCGCTTCGCACTGACCGGCGCGCATAGCAAGGTTGCCTGCGTTGCGTGTCATCGACAGCCTGCGGCTGAGGTGAAGCTGGCGACGGACTGTGCTGCTTGCCATCGCAATGACGATATCCACCTCGGTCAGTACGGCATGCAATGCCAACGCTGTCACAGCACGATCACGTTCAAAGGAGCACGCATCCAATGAGCAATCGTCTGTTGCGCGCTGCAGTGTTGTACGGATTTGTGGCTCTACTGGCATTGCTCGCCACTCAAGGGCTCGCCGCCCCTTCCACGACCAAGCCGGCGTTTGATCATCTGACAACGGGGTTTGAACTCGAAGGCAAACACCGCGAGGTGCCGTGCGAGTCATGCCATACGAATGCGGTCTTCAAAGGAACGCCGCGCGACTGCGCAGCCTGTCACGCGACCGGTACGCGAGTGAACGCGCTAGCCAAGCCGTCCGGACATATCGTGAGCACCGAACAATGCGCTGCTTGCCATACAGCGACGGCGTTCTCGCCGGCTGTCAATTTCGATCACGCGCAAGCACTAGGTAGTTGCGCCGCTTGTCACAATGGCGTGCAGGCCGAGGGAAAACCTCCCGGACACATTCCAACGACGGCCAGTTGCGAAAGCTGTCACAAGACTTCCGCGTGGCGCCCGGCCACTTTCGATCATGCCGGCATCACCGGAGGTTGCGCGAGCTGCCATAACGGCAGCCGTGCAACCGGCAAGAACGCGAGCCATATTGCTTCGACGTCAAGCTGCGAGTCTTGCCACACCGTCCTCGCTTGGAAGCCGCCCACGCGCGTCGACCACACACAAGTGACGGGCGCTTGCTTCTCGTGTCACAACGGCACGATCGCAACGGGCAAGAGCGCGACGCATATCCCGAGCGACAACAGCTGCGAGAGTTGCCACAGCACGGCCGCGTGGCGGCCCGCGAACTTCAATCACAACGGCGTGACTGGCAACTGCTCGAGTTGCCACAACGGAACCACCGCAACGGGCAAGAACGCGACACACATTACGACCAGCAACTCGTGCGAGTCGTGCCACTCGGTCACTGCATGGAAGCCGCCAACTCGCGTCGACCATACACAAGTGATCGGTGCATGCTTCAGTTGCCACAACGGCACTGTGGCGACCGGCAAGAGCGCGACGCACGTCGTCAGCGGCAACGATTGCGAAACTTGCCATAGCACGACGGCTTGGCGCCCAGCCAACTTCAACCATGCCGCGATTACCAGCAATTGCGTCAGTTGCCACAATGGCGTTGGCGCAACCGGCAAGAATCCCACGCATATCGCGAGCACGGATCGCTGCGAATCGTGCCACAGCAACACGACATGGCGTCCGGTGACGCGAGTCGATCACACTCAAGTAAGCGGTACCTGCTTCGCCTGTCACAACGGTACGATTGCCACCGGCAAAGGCCCGACGCACATCGCCAGCGGCACCGATTGCGAGAGTTGTCATTCCACCAGTGCATGGCGGCCTGCTCGCTTCAACCATGCGAACATTACTAACAATTGCGTCGGTTGCCACAACGGCACAGCGGCCACCGGCAAGAACGCAACCCACATTGCGAGCACGAACGTCTGCGAGGCCTGCCACAGTACCGCGAACTGGCGTCCGGTAACGCGCGTCGATCACGCTCAGGTCAGCGGATCGTGCTTCACGTGCCATAACGGCACGATTGCCACGGGCAAGACTGCGAATCATATCCCGAGCGACAACAACTGTGATTCGTGCCACACGACCAACGCTTGGACCCCTGCACGCTTCGATCACGCGGGTGTGGCGCCTGGTACTTGCAGCAATTGCCACAACGGTGTGCGCTCGACGGGCAAGCCTGCCACGCACATTCCGACGACTGCCGAGTGCGATAGCTGCCATTCGACGATCGCATGGCGCCCAGCGAATTTCAGCCATGCCGGCATCACCGGCGGCTGCAGCGGCTGTCACAACGGCACCACGGCCACTGGCAAAGGCACCGGGCATATGACCACAACCCGCGAGTGCAATGTCTGCCACTCGACGACCGCCTGGGCGCCCCTTACGTTCCGACACACGTCCCCTAACTACCCCGGCGATCATCGCGCAGCACTGACCTGTACTCGTTGCCATACGACGAACGCTGATACGGTTCCGTGGCGGACGCCGGCCTATGCCAACTCCTGCGCGGGTTGCCATGCGGGCGACTACGAAACGGGACCCCATACGAAGATTGCGTCACCGAGCACGCGTTACACGGTCAGTGAGCTGCGCAACTGTTCAGGCGCTTGCCACACCTACTCCGATGCCACCTTGACCACCATCACTCGGCGACGACCGGGCCCGGAGCATAGAGTTTCGGATGGCGGCTTCTAGAGTACTTGGAGCAAGGACGCGTGCGAGCGTAGCGGGCGTCGCTGCGCTCGTTGTCGCCAGCACGGCTTGGAGCCAAGCACTGGGCCGCAGAATTGAAGCGGTGGATGCCGTGGAGTCCGATCGCCACGTCAACGTCACGGTGCAATTCAACTGCAGCATCCGCTACATGAGCCACGCGCCGAGCGACGTCGGCCAAGTCTTGACGATTCGGCTACGTCTCGGCGCCGATTGCGGCTCACAACTGTCGGGCGGTACGGAGCAGGCGCCTGTCGGCGGCGCGACGGATTTCGTGCGCCGCGCCACGTTAGAAATGACGGGCCTCGGCGATGGCGAGCTCACGCTCGAGTGGGCGAAGCCGCTGCATTTCGTGTTGGCGCCAACCACCGATGGTCGCGGTATTCGAGTCCGCCTCCTCGATGCGTTAGGCGCTCGCAAAGCGGTGATGGCCGTCGGCGACGCACCCGGTTCACCGAGCGGCTATGCCGTCAATCTGGAGTCGCGCACCGAGCCCTTCAGCGACACTGATCTCCAACAGGCACGCGAGTCGCTCGGTGTGCCAGTCTTTGTGTCGACCCTCGAGCTCGAGGGAAAAGTTTGGTACCGCCTGCGCGCCGGGCCTTTTGCCGTGGAGCGCGAGGCCAAGAAGCTATTGCTCACCGCGCAGCAAACGTATCCGCGCGCCTGGCTCGGTATCGATGACGAGTTACAGACGGCCGGTGAGCCATCGGTCGTGACGGGGACTGCGCCCAATCCCACGGTACCAATCGATCCCGTGCTCCCCGAGGCAGAGCGCCATGCGCTGATGGCGCAAGCACGCACTGCGTTGGCGCGCAAGAACCCGGCCGCAGCCGTTACGCCATTGACGCGCCTGACCCGCCAACCGGAGTATCCCGAACGAGCTCGCGCACAGGAGTTGTTAGGACTGGCGCGTGAGCGGTCCGGGCAGCTCGCGCACGCGAAGGCGGAGTACGAGGAATACCTGCGGCGCTACCCCAGCGGCGATGCCGCAGCCCGCATTCGCACACGACTGCGTGCGCTCAACATGGCAGCGCGCGGCGGGAAGCGCGGCACACTCGACGGCGGTGAGGCATTCGACGGCAGTTGGCGCCTGACCGGCGGGGTCGCACAAACCTATCGTTGGGAGCGCAATCAGCTCGATACGCCGGACGCCTCGCTCGACGAGCAGAGCCAAAATGCGCTCTTCAGCGACGGCGATGTCACAGCGCGACGCCGCGGTGAGCGCTTCGACCTCACGGCACGCGTGTCCGCTGGATATGCCAAGGATCTCTTGCCGGACGGCCCAGGCGATCAAACACGCGTATCGACTGCGTTCATCGAGCTCAACGATCGAACACTCGGGCTGGCGGGGCGACTGGGGCGCCAGTCGCGCTCTGCGGGCGGGTTGTTAGGCACCTTCGACGGCCTGTTAGCCTCGTATCAGATTCGGAAGCGAGTTGCGTTGCATGCTGCAGCGGGCTTTCCCGTCGAGTCCACGCGCGACGGCCCGCAAACGGCGCGACAGTTCTTCGGTTTGTCGGCGGACTTTGGTCCATTCCGCGAAAGCTGGGACCTGGGCGCATTCATGATGATGCAGAGCCTCGATGGCGAAACCGATCGACAAGCCCTCGGCTTCGAGGGCCGATACTTCGTTCCGGGCCGTACGCTGGTGTGGCTCGTCGACTACGACGTGTTCTACGGCAGCCTCAATAGCGCCGTAGTAATGGGCAATCTCCTGTTGCCAGCGCGCTGGGGCCTCAGCCTCAATGCCGAGCACCGACGCGCGCCAGTTCTGACCACGCGAAATGCGTTGATCGGGCAGTCCGTTCCCACTCTTGACGAGTTACTCGGTATGTTATCGATCGAGGAAGTACGCCAGCTCGCAGAGGATCGCACGGCCACGACCGAGGCTTTCTCCGCATCGTTGTCGCGACCCGTCGGGGCGCGCTTCCACTTCTCGCTCGATACGTTTGCCAGTAAAGCTGCGGCCACGCCGGAATCGGGCGGTGTACCCGCGACGCCCGCGACGGGCTTCGATCGCAGCGCACAGGTGCAGCTGAGCGGTTCAAGCTTGTGGCGCTCGAGTGATCTGTGGGTGCTGTATGGCCGCGTCCGACGCAGCGACGCAGAGTCGAGCGAGTCCGTGGGTCTCTCAACACGCCTGCCGCTCGCCGGTGCCTGGCGATTCGGTCCGCGCATTCGGATCGATCGTCGCGAGTCGACAGTCGACTTAGCTCGCGAGACGCTCTACGTCCCCGCCCTGCGGATAGACTACCAACGTGGTGGAACGTGGTTCGAGTTCGAAGGCGGCGCCGAGTTGGGCAGCCGCCGCTTGCCAGCGGACGAGGAGTCCTCGACACGCGCGTTCTTTGGGCTTGGGTACCGCATTGCGTTTTAGTCGAGGGAGGCGCGGGCCCGCGCGGCAACTGTGGGTCATGGGGCTCGTGATGTCGGGGCTAACCACCAGTTGCACATTGACGCCGCCCAAAGATACGACGGCGCTCCTCGATGAGCGTACCGGCATTACGCTCGCCATCGTCGATACGCCCTTGGTATTTGCGCGCGAGCGGCGGGACCTTGCCGTGAACGCCCGTGATTACGTGTCTGTCGTGACGGTCGAACGCAACGAGGCCGGCAAGCACTCCACGGCGCTCGTCGTGTATCGCTGGTCGACGGTGGATCCGCGCATCAACGAAGTGACGGACGCGGACGCGCGACAGCTCGTACTGCTCGCCGATGGACGTGATATCCGCTTGAAGCCCATGCCGGAGCCCCTGCCCGAAGAGTTTCGACCACGGCCCCGACTGCACCTGCCGCCCGTGACTCGCTTACGTACCGACGTGTATTTGTGCGATGGCGCCACACTCGCCTATTTGGCCGCGAGCAAACAGCTCTCCGCCTTCTTCGCAGACGCCACCGGAGCGATGCCCTACACGCTCTGGACAGACGGACGAGCTGCGCTGCAGCGATTTGTCGACACGGTAGGAATCGACTGACCGCCGGCC
The DNA here is from genome assembly GCA_964444835.1 of uncultured Steroidobacteraceae bacterium. GTDB lineage: Bacteria > Pseudomonadota > Gammaproteobacteria > Steroidobacterales > Steroidobacteraceae > CADEED01. The sequence continues at coordinate 10,393 of CAYUIT010000020.1, forward strand.
CTTAAGTCTGCGCTAAGCCTCAATCGAGTCTAATGCGCTCTGTGGATCAGCTAACGAGTTTCAAGGTGCCCAGTCAATCCCGCGCGCGTGCGCCGCGCGTCTCGAGCAGCGTGCTCACGGCACAAGAGCTCGCGGTACTGCGGCGCGTCGCGGTCGGCTGGCGAAACCAGCACATTGCCACCGACCTGCGCCGCAGCACGAAAACCGTCGAGAAACACCGCGCCAGTCTTTGCGTAAAGTTGCAATTGACAAACGCGGCTCAGCTCGCGGCCTACGCAATCGCGGAGAATCTCGTGACGATCGATGACGTATTGCTCGGCCAACTCCCGGACGAACACCCGCCAAACTTGCCGCGCATCGGCAGTTGAGCTATCAAAGGAGCATGCGCGCGCTCCTTGTCGAAGATGATCCAATGTTAGGCGATGCGTTGCGAACCGGTCTCACACAGGACGGGCACGCCGTTGACTGGGTTACCACGGCTCGCAAGGCGACTGCTGCAATCGCGACTACCGAGTACGACGCTATCTTGCTTGATCTTGGGCTTCCAGACGGCGATGGAATAGACGTGCTACGTGCCACACGACGCGACGGCCACCGCACACCGATCATCGTGCTAACCGCCAGAGATAGCGTCAGCGAGCGCGTGCTCGCACTCGACAGCGGTGCCGACGACTACCTGATCAAGCCATTCGACCTGGACGAACTTGCCGCGCGCTTGCGCGCCATTCGCCGCCGCAGCGCGGGCGTTGCCGTGAACGTGATGCAGATCGGATCACTGACGCTCGACTTCAAGTTGAAGACCGTACAGCTCAACGGCACCACGGTCGCAATGACCGCAAAAGAATGGGCGCTACTCGAACGTCTGTGCGCGGACCCGGGTCGACCGCAAACGCGCGCGCAGCTCGAAGAGGCGTTGTACGGCTTCGACGACGAAGTTGGCAGCAACGTGATTGAAGTGCTTATCCACGGACTGCGGCGCAAGCTCGGGGCCGACACGATTCGCAATCTGCGCGGCCTCGGCTATTTCATTCGGGAACCCGGCAGCGCATGACGCCGCCGTCCACCTGGTCGTTGCGCGCACGCGTCGTAGCGCACATTGGCATCGCGGCGGGGTTCGTCTGGATCTGTCTCGCGGCGGTCGTTTACTGGACGGTGCGCGCGAACTCCGCCAACGCGTTCGATCGCGAATTGGAGCGGCATGGAACGGTGGTGCTCACATATGCGGAACATGAATATTTGGAATCGAGCGGCGCAGTCTCACTCGATGAAACCGCCGAGGCACGGACATTTCGCGAGGAATTCGCGCTACAAATTCTGACGCGCGATGGCGTATTGTTAGCACGATCGCGCGCTGCGCCCACCGAGTCGCTCGGGCCACTGCTGCGAGCTGGCTTCAACGACGTCGATACGGCCAACGGCACCTGGCGCGTGCTCACGCTGATTTCTGCGAAAAGCCCGGTGATCATTAAGGTGGCGCAAGCCAAATCATTACGCGAAACGCTGACACTCGGCGTCGCGCGCAGCCTGTTGTGGCCGCTGTTATTAGCGCTACCGCTCCTGCTATTCCTCGCCGCCGTCGTCGTTAAGCGCATCTTGCGACCGTTCGAGGAGTGGCGGGCCGCGCTGGAGGACGACCTTCCAGGCGACCACTCCCGCGTCGCCACGACGCACTTGCCCACTGAGATGCAGCCGGTAGCGCGTTCGTTGAACGCCCTACTCGATCGCCAGTCGCGCTGGATCGAGCACGAGCGAGCTTTCACGGCCAATGCGGCGCACGAGTTGCGTACGCCGCTCGCCGCGTTGCGAACGCAGACGCAAGTGGCATTGCGAGTGGCAACGTCGCCCGAGGCTCAGGCCGCATTGCAGAAGCAGCTCGCAGCGATCGATCGCATGTCACGACTCGTGACTCAAATGCTCGCGCTCGCTCGTGTGGACGCTGGCGGCAGTGCGGACGCTGGTGAGACAGCGAACCTCGAACAGGCGACGCGGCTCGTCATCCAAGAATTATGTGCAGCCAAGGAATGCACGCCCGAGCGTATTCGGCTCGCCGTCAGCGTCGATGACGCCCTCGTCGGGTTGAGTAGTGAGGTCGCCGTGCTGATCGTGCGCAACCTGCTGCACAACGCGCTACATCACGGCGGGAGCGAGCCGATCGACGTGCGCCTCGGGGTACAGGACGGCCAGATTGTCTTGGAGATCCTCGATCGAGGCCCGGGGTTGGAGCCGAGTGAGCGCAGCAAAGTCACGCAGCGCTTTTACCGTGTCGTGGGCTCGAGCAGTCACGGCAGTGGCCTCGGATTGTCGATCGTCAACCGAGTCATCGAAACGGCCGGCGGCTCGTTGCGCTTCGCCGATACCGACGATGCGCACGGCCTACATGTCATCGTGTCACTGCCGCGCGTGCGGCTAGCGAACTCGGCTCCCGCGAGCCATACGCAGAATCCACAAACCACCGCGCCCGCTGCGACACTAACATTTCCATAGCCGTCGACTGCGATTCGCGGGCGACGCCCTTGTCGCTACCGGAGTCGAATCGCCTCTATGCGCGCCGATATCGAGAAATCGCTCTATGCGGGCATGCAAGCCGAGCAGGAGCGCGACGGACCACCGTCGGATTTTCCAAGTTTGCCGGTGATCCCCGGGGGTCGGTATACCGATCCCGGTTTTCTGGCCCTTGAACTCGAACACTTGTGGCGCAAATCCTGGCTCTACGCGTTGCACGCGGACGAACTCCCAACGCCGGGGAGCTATCGTATTTGGACGAAAACGGGTGCGCCGATTGTCATTGTCCGCGGCAAGGACAACGTGATCCGCGCCTTCTATAACACGTGCCGACACCGCGGTGCCCCGCTTCTCGAGAACGATCGCGGCGAGACCAAAGGCTTCTTCTGCCGCTATCACGGCTGGACCTACGATCTCACGGGCCGGCTCACCACCGTGCGTGAGCGCCGCGATTTCCCCGGGATGGATCTGAGCTGCCTAGGGCTGGCCGCTGTGCGCTGCGAACAATTCGGCCACTGGGTATTCATCAATGAAGACCCGAACGCGGAGCCGCTGCTCACAGCGCTTGGGCCGATACCCTCTCATTGGGAAAGCCTCGCGCTCGACGCGCAGCGGCACATTCACAGCGCAAGCTACGACATCGACTGCAACGTCAAGATCTTGCTCGATGCGTTCCTCGAAACGTATCACTTGAAGTCTATCCACCCTAACACCGTAGATCGCTTTCTCGATTCGCATGGCACGCACATCGTGCTATGGCAGCGCGGACATTCGATGATGGTGACACCCCATCGGCGGACAGAATGGCGCGATCCCGGTGCGAAGGGGATGCCGGCCGTCAGTGGCGCTGCTCGAATCTTCGCTGAGCAGAATCCGTCCTATCATCTGTTCCCCAATCTCGTGACGCCACCCGCGCCCACCGGGATCCCGTTCATCACGTTCTGGCCGCGGTCTGCGCGCAGCATGACTGTCGATGTGCACTGGTTTGCACCAGAAGGATCCGCCGGACATGAGCTCTGGCCGACTCGGCTGTCGAACTTCGAGCGCATTCTCGAGGAAGACACGCAGTTCGCGCCGCGCATCCAGCAGTCGGTGGAAACCAAGGGCTTTCGCGGCATGTACTTGTCGTATCAAGAGCGGCGCATATATCAATGGCATGAGGAGCTCGATCGCCGGATCGGTAGCGAGCGCATCGACCCGGCGTTGCGTGTACCCCGCACACTCGATCGCTATCTCGCCGCGCAATAGCGCTGTGCATGGCGACGCCGAGCTACCAAGACTATCTCGCGCGCGACTCGCGGCCCGTACCGGACGTGCTCCGCCCCGCGCCGCCGCTCGCGACCCCGCTCAGCGACGAACCACTCGCAGCGAGTCGGTATACCGCAAGGGATTTCTTCGAGCGCGAATGCGAACGCTTGTGGCCGCGGGTGTGGCAAATGGCATGCCGCGAAGAGGAAATCCCGGCGCCCGGAGACTACGTCGTTTACGAGATCGTCGACTATTCGTTCATCGTCATGCGCGGGAGCGATGGCGCCATCCGTGCATTCGCCAATACTTGCCCGCATCGGGGCCGTCAATTGTTAGTGGGCGATGGCACCCGCGAGCACATTCGTTGCGCCTTCCACGGGATCACCTGGAGCATTGATGGTCAGTTGCAATCGCTGCCGTGCCGTTGGGATTTCGCGCATGTGCCTCCCGACCAATGGACCCTGCCCGAGGTGCGAGTCGAGACGTGGGGCGGATTCGTGTTTCTCAACATGGACCGCCATGCGGAGCCGCTAGCGCAGTATCTCGGCGTCTTGCCCGAGCACTTTCGTCGCTGGCCACTGGAACGCTGTTGGAAGGCGGCGCATGTGGGCAAGGTGATCGGGTGCAACTGGAAGGTGGCACAAGAAGCGTTCATGGAGTCCTACCATGTCATCGCGACGCACCCGCAAATACTGCCGATCATTGCCGACGCGAATTCGCAGTACGACCTCTACGGCGAACATGTCAACCGCAACATCGCGGCGTTCGGAGCGCCCAGCCCACACTTGGGCGACGAAGTTGCGACTGAGCAGATCGTTGAACAAATGTTGTCGCTGTGGCAAAAGGGCCCCGCTGCTGGCGCAGCGACAACATCGACACACAACGCGCGCGCCGTGCTCGGCGAGATCAATCGACGTGCCTTCCAGCGCGCTTACGAGGGCGACTACGCACAGGCAACGGATGCCGAGCTCCTTGATGCGATCGTCTACAACGTCTTCCCCAATTTCGCGCCTTGGGGCGGATTCGCCCCCAACATCGTGTATCGCTGGCGTCCGAATGGTCGCGATGTCGACTCGTGCATCATGGAAGTGATGTTGTTGAAGCGTTTGCCAAAGCACGGCGCCCGGCCGGCTCCAGCGAAATTACACTGGTTAGGATCCAGTGAGCGTTGGGCCGATGCCGAAGAGCTACCCATTCTCGGTGCGGTGATCGATCAAGACATGAACAACATGCCGCTCGTGCAACGCGGCCTCAAGGCCTCGCCGGGTGGCGCAATCCAACTCGGGCATTATCAAGAATCCCGCATTCGGCATTTTCATCGCACGCTCGATCGCTACCTCGCACGTGCCTAACTAGTTCGGCTCGAACCCGCGGCCTGGGAACAGCGTCACGAGTCGCGCGCGCCACCGTTCCGCGAGTGCGAGAAATCCTGGGTATGAGGGATGGATTTCATCCGCCCAAACGCCCGCGCCGCGCGCAGCCAATGTGCCGCGCATGTCGACGACGTGGAAGCGAGCCGCGCCCCCTTCGAGTGCCGCGAGAGCGGCGTGAAACGAGTCGATGAGATGGCGCACGACGGCTGCTGCATCAGCGGGGGCCGTGATACGAAAATCGTCCAACACCGGCTTCAGCCACGGGCCTGCGTGGCCCAAGCCAAATGGGCCACGCGCAGGCCGACCATCCGGGATCGGGTAATCGTAGCTGTGCGTCACGATCACGCATTGCGGGCGCAACGCATCGCGAGCCGCGATCAAGCGCTGATAAGCAGCCGTAATCTCCTGCATGCGATTCGCCAAAGCGTCGTCGCGAATGCATTGGCGCCACGTCATCGCACCGCTCTTGCGCTTCAGGAGTGCGGACAGGTTCTCATCGACGATATCGTTGCCGCCACCGCTGAAGATCATGAGGTCGAATGCGTAGCGCTTGAGAAACGTCCGCAGCTTGCGCAGTTGCCCACTACGCTCGCTCAGAATCTCGCGCGCTTCGTCACCATTTTTCTCGAGGCGCAGCATCGAGAAGGCGTTCATCATCTCGATGATGTCGGCGAGGTTGTTATTGAGCGGATAACTGAACCACGAGTCCCCCTCGCTCAGAATTCGCAGCCGCTCTGGGAAGAGCTTGTAGCTTTGCGCGAAGACGGCTTCCTTGGGGCGTGAACCGATTTGATCACGAGGCGGCATACGACGGCCCTCTCAACAGCAAGGGCTCTGAGCGTCGCAGCCCGCGCGCTCACGGGAAATCCCCTGAACGCGGTTCAACCGCGGCGCTTACAAGCCTTTGACGAGAGTTCGCAGATACTTTTTGAAATCGCGCGCGAGTTCCGGATGTGCGAGCGCATATTCAACCGTCGCCTGGAGATAGCCCAACTTGCTGCCACAGTCGAAGCGCTTGCCTGAAAACTTATAGGCGTAGACCGCTTCATCACGCATCAAGCGCGCGATGCCGTCGGTGAGTTGAATCTCACCACCCGCACCCTCGCCGATTCGTTCCAGGTGGTGAAAAATGCGCGGTGTCAGCAAGTAGCGGCCCACCACCGCCAAGTTCGACGGTGCCACGGCCGGCTTCGGCTTCTCGACAATCTGGTCGATGCGCAGCAATTCATCCTTTGCCGCGCCCACCTTCACGATGCCGTACTTGTCAGTGTCCGACTTCGGCACCGTCTGCACACCGATGACGCTATAGCCCGCGAATCGATCCGCCATCTGCTCGAGACACGGGACATCTGCCTCGATCAAGTCGTCCGCGAGATGCACGAAGAACGGCTCATTACCCACAGCGGGCTTAGCACAGAGCACGGCGTGGCCCAAACCTAGCGGTGCCGGCTGGCGAATGTAAATGCAGGTGGCGTAGGACGGGAGCACACTGCGCAGCGTCTGTACCAGCTGTGACTTGCCTTGACGCTCGAGGAGCTTTTCGAGTTCGGCGTCGGAGTCGAAGTGATCCTCGATCGCCCGCTTGGATGCACCTGTGATGAAGACGAGGCGCTTGGCGCCGGCCGCGAGTGCCTCCTCGACGGCGTACTGAATCAACGGCCGATCGACGATCGGTAGCATTTCCTTCGGGCTCGCTTTGGTAGCTGGCAAAAAGCGCGTGCCGCGACCCGCCACTGGAAACACTGCCGTTTCGATTCCTTGCCTCGCCATGAATGCTTTCCTGCTGCGTCCACAAAAACGGGACGCAACCTTAGCATGGCGGGCGCGACACCCCCAGCTGCAGGCCAGAGGCGATCACCGAGACGAGAGCCACATCAAGTTTTGCCGCGGCCGCCGTGGATCCCGGCTCACAACCGAGCCCCACGGCGGCATCAGACTATGGTCGGCGGCTCATGGCTTCTTTGGCTTGGCCGGCGCGGCCGCCGGCCTCGCGACGGTCGGTGCGGGCTTGGCGACCCCACGGTCGATCCGGATGTTGGCGCGATTCCGCTCGAGCATCTTGGGCCCGATGCCCTTGACCAACCCCAGCTCATCGACGGATTTGAATGGCCCATGCTGCTGGCGATAGGCGACGATGGCCTTGGCTTTGGCCTCGCCCACGCCCTCCAGGCCCTCGGCAATGGTGGCGGCATCCGCCGTGTTGATATTCACTGGATCGGCGATAGCGCCCCAGGACGCCAGGCCGAACAGAATGCAAAGTGGAATGAAGCGCAGAATTGATCGCATGACAGCCTCCGTGCTGTTCGAAGAGAACGGACGGAGAGCCTAACGACCCGAGCCCTAGGCTAACAACTTACGTTTGCCGCGTGAATCGATAGAAAGACGGCACGCGGCACTGCCGCCACGATCAATCGCGGATTGGGCGATCCGCGCCGTCATTGACGCGTTCGCGCAGATCCTTGCCTGGCTTGAAGTGCGGTACGTACTTGCCCGACAGCGCCACCGCCTCACCGGTCTTCGGATTGCGCCCCTGGCGGGGCGGGCGGAAATGCAGCGAGAAGCTCCCGAAGCCGCGAATCTCAATGCGCTCACCGGTCGACAACGCATCGCTCATGATCTCGAGAATCTGCTTCAGCGCGAGCTCGACATCCTTGGCGGGCAAGTGCTTCTGCTTCGCCGTAATGATCTCGATCAGTTCGGACTTCGTCATGCGTCGGCCTTGAGACCCCTGCGGTCCAGGTGCGCCCGAACGAGCGGTGGGCTCGTCCGGGCGCTCTGTCCCTGATTGTTATGTCGCTAAATGCCCAGCAATTACGAACGGTCGCCGATTTGTTCCTTCAACAAATCGCCCAGGCTGGTGCCCGACGAAGGCTGATCCGAGCGGTAGTTCTGCACCGCCTCGGCCTCCTCGTGCATCTCCTTGGCCTTGATCGACAGACTAATCGTACGGGTCTTGCGGTCGACACCCATGAACTTGGCTTCGACCTCGTCGCCCACCTTGAGGACAGTACGCGCGTCTTCGATGCGGTCCCGCGCCAATTCGGAGGCCCGTAACTGACCTTCGATGCCGTTGCCGAGGTCGATGACCGCGCCACGCGCGTCCACTTCCTTGACGACGCCTTTGACGATCGCACCCTTGGGGTTCTCGGCGATGTAGCCCGAGAACGGATCCTGCGCCATCTGCTTCACGCCGAGCGAAATGCGCTCGCGCTCGGGATCGATCGACAGCACCACGGCATCGAGATTCTGGCCTTTCTGGTAGTTGCGCACGGCTTCTTCGCCGGGCACATCCCACGACAGATCCGACAAGTGCACGAGGCCATCGATATTGCCCGGCAAGCCAATGAACACGCCGAAGTCGGTGATCGACTTGATCTGGCCCGACACACGGTCGCCACGGTTGTAGTTCTCGGCGAACTCCTTCCACGGGTTCTGCTTGCACTGCTTGAGACCGAGGGAAATACGGCGGCGCTCTTCATCCACATCGAGCACCATGACTTCCACTTCTTGACCCGAGTGCACAACCTTCGCTGGATTGACGTTCTTGTTAGTCCAATCCATCTCAGAGACGTGCACGAGACCTTCAACGCCGTCTTCGATCTCAACGAACGCACCGTAGTCGGCGATGTTCGTGACCTTACCGAACACCCGCGTGTTCGGCGGGTAACGGCGAGCGATGTTCTCCCACGGATCGGCTCCCAGCTGCTTCAAGCCGAGGCTGACGCGCGAACGCTCGCGGTCGAACTTGAGGATACGCACTTCCACTTCGTCGCCGACCTTGACGACTTCGGACGGATGCTTGACGCGCTTCCACGCCATATCCGTGATGTGCAGCAAGCCATCGATGCCGCCAAGATCCACGAACGCACCGTAATCGGTGAGATTCTTGACCGTACCTTTGACGACGGAACCTTCCTGCAAGTTGTCCATGAGCGCCGAGCGCTCGGCGGAAAACTCTTGCTCAACGACAGCGCGGCGGCTAACCACTACGTTGTTGCGCTTCTGGTCGAGCTTGATGACCTTGAACTCGAGCGGCTTGTTTTCCAGGTACGCGGTATCGCGCACCGGACGCACGTCGACCAACGAGCCTGGCAGGAACGCCCGCACGTTTTCGATTTCGACCGTGAAACCACCCTTGACGCGGCCGGTGATGATACCGGTGACGATTTGGGACTGATTGAAGGCTTCTTCGAGGCGAGTCCACGTGCGAGCGCGCTTGGCCTTTTCGCGCGATAGGCGCGTCTCACCAGTGCCGTCTTCGACGGAATCCAGCGCCACTTCGACGCTCTCGCCGACCTTCACCTCGATCTCGCCGCGCTCGTTCTTGAACTGCTCGACGGGAATGACGGCTTCGGACTTGAGGCCCACGTTGACGACGACGACATCGGGTGTCACGTCGACCACGAGGCCGGTCAAGATCATGCCGGGGCGAATACGTTGATTGGCGAGACTCTGCTCGAATAATTGGGCAAAACTTTCAGTCATGTAGATTGTTGAGCGGCTTTCGGCCGCATCCTCTGTGCAAGGCGAATCAGGCCCTGCTTGGGTTGAACGCCACGACTTTGCATCGCGACGGTTTGGCTCGAGGTGCAATAGATCCGACTAACACCGGGAGGCAATACAAACACACCACCGCATCCCTGCGGGGCACCTAAAAAACTCAACAGCTAACGCCAGAGACCCCGCTCGCGGCCGAGGTGCATCACTCGTTCGACAACCGCCTCGATCGTGAGGCCGGTGGAGTCGAGCAAGATCGCATCGGCTGCGGGCTTTAACGGCGCCACAGAGCGGTTCGAATCCCGCTCGTCGCGTTCGGCAATCTCCCGCGAAAGGTCGCGAAGGTTAGCAGCCGACCCCTTGCCGATCAACTGCTTATAGCGCCTTTGCGCCCGTTCCTCAGCGCTTGCCGTCAGGAAAACCTTGAGTTTGGCGTCCGGGAAGATGACCGTGCCCATGTCCCGGCCATCGGCAATGAGCCCTGGCGGCTCGGCAAACGCTCGCTGGCGGTCGACTAACGCCGCCCGCACCGCTGGCCAAACTGCCACGCGCGAGGCTCCCTGCCCCGTTTCCTCGCTCCTGAGGGCACGGGTGATGTCCTGGCCGTTGAGCTCAACGAGTTCGTCGCCCGTCGCATTGGCCCCAAACCGCACTTTCATGCGTTGCGCGAAACCAACGTGGGATTCGACGTCGTCGGGGTCGGCGCCGGCTAACTGGCCCGACAAGGCGACCAGACGATACAAGGCCCCGCTATCGAGTAGATGCCAGCCCGCTTGCCGGGCGACGATGCGACTGATCGTGCCCTTGCCCGAGCTACTCGGGCCATCGATCGTCACGACCGGTATGCCAGATGCCGCCGTCAACACGCTCCCCCAAACTGCGCTCTACGCAAGGACTTCAAGTCTCAACCCGACGCTATTGGCAAGCGTATCGAATCCCGGAAACGAAGTGGCAACGTTCGCGACGTCCAGGATCTCGATTGGCCCGTCTGCCAACAAACTGGCCACGGCGAACGACATGGCTACCCGGTGGTCGCCGTGACTGTCGACGACACCTCCCGCGAGCGGCTGACCGCCCCAAATTCGCATCCCGTCCGCTAACAACTCGTGGCGGACACCCAGCGTCGTGAGCCCTGCACTCATCGTGGCCAATCGATCGCTCTCCTTGACGCGCAGTTCCTCGGCGCCGCGCAGCACGGACTCCCCCGTCGCAGCCGCAGCCGCAATGAAGAACACGGGAAACTCGTCGATCGCGAGCGGTACGAGATCGAGGGGCACCTCGATGCCACGCAGAGCGCTGGCGCGC
>CAYUIT010000020.1:21417-62395 GCA_964444835.1 uncultured Steroidobacteraceae bacterium
CGCGAGCGGTACGAGATCGAGGGGCACCTCGATGCCACGCAGAGCGCTGGCGCGCACCTCAATATCGGCCGTCGGCTCCGCAGTCGCGTCGGGACGCGGTTGCACCCGAATGTCGGCTCCCATCAGTTTCAAGATATCGACAATGCCGGTGCGCGTCGGATTGATGCCCACGTTCCGCAGCAACAACGGCGTGCGCGCGGCTAACGCGCCCGCGACCATGAAAAACGCAGCCGAAGAGATGTCCGCAGGCACTTGAATTGATACGCCGCGCAACGTTTGGCCACCGCGTACGCTCGCGGTACTGCCCGACCGCCCCACCTCGACGCCAAACGCGCGCAACATCCGTTCGGTGTGGTCTCGCGTGGGTGCGGGCTCCGTCACACGCGTCGTCCCGTCGGCGTACAAGCCGGCTAACAGCACCGCCGATTTCACCTGCGCGCTCGCAACTGGCATGTCAAAGTCGATGCCGGTGAGCCGCGCCCCACCCGTGATTTTGACGGGCGGGCGGCCGTCGACCGTCGCGATGCGTGCGCCCATCGCGCGCAACGGCTTCGCGGCCCGCTCCATCGGACGCTTCATGAGCGAGGCGTCGCCGATCAACTCTGAGTCGAACCGTTGGCCCGCCAGTAAGCCCATCGACAAGCGCATCGCGGTGCCGGCGTTGCCCATGTCGAGCGCGTGCGGCGCGCCGCGCAGCCCATGTAGCCCGACGCCGTGGACCAGCACCTCCGTTTCGTGCGGACGTTCGATCCGCACGCCTAACGACTGCAGTGCGCGCAGCGTTGCGAGGCAATCTTCGCTGGCTAGGAATCCGGTGCCATGTGTCATGCCCGTTGCGATCCCGCCGAGCATCAACGTGCGATGGGAGATCGACTTATCGCCCGGGACGATGACGGTACCACCCACCTCTCGCGCGGGGCTCACGCGGTAACGCACGCTCGTCATGCGGGCCGCAGTTCCGCGAGCACTGCTGCGAGTGCTTGCAGCAAACGCTCGTTCTGCTCGGGCGTGCCGAGCGTAAAGCGCAGCTGCTCGTGCAAGCCATAGTTGGCCACGGGACGCACGATGATGCCGCGACGTAGTAGCGCTTGGTTGATGGCCGCCGCGCGTGGCCCCACATGCGCTAACAGAAAATTCCCGCCGGATGGGCAGGTCGAAACTCCGAGCGCTTGGAGACGCTCCGCCACCCGCGCGCGCTCTGTCACTGCAATCGCAACAGCTCGCTGCACGTGTTCCGGGTCGTCGAGCGCAGCACAGGCCGCTGCCAACGCGAGCGACGACACATTGAAGGACTGACGCACGCGGTTCAGCATATCGGCCACTTCAGGATGACTCACGGCATAGCCCACGCGAGCTCCCGCGAGGCCGTACGCTTTGGCGAAGGTGCGCATGACGACTAGGTTCGGATAGCGCGCGACCCACTCGATGCCGTCTTGCAAGTGCAGAGAGCGGCCGTACTCGAAATAGGCCTCATCGAGAACGACCAGCGTGCTTGCCGGGAGACTCGCAACGAACGACTCGAGCTCGCGCGCCCCTACGTACGTTCCGGTCGGGTTGTTAGGGTTGGCGATGAATACCACGCGCGTCAGCTCGTTGACGGCATGCCGCATCGCGACGAGATCGTGGCCGAACGCCATGGCATGCCCGGCGGGCAGTGCCGGAACCATCCGATACGTCGCACCAGTGGCCTGCACTGCAATGGGATACACCGCAAAGGCGTATTGCGAAGCGACCGCCTCGAGGCCCGGCGCGAGAAATGCCTCCGCGACCATCACGAGCGTGTCATTCGAGCCGTTCCCCAGCGTGATGTGTTCGCGCGTCACACCGTGGAGCTTCGCGAGCTTCGACTTGAGCTCGTGACCGCTCCCGTCGGGATATAGCCCGACGTGCCGCGCAGCTTCCTGCATGGCCGCGATTGCTCGCGGACTCGGCCCGTACGGATTCTCGTTCGACGCCAGCTTGATGATGTCGCGTAGGCCTAACTCGCGCTCGAGTTCCTCGATCGGCTTGCCCGGCACATACGGCGCAATCTTTTGCACGTACTCGACGGCCAGCGCGCCAGGATGCTCGCGGGACTTGCTCGTATCGGTCATCAGAAGCCGCGCCTCGTTATAGGACTGCACGCGGATAGGAGCCCAACACTCGGAACAGCGACGCGCGCTCTTTCAATTCCGCTAGCGCTTTGGCGAGTGCGGGATCGTCTGCGTGGCCTTCAAGATCGATGAAGAACACGTAGTCCCACTTCTTCCGTTTCGACGGACGCGACTCGATCCGCGTCATGCTGATGCCGTGCTTCGCCATCGGCTCGAGCAAGCGATAGAGCGCGCCAGGACCACCGGTATTCAGCGTGGAACACAACAAGGTCGTGCGGTCTTGACCACTCGGGCGAAACAACTTGGGCCCAAGCACGAAGAACCGGGTCGTGTTGTCCGGGCGATCCTCAATTTCTGGCGCCAAGACCTTCAAACCGTATACATCGGCGGCCGTCTCGCCTGCGATCGCTGCCGTGCCCTCTTCGTCCCGCGCGCGACGCGCGCCTTCGGCGTTGCTAGCAACCGCGATGCGCTCGGCGAACGGCAAATGTTCGTCGAGCCAGTTGCGACACTGTGCTAACGACTGCTGGTGCGTGCAAATACGCTTGATGCCGGCGAGCGTCGGCATCTTGCCCAGCAAGAATTGGTGGATACGCAATTCAATTTCGCCGCAGATCTTGAGCGGCGAGTTGATGAAGCGATCGAGCGTGTGATTGACCGTCCCTTCGGTCGAGTTCTCGATCGGCACGACGCCGAAGTCGGCGTTGCCCGCTTCGACCTCGCGAAACACTTCATCGATTGCAGCGAGAGGCAAGGCACGCACCGAATGCCCGAAGTGCTTCAGCACCGCCGCTTGCGTAAACGTACCCTCTGGCCCGAGGAATGCCACCTTGAGCGGCTCTTCCTGAGCGAGACAAGCTGACATGATTTCGCGGAACAGCCGCAGAATCTCTTCGTCGCGCAACGGCCCTTTGTTGCGCTCTTTCGCCATGCGCAGCACTTGCGCCTCGCGCTCGGGCCGATAGAACTCGACATCCGCGCCGCCCGCTTTGCTTTGGGCGTGCTTCATTTCGCCCACTTGGCGCGCAAGCCGTGCCCGCTGATTGATCAGCTCGTGAATGTTTCGGTCGACGGTGTCGATCGCTTCGCGCAGGCCCGCGAGCGGCGACGCCTGCACAAGCTTCGTCGGCGCTTTGCGTTTCGCCACTTTGCGTTTCTTCGTCATGCTCTCGCCTCGGTCGACATTCTGCTCAAACGATTCGCGCGGCTAACACGCCGCCGATTCCGCGAATCGCTGCGATGAGTGGCGCATCGACCGTACCCTCGGTGTCGATCAACGTGTACGCATACTCACCACGCGATTTGTTTAACAGCTCTGCGATGTTCAAACCGCGGGCCGCCAGTGTCGTGGAGATCTGGCCGACCATATTCGGCACATTGCTGTTAGCAATGGCGATACGCGTCGTCTGCGCGGGCCGACTCAGCACGGCCTCCGGGAAATTCACCGAGTTGCGGATATTGCCGTTCTCGAGAAAATCTCGCAGCGTGTCCGCGACCATCACGGCGCAGTTGTCTTCGGCCTCAAGTGTTGAGGCACCCAGGTGCGGCAGTGTTACGACGCGGGGATGATCCTTGAGCCCGTTCGTGGGGAAATCACAGACGTACGCATGCAGGTGCCCGGAATCGAGTGCCGCGACGATGGCGGCCTCATCCACGATCGGCGCACGCGCGAAATTCAACACCACGCCACCCCGTTTCATGAGCCGCAGGCGCGCCTCATTCACCAAGGCTCGCGTCCCATCAGCCAGCGGCACATGCACGGTCACCAGGTCGCAACGAGCAAACAAATCGTCGAGTGACAACGCTTGCACGACGCTCGATGACAGTTGCCACGCGCGCTGTACGGTGATCGCCGGATCGTAGCCGAGCACTTTCATGCCAAGATGCTGCGCGCTGTTCGCGACCTCGACACCGATAGCGCCGAGGCCGATGACGCCGAGCGTGCGGCCAGGCAGCTCAAAGCCGACGAAGTCCTTTTTGCCTTTTTCGACGGCAGCATCGATCACGCTGTCTGAACCAGACAGGCTGCGCGCAAAACTCCACGCCTGACAAATGTTGCGCGCCGCGACGAACATCCCCGCGATCACGAGTTCTTTGACCGCGTTCGCATTGGCACCCGGCGCATTGAATACGGGGATCCCCCGTTTCGACAATTCGGCAACCGGCACGTTATTGACACCCGCACCCGCGCGCCCCACGGCTAACACCGACGGCGGCACGGTCATGGTGTGCATGTCGGCCGAGCGCACCAGAATTGCATCCGGATGACCGATCTCCGAGGCCACTTCGTAGCGATCGCGCGGCAATCGTTCGAGGCCGCGCACGCTGATGTTGTTGAGCGTGAGAACGCGAAACCGCTCAGCCATGACGGCGTTGGAACTCCCGCATGAAATCCACGAGCGCCTGCACGCCCTCGAGCGGCATCGCGTTGTAGATGCTCGCGCGCATGCCGCCCACCGATCGATGCCCTTCGAGATTGGTCAGACCGGCCTTGGCCGCCTCAGCCACAAACGTTTTTTCGAGTTCCGGATTGGGGATCGTGAAGGGAACATTCATCCACGAGCGAGCATTCTTCGCGACCGGATTGCGGTAGTAACCCGACTCGTCGATTGCGCGGTAGAGCAAGTCCGCCTTCGCGCGATTGCGCTGCGCTATCGCGGCCAAACCCCCTTGACGCTTGAGCCATTGAAACACGAGCCCTGCGAAGTACCACCCAAACGTGGGTGGCGTATTGAGCATCGATCCTTCATTCGCCATCGTCTTGAAGTCCCAGACGGGGGGCGTGCCCGCGCGGGCTTTGCCTAACAAGTCGTCGCGGACGATGACCACACAGATACCCGACGGCCCGATGTTCTTTTGTGCGCCAGCATAGATGAGGCCGAAATCCTGCACCTTGATGGGGCGCGACAGAATCGTGGACGAGAAATCCGCTACCAGCGGCGCGCCACCACTCGCCGGAACATGATCGAACTCGACGCCGCCAATCGTTTCATTCGGCGTGTAGTGCAGATAGGCCGCACCCGGCGTCGGTTGGTAGGAGCCGGATGCGGGCACCGTCGAGTAGTTAGAAGCACTCTCGTCAGCCAGCACGTTCACCTTGCAGTAGCGTTTAGCCTCGGTGAGCGCCTTTTTCGACCACTGCCCGGTGTTCAGGTAGTCGACGACGGAATCCGGTTGGGTCAGATTCATCGGGATGGCTGAAAACATACCGGTGGCGCCGCCCTGCAGGAACAGCACCTTGTAGTTAGGCGGGATCGCGAGCAACTCGCGGAGGTCGCGCTCGGCCGCCTCGGCGACCGCCACGAACGCCTTACTGCGATGACTGACTTCCATGACGGACATGCCCGACGATTGCCAATCGAGCATCTCATCGCGAGCCTGTTGCAGCACTTCGAGGGGCAGCGTTGCTGGCCCCGCGGCGAAATTGAATACGCGCACGAGCAACCTTTACGTCAGTAAACCGCGAGAAATCCGCGCAGCCATACTAGCAGGGCACCGCGCTCGCTAGGTCGGCGATTCGCTGCTCGACTCTCCCTCGGTCGATGCTGTCGGATCTCCCGTGGGCGCACCGTCCGTCGGCGTGTCGCCCGAGTCGTCTGCCAACGATTCGATTCGCTCAATGCCGACCAGCCGTTCGCCGTCACCCAAACGAATCAACCGCACGCCTTGCGTGTTACGCCCCACGATCGAGATGTCTTTCGTGGGCGTGCGCACGAGCGTCCCCGAGGAGCTGATGAGCATCAATTCTTGCGTCGCGCTCACTTGCAACGCACCCACCATCGCGCCGTTGCGCTCGGTGGTTTGCAAGGCAATCACCCCTTGTCCGCCGCGACCATGCTGCGGGAAATCGTCGAGCGGCGTGAGCTTGCCGTAGCCGTTCTCCGACGCTGTGAGAACGTAACCCTCACCCACGACAATCAATGAGATCAGTGCTTGGCTCGGCCCGACCTCTCCCTCACCGAGTTTGATACCGCGCACGCCTGCCGCTTCACGGCCCATCGCACGCACTTCTTCTTCGTGGAAGCGAATGGCTTTGCCACCATTCGTTGCCAGGATGATCTCGCGCTTACCGTCTGTGAGCGCCACGCCTACCAAACGATCGCCTTCCTCGAGCGACAGCGCAATGATGCCGCTGGCACGCGGCCGTGAGAATGCCGACAGCGGCGTTTTCTTCACCGTGCCGAAACTCGTCGCCATGAACACGAAATGCTCGTCGTCGAATTGCTTGATCGGCAGGATCGCGTTGATCTTCTCACCCTCTTCGAGTGGCAGAAGATTGACCATCGGCTTACCGCGCGCATTGCGCCCTGCTTGTGGCAGCTCGAATACGCGCAGCCAGTACACCTTGCCGCGATTTGAGAAACACAAAATCGTGTCGTGTGTATGAGCGACAAACAACTTCTCGATGAAGTCTTCGTCTTTGACCGTGGTAGCCGCCTTACCGCGACCGCCGCGACGCTGCGTTTGGTACTCCGTGAGCGGCTGCGATTTCGCATAACCCGCATGCGAGAGCGTGACGACCACGTCTTGCGGCTCGATCAGGTCTTCGGTGGTGAGATTGAGGTGATCGCGCGTGATCTCGGTGCGACGCGCGTCGCCGAATTCCTCACGGACGGCAACGAGCTCGTCGCGCACGACCTGCGTGAGCCGCTCCGAGCGCGCGAGAATGTCCGACAGATCGACGATGCGATCGAGAAGTTCTTTGTACTCCGCGATGATCTTGTCTTGCTCGAGCCCCGTCAGCCGATTCAAACGCATGTCGAGAATCGCTTGCGCTTGCTCGTCGGACAGACGGTATCCCGTGCCGTCATGCGTTAGGCCGAGATCCGCTGGCAGCCCTTTTGGCCGCGTTGAGATTGCCCCGGCTCGCTGCAACATTTCCGGCACGGCCCCAGATTGCCACGCGCGGGCTAACAACGCCTGCTTGGCTTCTGCAGGCGCGGGCGACGCTTTGATGAGCGCGATCACCTCATCGATGTTGGCCAGCGCAACGGCAAGGCCTTCCAGGATGTGAGCGCGGTCGCGCGCCTTCGCCAAATCGAAAATCGTACGCCGCGTAACAACTTCGCGCCGATGGCGGATGAAGGCCTCGAGCATCTCCTTCAACGACAGCAAGCGCGGCTGGCCGTCGACGAGCGCCACCATATTGATGCCGAAAACTGTTTCGAGCGGCGTCTGGGCGAACAGGTTGTTGAGCACTACCTCGCTCACTTCGCCGCGCTTCAGCTCGATGACGACCCGCATGCCGTCTTTGTCGGACTCATCGCGCAGCTCGGAAATGCCATCGATTTCCTTGTTGCGCACGAGTTCAGCGATGCGCTCGAGCAAGCGCGCTTTGTTCACCTGGTAGGGCAACTCGGTGACGATGATCGCCTGCCGATCGCCCTTACCGATGTCTTCGAAGTGTGTGCGCGCGCGGATTGACAACCGACCGCGGCCCGACTTGTAAGCGGTGGCGATTTCCTGCGCGCCGTTGATGATGCCTGCGGTTGGAAAATCCGGGCCCGGCACATGCTGCATCAAGCCGGCTAGAGAGATGGCCGGATCGTCGATGACCGCAATACACGCGGTGACGATTTCCGTGAGATTGTGCGGCGGCACGTTGGTCGCCATACCAACCGCGATGCCCGCCGAGCCATTGACGAGCAAGTTCGGGAAGCGTGCTGGCAACACGGACGGCTCACGTTCCGACTCGTCGTAGTTCGGGACGAAATCGACCGTGTCTTTCTCGATATCGGCGAGCAGCTCGGCTGCAATTTTCGACATGCGCGCTTCGGTGTAGCGCATGGCGGCAGGCGCATCGCCGTCGACGGAGCCGAAATTGCCTTGGCCGTCGACCAGCATGTAGCGCATCGAGAACGGCTGCGCCATGCGCACTAACGCGTCGTACACGGCCGAATCGCCGTGCGGGTGATACTTGCCGATGACGTCACCGACGACGCGCGCGGATTTCTTGTACGCCTTGTTCCAATCGTTGCCGAGCTCGCGCATTGCAAACAAAATGCGCCGATGCACGGGCTTCAATCCGTCGCGCACATCCGGCAGCGCACGCCCCACGATGACGCTCATCGCGTAGTCGAGGTAAGACTGACGCATCTCGTCTTCGAGGTTGACCGGGAGGACTTCGCGAGCGATTTCTGTCATGGTGTCGAGGCGGTTTGGCGCCGGCAAAAACGTAGCGAAAATTCTAACACATTCCGGCCTCTAGACGCGCCCGGAACGATGCGCTTCGGCGCTATAATTGCTCCCGAATTCGCCGCTCGAGAACACCCCTCCGCATGCAGACCGTCGACCTGATCCTCGAAGCCGATTGGCTCCTGTCGCTCGACAGTTCGCACGCCAGTGCGCCGCTCGAGCGTGGCGCATTGGCAATCGACCTCGGACGTATCGTGGCGGTCGGCACGGCAGGTGAAATCCATGCGGCCTACGATGCCCGCGAGCATTGCGTTCGCCAGCGCAGCGCCGTGCTACCCGGGTTCGTCAACGCGCACGCTGACTCGGCGAGCGCCGCTCGAGGCTCGCGCACCGCAGCGACCAAGCCCGCGACGAGCGAGGCCGTATTTGCGCTGAATCAAATCGCGTTTGCGGACTACCTGCGCGCGGGTATCACCTGCGTCGCGGAATGGAGCAGCGATCCGGCGGCCACGGTGCGCGCCGCGAGCGCCACGCGCTTGCGCACGGTGGTGCAGATCCCCGTGACGGATTCGCCCACGCTGTGGAGCGCCAATGCGCGCGAAGCGCTCGCACATGCGCAGAGCTTGTGGGATGAGCTCAAGGCTCATCCGCTCATCAGTGCGGCGTTTGCGATCACTCCGTCCGAAAGCTTGTCGAGCACTACGCTCGCAGACGTGCGCCGGATTGCCGATCAGGTCGATGCGCCCGTGAGCGCAGCATGGCTAGGTTCGACGGCCGATGTGCAGGACAGCGTGGCGCGCCGCGGGCGACGCCCATTGCGGTGGTTAGCAGACGCTGGGCTGCTTCGGCATGGCTTCACAGCCGTGCAGTGCGGTGCACTCGAACGCGAGGAGCTCGAGCTGCTCGCGCACGGGGGCGGCGCGCTCGTATGCACACCGCAGGCTGCGGCACGCCAAGGCTTGCCCGGCCCGGACCTGCGCACCGTCGCAGCAGCCCAAGTTCCGGTCGGGCTCGGGACGGGTTCCATTGCCTCTATCGGCGCCCCCGACATGCTGCTCGAAGCGCGCTTCGCCCACTTGTTAGGCGAACAAGCCGGCGGCGGCGTTAGCGCATACCACGCGCTGCAGCGCGCGACGTTGGGGGGTGCCCGCGCGCGGGGCCTCGAGTCGCGCGTCGGCTCTCTCGTTCCCGGAAAAGCGGCCGACTGTATTGTCGTTGACCTGAGCCAGGTGCCGCTCAAGGCCTACGACGATCTGTACTCGGCACTGTTGTTCGGCACCACGCGCAGCGATGTCACGGACGTCTGGGTTGCGGGGCGGTCGCTCGTCAACGCTCGCACATGGACCGAGCTGGATGCAGCCGTGTTGCGCGCCGAGCATCAGCAGTTGCTCGAGCGCCGGCATTGGGAGTCCGCAGCATGACCTCGACCCACGACGAACTCGAAGTCGCGAAGTTTCAGGCAAGTGCCCATCGCTTTTGGGATACCGAGGGTGAATACAAGCCGCTCCATCGCTTGAATCCGGCGCGCACGCGCTACGTCACGGAGCGAGCCCACGTGCGTGGTCAACGCGTACTCGACGTTGGCTGCGGCGGTGGCCTACTGGCGGAGTCGTTAGCCCGGGCGGGAGCGCAGGTCACCGCAATCGATATGGCAGATGCGATGATTGAGACGGCGCGCTTACACGCACTCGAAAGCGGCCTCGAGATCGACTACCGCGTTTCGAGCGCCGAGGCCCTTCACGAAACTGGCATCGCACGCTTCGCCGTGGTGACGTGCATGGAGATGCTGGAGCACGTGCCAAACCCTGCAGCAACCCTCGCGACGCTTGCGGCGTTGCTACAGCCGGGTGGCTCGCTGTTCGTCTCGACGATCAATCGTAACGCCAAGGCGTTCGCGCTCGCGATTGTCGCCGCGGAATACGTCACGGGACTCGTCCCGCGCGGCACACACGAGTACGGCAAGTTCATTCGTCCAGCGGAGTTGGTGCGTGCTGCGCGCTCGGCCGGTTTGCAAGCGCGCGATATCGCGGGGCTCGAGTACGATCCCATCGCTGAAACCTGCGCGCTCACACGTGATCCATCGGTAAATTACATCGCCCATTTCACGGCAGCCACGGCGAGCCCATGAGCGCGCACGCGTTGACCGGCATCCGAGTCGTTCTATTCGATCTCGATGGCACGCTCCTCGACACGGCTCCGGACATGACAGGGGCTCTCAACACCTTGCTGCGCGAAGAAGGCCGACCCGAACTGCCTTTTGCGCGCTTGCGTCCCTATGTCTCGCATGGCTCGCACGGGCTCGTGCGCACCGCATTCGGCGATGAAGATGCAGTGGAGTTCCAGCGTCTGCGCGAGCGCTTTCTAGCACTCTATGCCGCGCGCCTCACTCACGGCACGACAGCGTTTCAGGGCATCGACGAGGTGCTCGCGACGCTCGAGGCGATACCCATCGCGTGGGGCATCGTGACGAACAAGCCGGGTTGGCTCACGGATCCGCTGCTCAAGCACTTGGGGCTCGACGCGCGCGCAGCCTGTGTTGTGAGTGGCGATACGCTGCCGCAACGCAAGCCACACCCGCTGCCTTTGCTGCATGCTGCGCAGCATATCTCTGCCACGCCCGCAGAGTGCTTGTACGTCGGGGACGCCGAGCGCGATATGCAGGCGGCGCTGGCCGCGGGCATGCCTGGTGTGGTTGCACGCTACGGCTACGTCGGCCCGCACGACGCGCTCAATGAATGGCCTGCCGCCGCACGAATCGACCACCCTTTGGAGCTGCTCGCCTTGTTAGGCTGCACTCCGCTGGAGCGTGCTCGTGCCTAACGCCGCTTCGGTCTGGATCTGGTTGCTCGTGATTATTGCCAGCGGCACGATCGGCTACCTGATCGGCACGTTGCGGGCCGGACGCAAACACACCGCCTTGGCCGAAGACCTCGCTCGCTCCCGCGCGCAACTCGAGGCGGCCGTCGCGCAGCAGGCGCGCTTCGCGGCCGACATGGCGCAGAACGAGGAGCAGTTGCGCGCCACGTTCGACCAATTGGCCGGCCAATCGCTGCGGGCTAACAGCGAGATGTTCTTGCAGTTAGCGCGGGAAACACTCGCGCGCGACCAAGTGGGTGCCGCCGCCCTACTCAAAGAACGTGAGACTGCGATCGCGCAGTTGGTCGAGCCCATTCGGCAGGCCCTCGAAAAGAGCGAGCAGCAGGTGCAGCACCTGGAGCGCGATCGACGCGAAGCATTCGGCACTTTGAAGGCGCAGATCGAAGCCCTCGGCACAGGCCAAGTGCAACTGGCACGCGAAACCCGCAATCTTGTCACGGCATTGCGGCGTCCAGAGGTTCGTGGCCGCTGGGGCGAAGTCACGTTGCGTCGTGTCGTCGAACTATCGGGGCTCGTCGAACACTGCGACTTCACCGAGCAAATGCAAGTGACTGAGGGCGATAAAGCACTGCGGCCGGATCTTGTCGTGCACATGCCCGATGCGCGTGATCTCGTCGTCGATGCCAAGACGCCACTCGATGCCTACTTGGAGGCGATCGAAGCCACCGAGGATGAGGCAAGACGCGCCGCACTCGTGCGACATGCGCGTCAAGTCGAGGCGCGCGTTCGCGAGTTGGCTAACAAGAGCTACTGGGAGCAGTTCGAGCGCAGCCCCGATTTCGCCGTGCTGTTTTTGCCGGGCGATCAATTCTTGTCGGCAGCGCTTGCGGAAAAACCCGAGCTCATCGAGACGGCACTGAAGCAAAGCATCATCATCGCCACGCCATCGACCTTGATGGCGCTGCTGAAAGTGGTCGCCTACGGCTGGCGTCAAGCAAGCGTTGCGGAAAATGCTGCGGTGATCCGTAAGCTCGGCGAAGAACTACACCGCCGGCTCAATGCGTTCACGACGCACGTCACGAAAGTCGGCAAGAACCTCGCGCAAGCCGTCGATGCTTACAACTCCGCCGTCGGGTCGCTTGAACGCAGCGTGCTGCCCCAAGCACGACGCTTCCCCGAGCTTGGCGTGACGTCCGACGCGGCTCTGCCGGCCGTTGAATCCGTCGATCGGACGGTCCGACTGCCGCTCGCGAGCGAGTCGCCGCGCGAGCCGAACGAGCCAGGTTCCGACAAGTGATCGAAGCTGCACGCGAGCCCTTCGCCCGCGCAGTCGCAGCGAGCGAAGCGCGGCATTTTGCCTGGCTCTATGCCGATGAGCCGGGGCGCGAAGCGCTCGAGTTGTTCCTAGCACTCGAGGAGGAATTGTTAGCAACGATTCGTCCGACGCTGGAGCACAGCGTTGCCCACGCCAGGCTCGCGTGGTGGCAAGCCGAGGCGGAGCGAGCCGCTGCGGGCTCCCCTGCTCATCCGATCACACAAGCGATTGCGACACGGCGTGCAAGCAGTGCGCTCAACGCGCTCGATCTGCGTCCAGTGGTCGCAACCCTCGCGTGGGACTTAGCCGGCGTTCCGTGCCCCACCGAACAGGAGCTCAGCACCTATACGAATGCATGGGCGCGGAGCGTGTTCGCGCCGTTGGCAGAGCTGTTAGCACCTGAATCGCGCGATCTGGCGCCCATCGCACTGCGGCTCGGTGCCGTGCTGCGCGAGCTCGAACTCTTGGCGCTCGTGCATCTCGACGCACCGCTTGCGGCGGCGCGCCTTCCGGCAGATGCCCTGGCGCAGCGGGGACTGAAGGCCGACGCACTTACGCAGCCACCCCTGCGTCCGCCCGCTTACGATCTGCTCGCGCAACGCCACGCGGCCGCACGCCGCGCAATGTCCACAGCAGTCAATGCAGTACCCGCGGCCGCGCAGCCCGCGTGGCGTCCGTTGCTCGTGTGGGCGTACTGTGCGTACCACGAGTCCGTCGCCGCCGCCGCAGCGCTGCCGGCACCACCGACGCCTTCGATCATGGCCCGTTTCGCACGCACGATCGCTGCCTGGCGCGCGGCCTTGCGCGCCCGTGCGGGTCAGTTCTCGCTGCCGTTATGATTCGGCTCCACGCGGTCCGCCGACATTCGCTAACATCGCGCCCCGCTTATCCGTCTCCACCCCTTACGCCCGCATGACCCACGATTCTTTCGACCCTCGGCAGCACGCACCGCAAGCACAAGAGCTGGCCAATCGCGTGATTTTGATCACGGGCGCCGGCAGCGGGATCGGCCGCGCAGTAGCACTCGCTTGCGCACGCGCGGGCGCGGAAGTGATCTTGGTCGGCCGCTCACTCAAGCGGCTGGAGGCAGTCCACACCGAGATCGCGGCACTCGAGCAGCGCGAGGCCACCATCGCCCAGCTCGATCTGGAGCGCGCGATCGCAAAAGACTACGACACTTTGGCCGATGCGATCGGCGCGCGCTTTGGGCGGCTCGATGGCTTGCTGCACAACGCGGCCATGCTCGGCACGTTGAGTGCGATCGCCGACTACGATGTGCCGCTCTTCACACGCGTGATGCACGTCAATGTGACGGCGGCATTCGCCCTCACACAAGTGCTAATCCCACACTTGAAGGCATCACCCGATGCCTCGGTATTGTTCACGTCAAGCGGTGTCGGCCGGCGTGGCCGCGCGTACTGGGGCGCCTACGCAGTCTCCAAATTCGCAATCGAAGGGCTGTCGCAAGTGCTCGCGCACGAGATGGAAGGCTCGACACGCGTGCGCGTCAACGCAATCAACCCCGGCAAGACACGCACTGCAATGCGACGCGCCGCGTATCCGTCCGAGGACTTGAATACGCTGCCACTCCCCGAGTCGATTACCGCCCCTTACGTCGCCCTTTTGGGCCCGGCGAGCCGCGGCGTGACGGGCCGGAGTTTCGACGCGCAACTGGCTTAGCGGCCTCGCGCGGCGCGGGCGCCACACCCAGCGCAGTCAGCTCTGCGGTGGTCAGTTCGCGATGCTGACCGCGCGGCAGCGATCGGTCGAGCAATACCGGCCCGAACGCGGTACGCAAAATCCGGCTAACAATCACGCCTTGTCGTTCGAACAACTGACGGATGTCCTTGCCGCTGGCGCCGCGTGCGGTGATGCGATACCACTGGTTCGCTGCGCGTCCCTCGACTTCGTCGGGAACGTCGCCTTCGACGCTCAACACCTCGAGTCGACCCGGACGATCGAGTTGCCCGGACTCCACGCCGCGTAGCTGATCGGGGCCAAGCGCACCCTTGATGCGCACGCTGAATTGCATCTCATGCGCGCGCACGCCGCGTTGCAACTTGAGCGCGGTGTCGCCATCGGACGTGAGTAGCTCAAGACCGCCATCGACCCGCGGCATCGGGCTCACCGCCAAGAAGCGCCGCCCGGCGCGCCGCGGCAGTCGTGACACCATTGACGGGCGACTCTCCTCGCGATCCGCAAATTCCTCGCCCGATTCCGCGTCGGGCTCGACACCGGCAGACTCTGCTGCCTCGCGCAAATCTTCACCGGGCGACCGGTTGCACAAGAACACGACGACATCGCGCGGCGCACGCTGGCGCACAGCACGACCATCGAGCTTGATCTCATCAGCGGGCGTCACCCGCACGCCGAGCGTCGCGACCTGACCGTTGACGACAAGCCGACCCGCCGCAATCCAGGTTTCGATTTCGCGCCTCGACCCGAGACCGAGCTGCGCCAAGTATTTTTGCAGGCGCTCGCCGTCGGATGCAGTGTTCATGCGGTGATGTGGCAGCGACTCGCTGTTGCAGTCGTGCCGCAGTGGCAGTTCAGCGATCGAAATCAGGCGGCGCCGCCACGAGACTCGGCGCGGCCGAGGCATCTGCGGAGCGTTCATCGTCGTCGCCGGATTCATCATCGCCTGCCACGAGTTCGGTCGTGCTGTCAGCGGCGCTCGCTGCCGTCACCGGCGCGCGCGAAGGCTCAGCGACGGAGCCATCGGCCGCCTCGTTGGGCACGGGCAGATCGAGCTGCATGTTCATCTCAGCGATCGCTTTGAGCTCGGCGAGTGGCGGCAAGTCGTCGATCGATCGCAAATTGAAATAGTCGAGGAATTCCTTGGTCGTGCCGAGCACTTCTGGGTGTCCGGGCACATCGCGATGCCCGACGACGCGTACCCAATTGCGTTCCATCAAAGTCTTGACGATGTTGGGGTTCACTGCCACACCACGCACTTGCTCGATCTCTGCGCGCGTAATGGGCTGGCGATACGCGATCAGTGCAAGCGTCTCGAGCAAGGCACGCGAATAACGTTGCGGGCGTTCTGGCCACAGCCGTGAAATCTCCATCGCGTACTCGGAGCGCACCTGCACTCGAAAGCCGTTGGCGGTCTCGCGAATCTCGACCCCGCGTCCCGCACAATCCGTTGTCAGTATCTCGAGCGCCGCGCGAATGGTCTTCGCATCCGGACGGGTGTGCTCGTCGAATAACTGCGCAAGCTCCGCCACGGACACGGGTCGCGCCGCCGCTAACAACGCAGCCTCGATGACATTCTTGACGTATTGCTCACTCATTGCGCTCGTCCCCAGCCTGTTCCGGTTGCCCGCCCGTGCTCGTCGCCGGGCTGTCTTGTAATTCCATCTCTTCGGCGTCGTCGACTTCGTCGTCCGAGTCGTCGAACTCGGGTAGCGCCGTAGCCTCCTCGACGGGCGGCAGCTCATCCTGCAACTCTGTCGCGACCGCGCCATCCTCGGCCACGTCGTTGTCAGCCACGAGACGCAGACCCCGTTTGCCAGAAGCGCCGCGTACATGCAACGGGGCGTACGGCTCCGTTTGCACGATATCGAGCAGCCCCTCGCGCATCAGCTCGAGAATCGCCACGAAAGTAACGGTGACGCCCATGCGGCCCTCCTCGGGCCGAAACAACGTCGTGAACTCCAGGAAACTCGCCTTCTCGAGCGACGCGAGGATATCCGACATCCGCGCCCGCACCGACAAGCGCTCGCGCTGCACATGATGGTGCGCGAACAACTCGGCACGTTGCACCACGTCGCGGAACGCCAACAGCATCTCTTGCAGTGCGACCTGCGGCACGGGACGCGTGGCGCGCTTTTCGGTGAAGTCGGCGGTCGCCACCCAAGTATCGCGCTCGAGGCGCGGCAGCCGATCGATGTTTTCGGCCGCCCGCTTGAAGCGCTCGTACTCTTGCAAGCGCCGCACGAGATCGGCACGCGGATCGAGCTCATCGCCGTCTGCGCCTTCATTCGCACGGGGTAGCAGCATGCGCGATTTGATTTCCGCCAACGTCGCGGCCATCACCAGATACTCGCCCGCCAATTCGAGTTGCAGCTCTTGCATCAGACCGATGTAGTCCATGTACTGCTTGGTAATCTCGGCGATCGGAATATCGAGAATATTCAGACCCTGGCGCCGGATCATGTAGAGCAGCAAATCGAGCGGCCCCTCGAACGCCTCGAGGAACACCTCGAGCGCCTGCGGCGGGATATACAAATCCTTCGGCAATTGCGTGATGGGCTCGCCGTGCACCATCGCAAACGGCATCTCCACCTGCTCCGGCGCAGCAACCCCTTCGGATGCCTCCGCCGGCACATCGGCACGCGAAGCCACGATCTTCAGTTCCGGCTTGACGGCCACGCTCTCACTCCTTGCCAGTCGTTAGTATGCTGCGCGGCATCATTCGCCCCGCAGATTCATCGCGCGCCGAACATCGTCGAGCGTCGCCCGAGCGGTTTCCCGCGCTTTCTCATTGCCTTCGTTCACGATGTTGCGCACCAACTCGGGGCTGTCGATGAACTCCTGCGCGCGCTTGCGAATGCCGCCGAGTTCCTCGACGACTTTCTCGATCAATGGTTTCTTGCACTCAAGACAGCCGATACCGGCTGAGCGACAGCCGGTCTGCACCCAGTCTCGGGTCTTTTCATCGGAGTAGATCTTATGCAGCTCCCACACTGGGCATTTCTCGGGATCGCCCGGATCGGTGCGACGCACGCGCGCGGGGTCGGTCGTCATCGTCTTCAGTTTCTGGGCGACCGTGTCGGTATCTTCCCGCAAGCCGATCGTGTTGCCGTAAGACTTCGACATCTTGCGGCCGTCCAGACCAGGTACCTTCGGCGTTGCCGTGAGTAACGCTTGCGGCTCGGGCAGGATCGACACACTCGATCCTTCCAGATAGCCTAACAACCGCTCGCGGTCGGCGACCGTTAGGCGCGTGTTGCTCTCGACGAGCGAACGTGCTTTTTCCAGCGCCAACGCATCGCCGCTTTCCTGATAACTCTTGCGCAACTGTTTGTACATTGCGCTGTTGCGCCCACCGAGGCCCTTGACCGCCTTCTCGGCTTTCGTTTCGAAGTCGGGCTCGCGACCAAACAAGTGATTGAAGCGTCGCGCGATCTCGCGCGTGATCTCGACGTGCGCCACTTGATCTTCACCGACTGGGATGTACGTCGGCCGATACAGCAGGATGTCGGCGCTTTGCAGCACCGGATAGCCGAGGAAGCCGTACGTCGTCAGGTCCTTCTCGGCCAACTGCGCTTGTTGATCTTTATAGGTGGGCACGCGCTCAAGCCAGCCGATGGGCGTAATCATCGACAGCAGCAAATGCAACTCGGCGTGCTCCGGTACGTGCGACTGCACGAAGATCGTCGCGACCGCCGGGTTCAGGCCCGCCGCCAACCAGTCGATGAGCATCTCATGCGTGTTTTGCGGGATGAGGCGCGTGTCCTCGTAGCCCGTCGTTAGCGCATGCCAGTCGGCCACGAAAAAATACGCTTCGTACTGGTACTGCAGCTCGACCCAATTCTTCAGGGCACCGTGATAGTTACCGAGATGCAATTGGCCGGTAGGTCGCATCCCGGAGAGGATGCGTTTGGTTTGCAGGTTAGCGCTCATGAAAGCGCGAAATTATACAGGACCCGACTCGACCCCGAGGGCCGCCAAGCTCCCACGCCCCTGACGCACGACCACGGGCGGGCTGACCGCCAAATCGACGACCGTGGTCGGTTCGATACCGCAATGTCCTGCATCCAGCACGCAATCGACTTGACGTTCGAGGCGCGACCGTATCTCGATTCCATCGGTGAGCGGCAACTCGTCCCCGGGGAGCAACAGCGTCGAGCTCATGATCGGTTCGCGCAATGCTGCGAGGAGCGCGAGCGGCACGGGATGATCCGGGATGCGGATGCCGATCGTGCGCCGCTTTTCGTGCAACAACCGGCGCGGCGTCTCTTTGGTGGCGGGGAGCAAGAACGTGTACGGCCCGGGCGTAACGGCCTTGATCATCCGGAATTGCCAGTTTTCGAGCTTTGCGTAATGGGCCACTTCGGCAAGGTCGCGACACACCAACGTGAAGTGGTGATGCCGGTCGGCATTGCGGATACGTCGGACGCGCTCGAGCGCGTCTTTGTCGCCGATGTGGCATCCCAGCGCGTAACACGAATCCGTGGGGTAAACGATCAGACCGCCCGAGCGGACGATTTCGACAGCGCGATGAATCAGGCGCGGCTGCGGATTGACGGGATGAAGCTCGAAATACTGGCTCACGACGACTAGCAAGGCAGCGGCAGCGGGCGCCGCCAGGCATCGGGTATGATACGCGCCGGTAGCGGCCCTCGAAGCATTCCCTTGGATCACCCACAGTCAGCCAGTCCGGCGCGAAACCCGTCCGACCGCCGGGTCGAGGCCATTCGCGCGCAATTGATTGCGGCGTTCGAACCGTGTGAGGTCCGCATTCGCGACGACAGCGCGCTGCACGCGGGCCACGCGGGCGCGCGCGAAGGCGGGCACTATTGGGTGAGCATCGTGTCGAAGCGTTTTGCAGGTCTACCCGCTCGCGAACGGCATCGCCTGGTTTATGCGGCGCTCGGCGATTTGCCCGGGCGCGGCATCCACGCGTTGTCGATCGATGCGCGCGCTCCTTAGTGTTTATCGAGACTATCTCCTTAACTTCCTGAGATCTAAAATGAAATTTAATCGTAGTTTGTTTGCAATCGGCGCCCTGCTTGCGCTCGCGGCCTGCAGCAAGGCCGACCAGTCCGGCGCTCCGGCGACGGACCCCATGGGTGCGGCGCCTGCGTCGCCGCCGATCCTCACGGTCAATGGAACCGCGGTATCGCCCGAGTTTTTCAATTTTTACGTGCAGAACGCTGCCGGCAAGCCGGCCGCAGAGCTCACGCCGGAGGAGCGCACCCGGGCAATCGACAGCCTTGCGCGCATCTACGTGTTGGCGCAACAGGCCGAAAAGGATGGGCTCACGAAAGATACGGAAACGGCGAATCGCCTCGAGCTCGCGCGCTTGTCGGTGATTCAGCAAGGTGCAGCACAGGCGTTTCTCAAGGACAAGACGCCTACGGAGCAAGAAGTACGTGCCGAGTATGAAGCGCAGATCGCGCAGACGCCGGCGCAGGAGTACCGGGCCCGTCACATCCTCGTGCAAAGCGAGGCCTTGGCACAGCGGCTAATCGCGCAGCTCAAGGGCGGCGCGAGCTTCAATAAGCTGGCGGCCGAGTTTTCGATCGACACCGGCTCCAAGCAAAACGGCGGTGACCTCGGTTGGTTCTCGCCGAATGCGATGGTGCCGCAGTTCTCGGCCGCCGTGACCGCGCTCAAGAAAGGCGAAATCACGCAAGCGCCGGTGCAGACGCAATTCGGCTTTCACGTGATTCGCCTCGAGGACGTACGCGACTCGACGCCGCCCTCGTTCGAGCAATCGCGCGAGCAAGTCGCGCAGATCGTCCAGCGCAAGAAGTTCCAGCAGCATCTCGACACGCTGCTGAAGGAAGCGAAGATCGATCCGCCGTTGGCATCGACCGCGACTACGCCAGCCGCACCGGCCGCCGCATCGGGTGACACCGCCGCGAAGCCGCAGTAAGCCGCCCGAACCGTATTCGTGCAACGGCCGCCTAACTAGGCGGCCGTTTCGTTTCCAGGATCTGCTGCAGCGCTGCCTCATCGAGCACGCGCACGCCCAGCGCGTTGGCCTTCTCTAGTTTCGAGCCCGCATCCGCGCCTGCAACTACGAAGTGTGTTTTCTTCGAAACGCTGCCCGAGGTCTTCGCACCCAAGGCCCGCAGCGCCTCCTCTGCCGCATCGCGTTTGAGCGTCGACAATGTGCCGGTCAAGACGAATGTCAGGCCCGTCAATGGCAAGTCGCTAGCCCGACGCTGGAGATCGGGCCACACCACGCCGCCCTCGCGCAATGCGGCCACCAACTCTCGATTGGCTGGATCGGCAAAGAACTTCGCAACCTCGCCTGCGACAACGGGTCCGACGTCCGGCGTCTGTTCGATCTGCTCAGCACGCGCGCTCATCAAGGCGTCGAGGCTGCCGAACTGCTCGGCGAGCGCGAGCGCCGTGGACTCGCCGACATCCGGTATCCCGAGCGCGAACAACACGCGCGGCAAAGTTGTCTTGCGGCTCGTATCGATCGCGGCTAACACCTTCGCGGCAGACTTGTCACCCATGCGATCGAGTGCCGCCAACGTTGCTGCGTCGAGCCGATACAAGTCGGCCGGGGATGCAATCTGGCCGCGGTCGACTAACTGCTCGATGAGCTTGTCGCCCAAGCCCTCGATATCCATGGCGCGGCGACCGGCGAAATGCTTGATCCACTCTTTGCGTTGCGCGGCGCAAACGACGCGCCCGCCAGTACAACGCGCGACCGCCTCGCCTTCGACTCTTGCGACCGCCGAGCCGCAGACCGGGCATTGCGCGGGCAGCACGATGACGCGAGCATCCGCCGGACGGCGCTCGAGCAATACGCGCGCCACCTCGGGGATCACGTCGCCCGCGCGTCGCACGACGACGGTGTCACCAATGCGCACGTCCTTGCGCGCGACCTCGTCCATGTTGTGCAAGGTCGCATTGCTGACGGTCACACCGCCGACGAACACTGGCGCCAGCCGTGCCACCGGCGTGAGCGCGCCCGTACGGCCAACTTGAAACTCGACATCCTGCACGGTGGTGAGTTCTTCATCTGCCGGAAACTTATGCGCGACCGCCCAGCGCGGCGCGCGTGAAACGAAGCCGAGCGCCTCTTGCTGTGCGCGGTCATCGACTTTGTAGACCACGCCGTCGATCTGATACGGCAATTTGGCTCGAGCCGCGCCAATCTCGCGATAGTACTGCAGACACCCCGCCGCGCCTGTCACTCGGCGCGTCTCGCCGCAAGTACGCAGCCCCCACTCGCGCAGTTGGGCTAACAAGTCAGTATGACGCGACGGCAACGCACCGCCTTCAACTTGTCCGGTGGCGTAAAAGAACAGATCCAAGGGTCGCGATGCCGTCACCTTCGGGTCGAGTTGACGCAACGAACCCGCCGCCAAATTGCGCGGGTTCACGTACAGCTTGTCGCCACGAGCCTCCGCCTCGCGATTGACTTGGCGAAAGCCCTCGTACGGCATGAACACCTCGCCCCGCACTTCGAGGACGCGCGGCGTGTTTCCCCGCAAGCGCCCCGGAACCGAGCGAATGGTGCGAACGTTTGCCGTGACGTCTTCGCCCGTCACTCCGTCGCCGCGCGTCGCGGCACGCTGAAAAACGCCATCGACATACACCACAGAAACGGCCAAGCCGTCGAGTTTCGGCTCGGCGGAGTACTCAAGCGGCCCTTCGATACCCAAACGCTCGCGTGCGCGTCGATCGAAGTTCTCGACATCGTCGTCCGTGAACGCGTTCTCGAGCGAGAGCATGGGCACCGCGTGCTGCACCGTGCCGAACTCGGAAGCCGGCGCGCCACTCACTCGCTGCGTCGGCGAATCAGCGCTCACGAGTTCGGGGTACTGCGCTTCGAGGGCGCGCAGTTCTCGCATCAGCCGATCATATTCGGCGTCCGGCACGGCCGGCTCGTTTTGCACGTAGTAGAGATAGTCGTGTTGCGCGATCTGCTCACGCAAATCCTGCGCACGGCGCGCCGCGACGGAATCGGCCAAGCGTCAGCGCTCCCCGGAGGCGAGTGTCGGCGCAGCGCCGCCGCTCAACGTCGCCCGCATCTCAGCGACTCGTTGCTGCGTGAGCGGCGTGCCGCGATGGTCCTGCAGTTCGCCTTGCACGCGACTCGCTAGCATGCGTGCCACGGCCACGATTTCATCGAGGGTTACGGACTCCGGCAACGGCCCTGGCAACACGGCAAACAAGTTGATCCCCTGGAAACGCTGCGAGTCCATCGTCAGCAGATCGAACTTTCCGGGGCTCGTCAGACTCGCAGCACTGATGACTACGCGGCCATCGGGCATCGGCAAATGAAAGATCTCGAACGGACCGTGTCGAAAGCCCTCACTCGACAGCGCGAGGCGCACGCTGTGCCCCGAGAATTTCTCTGCTGCCCGACTAACCACTCGGACCGAAAGGAAACGCCGCTCATTCTCGGGCGGCCAATCGAGCACGAGGGCCACCTCAGGCGGCCGCTCCGGCGCTGGCACGTCGACGGGCGCAGACACCGATTCGTCGCCAGACTCGAAGATGACCGCATCATTGTCGGGCGCCTCTGCCGAACGGCCCACACGCCCGCGACTGCCGGGAACGTCCACAGCGTGCTCGCTCAAGAGTGTCACGCGTGGCCGCCGGCCGTTCTGCGCCTCCTCCTGCGGTACAGCGCGAAGATCGAGATCCGACACCTCAACGACCGGCAGTTCGTGCGGCGCTTCGCGCTCCGAACTCGGTAAGCGGATATCGGGCAGTGGTACGTCCTCACGCGAGTAGTTAGACGCACTCGGCGCTGCCGCTTCCGCACTGCGCACGCGCGCAGCTTCGCCGCTACGCACGCTCTGCGAGCGACGCCGATCCCACAGGAACAGCCCAATGATAAACAGGGCTCCTACGGCAAGTAGCGTCCAGCGCAGCTCGGCCATGGCGGAATCGCGCTAGGCGGTCGCGAGGCGCAGTGCCTCGTCGACATCGACTGCCACCAAACGGGAGCAACCGGGCTCGTGCATCGTCACGCCTAGCAATTGCTGCGCAAGCTCCATCGTCACCTTGTTATGCGTGATGAAGATAAACTGCACGCGCTCCGACATCTCCTTGACGATGTCGCAGAAGCGGCCGACGTTGTGCTCATCGAGCGGCGCGTCCACCTCGTCCAGCAAGCAGAACGGCGCCGGATTGAGATCGAAGATCGAGAACACGAGCGCGACTGCCGTCAGCGCCTTCTCACCGCCCGACAGCTGGTTGATCGTCACGTTGCGCTTACCGGGAGGACGTGCCATCACGGCCACGCCAGCATTCAAGACATCCTCGCCGACTAACTCCAGGTACGCGTGGCCGCCGCCGAACAACCGCGGAAACTTGTCCTTCAGACCTGCATTGATGCGATTGAACGTCTCCTCGAAACGCACGCGCGTCTCTTTGTCGATCTTCTTCATCGCTTGATCGAGTGTTTCGAGCGCAGCCGTCACATCGGCAAACTGACGATCCAAGTACTCTTTTCGCTCGCTCGACTCCTTCAACTCATCGATCGCCGCCAAGTTCACCTGGCCTAACTTCTCGATGTCGGCGCGAGTGCCGACCAACGACTCTTCCCACGGCGCCACCGCCGCATCCACGGGCAACGATTGGAACGTCGCGTCAAGGTCGAAACGCGTCGCGGCAAACTGCTCGAGCAATCCTTCGCGGCGTACGCGCGTCTCTTGCGCCGCCAAGCGCGCCTGCTCCATCGCCTGCCGAGCCTCGTCGACCCGCTGCGCAGCGGTGGCACGCTTCTCATCGAGCGCTCGCAACTCGATCTCGGCGTCCTCGAGTGCCCGACGGAAGCTCGTGAGTTCGGTTTCAACCTCCACGCGGCGTCCTAACCACTCTTGCAACGTAGCCTCGAGTTCGAGGATCGGCTGATCACCCGTCGCAAGCACGCTCTCGAGTTCCGTGCACCGCGCCTCGCTCTGAGTGCGCTGCTCGCGCATACGATTCATCGACGTGCTCATCGAGCTTTCGCTCGAGCGCCGCGACTCGATGCGGATCAGTAGGTCACGGGTCGCAAGTTGCGCGTTTTGCGCGTTGGCGCGCGCACGGGTCACGGCCTCACCGCACTCCTCGCGCTCCGCCTCGAGACCGGGCCGTTTAGCATCCAGTGCATCCATCGCGACGAGCGCACGATCCAACTCGGCGCGCGCACGGGCCAGGGCGTCTTGCGACAGCTCAAGATCGCGCTTCAGCTCCGCCGACTCGAGTTCCAGGCGCTCGCGGCGCAAGGTCGATTCCTGCGAACGCGCGCGCAAGCCTTCGAGTTGGCCTAACAAATCGGCATGCTGCCGATGCGCACCTTGAATACGCCCCTGCACTTCGTCCCGCTCACGCTCGGCCGTCGTTAGTGCTGCGCGCAGCTCAGCGAGTTCGCTTTCGAATACTTGTACGGTGCGCTCTGCCTCTGTCAGCGAGCCACGCGCGCCCTTCAAGCGATGCTCGCGCTCGAGCACGCCCGCATGCGGATCTTGCGCCCGATTGACGCGCAACCAATCGTGACCCACCCACTCGCCGGCGGGCGTGATCACCGATTCGCCCGGCGACAGCGAGCGACGCATCGCAAGCGCAGCCGACAACGAGTCGGCCACGCGTACCGATCCTAACAACGCAACGATAGCCGCCGGGCCTGTGACGCGCGCCGCCAACGAGTCGGCTGCGGCTGCCCCCGCCGAGGCGCCCGCGGCTTCGATCATGGTCACGCGACCGACGCGCAGCGCCTCGATCTTGCCGGCCACTTGCTCGAGTTCGTCGACACACAGCGCCTCGAGGTAATCGCCCAGTGCGGTTTCCACCGCGCGCTCCCAACCCGAGGCCGCTGTCACTTGCTCGGCCAAGCGCGGCCGATCGGCCAAGCCACTCGCGCCCAACCAATCCGACGCTTGGGATTCGCCGCGACCCAACGCCGCTTTTTGTAGCGCTTCGAGCGACACGACATCGGCACGCAAGCGCTCACGCTCGGTGCGAGCCGCTTCGAGCTTGTTCTCGGCCTCGAACTGCGATGCGCGCAGACGCTGCGTGCGATCGAGCGTACCCGTGAGCGCGAGGGCGAGTTCGTCGGCCATCGCTCGCGCACTCGATTCGCGATCGACAAGCGACGCCAAAATCGAGTTCGATTCTTGTGTGATCAGCGAGTCGCGCTCGACCGCCAAGCGATCGAGCTGGCTCGCAATCCGCCGCAATTGATTCTCGAGTTGCTCGATACGCGCTCGCTCCACTTGCGTGGTCTGGTGAGCCGCGCCAGCGTCGCGATTGAATGCCTCCCAACGCTGCTGCCACCCCGCCAGTGCTTGCTCGGCCACGGCCAGTGCGCTCTGCGTCTCGTGCTCGGCCAACTGCGCGCGTTCGAGCTCGGGGGCGAGCGTCGTCAGTTCCGAGCGCAGTTGCGCAATTTCGCGCTCGTCACGCTCGATATGCGACGTTAGATCGCTGACATTGGCGCGCGCTTGCGCCAACTCATTGCGCTGCCTTTCGCGCAACTCGCGCGTGTGCTGGATGGTTTGCTCGGTCCGCGAAATCTCCGCGCCCACCTCGTAATAGCGAGCCTGCACACTCGCAACGCGCTCACTCTGCTCCGCATGAAACGCGCGCTGCGTTTCGATCGCGGCCTCCGCCGCGCGCTGGTCGGCGAGCGCCCCCTGCATCGCAAGATCACACTCACGCACCGCACCGTCGTGCACTTCCACGCCACTGTCGAGTTCGCGCAAGCGCAACGCGAGCAACTCTGCGGTGAGGCGGCGCTCCGTTTCCTTCAACGCCTGATAGCGACGCGCGGTGGCGGCCTGGCGCTGAAGATGGCGAATTTGCTTATCGACTTCGTCGCGCACATCTTGCAAGCGCTCGAGATTTTCGCGCGCATCCGCGATGCGGCTCTCGGTTTCTTTGCGACGCTCTTTGTACTTGGAAATGCCGGCGGCCTCTTCGACGAACGCGCGCATGTCGTCGGCCTTTGCCTCGATCACGCGCGAAATCATGCCCTGCTCGATGATGGCGTAGCTGCGCGAGCCGAGACCCGTCCCTAAGAAGAGCTGCGTAATGTCCTTGCGACGGCAGCGCGCGCCATTCAAGAAGTAGTTCGAGCTGCCGTCGCGCGACACCAAGCGCTTGAGCGACACCTCGGCGTAATCCGCGTACGGGCCAGAGATTTTGCCGTCGGAGTTGTCGAACACGAGCTCAACGGAGGCACTCCCCACGGGCTTGCGCGTGCCAGAGCCATTGAAGATGACATCGGTCATCGAGTCGCCGCGCAAATGCTTGGCAGACAACTCGCCCATCACCCAGCGCACGGCGTCGATGACGTTCGATTTGCCACAACCATTCGGGCCCACAACGCCGGTCAAGTTACTGGGAAACGAGACTGCCGTCGGATCGACGAATGATTTGAAGCCAGACAGTTTGATTTTCGTGAGGCGCATCGAGACTTCCGTGAATAGGCCGAGAGCACGCCAACCGCGACGCAGCGCGGCCCATCGGCGCACCAAAAAAAGTAGCCGCGTAGTGTAAAGTAATCGTCATCCTCTTTCGATTGAGATGCACGGCGCGGGTGTGCGTAAACACACGCGACATCAACATGAGCACGCAACCTTCGACGCAGCTTGAAACTTTTCCGAATCCGAACCGCGCGGTCGATTACACGATTCGCATGACGATTCCCGAATTCACGTGCTTGTGCCCGAAAACTGGCCAACCAGACTTCGCCACGTTCGAGCTTGAGTATGTGCCCGCCGAGAAATGCCTGGAGTTGAAGGCGTTGAAGCTCTACATGTGGTCGTTCCGCGATCGTGGTGCTTTCCACGAAGCGGTGACCAATGAGATCGCCGATGCGATGGCGAGCGCCTGTCAGCCCCACTTCTTGCGGCTCACGGGTAAGTTCAATGTGCGTGGCGGCATCTACACCAACGTGACGGTCGAGCGTCGGCGTGCCGGCTGGCAGGCGCCGCCCCCCGTTCACCTACCCTGACGCTAAGTATCTGTCTGAAAAGGGCTCCGGATGCCCGTCAGCGCCCCCTAGACGGGCCGGAAACCGCCGGTATAATCCCGCGTCCTTTTTCCCGGGTCACGGCGCAGGAGCCTCCAGAATGGCAAGCAAAAAGCCTGCTGCGAAAGCTGCAAAGTCCAAGTCGACTGACAAAAAGGCCGCGGAGAAGAAGCCCGCTGCCAAAGCTGCGCCACGCAAAGCCCCTGCGCCGGTCGTAAAAGCGAAAGCCAAAGCCGAGCCTGCCAAGCCCATTGCGGCCCCCAAAGCCCCCGTCGCAGCGCCGAAAGCGGTGGCGGCCACTAAGCCGACGGAGAAAGCGCCTGAGAAGGTTGCGGTGGGTGTCAAAGTCGACAGGCCTGCCACCGTGGGCACCGCCGAAGTTGTCGCGAAAGGCGTCGTCACACGACCGTTAACGCCCATCTCCGTCGCCAACGCGAACGCCTTCGGCAGCGATGGCGACGACGGCGATACCGAAAGCAGTTTGTTAGCCGGTCCGCGCAACGTTCAACCGTACATCGTCAAGCGCGGCGAGCAGTACATGAACAAGGAGCAGCTGGAGCACTTCCGCCAGATTCTGCTCACTTGGAAACGCGATCTCATGGAAGAAGTGGATCGCACCGTGTCGCACATGAAGGACGAGGCGGCGAACTTCCCCGATCCGAACGATCGCGCCACACAAGAGGAAGAGTTCAGCCTGGAGCTGCGGACGCGCGATCGCGAGCGCAAGCTGATCCGCAAAATCGACGAAGCGCTGAAGCGCATCGACGACGGCAGCTACGGCTACTGTCTCGAAACGGGTGAAGAGATCGGCATCAAGCGCCTCGAAGCGCGCCCGGTAGCCACGCTCAGCATCGAGGCGCAAGAGCGTCGTGAACGCCGTGAGCGGCAATACGGCGACCGCGACGATCGCTACCGCTAACAGCGGTTTGCCTATCGGGCGCTTTGCGCCCTCGCCCACGGGCGCGCTACATTTTGGCTCGCTCGTCGCGGCCGTCGGTAGTTACCTCGACGTGATAGCGCTCGGCGGGCGCTGGCTCCTACGCATCGAAGATCTCGACACACCGCGCGTGGTCCCAGGCTGCGCCGACGACATGCTCCGCACGCTCGAACTGTTTGGCTTTGAGTGGCACGGCGCCGTCTTGTACCAAAGCCAACGCAACGCAGCCTATCGTGCTGCGCTCGAGCAACTAAGGCTTGCCCACCGCACGTTCGAATGTAGCTGTTCGCGCAAAGATCTCGAAGCCGCGGCGGATGATGACTGGGGCGGCGTGTATCCCGGTACCTGCCGCGCCGGCCCGTCGAAGCCTGGCCCGACCGCGACCCGCTTTCGCGTGGCCGAGCGTGAGTGGCTGTCGTTCGACGATTTGTTCCAAGGACCCCAAACGCGCCAACTCGGTAGTGTGGGGGATGTGGTTGTTAGGCGCCGAGACGATATCGTGACCTACCAATTAGCCGTCGTCGTCGACGATGCCCACCAAGGCGTCACGCGCGTCGTGCGAGGCGCGGATCTACTCGCCAGCACGCCATGGCAAATCGCCTTGCAATCGGCCTTGCAGCTACCGACCGTGCGCTATGGCCACCTCCCGCTCGTCACCGAGCCCGATGGCAGCAAACTCGCGAAATCGCGCCGCTCGATTGCATTGGATCCGCAGCGAGTTGCTAGTCAATTGTTTGCCGCACTCGAGGCACTACGCCAAGCGCCACCGCCAGAACTCGCGCAGCAATCGCCTCGCACGATCTGGGAGTGGGCAGTTTCCCACTGGCGCCCAGAGCGCCTCCTGGGCATCCAGAGCGTCAACTGTCCCCAGTGAGCGACACTTTTACTGTTTAATCGCACGCAAACGTGCGCATCTGCAATTGAGTGTATATCGTAGTGGTCAGCCCAAGTTTCCGGCCATGTCAGCTCCGCTGTCATTTCGAGGGAATCCCATGAGCGAACCGCGTGTCATCAAGAAATATCCGAACCGCCGTCTCTACGACACGGTGGAGAGTCGTTACATCACGCTCGGCGACGTGCGTAAGCTAGTGGTGGATCGCATCGAGTTCGTCGTGATCGACAAGAAATCCCAGGAGGACATCACGCGCAGTATTTTGCTGCAAGTGATCGCCGAGCAAGAGCACGGCGCCGACCCCGTGATGAGCCGCGACTTCTTGTCGCAGATCATTCGCTCCTACGGGGGCACGATGCAGGGCGTTCTCGGTAGCTACCTCGAACAGAGCGTCAAACTGTTTTCGTCGCAGCAGCGCGAGCTGCGCGATCGCGTGAAGTCAGTCGTCGGCGTCGATCCCGTGGAAACGGTGGCGGGCGTGGCGCAACGCAACTATCAACGCTGGCGGTCGGTGCAAGACGAAATCTTCAAGACGCTGATGAGCGCTAGCGGCCGACCACGCGAGCCGGAAGAAAAAGCCGACTCCACCGGCACTCACAACTAACCATTGCCCCAAAGAAAAGGGCGCGAGAGTGAGCTCTCGCGCCCTGCTTGACCCAACGAATCGCCGCCTTATTCGTCGACGTTCCGCATCGACAGACGCACGCGACCCTGGCGATCCACTTCGAGCACTTTGACGCGCACGACATCGCCTTCGTTCAACTTGTCAGACACACGCTCGACACGCTCATCTGAGATCTGCGAGATGTGCACGAGACCATCGCGACCCGGGAGGATCGTGACGAACGCACCGAAGTCCATCAGGCGCACGACCTTACCTTCGTAAACGCGACCCACCTCGACGTCGGCCGTGATGAGTTCGATGCGGCGCTGTGCCTCGCGGCCCGCGGCACCCGACACGCTCGCAATCTTGACCGTGCCGTCGTTCTCGATATCGATCGTGGTGCCGGTTTCCTCGGTGATCTGTCGAATCACCGCGCCACCCTTGCCGATGACGTCGCGAATCTTCTCCGGATCAATCTTCAGCGTGATGATTGACGGCGCCCAGTCAGACATCTTGTCGCGCGAAGTGGTGATGACTTTGTTCATCTCGCCCAGGATGTGCAGACGACCTGTCTTCGCTTGCGCGAGCGCGACCTTCATGATCTCGGGCGAAATGCCCTCGACCTTGATGTCCATCTGCAGCGCCGTGACGCCATCGTGCGTACCGGCCACTTTGAAATCCATGTCGCCGAGATGATCTTCGTCACCGAGGATGTCGGTGATGACTTTGTAGCGATCGCCCTCGAGCACGAGACCCATCGCGACACCCGCCACCGGCGCCTTGATTGGCACGCCCGCGTCCATCAGCGACAGCGAAGCACCGCACACCGAGGCCATCGACGACGAGCCATTCGACTCGAGAATTTCCGACACGATGCGGATGACGTACGGAAACTTCTCCATATCGGGCATCACAGCGCTGACGCCGCGACGCGCGAGATTGCCGTGCCCGATTTCGCGGCGCTTCGGCGAGCCCATCATGCCGGTCTCACCGACGGAGAACGGCGGGAAGTTGTAGTGGAACATGAACGGCTCGCGGCGCTCGCCTTCCAGCGCGTCGATGATCTGCGCATCGCGCCCGGTGCCGAGCGTCGTGACGACCAACGCCTGGGTTTCACCGCGCGTAAACAGAGCCGAACCGTGGGTGCGCGGGAGCACGCCCACCTTGACCGTGATCGGACGCACCGTGACAGCGTCGCGCCCGTCGATACGCGGCTCGCCGTTCAAAATGCGCTGACGCACGATGTTGCTTTCAAGCTTGAACAATGCGCCGTCAACGTGTGCCTCGCTAAACGTCGGCGTCTCACCTGCTGTGAGCTTCTTGGTGACCGCGCTTTTGATCTCGCCGACACGCTCGTAACGCTTCTGCTTTTCCGTGATGCGGTAGGCCGCCTCGAGATCGGCGCGCGCTTCGGCCGCCACCACTTTGTCGAGCTCGGCGCTCTCGGCTGCCGGGGCCCACTGCCAACGCGGCTTACCGGCCTTCTTCACGAGATCATTGATATTGCGAATCGCGATTTGCATTTGCTCATGGCCAAACACCACCGCACCGAGCATCGTCTCTTCGGACAGCCCTGACGCTTCGGACTCGACCATCAACACCGACTTCTCAGTGCCGGCGACGACGAGATGCAGCTGCGACTCCTTCAATTCCTTCGCAGCAGGGTTCAACAAATACTTACCGTCTTTGTAGCCGACGCGCGTGGCGCCGATGGGGCCGTTGAACGGCACGCCGGAAAGCGCGAGAGCGGCCGATGCACCGAGCAGTGATGGGATGTCTGCGTCGATCTCCGGATCGAGCGACACGACCGTCGCAACGACTTGAATATCGTTGTAGAAACCGTCCGGGAACAGCGGACGGATCGGGCGATCGATCAAGCGTGACGTCAGCGTTTCCTTCTCCGTCGGACGCCCTTCGCGCTTGAAGAAGCCGCCAGGAATGCGGCCTGCGGCGTAAGTCTTTTCGATGTAGTTCACGGTGAGGGGGAAGAAATCGCGCCCTGGCGCGGCCTTCTTCTGCGCACACGCCGTGACGAGCACGACGGTATCGCCCATCGACACGACAACCGAGGCGTCGGCCTGACGCGCGACCT
This sequence comes from uncultured Steroidobacteraceae bacterium, assembly GCA_964444835.1. GTDB lineage: Bacteria > Pseudomonadota > Gammaproteobacteria > Steroidobacterales > Steroidobacteraceae > CADEED01. Next base: position 52,965 of record CAYUIT010000020.1, read on the forward strand.
CGCCGGATTCGATACTGACTGAATGCTGACCGAAGGGAAACGAAACTTTATGAACGCTCACTATTTTTCCTTACGCGCCGCGAAGCCCCTGCTTCGAGACGCCATCTGCACGTGATTGAGTTGTTAGGAACTAGAATGCGAAAGGGCCGCGCTGTTTGGCGCGGCCCTTACGACGAAAACTGCTTTAGCGACGCAGCCCTAAACGCTCGACGACCTCTTGGTACTTGGCCGGCTTGGTAGCCTTCAAGTAGTCGAGGAGCTTGCGACGCTGATTGACGAGCTTGACGAGCCCGCGACGCGACGAGTGATCGCGCTTGTGCGCGCCAAAATGCTCGCCGAGGCCGTTGATACGCTGGGAGAGCAATGCAATTTGCACTTCCGGCGAACCGGTGTCTTTGGCATCGCGGCGGAATTGCGCCACGAGTCCGCCCTTGTCTGGTGTGGAAAGCGACATGCGAGAGAAAACCTCTGGATTCGTATTTAACCCTTAAATTCGGGCGCGAATTCTACCGGCGGCCCACAGACGAAACAAGCGAAAAGTAGCGTCGCCACAATCGCTTACGGGCCACTCCGACACGTAATCAATGGGTTGCCGGGCCACCGTCGGCCAACAGCCGTCTTGGACGAACGACGCCGTTGGGAAGCATCTCGCCCAGGCCGACGAAGGCGCCGCCTGGGCCGTAAATCCGAACGCGCGTGCCGACGGGCGCCGGGCGACCGTCGATGGCCTGGGCAGGCACTGCTTGGCCCTGGCGGCACCGTGCCAGATGTTCCGGTGCGAGCATCACCGCCGGCAATGTCGGCAGCGCCGCATCGCAGGGGAGCAACGCCGCCTGGGCGCGCGCTGGATCGGCGAGAACAGCCGCCAATTCGACCATATGCGCGCTCTCAAACGGCTCCACCCAATTGCGGTGCAGTCGACTGACGTGGCCCACGGTCCCCAGCGCCCGCGCAATGTCCTCGGCAAGCACGCGAATGTACGTGCCTTTCGAGCACACGCAGTCAGCCTCGATCGCCTCAGCGTGGACTGCGCGGCAACTCAACTTCTCGATCTCGATCGTGCGCGGCGCTCGTTCAACCACCTCCCCAGCCCGCGCCAACTCGTACAGCGGGCGTCCCGCCTGCTTGATGGCGGAGTACATTGGTGGTGTTTGCGACTGCCGGCCGACGAACTTCGCCATCGCCGTCGCGACGGCCTCGTGCTCGAATGCTGGGACCGGTCTGCGCTCGATCACGTCCCCTTCCACATCGCCGGTGCTCGTGCGTGCACCGAGCGCGATCGTGAACGTATAGGATTTGCGCGCCGACTCCAGGTCCGAGATGACTTTGGTCGCCCCATCGAGGCAAATCGGCAGCATGCCGGTGGCGAGCGGATCGAGGGTACCGACGTGACCGGCTTTTTTGGCCGCCAGCGCGCGGCGTACTTTCTGCAGAGCAGCGTTTGAAGACAAACCGAGCGGCTTGTCGAGTAACAAGATGCCGTTCGGCACGGCGCGAGTCGTTAGTCGGATGACGGCGGCTCGTCGCCGTGCGAACGCCGATCCGCCTTAACCGCGCCATCGATCAGCCGCGATAGCTGATCCGCTCGCGCAATCTGTTCATCGATGACGAAACTCAACCGCGGCGCATGGCGCAGGCTCAACGCGCGACCGACTTCGCCGCGCAAGAATCCAGCGGCACGCGTAAGGCCGGCCAGCACCTCGAGCGGCTCGTGCTCTCGCGCAAACGGTACGAAGTACACGCGCGCTTCGCTCAAGTCCGGCGCCATCGCGACCTCGGTGATCGTCACGTTGCCGACCCGTGGATCCTTCAGCTCACGTGCGATCAACGCCGCCAGCACGCGCTGCAGCTCGCCCTCGATCCGCGATTGCCGCTGTGACTTACCGCGCGCCAAGACGCTACTGAACCGTTCGCGCTACTTCGACGCGCGCGTAGCACTCGATCTGATCGCCGACGCGGACGTCTTGATAGTTCTTGACGCCAATACCGCACTCGGTGCCCGCCCGCACTTCGCCGGCGTCGTCCTTGAATCGACGCAGCGACTCGAGCTGACCCTCGAAGATCACCACGTTATCGCGCAACACACGAATTGGATTGTTCCGCTTGACCGCACCCTCGGTCACGAGGCAGCCGGCCACGACGCCAAACTTGCTCGAGCGGAATACATCGCGCACTTGCGCCACGCCGACGATCTGCTCTTTGATCTCGGGCGCCAACATGCCGCCCATCATCTGCTTCACGTCGTCGATCGCTTCGTAAATGATGCTGTAGTAGCGCGCCTCGATGCCCGAATCCTTCATCGCATCGCGCGCCGCGGCATCCGCTCGAACATTGAAGCCAATCAATTTCGCCTTGGAGGCCGCAGCCAGCTGCACGTCGGAAATCGTGATTCCGCCGACGCCGCTCGCGATGATCTTGACCTGCACCTCGTCGTTCGACAGCTTCGTGAGTGCGTCGCGCAAGGCCTCGGCGCTACCCTGTACGTCCGTCTTCAGAAGCACTGGAATGACGCCAGCTTTCTGCTCTTCCATTTGTGCGAACACGTCGCCGACCGCCGAGGCTTGCTTGGCGAGCTTCACGTCGCGGAACTTGCCTTGTCGATACAACGCCACTTCGCGCGCCTTGCGCTCACTCTCGACAGCTAACAACTCGTCACCGGCATTCGGCGCACCCGACAGGCCCAACACCTGCACGGGCATCGACGGCCCCGCGGTCTGCACCGACTTACCGGCTTCGTTGAACATTGCACGCACGCGACCGAACTCATTGCCAGCGATGATCGGATCGCCCGCCTTGAGCGTGCCCTTCTTGACGAGCACCGTCGCGACGGCACCGCGACCCTTCTCAATTGACGATTCAATCACGATGCCTGTCGCCAGGCCGTCTTCCGGCGCCTTGAGCTCGAGCACCTCGGCTTGCAGCAGGATCGACTCTAATAACTGATCGACGCCTTGACCGGTTCGTGCCGAGACGTTCACGAACATATTCGTGCCGCCCCATTCCTCGGGAATGACTTCTTGCTTGGAAAGCTCCTGCCGTACGCGGTCCGGATCCGCCTCGCCCTTATCGATCTTGTTAACGGCGACGACAATCGGCACGCCCGCCGCGCGCGCGTGCTGGATTGCTTCGATCGTTTGCGGCATGACGCCGTCGTCGGCTGCCACCACGAGTACGACGACGTCCGTCGCCTTCGCGCCGCGCGCACGCATCGCCGTGAATGCGGCGTGGCCGGGCGTATCGAGGAACGTCACAACACCGCGCGGCGTTTGCACATGGTAAGCGCCGATGTGCTGCGTGATACCACCGGCTTCGCCGGCCGCCACTTTGGTTGTGCGGATGTAGTCGAGCAACGAGGTCTTGCCGTGGTCGACGTGACCCATGACGGTGACGACTGGCGGCCGCGGCTTGTCGTCTGTGGGCGCTAGTGCGCCCTGCAGATCTGCCTCGACTTGGTCGTCCTTCAGCACCTTCGCGATGTGCCCCATTTCCTCGACCACGAGCACCGCGGTGTCTTGGTCGATAGGCTGATTGATCGTCGCCATCACACCCATGTTGATCATGGTCTTGATGACCTCGGTCGCCTTGACCGCCATCTTCTGTGCGATCTCTTGCGCAGTAATCGTCTCGCCAATGCTCACTTCACGCTTGACTGGCGCAGTCGGCATTTCGAAGCCGTGACGCGCCTCGACCGCGAAGCCACCGCCGGTCGTGCGCTCCTTGACGCGCTTCTTCTTCTTGAACCGCGCACTGACATCGCCGGCGACATGTAACTCTTGTCGACCGTAGCGTGTGCCACCGTCGCCCTTCTCGCCTTTGTCAGCTTTGTCACCTTTGGCAGGACGCTCGCTCGCACGCGCTGGCTCTGCCGCGCGCACTGGCTTCTCGACGGCCGGCGCTACGGGCTCAGCCGCACGGCGGGCGCGCTCTGCTTCCTCCCGTAACCGCTGCTCTTCTTGCAGCCGACGCGCATCCTCGGCGGCACGCTTGCGCGCCGCTTCCTCTTCAATGCGCTTGCGGTTCTCCGCCTCGATACGCTCGCTTTCGCGTCGTGCCGCTTCTTGGCGCTCGCGCTCCGAGCGCTGCAGCTCTTCGATCTCGCGCTGCTTGCCGTCCACTTCCTCTTGCTGTTGACGTGCTTGCTCCTCGAGCACATCGCGCTTCACGTAGGTACGCTTCTGGCGCACTTCCACGTTGACGGTGCGCGCGCGGCCTTGCACGCCAGCAAGCTTGAGCTCGCTGGTGGTCTTGCGCTTCAGCGTGATCTTTGGCGGTGCCGCAGCGCTCGGCGCCGCAGCTTCCTTCTCGGTGCCGCCATGCGAACGGCGCAAATGGCTCAGCAACTCGAGCTTCGCCTCGTCACTGATGAGCGCATTCGGGCCGGATACCTTGATGCCCGCCGACTCCAGTTGCACTAACAACCGATCGACAGGAACCTTCAAGACTTCGGCGAATTGGGAAACAGTTACGTCCGACATACCACCCCTTACGCCCGGCCCGGTTCGAACCAAATCTCACGAGCCTTCATGATCAACTTGCCAGCCTCGTCAGCCGTGAGCCCAGCGATATCGCTGATGTCATCGATCGCCTGATCGGCCAGATCCTCACGCGTACGCACGCCGCGGCGCGCCAAAGCCAGCGCCAGATCAGGCTTCATACCTTCGAGCAATAACAAATCGTCGGCGGGCATCGCGTTGTCGAGGCTCTCCTCGCTCGCGATCGCCTGCGTCAGCAGCACGTCACGCGCGCGATTGCGCAACTCCTTGACGATCTCCTCATCGAATTCCTCGATCGCCATCAGCTCCGCTTGCGGCACATAGGCCACTTCCTCGACGGTCGAGAACCCTTCCTGCACGAGAATCGCAGCGACGTCTTCATCCACGTCGAGCTGCTTCTTGAAGTTTTCGATCAGCGCTTTGGCCTCGGATTCACTCTTCGCCTCGGCATCCGATTCGGTCATCACGTTGAGATCCCAGCCCGTGAGCTGGCTCGCGAGCCGAATGTTCTGGCCGCCACGGCCGATCGCCTGTGACAACTTGTCCTCGGCGACCGCGATATCCATGCTGTGCGAGTCCTCGTCGACCACGATGGAAATCACTTCCGCAGGCGACATCGCATTGATGACGAACTGTGCCGGGTTGTCGTCGTGCGGGATGATGTCCACGCGCTCCCCCGCGATTTCGTTCGAAACCGCTTGCACGCGCGAGCCGCGCATACCCACACACGCGCCGACGGGATCGACACGCGGCTCCAAACTCTTCACGGCGATCTTCGCGCGCACACCCGGATCGCGCGCAGCGCCCAAAATCTGAATCAGTCCCTGGCCGACTTCCGGCACTTCGAGCTTGAAGAGCTCCACCAAGAATTCTCGCGCCGTCCGCGTCAGGAACAACTGCGGACCGCGGGGCTCCGAGCGAACTTCTTTCAAGAAGGCCTTGATGCGATCTTGGCTTTTGACGATCTCGCGCGGAATCATGTCCGAGCGCGGGATGAAGCCTTCGGCGTTGCTGCCGAGATCGACGAATACACCATTACGATCGACACGCTTCACCACGCCCGACACGAGCGTGCCGACGCGATCCTTGTACGCGTCGACCACTTGGGCGCGCTCCGCCTCGCGCACCTTCTGCACGATGACTTGTTTGGCTTGTTGCGCGGCGATACGACCGAACGCCACGGACTCCATCGGCTGCTCGACGAAACCACCAACGACGGCGCTCTTATCGACATCCGCCGCATCGTCAAGCCGCAACTCGCGCTCCGGCACTTCGAGTTCCTTAGAATCGTCCGCGAATACTTTCCAGCGGCGGAAGGTGTCATAGTCGCCCGTCTTGCGATTGATCGCGACGCGCACGTCCCACTCCTCGCCATGCTTCTTGCGAGTAGCCGAGGCCAGCGCAGCTTCGAGCGCTTCGAAGATGATCTCTTTGTCGACGCCTTTCTCGTTCGAAACCGCGTCCACTACCATCAAGATTTCTTTGTTCATAACACCATCACCCTCAGATCACTTCGCTGGCGCCTCACAAGGGCGCCAAACGCGCTTTCGCTAACTCGTCGAATCCGATCTTCACAGTCTGCCGATCGACTTCGAGCTCAATACCGCCGTCGTCTGCACCTAACAACTCGCCGGTGTAGCGCTTGCGCCCGGCGCGCGCCGCCACCAACTCCACCTTGACCCTCGAGCCGACGAAGCGCTTGAAATGCGCTGGCGTCCGCAAGATGCGGTCGAATCCCGGCGACGACACTTCGAGCGAATACGCCTGCGGAATCGGATCATCCACATCGAGCGCCGCCGACACTTCATGGCTCACCGCCGCACAGTCATCGACATCCACACCCTCGGGCCGGTCCGCGCGATCTATATAGATACGCAGCGTGGCCGAGCGTCCGGGCACGAATTCCACATCCACCAGCTCGCAGCCGACTCGAGCAATCACGGGCTCGAGCGACGCAATCAACCGTTCGCGCAAGGCCAAAGCCAATCGAACCCCTCAAACAATTCGCCCAACAAAAAAGGGCCGCAAGGCCCTCCCGTCGCAATCCTTACCGATGCCGCCGCTCCACAAAGAGCGGCCACCTCGGAGCCCCGGCCAGGGACCTTGAATCCGCGCTCAACCAAAAAAGGCCCCAGCGGGGCCTTTTATATCAAGCACTTGAGTGTAATTTCTCACACCCAAGCGAGTAATGGGCCAAAACCCCTACCCGCCGCGGGCGCGCATTGTAAGGCATTGTTGCAACACACGCAAAGAACCCCGCAGTGGCACGCCTACAGACGTCGATAGTCGGGATGCGCGGGCGATGTCGTGCCGATGGCATTCAGGCTTGCCAACGGGCCTTCCAGCATCGCCTCAGGCACGTTCGTGAGACCGACCAGCAAATGCTTCCGGCTCGCGATACCCCAAACACCACCGCGACGCTCGAATCGATCCTTGTAGTAGCCGTAGAAATGCGCCAGCGTGCCGCCCGCTGTGGGCGCCACCGAGGTACCCGCAACACTAAAATTGTACGATTCGACTTCGGCACGATCGCCATCGAGCGCAATCTTCACTTGTGCCGTGAAATGCCAGCGTCGACCCGCCGTCCGCTCGACCGCCATGAGCACCGGGCGAAACTCGGCGGCAGTGCCCCGAAAGAAGCCATAGTCGATAGCGGCATCGTCGAAAAACACGGCGGCGAGCATGTTGTCGTCGAGCCAATCGAGCGCCCGCGAATAGCGCGCCAGCACCGACTCGATGGCGCGCAGGTCACGCAACCGAGCAACTTCTTCTTCTAGCGCTGTCACGCGATTCAACAACGCCGTTACATCAGGATTCGTCACGCTGTTAGCCCTCTCACAAAGTGCCGTGTCGCAGTTCGGAAAACTCGCGTCGCGGCCATAAGAAATGCAATTTCACGTGCTGGATCAGCCACCGGCCATCGCGCTTCACGTAGTCGTCCTCGTAGATGCCCAAGTAGAGCAGCGGCTGGGCGTGACCGCCCGGCGTGACATAGCCGGTCGCAGGATTTTGCCGGCTCAAGAGGTCGATGAGATACCAACGTCCGCGAGCCTGCGTGGGGCTGTCGATGCGTATCCAAGGGTTCGTGACGATGTGCATCGCTGTGAACTGCGCGCCGAGTTGCTCACACACGGCCCTGTAGTTAGTTCGCAATTCCTCGCGGCCTCGCCATACGCCGTATGCGCCGAACTCACAGATCGCATCCTCGGCAAACAGCTCGACCAGGGCATCGACATTCTCCGTGTCGAGATACGCGGCGTAACCTGCGCGCAGGTTGCGAATCTCCTCCGTTGCCAATAGCTCATCCAGTGTCATTCTGGCTCCTTCTGATCGGGCACGATTTCGAGCGGCCGCAAAGGCGCGCGTACACGATCCCAGCCGGCCGCGGCTTGCGACATACGCTGGATGCGTGCGTCATCGGCCGGGTGCGTCGACAAAAGCGTGGGTTGATTGCGACTAAACGCATCGCGCGCATCACGTAGCACTTCAAACACGGCAGCCGAGCCGCCCGCGTGGCCGTAGTACGACCGCAGCGTCTCGATTGCCGTCTCGTCGGCGCGCGTCTCCGCTCGTCGCGAGTAGCCGAGCTGCACGACGTGTGCGAAGTACGGTGCGAGCCCCTGCGCATCGCCGCTAAACAGCGTCAGCAGCACCGCAAACGATGCAGCGCCACCCAAGCCGGCGATTGGATCCCGCGCTTTGACGTGGCCGATCTCGTGAGCGATGACGGTCGCGAGCGCATTCTCACTTGGCATCCGTTCGTACAAGCCGCGTGTGATGACGATATGGCCGCCGAGCGTGGCGAAGGCATTCGGCTCTGGCAGATCGGCGTAGTGCGCCGTGATCGTCATCCCTTCCGGCAAGTCTGCGTGTGTCGAGAGTTTCTGCGCGAGACGTCGAATGTAGGCTTCGATGGCAGCATGGTCGCGCGAGGCCTTGGCACCTTCCGACTCGGCAAGCGACACGCCGAACACCGAGTCGCCGACCCAGGAGCGCTCGACTGAAAACGGCACGAATCGCGCTAACCAACCTCCGAAGAAATACAGAATTGCACTCAGCACCAGCACGACCAACGCGAGGCCCGCTGCGAGTCGCACGAATTCCACTACCGGACTGTCGCGCGAGACGTTGACCTCGTGCGGTACTTCCGGATTTTCGTAACTCACGGAGGGCGCGCTCGCTCAGGGCGTTAATGCCGTGCCATAGGCAATGAATTCCGCGGAGAACATCGGCGAGCGACCGCTGTGATCGTCGGCCATCGAGGCCGTTTCGAGTCGCACATTGAAGATCATCGTAGCGCCACGCCGGCGTGCCTCCTGCTTCATCCGGACGATCGCTTCGCGCCGACCGCGGTCGAGCAGCGACTCATACACCGTCATTCGGCCGCCGAAAAAGCTGCGCAAACCGGCCGCGATGCGTTTGAAATAGTCCTCCGCGATGACGACCGAGCCGGTCACGAGAGCGGCGTTACGAAACGTGCGGTCGGCGGGCGGCCGCCGCTCGTTGAACACTAGGATGTCGCGCAACTCGGCTTCGCGTTGCGCCAATTCGCGAAAATGCCGCTTCTCGCTGGCACGACCGAAGAGCAGCCCTACTAACAACAAGATGGCGAAGATGCCAAGCTGAATCAGCAGTTCCATGCCGCCCTACTCCAGAACGACAGCCGTGCCGTAGGCCATGACCTCGGCCGCACCCGAGGCAATATTCGACGTGGAAAATCGAATGTTGATGACAGCGTTGGCACCGGCTGCGCGGGCTTGCTGCACCATACGATCGATCGCCTCCGCGCGCGATTCGTTTAGCAGCTCCGTATAACTCTTGAGTTCGCCACCGACGAAGTTCTTGAGCCCCGCGAGCAGGTCGCGCCCGGCATGCTTGGCGCGGACCGTCGATCCCTGAACCAGGCCTAAGTGTCGTGTGATCGTGCGCCCGGGCACG
>CAYUIT010000021.1:0-51825 GCA_964444835.1 uncultured Steroidobacteraceae bacterium
GTTTCGTAGGACTCGCTGGTGGTGAGTCGGCGTACGGCCCGCGCTGCGGGTGCTCGCAAGTCATACAAATAAAGATCGCCGTTCAGCGGCACGAGCAAGGAGCGCGAGTCGCTCGAAAAACTGTATTCGATGATTCCGGAGAGCGCGGCGGTACGCTGACGCTCGCGTCGCGCTTCTTCTTCGGCCGAGAGCGCTTTGTCGGGCCCGGTCAGTGTGCGGGAATCGACGAGCAGACGGTGGCGCTTCGCGGCGACGTCGTAGGCCCACAAGTCGAGCCGATCTTTGTCGTCGCTACGGCCTTTGAGATACGTGACGAGTTTGCCATCGGGCGAAATCTGCGGGCTGCGCAGCCCAGCGCCGGAAAGGTCGGGCGTGCCGAACACGCGCTCGATGGTGAGGCGATCCGCATGCGCCGCAGGCGCGAGCACGAGTGTGGTGACGACGAGTAGGACTGCGACGAAGCGGCTCATCAAACGACTCATTTGCTACCATTCCTGCAATGACAACGGATGGAGTTTAGGGATGCACACTGCGCGCGGCTACATGAATGTCGTTGGATCGGTCGTGGTTGGGGCGTTAGTGGGCTGTGCTGCAGTGCCGCCGGCACCACCGATTCCCGCTGATGCGCCGCCCGCGCCGGCGGCAAACGCGTGGGCCTATCCTGCCGCCGCGCGCGGTAACGTTGTCGACGTCTATCACGGCGAGTCGATCGCCGATCCTTATCGTGAGTTCGAAGACGCCAACGCAGAGCGCACGAAAGCCTTTGTTGCCGCGCAAAACCAACTCGCGGGGCCTTATCTCGAAAAGTTGCCGCAACGGGCGTGGATCAAGACGCGGCTTGGACAACTGTGGAGTTACGAGCGCTACGGGTTGCCGCGCGAGGAAGGGGGGCGCTATTTCTACACGCGCAACGATGGCACGCAGAACCAAAGCGTGTTGTACGTGGCGGAGAGCCTGACTGCGCCGGCGCGCGTGTTGCTCGATCCGAACGGCAAGAGCAGCGATGCGACCGTTGCGCTGTCGCAGTGGGAGCCGAGCCCGGATGGTTCAATTCTTGCCTACGCGCTCTCCGATGGCGGCACAGACTGGAACACCTGGCACTTCCGCCGCGTTGCTGATGGCACCGATTTACCCACCGTGCTCAAGTTCTCGAAGTTCGCCGGTGTGTCTTGGGCGCGCGATGGTTCGGGGGTGTACTACAACTTGTTTCCGCAGAAGGACGGTCGCGGTGACGACTCAGGTCGTCCCGATGTGATGTTCCACAAGTTGGGCACCGCACAGCAAGAAGATCGACTCGCGTTTCGTGTCACCGATCACCCGACGCGCGTGCCTTACGGTGAAGTGACGCGTGACGGGCGCTACCTCGTCATCAGCCAATTCGACGGCTACGACGCCAACGGCGTGTGGCTGCTCGATCTGCGGAAGCCGCAAGCGAAAGCCGGCCCGCTGCTGAATGAGTGGGATGCGCTCTACACATTTATCGGTTCAGACGGCGATGAGTTGTATTTCCTAACGACTAACAAAGCACCGTTACGCCGCGTGATTGCCGTCAATGCGCGCAAGCCGCAATCGAGCGCGTGGCGCGAGATTGTGCCGCCGGCCGATATCGCGCTCGACAACGCCACCTATGTGGGTGGGCGATTCATTGCGAACTACGTGAAGGATGCCCACTCGGTGGTGCGGACGTACGAGCGCAGCGGCAAGCTCGTCGGCGAGGTTGTGCTGCCGGGTCTCGGCACCGCGACGGGATTCGGTTCGAGCGCGACGAGCGAGACGTTCTACGCGTATACCGACTTCCTCACGCCGGCCAAAGTGATGCGCTACGACGCCGCGACGAACCAATCGACCGAGTTTCGCGTGCCGACCGTGGCGGCGGATTTTTCGCCCTTCGTCACGGAGCAAGTGTTCTACGCGAGCAAGGACGGCACGCGCGTACCGATGTTCATCACACGCCGGCGCGACGCGCCGCGCAATAGCGACAACCCGGTGATTCTCTATGGCTACGGTGGCTTCGATGTCTCCGTTACACCCACGTTCAGCCCGGCCATACAAACCTGGCTCGAGATGGGCGGCATATACGCTGTCGCGAATCTGCGCGGTGGTGGCGAGTATGGTCAGGAATGGCATTTGGCCGGCACCAAGCTGCGCAAGCAAAATGTATTCGACGATTTCATCGCGGCGGCGGAGTACCTGATCCGTGAGAATTACACGCGCGCGTCGCGGCTTGCGGTGTACGGCCGCAGCAATGGTGGCTTGTTAGTAGGTGCCGTCATGACCCAGCGGCCCGATCTGTTTGGCGCAGCGCTACCTGCAGTAGGCGTGCTCGACATGCTGCGCTATCACACAGCGAGTGCGAACGCGCGCCAGTGGTCCAGCGATTTTGGCATTGCCGAGATTCCGGAAGAGTATCGAGCGTTGAAGGCCTACTCACCCGTACACAATGTGCGCGAGGGCATTTGCTACCCGGCGACGCTCGTCACGACTGCCGATCGTGATGACCGCGTGGTCCCGTGGCACAGTTACAAGTTCGCCGCGGAGTTGCAGCGCGTGCAGAAGTGCGAGAACCCGGTGCTAATCCGCGTGGAAACGCGGGCCGGGCATGGTGCCGGCAAGCCGATCTGGATGCAGGTGGAGGACTTTGCCGACCAGTTTGGATTTGTCGCTTACTCGCTCGGCTTGCCCGCGCCGATACCGTGAGCGCGGCGAAGGCCGCCTCAATCAGCGAGTCGCAGCAAAAACCGACTCCGTCATCGCAGCGACGCCACGCTCGCGGAACCGCGCGTAGTCTGCGATTTGGTCGTCCGCGCGCAGCAGTGTGAGCGATTGCCAAGCGCCGAAAAGCTGCTGCACTTCGCCGCTCGGCACGCTGTGCGGTGGCCCGGCCATGCGAGATTGGTCGTACTCCACCGTCACGAGCAGCAGCTTCGTTTGCAGTGGAAGCAGCGAGCTCATATGGTGGGCGTATGCGACTCGCATCGGCGGCGGCAGTGCGACCAGTGCCGCGCGGTCGAATACGCCGCGTACGTCCGTCAGGAGCGCCCGGTCGAGCGCGAAGAAGTCACCGCAATACAGCTCGTACGGACCCGCAGCAAACCGCCGTAGCGAGCCTATGGGCGTTTCGGTAGGCGTGAGCGCGGCCTCGGCAAAAAACTCAAGGATCGCGATTTCCGCTAATTCGACCCCGATCACGCGATGGCCGCGATCGGCGAGCCAACGCATATCGAGACTCTTGCCCGCGAGCGGTACGAAAACACTTGACGCGGCGGGCAGCGCGAAAGTGTGCCAATACGTATCGAGCACCGGATGCGGTACCGGTTGGTGAAAGCCGATTTCGCGCCGCTGCCAACGCTCGAGCCAAAAGTCGGGCTGCATTTATGTCGTGGTCGGCGGCCGGCGCGTCGGGTCCGCCGCCTCGTCGAGCGTTGACTCGTCGGTGACGGGTTCGCCCGGAATCCGATGGCTTTCGGACAGCCAAGCTCCGAGATCGATCAAGCGACAGCGATCGCTGCAGAACGGGCGGTAAGGATTATCGCTCGACCACGCGCTCGTCCGTTTGCAAGTGGGGCAACGAACGATCGCACCGACATTGCCCATGACTTGTTAGGCGCAGCAGGTGAGCGTAAACGGAATGTCGTCGGTGGACTGCGCAGGGCGTGTCGCGAGGCCGTTCCAGGCCAGGAAGCGCACACTGCAGCGATAGTGACTGCCACTCGTCTCGGGGTACAAGTTACTGCCGCCCGGGAGCGCGATACGCACCAACTGCACGGGCGTGTCGCGGTCGAAGGTAATGTGGTAGACGCCCGCGCGTGCCACCTCTTGGCGGGGCCGACCATTCTGCCGCGTGATCCACAAGAGCTCGGCGATCGCGTCGCACAGCGGGCGCAGTTGGGCTAACCACTGGCCAAAAGCGCGCGTGCGCGTTTCCGCTGGTTGGTTCAACCAGAAAAAGTAATCTGGTAAGTCAAACTCACACGTGCCACCCGGAATGGCGCTACGGTGTTTGATCGCTGCGAGGAACTCCGAATCCTTGACGCTCTGCAAGTAGTTAGCACCGACTGCCACGAGATCGGCGCGCAGGCGCATCAAGTTCGACATCACAGTGCGCAGCCGCGCGGCATCGACGCCGGGCTTGCTCTGGAAGACATTGAGCTGGGCGAGTTGCCGCTCGAGTTCTTTCAGCACATCGGCGCGAATGTCGCCGCGTGTGGCGATCGCGAGAATATCGAGCAGACTGTCGACCGCAGCACGACTGCCCCACTGACTCGACATTTCGTTGTGGTACAGCGCTTGGTTGTAAAGGAAGTCGAGGCGCAGGAACGTACGCATCCGCTCGTTGAGCGGTTGCTCGAAAATGAGCGGGGCGGTCTCGGCGACCGACGCGGGATCCTGGGCAACCTGTTCGTTCACCCCGCTATTGTGCTTGACGCCATCAGCACCCGTAAACGCCGCATTGTCGGTCACGCGGGGCCCTCCGGCGGTTGCGCAGTCGCAGCATCGCGGGCTGCCGCCAGGTAGCGACGGTGCAGGGGCTCGACCTGCTCGCGCAGCCGCGCGATGTCGCCGTCGTTGCGAATGATGTCATCGGCGATCCCGAGTCGGGCCTCGCGCGATGCTTGCGCCGCGAGGATGCGTTCCGCTTGTTCGAGCGTGGTGCCGTCGCGTGCCCGCAGACGAGCGAGCTGCGTCTCGCGATCGCAGTCCACCACCAATACGCGATCCACGCGCCGGTCTCGGCCGGTTTCCGCGAGTAACGGAATGGCGACGATTTGGTAGGGTCCGCCCGCCGCCGCACATCGCGCCTCCATGAGGGCGCGGATGAGGGGGTGCGTCAGTTGCTCGAGCCAGCGTCTCTCCTCCGGTGCGGCAAACACCTTGGCGCGCAGCGCTGCCCGATCAAGGGAACCGTCCGCTTGCAAAATCGCAGCGCCGAAGCGTTCGACGATCGCGGCGAGGCCCGGCGTGCCGGGCGCTACGACCTCGCGGGCGAGCACGTCCGTGTCAATGATCGGGACCCCGAGCGCCGCAAATAAGTTAGCGACCGTCGATTTGCCGCTAGCGATGCCGCCGGTGAGACCAATGCGCAAGACGCGCTGCATGCGAGTTCAGGGGCCGACGTGAGAGAACATGCCGAGGTAGCGCGCGGTGACCTCGTGTCCGACCATCATCGCGAGCCAGCCGGCAACGGCGAGGAACGGCCCAAACGCGATGGGCGTGCTGCGATCCTTGCCTTGGCGCGCCAGCATGATGATGCCAACGATCGCGCCGACGGCCGAAGCGAGCAGAATGATGGGTAACAACATCTGCCAGCCGAGCCAGGCGCCGAGCGCGCCAAACAACTTGAAATCGCCGTAGCCCATACCTTCCTTCTTGGTGAGCAGGCGGAAGAGGTGGTAGATGCTCCAGAGGCTCAAGTAGCCTGCTGCAGCACCGATGATGCTCGTGCGTGGGTCCATGGGTGCTGCGCCATCGGCCCACACCGGGCCGTAAAGGCTCAGCAACAGGCCGCCCCACACGAGCGGCAAGGTCAAGTTGTCGGGCAGCAGTTGTGTATCGAGATCGATCCCCGTGAGGGCAATCAAGAACGCAGTGAGCACGAGGCCAGCGGCAGCGGTCCATCCGTAGCCGTACTTCCACGCGACCAGCGCGAATGCGATACCGGTGATGAGCTCGATGAGTGGGTACCGAGCGCTGATCTTGATGCCGCATTTCGCGCATTTGCCGCGCAGCCACAGCCAACTCACCACGGGGACGTTTTGCGCCGCCGTGATCTGCGTGTTGCACGACGGACAGGCCGAGCGCGGCGTCACCAAGTTGAATGGAGGTTGGTCTTTCGCAGGTTCGCGCCCCGCAAGTTCTTCGCATTGGTTCTTCCAGTCGCGTTCGAGCATCTTCGGGATTCGATAGATGACGACATTTAGGAAGCTGCCAATGAGCAGCCCGAATACGAAACAGACACCGATGAACAGTGCTGGGGATTCTGTAAATGCAGTCGTTAGCATCTGTGTGTTAGCAAAACGCCGCGCACGAGGCGCGGCGTTTTGGTTGCGTTGAGATAGCGGGCGCGGCTTACACCACGGCGCCCAACTTGAAGATTGGCAGATACATCGCGATGACAAGGCCGCCGACGAGCACGCCCAGGATCGCCATGATCAGCGGTTCGAGCAAGCTCGACATACTGTCGACTGCGTTATCGACATCGGCTTCATAGAACGTGGCAACTTTGCCAGTCATCTCGTCGAGCGCGCCCGACTCCTCGCCGACGGCGACCATTTGGATGACCATGTTCGGAAAGAGGCCAGTGTTTTCCATCGCGCGCTGCAAGCGCGTACCGGTGGCCACCTCGTCGCGCATGCGCAGCACGGCAGTTTCGTACACGATGTTGCCCGTGGCGCCGGCCACTGACTGCAGCGCTTCCACGAGTGGCACACCCGCGGCGAACATCGTCGACAGCGTGCGCGCGTAACGGGCGATCGCGGCCTTGTTCAGAATCGGGCCGATGATCGGCAGCTTGAGGGAGAGACGATCCAGGAACTCGCGCATCGCTTTGGAGCGCTTCTTGAAGTAGACGAAGCCGTAACCGGCCGCGCCGATCCCAATCGCGATAAAGATGCCCTGGTCTTGCACGAAGCGAGACAAGTCGATCACGAACTGCGTGAACGCTGGCAGATCCGCACCGAAGCCTTTGAACAAGCTCTCAAACTGCGGAATCACGAAGATCAGCAAGATCAGCGTGACGATGATGGCGACCACCAGCACCGCGGTGGGGTAGAACAACGCCTTTTTGACCTTCTTCTTCAGCGCTTCAGTCTTTTCCTTATACGTCGCAATTTTATCGAGCAGGTTCTCCAGGGCGCCGGCTTGCTCGCCCGCCTCGACGAGATTGACGTAGAGGTCGTCAAAATACAGCGGATGCTTCGCGAAAGCCTCATGAAGCGACGAACCACCTTCGACGTCCACCTTGATGTCGAGAATCAATTTCTGCATCGAGGGCTTATCGTTACCGTTGCCGACGATCTCGAACGCCTGCACCAAGGGGATGCCCGCCGCCAGCATGGTGGCAAGCTGCCGACTGAAGATGGCGATGTCTTCCGGTTTGACTTTGCCCCCGGATGAAAATGCATTGGTCTGCTTCTTGATCTTGTTAGGGATGATGCCCTGACGGCGAAGATCGGCACGCAAAGCCGCTTCGTCCGCCGCAAGGCTTTTACCTTGGACCTTGTTACCCTTTTTATCGACGCCAGACCACGTGTAGGCAGTGTCGCGCTTGACGGGTTTGACGCTCGCTTTGGAGCCAGCAGTTGTTGCAGTGGCCATGCTTCAGTGTTCCTTGTGCAATCGCTACGTCAATCGATCGTGACGCTGTTGACTTCTTCGAGACTTGTTAGGCCTTGCTTCACTTTCTCGAGCCCCGCGCGTCGAAGGTCCCAAACCCCTTCTTTCTTCGCTTGGTCGTTGATCGAGATGGCGTTGCCGCCTTCCATGATGATCCGGCCGATCGTGTCGGTGACTGGCATCACTTGGTAGATACCGACACGGCCCTTGTAGCCATCGGTGCAATTGCCGCAGCCCTTGGCGCCATAGAGCTTCAGCCCGGCGGCCACGTCTTCTTCGCGGAAGCCTTCTTTCAGAAGGGCCTCGCGGGGCACATCGACCAGCGTCTTGCACTGCGAGCACAAGCGGCGCGCGAGACGTTGCGCGATGATCAAGCTGACGGACGTGGCGATGGCGTAGGGCTTCACGCCCATATCGACCAGACGTGTGAGCGTTTGTGGCGCGTCGTTAGTGTGCAGCGTGGACATCACCAAGTGACCCGTTTGCGCCGCCTTGATTGCGATCTCGGCGGTCTCCAAGTCACGAATTTCGCCGACCATCACCACATCGGGATCTTGGCGCAAGAATGCGCGGAGCGCGGCCGCGAACGTGAGGCCCACTTTCGGATTCACGTTGACTTGGTTGACGCCCGGCAAATTGATTTCCGCCGGATCTTCGGCGGTCGAGATGTTAGTGTCTTCGCGATTGAGGATATTGAGGCCGGTGTACAATGACACGGTCTTACCGGAGCCCGTCGGTCCGGTCACCAAAATCATGCCTTGCGGCTTCGCGAGGTATTTCAAATACAGTTCGCGTTGGAACGGCTCGTAACCCAGCGCGTCGATGCCGAGCATCGCCGACGACGGGTCGAGAATACGCATCACGACCTTTTCGCCGAACAGCGTGGGGCACGTGCTGACGCGGAAGTCGATGGCCCGCGTCTTCGACAATTTCATCTTGATGCGGCCGTCTTGCGGCACGCGGCGCTCGGCGATGTCGAGGCGCGCCATCACCTTCAAGCGCGCCGAGAGCTTTTGTTGCAACTGCACCGGCGGCTGCGCGATTTCCTTGAGGACGCCGTCCATACGGAAGCGCACGCGGTAGGTTTTCTCGTACGGCTCGAAGTGGATATCCGAAGCACCGCGACGGATGGCATCGAGCATCAACTTGTTAACGAACCTAACAACCGGCGCATCTTCGACGTCGTCGCGCGTGACGCCGGCTTCCAGTTCTTCTTCACCACCGCTGACTTCGAGGTTCTCGAGATCGAAGCCTTCTTCCTCCTGCATGTTCGCCATGGAGGTGTCGGCTTGCTCGATCGCTTTGTCGAGCGCCTTCTGCAATTTGTCGTCTTCGACGACGATCGCCTCGACGCCCATGCCCGTCTGGAACTTGATCTCATCGACCGAGGCCAAGTTGGTAGGGTCGGCGACTGCGAGGAACAGACGCTTGCCGCGGCGATAGAGCGGCAGCACGCGATGCTTCTGCAGCAGTTTGTCGGACACGGCACGCACGGTTTCGAGATCGACCATGACGGCATCGAGATCGACCAGCGGTACGCCGAACTCCGACGATGCGGCGATGGCAATATCGCGCGCTTTGGCGGCGCCAGAGGTGACGAGTTGCGTTACGAAGCTAGTGCGGCGCTCTTTTGCGTTCTGCAGTGCCGTGAGCATGGCGGACTCTTCCACGACGCCGTCTTGAACGAGGCGTTGCGGCAAGCCACCTAAGCCGGCGCGGGCCGCACCGGCAACAAAAGACTCGTTTGCACTCATGGACTTACGAGCGACCTAGCCTATCTGGAAGAGCTCCGTAGTCTACCGTAGGGCAGCCTGCGGGCAATTGTTAAATCTGGCCAATACTCGCATAGCCGCCGTACGCGCTACGTGACCCGACTCCCAAAAGACGAAGCCCCTCCGGAGAGGGGCTTCGCTGAACTTACAAGAACTTAGACTTGGTAGGAATTAGCTACCGAAGCCCGAGCGGCAAGAAGCCGGAAGATACTTGTCCAACACGGTCGTGCCGTCGCTGCCGACAGCCGTTCCAGCGCTGGTCGGGTCATTGGCGCGGCCGCAAACCCAAGCCACGTCACCGTTCGCGTTCGGAGCCGGACGGAGGCTCAACACGTTCTGGGCCGCCGCGAGCGCAGTCGCATTCGCTTGGTTGCCGTAGGTGATGTTGATAACGCCACCGACGACGTCGATCTGCGAGACGTACTTACCAGACTTCGCCGTCGGGCCGCCGCTGATGCCGAGATCCGCCAAATCCGGCCACGCACCTGTCTGCGCGTACAGCTCGCCGACGCCAGCCTTCAGGTCGCTCGCCAAATTGAGACCTTCCGTGACTTGCGAACGCACGGTGTAGTCTTGGTACGCCGGGATGGCGATGGCCGCCAGAATGCCGATGATCGCGACGACGATCATCAACTCGATCAGGGTGAAACCCTTTTGAATGCCTTTCATTACGAAACTCCTGTTGAAAAGAAAATCAGTTTTCAGCGGCGTTGGCGCCGGCATTGGTGGGAAGCAAACCGCGTGCCAATCCTAGAAAACACTTAAATTGTTGATTTATAAATAGAAACGGATTTCTTCTGAGCACGGGCTTTGTCGTTCCGTGGGAACGAATGGGCACTTCGTGTCACTTTGTGACGTTGCGTGTCGCTCCAGCAATCTTTCGATTCCGCGATCCGCTGCGTTTACTCAATTGAACAGATTCTGCAGTATCGATCGACGTCGCACTGCGCAGTTATCGGAATTTCATGCCGAATCTTGAGAAAGGGGCGCCTTCGCGCCAAGCGTTCTCGCCTTATTCGTTACGATCCCATGCGATTTTTCTGCCGCTGGCGCTGGCTGCATCGATACTCGTTCTACTGTGGGGCGCGAGCGCGCTCTTTGCGGAGAATCGCGCTCTCTTGGGAACCAAGGTCGTTGAGGCGGCCGCAGAGCAGATCTCGACCTCAACCGTGGTTCAGATGCGCGTGCTGTGGTTCATCGCGGCACATGTCCTGTTGCACTGTGGTTTGGCCGTCATCATTTGGTTCGCAAGTTGGTTGGTCGTTAGGGCCGATCCTAGCCGGGCTCGTTTCAGGACTGCGGTTTTCTGGTCGATCACAACGCTCGTTCTCGCGACGGTCGTTCTGCTGAACGCACATCTCTTCCCACGCTCGGTTTCTGGTAACGACGTGCGCTGGTTGGCGAGCTTGCAGGTGGGCTCTTTGAGCATCGCTGAGATCGTCGCATCCTGCACCATGGTCGCGTTGGCCTCGATCGTTGCGCACGCGGTGTGGCGATCGACACACCGCAAGGCTTGGTTACGCGCCACAGTCTGGTCTGTAGTCGCGATCACCGTCTTTTCCGTTTGGTCCAAAATGCCGCGGGAGCCCGGTGTCGGCGCGAGTGGCAGTGGCGACCGACCGCACGTCATTGTCATCGGAATCGATTCCTTGCGAATTGATGCGATCGGACTAGCGGGCCGTCTCGGTTACACGCCAGCCTTGCAGAATTTCCTCACGGACTCGCAGGTCTTTCTGGATGCGACGACGCCCCTTGCGCGGACATTTCCCAGCTGGGTGACCATTCTCTCGGGCAGATCGCCCGTGGTCACGAACGCGCGTGACAACTTGGTGCCTGTCGAAAGCCTTAATTTGGGCGAGTTGCTGCCGGACACACTGCGCCGAAATGGCTATCGAACCTACTATGCAACGGACGAAGTGCGATTTGCGAACATCGACGAGCAGTTTGGCTTCGACGAAACGATCACACCTCGAATTGGCATTTCCGACTTCGTGCTCGGTGAATTCAATGATTTACCGCTCGCGAATCTCTTGTCGGGGACGGTGCTTGCGCGCTGGTTGTTCCCGGATTCCTACGCGAATCGAGCAGCGGCACGCACATATCGGCCAGAGACTTTCGTGGCGCACGTGCGCGACAAACTCGACGTAACGGGCCCAACGTTTCTGGCTGTGCACCTGACGTTGCCGCACTGGCCCTATCACTGGGCTGACGGCTTTGACTCCGTGTTCGCCAACACGACCGATACGGCGTACGCCTATTTGGCGTCGCTAATTGCGGCCGATCGGCAGTTCGCGTCTTTGATCGAGATGCTCAAACGGAAAGGAATGCTCGAGAACGCGATCGTCGTCGTGTTGTCCGATCATGGCGAGGCGCTGCAGACGCCGTCCGATAACCTGATTCTCGGCGCAGAAGCCAGACGACTCGCTGGCAAGATACCCGTCTGGATGAACGGGCATGGCACGAGCGTGCTCAGTCCACATCAGTACTCCGTGTTGGTTGCGTTTCGGGGTCTTGGGGCCGCCCGTTTGCCGGATCGATCCGCGCTGCATTCGTCGCCGCCGCTGACACTGGAAGATCTTGCACCGACGTTGCTCGACTTACTCGGGATCGATTCGAACGGCGGTTCGGTGGATGGCGTTAGCCTTGCGTCAACACTGCGAGGTGAGCCATCCGATGGGGACGCGCCGCCTTTGAGTTCTCGTGTGAGATTCACCGAAACGGCCTTTTCGCCGCTCACTCTGCAGCGCAAACAAGTAACCGCAGAGGGCTTGCTGCAGGATGGAGATCCGCTCTGGTTGTTCGGTGTCAATCAAAAGAATGGTCGATTTGAGGCGCGCGTGGAGCGATGGCCGCGGTTGTTAGCCCTGAAGGAGCGCGCCGCGATCGGCGCAAACTATGTGCTTGCGGCGATCCCGGGTGAGCGCGACGACGGTCACAAATACGTGCTCGTGCCGCGCCGCGGTGGCTTGCCGAAGCGAATACTGGCTCCTCCAGATATTCACAGTGAGCCTGAGGCAGCCCAGCTATGGGAAGCGTTACACGCGCGCTTCGGGGCAGAACTAGGCCCCCCGATAGCCGACTGACCCCGCTGTCTACTCGGGCGTGGCGGTTGCGGCGAGTGGCTGGCCGATGTATTTGCCGAATCGTTCGTGAAGTGCGCGCCACAGCAGCGCCGCCTCGGGGTCGTTCTGATCGGAGGGTGCTGCCGTCAGCCGTCGCGGAAATCCGCCGGCGCGGTCGAGGAGCACGATCGAGTGGTCCGTCTTGGCCAAATTCGGCACTGCAGCTAACAGCTTAGTTGGTCCAACGGCAGCGAACTGGCGCTGTCTGTTCAATGCTTCCACCCAATGAGCCCGTACCTCTAGCCTGTCTGTGACGGGGTCTACGCGGTACCGAGTGGCAGCATCGATGAGCACGGAGGTTGAGGCGTTCCCGGCAGCGTCGAGCAAGCCTGTCGGATCGAACTCGGTCTCGGTAAATCGTACACGCATGCTCGCTGGCGTCGCGGGCAATGCTGCCGGGGCCAGCCACTGCGCGAGTGACACGCCATCGCGGCGGTCCATGCTGGGAACATTCGCGATTTCCAGCACCGTTGGCGTTACGTCCTCGAGCGATGCCGGAAACTCCACTTGCCTGCCTGTAGCCACCTTATCTGCCATGCTGCCGTAGCCGCGGAAGCTCAGTGCGACCGTGTACTGGTGCGGCGAAAGTACGCTCGTGCCGTGCCCAACACTTGAGCGCAACATGTCCAAAAACGGCTCGCCAGTGGGCTTTGTTAGCAGAGTCTCGCTGGCAGAGCCGAAAGACTCGCCGTGATCTGAGAATACGGCAACCAGCGCGTTATCGAGGATTCCGCGCTCTTGTAACAACTCGAGCAACGCACCGAATTGCTGATCGACTCGACGCACCGCTCGCGCGTACCGACGACTGAGAGGGACGCGAAGTGCCGCGTCCGCTTCATGTGCGTCGCGCCAGGTATAGGGCCAATGCGGAAGCGTCAAGTGAATCGCAAGATAAATGGGTTTATCGCGTGGCAACTCTGTGCTGATGCGTGCGAGAAACGCGTCTGGGTCGTAGGTATGCGCGGCCGCGCGATTCGCGTGCAAGTAGGGGAACAACCATGCACCGGCACGCGAGTTCACGAATAGGTTCGATAGCGGCGTATCGCCGATGAAGCCGATCAGGAAGTCGCTCGCGCCAATCGGCGGCGCAATCGATTGGTCAAAGCCAAAGCTGGTATCGATGTTTGCAAATCGTACTTCGTCGGTTGCGTAAACAGAGCGATAACCACTTCGAGTCAGCGCAATCGGTAGGGCGTCACCAAGTTTCACCGTGTCGCGCGGAATCAGGTTAATTGAGGCGCCTGATGTGTGCGGATGTTTGCCCGTGATGAGCGTGACCCAAGACGGAAACGTGCGCGCCAGCGGCGTCATCGCATCGTTGAATGAAGTCGCGGAGTTTACAAACGCCGAGAGGTTCGGCGCTTGTTCCGCAGCATCTTTGCTACGCAGAATCTCGGGTCTCAGCGAGTCGATACCGATGAAAACGATATTCGGTCGCCCTTTGGGATCCGGGTCCCCGCGAGTCGCCGGTACCGCTGGCACGAACGCCAACGAGATTGCGGCGATCGGCAACGCGGGAATCGCAGCAACCCATCGTTTCGGGAAGCCTTGTCGGGCCGCGCGTATCACCGCTATGGCAATTATGCCGACCAAGATGGCCCAAGCAATGTGGTGTGGCCTGACGCCCGCGATCTCAACTCGCGCGAGCCAGCCATACGGTTCGCCGAGTGACGACCGCGGATACAGGGTGGCGTTCGTTACGAGGATGGCGATCGCAAACAGCAAGAACCAGCAGAGGATGAACTGTCTGCGGCTGGCTTGAGCGCGCGGCCACGCGGCTTCCGTGAGCAATCCGAGCCCCCAGCAAACAACGGCCAGCGCAAGGTGAAGCGCCGTAACCGCAGCAAGAAATAGCAGCAGATTCCAGCCCAGCCGGGTCGTTAGCAACGGTTGCGAAAGTACTGAATCGAATACGGGCGTGGTGATCACCGCCGAGCCGAAGTCGCCGTACGTACGGATACCAGACAGCACAACCATTAGCAGTGCCAAGACGCATGCGAATAGCAAGCCGCGCCGCCGGGGAGCTTTTGTGAGCGGCATTGGGGTTGCAGCGGACTTCATCAAGCGCAATCTCCTAGGTCAGTCAGCATTGACACTCCAGCCAAAGAGACCTTACACCGACATTCGCCGGCAAAACGGCGCCCTAGTTCACGGTCGAAGCCGAACTTACGCGCTTCCAACCGGCGGCGTCGAAAGGATCCCGGCCAGAGAGCGTGTATTGCTCCTTGATGACGAAGGACCTTGGGTTTTGCTCGTTGAACTGCCAGGGGACACGAGAAACGTAGAAAGGGTCGTCTCGCCCCATGGTCAAGATAGGCTTGTTGTCGAGGTATGGATTCACGCATCCGCTGATTTCGCTGCAAACGATCTCGGGAACGGCGGCATTCGGCATGAATTCTTCCGAAATCGTTAGCGGGCCCGCCGCGTTGCGCGGCTTGACCAGCAAAACAGATCGCGTGCGCACATACATGTTCGCCTGTGTTCGACCCGCAACGGCGCGCGACGAATGGTCTTCCACTTGGCCGACGATGCCATGGTCGGAAACGATGACGATGCGCGTATTTTCGTACACGCCAGCCGCCTTCAAGAAATCCAAGTAGTCCGCGACGGATAGCAGCACGCAGCGTGCCCCGATTGCATGCTGCAATGAGAACAAGCTCTTGTGGCCCCGGCGACGCACTTCGGCCTGCGAGACGACGAAGCGATCGCGCTGCGGCTTGCAGTCTTCGCCCATGTAGTACGGTTCATGCGCCAAGATGTTAGATATGAAATTCATTGTCGGCACTACCGAGTCCGTGGCAGAGATGGCCGGCCAAGAGCGGAGCTCAGCCCACTCGCGAAACGTCGTACCCGCCGAATGATCCAGATAGGGTCGCCAAGGTCCGCGACGGAGAATGATCTCCTTTGTGAGATACGGCGCGGATCGCATCGCAGAGAGTAGCGATAGCAGCTCTGCGTAGTTCGATTTGGCGAGATCTGTCAGTGGGAAGCCCATCTCGTCGGCGACTTTCTTTGCGACAGACTGCGGTATATGCGTGCAGTTCACCCGCTCAAATTGCAGAAACTGGCAGTCGCCCGCCATGGTGAAGCCAAGACCCTTCGGATTGATGAAGTTCACGTCAAACCCGCGCTTGGCGAAGTTGTACGGGAGTATCGAGTACGCTTCCACCGATAAATCGCGCAGCGGTCTGTCCCGAGTATTCATCGCGACGGGCAAATAATCGTAGCCGCCCAGCAAAGGATGCAGGCCTGCGATCGAATTCTCACCCGCGGATACGGTGCGCGGGTACCAAACAAAGCCGCTCAGTCTCGTGGCAAGCGTCGGCTCGGCGCGCAGAATATCCTCCACGTATGTGCCCATGAAGCGATCGAGAAAGATGATCAGCACGTTTGGCTGCGTTTTCGAGAGACGAATGGGTTTGTCTTGAAGCGCGTCGCCAGCGTGGGGCCCGCCAGCTTCACCCGCGCGTTCCCGGTGTACATCCGCCGCGACCGCAATGCACAAGGATAGATTGACGATGAACAAGCCGACGACGATTGGTCGGCCGCCGTAGCGACGCAACACAAAGCTCAGTCCCAGCGTTGTAGCAACCACAACGATCGCATCGGTCAGCAGTCGCACTGTGCCACTGGCTGCGGAGATCGGCTGTTGCTCAAACGTTAAGCCAGTCATCATCGGGTAGCCGAACGGCAACGCGTAGGCATAAACCAAAGCAAGAGTTGCGGTGCCGAGTACCAACAATGTCAGTGCCGTGCGCAGGCGCTCAGTGATGGCGATCGCATACATCGCGATAGCGACGTAGAGCGCTCCCACCGCCTGCGCCATGTTGTTAGTGACGAGGTAATCGAGATGGATTGCCAGCTCACCGGGTGAGGTGAGGAATGTCGTGATTGGTACGTACAGCAGGATTAAACCCGCGAGAGTTGTGACGGAAAGCAAATACACCGCAAGCCGCGAACCGCGGAGTGCATCCGTGAACAGCCGCAGTCCGGGTTCCGGCAATTCAATCGTCGCTAGCGCAATCGCCGCAAGCGCTACGGGCAGCGCCGCGTTAGTTGGTGAAAGCCAGATTGCGACTTGAAGAACGACGAGAGCGGCACCGATTCCCAAGGAAACCTTGAGCCAATTGGGCAGCGAGGTGCTGACTGTGCCGAGCGTGCGAAACACGATCAGCATTAGACCGAGGCAAAAAACGAATGCCAGTAGCGTATTCATTCCGACGGACTCGCTGCGTTACATCTGCGTGCGCAGTGCACAGAGCTGTTTGCGAAATTGGCCCGGCGGACGCGCCGCAATCGCGTTGCGCACCAGGCTCCTCGCAAGGGAGAAGACGTTATTAGTAATCCAGTACAGCACGAGGCCCGCTGGACTGTTGTACAAAAGTACGAGGAACACGACCGCCAGCGCGGCACCTTGCCAGCGGCGTGCAGAATCTGCGGAGTAAGCCGCGACGGAAGCAACGTTGACTAGTGTCATCAACAGCGGCAAAACGTTCACGCCGGCTACCAGTTGGTCCGGGCGCGACAAATCTGTCAACGGTCCGAAAGAAGCGCCGACCAGCGATTCGGAGCTCGAAAGAAAGCGGAACACCGTAAAGAACACGACGATCTGCAGCAGAAGTTCGGATGACCCAAGCACTTGGGAGATGGGGCGATAGCCGTGCTGCCGATGAACGGCACGTGTGTAGAAATAGAGTTCTCTTCCTTTGAAGTATTTGCGCATTCGCTGAACGTCTTGGACCACGCGCTGCCGCAACGCATGCGCTGTTGCGGAGCGCAGCTCCATTTGCCAGTAGACGGGCGCTAGTAGCGCATTGATCACGATCGCGAAGCCGACGATTTGCCCCGCGACGCCAAAGATGCCAGGTACCGCGCTGAACAGCGTGGCGTAGATGGCAGTCAGCGGCTGCAAAAAAATGCTGTCAAATAGCGCTAGCATCAGCCGGAACTCTGCTCGGCGACGTTCACCGACGGTGGACGTACGACCTGCGGCTCGATAGCGCCGCGGAGGCTGCGGTACGTATCGATCAATTGGTGCGCAGCCACTTGGCTCGCTTGGCCAAAGTTGTACACCAGCTCTTGGCGAATCGCCCGGATCCGTTCCGGAGAATGCCGCTCAAGCGCATTCGACAGGTGCACATGGATACGCGAGATCTCCGCTGCGGGGACCGGCACGATGAATTCGGCGCATCGTGCCTTTAGTTCACTCTCGCCACCTAACAACTCGCCCTCTAGGCCGCCAAGTTCGACATGTTGGTCGAGCACCACGACTGGTCGCTCGTAGATGAATGCAAACTCGTGAGCGATGCCCGAAATGTCGCTGAGTAAGGCGTCAGCGCGGGACATCGCTTCAGCAGGTGTCCGCTGCGTATCGCATTCAACCCCGGAGACAGCCAGAATCTTGGCATAGAGTTCTGGTTGTGAAACCCGCATTTGCGGATGTGGTCGCACGATGACGGTGAAGTGCTGTGCGAGTGGCTCGAGAAAGGTAGGGCCGAAGCGCTCGAACATGCTGAGTGGTCCCCAGCTCGGTGCAACTAGCACCACGGCTCGTCCATGGGGCGCTGGTCGCGAGCGAACCGACTTGAGCAGTTCCTCGTAGTGCGGCAAACCCGTCCGCAACAATTGTTTGGGTCGCGCAGCCCGTAAACTTTCCATGCGTCGGATGTTGGATTCGAGTATCGGACCACAACACATGACCGTATCGAAGTAGTCGTAAGCGTACGGTCGCACGTACCGCGACTCGCCTAACGCGTGTTGAACGATGACGTAGTGTTGGACACGGCGTGAGCGCCGGAACGTCATGACGTCCAGTTGAGGCGTCGTCGTGACGAGCAGCTTGGCATCGACGTTATTCAGGTATGCGTAACCCAGGAGCCCGGGCGCGATTGCGCGATGGGCAACACCTTGTGGTAGCGGCTCAAACGACGGGTCCCTTTCATACATGGTGAAAAAAGTGGTCGATAGGCCGTACCGAGATAATTCCTTGATGATCGGTAGAAATGTGATTTCGTAGCGCGGGTCCTCGCAATGAATCGCGAGCTCACACGATTGGTCGCGATATCGGATGCGGAACACGATATCGAGCAAGCGGTAGTAGAAACTCCGAATGCCGAAATAGACCGAGACCAGGATTCCGGCAATCAAGTAAAAGAGCGCGCTGCCAGTGCCTGGGTCGATGTAGGCTGCGGCCGGCTCTGACCACAGCAAGAAGACCACACTCGCCAGTGCGATTGGCGGTGCTACGTGGCGTTTATTCGGCGTCATTCGCGTCGCCGCGCCTCGAAGTAGAATTGCTTTGTTCCGTGCGCCGATTCGAGTTCGTCTGGGTAGATGCGGTCCACCGCAGTGACCTTGAACTGTCGCTCAAGGATATGCAGGGTTTCCGCAACCGTTCGATAACTGGAGGCATATCCGTCGCGGGAGACTTCCTCACGCGAGCGCTGCAGCGTGCAAGTAGAACGCACCCAGACGACCGGCGCGACAATTTGCTCCAGCAGTGCAACGACTTTGTCGTCGTCAAACACATACTGAATGACGCCGGCAACGATAACTGCATCAACCTTAGGCAGCGCCGTCGGACGCGTGATGTCGAACACGCGAGTCTGCACGCGTGGATCGATCCCCTTCAACAATTCCGCTGCGATGTCATATCCATGGAACTCTTCGAAATCCGTTAAGCGCAGCAAGCACTCCAAGAGGGATCCGTCACCGCAGCCAAGATCTAGCAGGCTTCGGCCATTCGTGCGCGCCAGTCGCGGCACCAAGTAGTTGAGCTCATAGATCCTTCGCCGCCGCGTGAATGCAAACGGATACTGAGCTTGTGCCTTCCAAAAGGCGGTTGCCGATTCTGTTGTCATGGCTAGTCCCACTCGTCGCAGACGTAAACACTCGATTGGTAGAACCGAATCTGGCCGGCGCGAATTCGCTGCTCTACGAAATCTACGATGTCGAACGGCTGTGAGCCTTGCAACGCGGCGAGCGGAACGGGAAGTCGAATGATGCTTTGCGGTACGCGGTGGAACGTTTCGCCGTTCGGGATGAGCTCACCGCGAGCTACAGCGGCGCGAATGTCGTCTGGCGTACGTCGTGGGAATTCGACGCGCTCCCCTTGTTCACGAGCGAACTCGGACAAACGAGTGCGCGTCCCGTTGCTGATAAAGAACACGTTGCCGAGCAAGTCGATGTCGGAGTAGTCATAGATGACGCACGGCGCGAACCGCGCGCCGAGACGCCGCAATGCTTCGAGTCGGTTTGCGCCGTCGATGATGATGAGCTCACGAACGGCCGACAAGGGATTGAAGAAAACGCCATCGTGCCGGATTTTGGCGATGAGTCGTTCCACTTTCGATTCGTCGTGCGCTTCAAACCGGCGCAATTCTTCCATCGGTACCAACCGCAGCCGATCGCGTAGGAACTGTTCATCGCGGCGCCCAGAACGCGCTACACGCTTACGGATCTCGGTCGTCGAAATCCCTTGTGTTCGCGGTAGGAGCACTAAGCGGATGCCGTTTACTCGCAAGTATTCGAGTGCGGAAGACCTGTCTGCGGAGAACAACCAGTCGTCTCCCTGCACGACGATGTCAGGCTTGACAGAGGCGTAGTTCGGCCTCTGGTCGACATCCGTGTAGTGAATGACCTCATCGACAAAGGGTAGCGATCGGATCTGCGCATCGCGTTCAGCGAGAGACAAGATTGGACGGCTGCCCTTGGTGTCCTCAACGCCTTGGTCGCTCATAATGCCGACCGTCAGATCGCCGAGTGCCGCGGCCTGCGTCAATATATTGAGGTGCCCTCGATGCAGGATGTCGAAGACCCCAGTGGTATAGACTCTCACGTGCGGATTAAGTCATATTCGCGCGCGCTGGTGCTGTGAAAATGCTCACAAACCCGGTTTCCGGTTGGTCGCGGCGGTGCCACGCTGCTGCGCGTAGCCGCGGCCTAGTCGTCCCGAAAGAGGCTTGCGTCTCTCGGCCCCAAGAATCGCAGGCGCTGCTGTTGGCGCTAGGCTAGAGAGTCACTCAATGCCTAACTTCTTGATGCGATATCGCAGCGCCCGGAAAGTCATGCCGAGCTGCTTCGCGGCCGCAGTTTTGTTGTAACGCGTTTGCTCGAGCGCCTTGATGATCGCGGCACGTTCAAGTTCCTCGAGCTGGTCCCCGAGAGCGTGCGGGGCGCCGCTCGCAGGAATTTGGGTTCGCGTGACAGCGACAGTCGCCGAACTGTCAGGTTCGAAAGCTGCCACAGCCGGAGCTGGCCGCAATTGCAGGTCGCTCGCATGAATTACGCCGTCGGCACAAAGCGCGAGCGCACGTTCGAGGATGTTCTCCAGTTCGCGCACATTGCCGGGAAAACCGTACTCGCCGAGCGCGCGGAGTGCCTCTATCGACATCGTCGGGGTCGTGACGCCGAGGCGCCTTGAGAGGCGCCGCACGATCGCTTCGGCCAAGTCGGCGATGTCCTCGCGGCGCTCGCGCAGCGGCGGCACGCGCAACTCGATGACGTTGATGCGGTAGTACAAGTCTTCGCGAAAACGACCCGCTGCAACGAGATCGGCAAGATTTTTGTGAGTCGCGGAGAGGATGCGCACATCGATCGGCGTTTCGCGCTGCTCGCCGACTGGCCGCACCGCTTTCTCTTGGATCACGCGCAGCAACTTGACCTGCATGTGGAGTGGCAGGTCGGCGACTTCGTCGAGAAACAGCGTACCGCCCTCGGCCGCTTGAATCACGCCGGGCTTGTCGGCGACCGCGCCGGTGAAGCTGCCACGCTTGTGACCAAACAACTCACTTTCCATGAGTTCGCTCGGAATCGCACCGCAGTTGACGGGCACGAAGGGCCCATCGGCACGCGCGCCGGTATTGTGAATGGTTCGAGCGACGAGTTCCTTGCCGGTGCCGGACTCGCCTGAGATATGGACGGGCGCTTGGCTGCGCGACACTTTCTGGATCATCTCGCGTAGACGATCCATCGCTGCGCCGCGGCCGATCAACATCGGGCCGTGACGCGTCGTTTGGCCGGGGTCGCTCGAGGCCGAGAGTTTGATCGCACTCGCGACGAGCTTGCGCAGCACGCCCAAGTCCAGCGGCTTCGAAACGAAGTCGAACGCGCCGAGCTTCAACGCGCGCACCGCGGATTCGACGTTACCGTGTGCGGTGATCACGGCACACGGCATGCCTGGCTTGCTAGTGTTGATCCACTCGAGCAAGTCGAGGCCGTCGCCATCCGGCAAGCGCATGTCGGTGAGGCACAAGTCGAAGGTCTGTGATTTGAGGAGCTTCTTTGCACTCGCGACATCGCTGGCCGATTGCGTGGCGAGCTGCATGCGCGACAACGTCAAGCTCACGAGCTCGACGAGATCTGGCTCATCATCGACCACGAGTACGACGGGCTGGCTCATCGGTGCAAACTATAGCAATCATGCACCCTAGACTGCGATGCGAGTCGCGCTACGACTCCCATCGCTGCGGGTCCGAGAACACGAGTCGGAACACGCTGCCGCCACCGGCGCGCGCTTCGTAGGTCAGCAGCGCGCGGTTGCTCTGGGCGAGTTCGCGCGCGACGAACAGGCCCAAGCCCGTACCGCGAGAGCTCCCCGTGAAGAATGGCTCGAAGATTCGGT
Organism: uncultured Steroidobacteraceae bacterium; assembly: GCA_964444835.1. GTDB lineage: Bacteria > Pseudomonadota > Gammaproteobacteria > Steroidobacterales > Steroidobacteraceae > CADEED01. The sequence goes on from CAYUIT010000021.1 coordinate 21,849, forward strand.
CGCGCTGCTCCGCTGGGATACCTGGCCCGCGGTCGCCGATCTCGAGAAACGGTCGGTTGCTAGTGCCCACGCGACCGAAACGCATCTCGACACGCGCTGCACCCTCGGGCGGCGCGCCATATTTGAGCGCGTTCTCGCACAAGTTCCAGACGACTTGACGCAATTGTGATGGATCGGCGCGCACATCGATCTCGGTGTCCGGGCCCTCGATATCGAGCACGTCGGCCCCGATCTGCATCGTGGAGCTGAATTCCTCGCGGAACTCTTCGAGCCACAGTCCGAGTTCGAGTCGCTCGGGCTTGGCCGACTCGCGGCGCGACATCGATAACACGTTGTCGATGATTTGGCGGACGCGGTCGCCGTTCGCACGAATGATCTCTGTGAGGCGTCGATCTTCGCCCGGGAGCGATGGCGATTCCGCCAACAATTGTGCTGCATGACTCATGGCGCCCACGGGATTGCGGATTTCGTGGGCGATGCTCGCGGACAAGCGGCCGAGTGCCGCCAGCTTCGACTGCTGCACACGTGTCGATAGTGCGCTCGTATCTTCCAAGAAGGCGATCACCGGTACGCGCTCGCCGCTGCCGAGCGGTGCAAAGTGCGGTTGGATTTGCTGCAAGCCATCCGCCGATACGATGGGCGGCAACTCGGGAGCGGGCGAGGTCACGCTCTGGCGCCAGGTTTCGAGGTGATAGAGCAGTTGGGGCGAGGCTTCACCGAGCAGTGCATCAGGGTACGCCCGAGAGTCGCCTAGTACTTGGGCGGCTGACTCGTTGATCAGTCGAATGCGGTCGTCTGCATCGACGACGAGAATGCTCTCACGCAAGTGCTGCACGATGTACTGGGAGAGCTGCGCCAAGTTGGCGAGGTCGACCTCTTGGCGGCGAACGATCGCTTCGCTTTCGCGCAGACGATTGGCCAGCGGCCACACCAACAACGCCACAATAAAGATGACCGCGCCCAGGATACCGGTCAGTGGATAGTCGTTAGTGTCGGCATTGCCCCAGAGCTGACTCGCTATCTGTTGCAGCAGCAGTGACATCGTCGCAAGCGCTGCGAGCAGAAATGCGTCGCGGGGGTCGGCGAGGAGGGCCATCGCGCCAACGGGCACGACGAACAAGATGCCGAGGCCTGAGGCGACACCACCGCTCGAATAGACGAGCAGGCCGATGGCAAGTGCGTCGACGACGGCGTGCACGAGCGTTGTGACACGCAGCGATTGGAACACGCGGCGGCCCGCCGCCACGATGCCGGCGCCGGCCACGAAATAGACGATCGCGGTCCACAGGAACAACTCGGGATGCGCGGTACCGATCGACGAGCTGGGCCCAAAGTAGGCGCGCAGCAAGAGCAGCGCAGGCGGAATGAGCAAGCGATACAGATTGACGAGCCCGAGCACCCGCCAAGCCAAATCGGTCGGGGCGCTGGTCGTGGCAGCGAAATTAGCCATCGCGGGGATGATATCGCGTGTCTCCCCCTGGCGCGCGTGGCATGGCTTCCGCGACAATACAATGCTGAGTCCGTCACACATTACGACTATCGGAAGCGAGCGCGATGAACCTACACGAGTACCAAGCGAAGGAAGTCTTTCGCCAGTATCAGATTCCCGTCCCCGAAGGCCGCGTCGCGCGGTCAGCCGACGAGGCGGTTGCAGCCGCAGAAGCGCTCGGCGGCGGCGTGTGGGTGGTCAAGGCGCAAGTGCACGCCGGTGGCCGCGGTAAGGCGGGCGGCGTGAAGTTAGCTCGCGATCTGGATGGCGTGCGGTCCGCTGCCGCCGGGATGTTAGGCCAGCGGCTCGTGACGAAGCAGACCGGCGCCGATGGTTTGCCGATCGACAGCGTCTATGTCGAATCGGGTTCGGAGATCGCGCGCGAGATCTACGTGTCGCTTACGCTCAACCGCGAGCGCGGCCGCATCGCGATGATCGCCTCGAGTGCGGGCGGTATGGACATCGAAGAAGTCGCCGAAAAGACGCCGGAGCAAATCTTGCGCGTCGACATTCATCCAGCGGCTGGCTTGCAGCCTTATCAATGCCGGCAAATCGCCTTCGGTCTCGGGCTGAAGGGCGCGCAGATTGGCGAGTTCCAACACATTGCTATGGCGCTCTATCGCATCTGTCTCGAGCGCGATGCGAGCTTGCTCGAAGTGAATCCGTTGATCGTTACCAAGGCGGGAAAGTTGGTAGCGCTCGATGCGAAGTTCAACGTCGATGCAAACGCTACGTTTCGTCAGAAGCAACTCGCAGCGATGCGCGATGCGAATCAAGAAGACCCCATGGAGCGCAAGGCGAGCGAGCACGATCTCAATTACGTCTCGTTGGACGGCGACATCGCGTGCATGGTGAACGGTGCCGGGCTCGCAATGGCGACGATGGATCTCATCAAGTTGCATGGCGGCGCGCCCGCGAACTTCCTCGACGTCGGCGGCGGTGCCACGGCGGAGCGAGTCACGGCGGCATTCAACCTGATCCTGTCGAATCCGAAAGTGAAAGCCATCCTCGTCAATATCTTTGGCGGGATCGTGCGCTGCGATCTGATTGCCGAAGGCGTGATGGTCGCGGTGAAGAACGTCGGCGTGAAAGTGCCGGTCGTCGTCCGACTCGAAGGGACGAACGCGGATAAGGCACGCGAGATGTTGGCAAAGAGCGGGCTTGCGATCACGGCAGCCAGCGATCTCACCGATGCGGCGGTCAAGGCCGTGGCACACGCTGCGCGCCGCTAACGCGCGCGCTCATTTAGAGAAGGTCTCCCCATGAGTATTTTGGTCAACAAGAACACGAAGGTCATCTGCCAGGGCTTTACCGGCCAGCAGGGCACGTTCCACTCCGAGCAGTGCTTGAAGTACGGCACGAAGTTGGTAGGCGGCGTCACGCCGGGTCGCGGCGGCGAGAAGCACTTGGACTTGCCCGTGTTCGACACAGTGCGCGATGCGGTCGAGAAGACTGGCGCAACGGCGAGCATGATTTATGTCCCGGCCGCGTTCGCGGCGGATGCGATCCTCGAAGCGGCCGACGCCGGCATTGAGCTCGTCGTGTGCATCACGGAAGGCATTCCGGTGAACGACATGGTGCGCGTCAAGGCCACGTTGGCCGGCACGGGTACGCGTCTCATCGGCCCGAATTGCCCGGGCATCATCACGCCGGGCGAGTGCAAGATCGGCATCATGCCGGGCTTCATTCACAAGAAAGGCCGCATCGGTATTGTGTCGCGCTCCGGCACGCTCACCTACGAGACGGTGTTCCAAACGACTAACAACGGTCTCGGGCAAAGCACTTGCGTCGGCATCGGTGGCGATCCCGTGCGTGGCATGAATTTCGTCGATGTGTTGGAGTTGTTCGAGCGCGACCCGCAGACCGAAGGCATCATCATGGTCGGCGAGATCGGCGGTACCGACGAAGAGGCCGGTGCGGATTTCATTCGTAAGTTCGTCACGAAGCCGGTCGTCGCGTACATCGCCGGTGTTACGGCACCGCCAGGCAAGCGCATGGGACACGCGGGTGCCGTCATCGCCGGTGGCAAGGGCACAGCGGCGGACAAGTACCGAGCGCTCGATGCGGCAGGCGTACGCACCGTGAAGTCGCCGGCCGATCTGGGTCAGGCGATGGTTGAGCAGTTAAAAAAGCGCCGCGCGAAGCCCGTTGCGAAGGCGAAGCCCACGGTGCTGATTATCGAACAGCGCACCGTGTCGAGTCGCAAGCCGGCGAAGCAAGCGCCCGCGAAAGCCAAAGCCAAAGCCAAAGCGAAGACCAGGACGAAGGCAAAGAGTAAGGCGTCGCCCGCTCGCAAGCCGCAAGCGAAGCGGCGCGGAGCCCAGCAGAAGCGGTGAGTAGCCCGCGCCTCAAGCTCGCACTCGCGCAGCTGAATCTTCTGGTCGGCGATGTCGGCGGTAATGCTGGCCGCGTCATTGAGGCGGCTTGCAAAGCTCGCGACGAGCTCGGTGCCGATTTATTGGTCTGCCCCGAACTCACGCTGTCGGGTTATCCGCCAGAGGACTTGCTGTTCCATCGCGGCTTTCGGCATCAGGTCGAGGCCGCACTCACTCGCGTCCGCGCGGAAGTGAGCGGCATCGGTGCCGTGGTGGGCTTCCCCGAATACAGCGGGGCGCAGATCTTTAACAGCGCGTCGCTGATCGCCGATGGCAAAACCGTGGCAACGCACCGCAAGAGCTGTTTGCCGAACTACAAAGTGTTCGACGAGAAGCGCTACTTCAAAGCGGGTGCGCAGTCGGCGGTGTTCACGCTCAAAGGCTTCCGCATCGGGCTGCTCATTTGCGAAGACATTTGGGAGCCTGAGCCGGCCCAGCTCGCGCGCGCCGAAGGCGCCGAGCTGTTAGTGGTGTTGAACGCGTCGCCGTACGAGATTCACAAGCAGCGCAATCGCGAGGACATCGTTCGCCGTCGGGTGCTCGATGTCGGCGTTCCCGTCGTGTATGTGAACTTGTTAGGCGGCCAGGACGAGCTCGTGTTCGACGGCAACTCATTCGTGATGGACTCGCAAGGCCATGTCGTGGCACGCGTGCCACCATTCGAAGCGGGGTTGTTCCCAGTCGAATTCGTGCGCACGAGTACCGGCTGCGCGCCGGTGCAGGGAACTGTGGCGCCAGAGCTTGCCGACGCCGAGAGTGTCTACCGCGCATTGGTACTGGGCGTGCGCGATTACGTGGCGAAGCACGGCTTCCCAGGTGTCGTGATGGGGCTGTCCGGCGGCGTCGATTCGGCGTTGACGCTGGCGATTGCCGTCGATGCACTCGGGGCCGAGCGCGTGCATGCCGTGATGATGCCGTCGCGCTACACCGCCGACATCAGTCTCGCGGATGCCGCCGCGCAAGCGCGCAAGCTTGGGGTGAAGTACAGCGTGTTGTCGATCGAGCGCATGTTCGAGGCGACACTCGAGACGCTGCGCGAGGAGTTCGCCGGGCGCAAGGTCGATACCACCGAAGAGAACATCCAGTCGCGTTGCCGGATGTTGTTGTTGATGGGCATCTCGAACAAGACGGGCAAGATGCTGCTAACGACTGGCAACAAGAGCGAGATGGCTGTGGGCTATGCCACGCTCTATGGCGATATGGCGGGCGGCTTCGCGCCCATCAAAGACTGCAGCAAGATGCTCGTGTACCGCTTGTGCGAGTACCGCAACGCGCAGGAAGAAGTGATTCCGCGGCGCGTGATCGAACGGCCGCCGTCGGCGGAGTTGCGACCCGATCAGAAAGACAGCGACTCGCTGCCGCCGTACGAGGTGCTCGATGCCATTCTCGAAGCCTTCATCGAAGAGGATTTGTCGGTCGATGAAATCTGCGCCCGGGGGTTCGATCGCGCCACGGTAGGCCGCGTCCTCGATCTCGTGAAACGCAACGAATACAAGCGACGGCAGGCGCCGCCCGGCGTGCGCGTGAGTCGCCGGGCCTTTGGGCGCGACTGGCGGTACCCGATCACCAACGGCTACAAGCGCTAGTATAATGGGACATGAAAACCAAGAAAGAAATCGTTGACAATTGGCTGCCGCGCTACACGGGCACGGCTCTCGCAGACTTCGGTGAGTACATCCTGCTCACCAATTTCACTAACTACCTCGAGTTGTTCTCGCGCAACCTGAATGCTCCGATCGTCGGGCGCGATCGGCCAATGCCGAACGCCACGGCCGATGGCATCACGATGATCAATTTCGGGATGGGCAGCGCGAATGCCGCCACCGTGATGGACTTGCTCTCCGCTATCCATCCGAAGGCTGTGCTGTTGTTAGGCAAATGCGGCGGTCTCAAACGCAAGAACCAGATCGGCGATCTGGTGTTGCCGATCGCTGCGATCCGCGGCGACGGAACGTCGAATGACTACCTACCGCCGGAAGTGCCCGCACTGCCGGCGTTCAGCTTGCAGCGCGCGGTGTCCACCGTGATCCGCGATCTGGGTTGCGACTATTGGACGGGGACGGTCTTCACGACCAACCGACGCGTGTGGGAGCACGACGACGCGTTCAAAGAGTACTTGCGCAAAACGCGGAGCATGGCCATCGATATGGAGACCGCGACGATTTTTGCGGCTGGCTTCGCCAACTCGATTCCGTCGGGTGCGTTGATGCTGGTGAGCGATCAACCGATGGTGCCGGAGGGTGTCAAGACCGAAGCCTCCGACAAGAAGGTGACGGAGTCGCACGCGGAGCAACACATTCGCATCGGGATTGAGGCACTGCGGCTCATTCGCCGTCACGGCAAGAGCGTCAAGCACCTGCGGTTCGACGAATAGCGACTCGGTTGCCGCGCAGCGGCTCGCCGACAACTCAGCCCCAGGGCTTCCACCACGGTCGATCGCCCTTCGGCTTCTGACCGGGCCCGGCGGGCTCTTCGTTGAAGTTCTCTTTGTAGACGGCGCGCGTTTGCGCAGCAAGTTCGCCGAGCTGTAAGCGATCGTACGCAACGATCATGATCTCGAGCGCCTCGCGTACGGCCGGCGCGCCATCAAACTCTTCGATGGTTTGCTTGGCACGCTGCGCTGCCGCCACATACGCCTCACGCTTGATGTAGTAGCGCGCTACGTTGAGTTCGTAGTCGGCGAGTCGATTGCGCAGATAGATCATGCGTCGTCGCGCGTCGTGTGCGTATTCGCTCTTCGGGTACTGTTCGACCACCGTCCGAAATGCGGCGAACGCTTTGCGGGCGCTCTGCGGCGGACGCTGTGATAAGTCGACGTCAAACAGCCGCTCGAGTGAATTGGGCGTCCGCTCGAAGTCGACGAGACCTTTGACGTACCACGCGTAATCGACCCGCGGATGCGTAGGGTTCTCACGGATGAACTGCTCGGCGGCGTCGATCGCAGATTCTTTCTCCCGCGATCGGTAGTAGGCGTAGATCAAGTCGAGTCGGGCTTGTCGCGAGCTTTCGGCAAACGGGTAACGTGCCGTCAGCGCTTCATACAAGCGGATCGCGTTGTTGAAGTCTTGGCTGTTGAGGCTATCGCGGGCACGCTGGTAGAGGATGGCCGGGTCGCCTTGGCGATCGTCGACCGTGTCGGGTCGCGAGCGACAGCCGGAGACGCTGGCCGCAACGGCGCAGAGGCACAGGAGGACGAGGCTCAGAGACGGTGCGCGGGGCGCCGAACGCGGACGAAAATTCGGAATCAAGCGGCTTCTCGTTGGAATATGGCCGAAAGGCAAGTCAGTATACCGACCCCAGGTGCAGTCCGACCATCCACGTGCCAGAGAAGTTCCAGAAACACCGCCTTGAGCTGCCGTCCACGCTGGTGGGCCGCAGGCTCGACCAGGCACTCGCCGAGCTGCTACCGCAGTATTCCCGGTCGCGTATTCAGCGCTGGATTGCCGACGGGGCCGTGCAGGTCAATGGGCTTGCGCCGCGGGCCCGCGACGTGGTGCTGGGCGGCGAAGTAGTCGCTGTCGAAGCCCGCCTCGAGCCCGAGGTGAAGATTGCCGCGCAGCAGCTACCGATCGATGTGGTCTACGCGGATCGCGCGCTGATCGTGATCAACAAGGATGCGGGCAGAGTCGTGCATCCGGGCGCCGGCAATCGCGACGAGACGCTGCAGAATGCGTTGTTGGCGTATGACAAAAAGCTCGCCAAGGTGCCGCGCGCCGGGCTCGTGCACCGCATCGATAAGGATACGAGCGGGTTGTTAGTGGTTGCTCGCACGCTCGAGGCGCACACGGCGCTGACAGCGGCGTTGGCCGAGCATGAAGTTGGTCGTGAATATCTGGCGGTGTGCGTCGGGCGCATGACCGCCGGGGGCACCGTCGATGAGCCTATCGGCCGACATCGCACGCACCGGCTCAAGATGACGGTGCGCGGCGACGGGCGCGCGGCGGTCACTCATTATCGGGTCGAAGAGCGGTTTCGCGCACACACGCTCGTACGCGTGCAATTGGAGACGGGGCGCACGCATCAGATTCGCGTCCATCTCGCCCACATCGGCTACCCGTTGGTTGGTGATCCGCTCTATGGTGGTCGCGCCAAGCTGCCGCCCAAAGCGACGCCTGAGTTGTTAGCCATGCTGACAGGGTTTCGCCGGCAAGCGCTGCATGCCGCCAAGCTGCGGCTCGTGCACCCGGTCTCGGGTAAGGAGATGGAGTTCGAAGCGCCGCTGCCCGCCGACCTGGTCGCGTTGCTCGACGTGCTGCGCGCCGATTCCACGGCTTACGCGGCGATCGAGGCGCGGTCGTCGCGCCGGCGCTAACAACCGCATGGCAGCACCGCAGTTTCTCGACCTCGAGTGGGATTTGCCGCTGGGAGTGCGCGCGGCTTTCACGCTGCGCACGGCGGGCGCTAGCCGAGAACCCTGCGCCTCGTTCAATACCGCGACCCATGTGGGTGACGATCCGGTCGCGGTTGCCAACAATCGCGCCGCGTTGCGCGCATCGTTGCAGCTTCCCGCCGAACCGCGCTGGTTGGAACAGACGCATGGTATTGAGGTCTACGACCTCGACCGTGATGCCAGTGCCGCGTCGGCCTCGCCGCCGAACGCAGACGCGGTCGTGACGACGCGCGCCGGACGCGTCTGCGTCGTGCAAGTCGCCGATTGTTTGCCCGTCTTGTTCGTCACCCGCGACGGGTCTCGGATCGCCGCCGCCCACGCGGGCTGGCGCGGGCTTGCGCAAGGGGTGCTCGAGGCGACGGTGGCCGCGCTGCAAGTGCCGGCCGCGTCGTTGCGCGCATGGTTCGGCCCATCGATTGCGCAGCAGCACTTCGAAGTGGGTGACGATGTTCGTGCGGCGTTTCTGCAGCATTCGCCCGCGGCTGCACCCGCGTTTGTGCGCAATGCGCGGGGGCGCTGGCAGTGCGATCTCGTGGGCTTAGCGCGGCAGCGAATTGAATCGCTTGGCATCCGCGACGTGTCAGGCGGCACCTGGTGCACGTTTGCCGATGCCGAGCGATTCTTCTCGCATCGGCGCGACGGGCGCACCGGGCGCATGGCAGCGCTGATCTGGCGCACTTGACATGCGTGTTAGCATCGTTCGAGAAGTATTCGAAGAGTTTCGTCCGTGACTACCTTGAGTTGGATTCTGCTCGCGACCTTGATCGCGGGCGTGTTGTCGGTGGTGGCCGCGAGCGCGCTGTTGCTGCTGCCGACGAAGGTGCGCGAGCAGCTTCAGCCACACCTCGTGAGCTTGGCCACCGGCGCCTTGTTAGGCGCTGCATTGCTTGCGCTCATCCCGCACGCCGTGATGCGCGCCGGGTTCCTGCGCGTGCACGAGATCGGTGTGGCACTGGTGGCAGGCATCGGTTTGTTTTTCGTGCTCGAGAAGTTCTTGTTGTGGCGCCACTGTCACGAGGAGGATTGTGACGAGCACGGTACGGTCACCGCACACTCGCACAATGCGCACCGGACGCGCGCCACGGGCCCGTTGATCCTGGTCGGCGATGCGCTGCATAACGCACTGGATGGCGTGCTGATCGCTGCCGCGTTCCTAACCGATGTTCATCTTGGGATCGTGACGGCGCTTGCGATCGTCGCGCACGAAATTCCGCAAGAAATCGGTAACTTCGCGGTCTTGTTGCACTCGGGTATGTCGCGGCAGCGCGCACTTTTGTGGAATCTGGCGGCGAGCCTCACGGCCGTCGTCGGCGGTGTGGTGGGCTATTTCGCGCTCCAACAGGCAATGGGGGCGTTGCCGTACGCACTCGCAATCGCCGCGGCCAGCATGCTCTATATCGCCGTCGCCGATTTGATCCCGGGCCTGCATCGGCGGGTCGATGCGCAGTCGTCAATCGCACAAGTCCTGCTGATTGGGCTGGGTATCGCTATCATTGCCACGGCTGAGAGCTTCGCCCATTGACGACTAACTAGGGCGACTGGCACGGGAAGGAGTCTCTTGTATGGCTGGCCCAGCGACTTTATCCGCAGAGGAGCGACGCGTAGCGGAATACGAGTCGTTCGTCGGCATGAACCGCGACTACTACGTGCCGCGCTTCGTCTCGTTCGATTCGGGCGGTCGACTCCTCGGGTGGCACTGGCCGGCGTTCTTCGTCTCCTCGCTCTGGCTCTTGTATCGCAAGATGTGGGGCCCCGCGCTCATCTACTTGTTAGCGGCACCGTTCGTGACCCTCTTGCTAAGCGTGATCGTGGGCGTCAGCCTCAGCGCCGATGCGGGGTTTTTGACGGCTGGCGCGCTAACGTTACTCTGTTGGATCGCCGTGCCGATGTTTGCCAACGTGCTCTATTGGCGGCACGCGCGCGCGGAGATCAATAGCGTCGCGGTGCGTCTCGTCGGCGACGCGCGCCTGGTTGAAATTGAGCGGCGCGGTGGCATCACTTGGTGGGGCGTAGCGACCGCGTTTGCGTCGAGCTTTTTCTTCATCGGCGTGCTCGCCGCGATCGCGATTCCCGCGTATCAGGACTACACCATTCGCTCGCAGGTCATGAGCGGGCTCACGGCCGCCGCCGAGGCGAAGACGAAAGTCGCGGAAGCCTACGCGGCCAACACCGAGTGGCCGTCGTTCGCTGAGGGCAGCTTCGATGTCACGTTAACGCCATACGTCGACAGCCTGTCGGTCGACAACGGCAGCGTCGTCATCGTCTACGGGCGCAATGCGGATGAGGCCATTGCGAACCAGTCGCTGATGCTCACGGCCGGGGTGAACGAGGCCGGTGAGGTGATTTGGGTGTGCGGCAACGCGCCGGTCGGCGACGACGTGCAGGTTGCGCCCGGGCCCGCTGGCTCCGAAATCGCCGATAAGTACCTGCCAGCAAGCTGCCGGGCTGAGTAGTTTCCGCAGCGGGCGGGCCCAGGGCGGGCCTTGAATAGGCGCTGGGGCGGCCTCATCTTCCGCCCCATGCGAATGGACAAACTCACCAGCCGATTTCAGGCCGCGTTAGCCGACGCGCAATCCCTAGCCGTGGGCCGGGACAACCAGTTCCTGGAGCCCGCCCATGTGCTCGCCGCCTTGCTCGATGCGCAAGACGGCAGTGTGCGGCCGCTCCTTGTTAAAGCAGGCGTCAACGTCGCCAAACTGCGCAAAGACCTCGATACGGCGCTCGACAAACTGCCCCAGGTTCAGGGCACGCCCGGCGATATCCATGTCTCGGGCGATCTCGCGCGGCTGCTCAATGTCACGGACAAGCTCGCGCAGCAACGCGGCGACCAGTTTATTTCGAGTGAGCTGTTCGTGCTGGCGGCGTTCGAGGATCGTGCCACGCTCGCCAAGCTGCTGAAGGAGGCGGGTGCGCAAAAGGCCGCCGTCGAAAAAGCCATCAGCGAAGTGCGTGGCGGCGAGAGCGTGAGCGACGCGGGTGCCGAGGAGAAGCGCGGTGCGCTCGAGAAGTACACGGTCGATCTGACGGCGCGTGCGTCGAGCGGCAAGCTTGATCCGGTGATCGGCCGCGATGACGAAATCCGACGCACGGTGCAAGTGCTGCAGCGGCGTACCAAGAACAATCCAGTGCTGATCGGCGAGCCGGGTGTGGGCAAGACCGCCATTGTCGAAGGGCTCGCGCAGCGCATCATCAACGGCGAAGTGCCCGAAGGTTTGAAGGGCAAACGCATTCTTGCGCTCGATATGGGCGCGTTGATCGCGGGTGCCAAGTTTCGCGGCGAGTTCGAGGAGCGGCTCAAGGCCGTCTTGAACGAACTCTCGAAGCAGGAAGGCCAAGTCATCCTGTTCATCGATGAGTTGCACACCATGGTCGGCGCCGGTAAGGCCGAAGGCGCGATGGACGCGGGCAACATGCTGAAGCCCGCGCTCGCACGCGGTGAGCTGCATTGCGTCGGTGCCACCACGCTCGATGAGTATCGCAAGTACATTGAGAAGGACGCCGCACTCGAGCGCCGCTTCCAGAAGGTGTTAGTCAACGAGCCGTCGGTCGAGGACACGATCGCGATCCTCCGCGGCTTACAAGAGCGTTATGAGGTTCATCACGGCATCGACATTACCGATCCCGCGATCGTTGCGGCTGCCACGCTCTCGCATCGCTACATCAGCGATCGGCAGTTACCCGATAAGGCCATCGATTTGATCGACGAGGCGGGTGCGCGCATCCGCATGGAAATCGATTCGAAGCCCGAAGTGCTCGACAAGCTCGAGCGCCGCATCATCCAGCTCAAGATCGAGCAGGAGGCGCTCAAGAAGGAAGAGGACGCTGCATCGAAGAAGCGTCTGCAGACCTTGCAAGAGTCGCTGCATGGGCTCGAGAAGGAATACGCCGACCTCGAAGAGGTGTGGAAAGCCGAGAAAGCCACGCTGCAGGGCGCAGCCACCATCAAAGAAGAGCTCGAGAAAGTGAAGCTCGACATCGAAGCTGCGCGCCGCAAGGGCGACCTCACGCGTGTGGCCGAGTTGCAGTACGGCAAGATTCCTGAACTCGAGAAGCGCTTAACTCAGGCGCAAGCGGCGGAGACGAAGGAAACGCAGCTCGTTAGGAACAAGGTCACCGACGAGGAAATTGCGGAGGTTGTCTCCGCGTGGACGGGTATTCCCGTCTCCAAGATGCTCGAGGGTGAGAAGGACAAACTGTTGCGCATGGAGGAAGCGCTGTCGAAGCGCGTTGTCGGCCAAGAAGAGGCCGTGCGCATTGTCGCGAATGCGATTCGCCGTTCGCGCGCCGGGCTCGCCGATCCGCGGCGGCCCAATGGCTCGTTCTTATTCTTGGGCCCCACCGGCGTCGGCAAGACCGAGCTGTGCAAGGCGTTGGCGGAGTTCCTGTTCGATACCGAAGAGGCGATGGTCCGCATCGACATGTCGGAGTTCATGGAGAAGCATTCCGTCGCGCGCTTGATCGGCGCGCCCCCCGGCTATGTTGGTTACGAAGAGGGCGGCTACCTCACCGAGGCGGTCCGTCGTCGGCCGTATGCTGTCATCTTGTTAGACGAGGTGGAGAAAGCACACCCGGACGTGTTCAACGTGTTGCTGCAAGTGCTCGACGACGGCCGCTTGACCGATGGTCAAGGCCGTACGGTCGATTTCCGCAACACCGTGATCATCATGACGTCGAACCTCGGCTCGCAAGTGATCCAAGAGTTCGCCGGCGAGAGCAACTACGCGAAGATGAAGGCGGCCGTGATGGAAGTGGTGCAGCAGAACTTCCGCCCCGAGTTCATCAATCGCATCGACGATATCTGCGTATTCCATCCGCTCGGCAGCGAGCAGATTCGCGCGATCGTAGATATTCAGCTCGGGTTACTGCGCAAGCGTCTCATCGAGCGCAACATGGAATTGCAACTCGACGACTCGGCGCGCGACCTGCTGGGTGAGGCGGGATACGACCCGGTGTATGGTGCACGGCCGCTGAAGCGGGCGATCCAGCAGCAGGTGGAGAATCCGCTGGCGCAAAGCATCCTGTCCGGCAAGTTTGGCCCCGGCGATCACATTCGCGTGGCTGCGAAGGGCGGCGAGCTGACATTTCAGCGAACCGCCGCCTAGCGTTTTGAACCTATAATCAGGAGGTCCAAGTTCGAGGTCTCGCATGCCTTTCTACGAGTACGAATGTTCGAATTGCGGCTACCGCGATGAGGTGCTGCAGAAGATTACGGATAAGCCCCTGAAGAAGTGCCCTGCCTGCGGCAAGAGTGCGCTGAAGAAGCTCATCTCCGCACCCGTGTTCCGCCTCAAGGGTTCGGGCTGGTACGAAACGGACTTCAAGTCCGACGCCGAGAAAAAGCGCAACTTGGTGGGCGAAGACCGCGAAGAGAAAAAGCCTGAAGCCAAGGCCGACGATACTGCTACTAACAAGTCGACCGAAGCGAAGAGTGATGCGCCGAAGAGCGACACGAAGCCCAGCGAGTCGAAGTCTGAGGCGCCAGCAGCCGCGAAGTCTGCCAAGCGCGCCGCTCCCGTCAAAAAGCCGAGCAAGAAGCCTGCGGCTAAGTCCAAGCGTAGCGGTCGCAAATGATCCAGCGTCGCTGGATCACCAACCTGCGCCGGTATTTGATTGCCGGTGTGTTGGTGTGGATGCCCATCCTCGCGACGATTTTCGTGATCCGATTTCTCGTCGGCTTGATGGACCAGACGCTGCTCGTGCTGCCTGCAAGCTGGCAGCCCGAGGCATTGCTCGGCTTCCCGGTGCCCGGGCTCGGCGCCATCCTCGCATTCGTCGTGCTGCTCCTCACAGGTCTCCTCGGCACGAACTTGTTAGGGCGCCAATTGGTGGGTGGCTGGGAAAGCCTGATGCGGCGCATCCCGTTCGTGCGCACGGTGTATGGCGGCGTGAAGTCGTTCGCCGAAACCGTGTTCACGGATCAAGGCAAGTCGTTCAAGAAAGTGGTGATGGTGGAGTACCCGCGTGTGGGTATCTGGAGCATCGGCTTCTTGGTGGCTGAGGAAATGCCGGAGCCGAGCAATCGCTCGGGGCAAGATCTCGTCGGGGTTTTCGTGCCGACGACGCCGAACCCCACGTCCGGATTCATCATCCTGGTGCCCCGCAACGATGTCGTCGAATTACAAATGACGATCGATCAGGCGATGAAGATGGTGCTGACATTGGGCGTCGTCACACCAGGGCCATTGCCGGCCGCGGCGGGTGATCCTGGGAAGTAACGCGATGGCGCACGGAAAGGTAGCCGGTATCGATGATGCACGCGTCGCTGCGCTCACAGCTCGGGAGCGCGAGCGTTACGCGGAATTGCATCCGAAATCGGCTGCGTTAGCTGAGCTGAGCCGCGAGCACTGGCTGAACGGCGTGCCGATGCATTGGATGCAAGATTGGGGTACGGCGTTTCCCCTGTTCGTACAAGCGGCCCAAGGTGTGACGCTGACCGATGTCGACGGCTATCAATACGCCGACTTCTGTTTGGGCGATACCGGCGCCATGTTCGGCCATTCGCCGAAGCCAGTGGCCGAGGCGATCGCAGCTCAGGCATCGCACGGTCTGACGTGCATGTTGCCCGCGGAGCGCGTGTCCGTGGTGGGTCGGCAGCTCGAAGCGCTGTTTGGCTTGTCGTACTGGCAAATGACGCAAACCGCGACCGACGCGAACCGCGCGGTATTGCGCTGGTGCCGCGCGCTGACCGGTCGCAAGCAGGTGCTCGCTTTCCAAGGTTGTTACCACGGGACTGTGGACGAGACGCTCGTGCGTCTCGTCGGCGGTCGCACGGTAGCGCGTCCGGGGCTCATCGGCCCCGTATTCGACAATGCGGCGGCCACGGCCTTGGTCGAGTTCAACGATCTCGCAGCGTTGGAGCGCGCGCTACTCACTAACCAGTTTGCGTGCGTGATTGCCGAGCCCGTGATGACGAATGTCGGGATGGTGTTGCCAGCGCCCGGGTTTCTCGATGCGCTTGTGCAACTTACACGTCGCACCGGGACGCTGCTCGTCATCGACGAAACCCACACGCTGTCCTCCGGGCTCGGCGGCTACGCGCGGGCGCACGGGCTCGAAGCCGACTTTCTCGTGTGCGGTAAAGCAGTGGCGGGCGGCGTGCCGTGCGCCGTGTTCGGTTTCTCGCCTGCGGTCGAGGAGCGCATGCAGCGCTTTCTGCAGAACCGGAGCGGCGGTCACTCCGGGATGGGCACTACGCTTTCTGCGAATCCGTTGGCAGTTGCCGCCCTGCATGCGAATCTCACGCACGTGATGACCGCGGAGAACTACGCGCGGATGTTGGCGGCTGCGGAGCAGCTCGAGCAGTCGCTCGTGAAGGTATTCGCAGCGCGGGCGTTGCCGTGGCACGTGTCGCGCGTTGGGGCGCGCCTCGAGTTCGGCTTCACGCCAACGGCGCCGCGCAACGGCACCGAGTCGGAAGCCGCGATGCAGCCGGCGCTCGAGCACGCGATCCATTTGTACCTGCTCAACCGCGGTGTACTCCTCACGCCGTTTCACAACATGATGTTGTGCGCCCCGGGCACGACGAGCGAGCACGTCACGCAACTCACGCGCGCGCTCGCATCCTGCCTCGACGACCTCGGAGCGACACCGCGATGACGCGCGTGGGGAGCGATCTGGCGCCAATGGCGGAGTTGCACGCTTTCTTGGCGCAACACCCGGAGGTCGGTGCAGCGCAGTTGATGATTACCGATCCTTCGGGCGTCGTGCGTGGCAAGAATGTGCGACGCGAAGAACTCGAGGCAATCTACCAACACGGCCGACAAGTGGCGGGCTCGATCTTGGGGCTCGACATCACAGGTGAGGATGTCGATGCGACCGGCCTCGTGTGGGACACCGGCGATGCCGATATGGTGTGTCGCCCCATTGCTAACACGCTCGTGCGAGCGCCGTGGTTTGCCGCGCCGACCGCGCAGCTCATGCTGTCGATGTACACGCCGGGCGGCGCACCGGCACCGGCCGATCCACGGCACGCACTTGTTAGGGTGATTGGCGAGTTCGCTGCGCTGGGGCTCACGCCTGTCGTCGCGTGTGAGATCGAGTTCTACTTGCTGCGCGAACAACCCGACGGCCGCCTAGTTCCAGCCGGCGGCGGCCGCGCCTCCGAGCAAGGCAAGATCGACGCGTACAGCTTGCAGCGCTTGAATGACTTGGCGCCGGTCTTCGACGAGATCTACAGCGCCGCAAAGGCGCAAGGCTTGCCCGCCGGCACCTTGATGTCGGAGTACGCGCCCGGGCAATTCGAAGTCACGCTGCATCATTCGGCCGATGCGCTGCGCGCTGTCGATCAAGCCGTGATGTGGAAGCGCTTGGTGCGCGGCGTCGCCGAGAAGCACGGCTTGATTGCGTGCTTCATGGCCAAGCCCTTCGCGGATCGCGCGGGCAGCGGCTTGCACGTGCACGTGAGCGCGAACGATGCGGCGGGTCGTAACGTGTTTGCGAGCGAGGCGGCCGAGGGCACCGAGGCGCTCCGTCATGCGATCGGCGGCATGATGCACACCATGCCCGAGTCACTTGCGATTTTTGCGCCGAACGCGAATTCCTACCGGCGCTTCGTGAGCCAGAGTTACGCGCCCGTTGCCCCTAACTGGGGCATCAACAATCGTTCCGTAAGCTTGCGCATTCCCGCAGGCGCGGCGCACACGCGGCATGTCGAGCACCGCATCTGCGGCGCCGACGCGAATTTGTACTTGGCCGTGGCCACGGTATTGGCCGGAGCCGCCAAAGGTTTGCGCGAGCGGCTCGATCCCGGTGAGGCCACCCGCGGCAACGGCTACGCCGCGGCACGCTCGCGCACGTTGCCGGCAACCTGGCGCGAAGCGCTCGATCGGGCCCGCGCCTCCGAATTCCTGGCCGCAGCATTCGGCCCAGAGTTCCTGAAGATCTTCCTCGCCATCAAGGACCAGGAGTGCGCCAAGTTCTCCGCCCAGGTTACCGAGCTCGATTACGGCTGGTATTTGCGCTCGACTTGAGGCCTTTTTGACCGATTCGGGGCGCGGTTGCGCCCCTCGGCCCGGCTCCGTAACATCCGGCCCCTTTCCGCGAATCTTCCGAAAGTCCCTATGCGTTCCCATTATTGCGGCCAGGTCAATGAATCCCTGGTCGGTCAAGAGGTTACGGTTGCCGGCTGGGTCCACCGCCGGCGCGATCACGGCGGCGTGATTTTCGTCGACGTGCGCGATCGCGAGGGGCTGCTGCAAGTGGTCTTCGACCCCGACTTGCAGGCCACGTTCGCGGAGGCCGAAAAGCTCCGCAACGAATTCGTCGTGCGGGTCACCGGCAAAGTGCGTGAGCGCCCTGCGGGCACCACCAACGCCAATCTCGCGAGCGGCAAAGTCGAGTTGTTAGGCAAGCAGCTCGAGCTGCTCAATCGCTCCGAGCCGTTGCCGTTCCAGTTAGATGAGAACGTCAGCGAAGAAGTGCGCCTGAAGTATCGTTACATCGATCTGCGACGCGATGTGATGAACCAGCGCTTGCGGCTGCGGCATACGATCACGCGCGCAATGCGCAACTTCCTCGACGAGCACGGCTTCATCGACCTCGAAACGCCGATGCTCACCAAAGCGACACCTGAAGGCGCGCGCGATTACCTCGTGCCGAGCCGCACGCATGCCGGCAAGTTCTTTGCGCTGCCGCAGTCACCGCAGATCTTCAAGCAGCTGCTGATGATGGCGGGCTTCGATCGCTACTACCAAATCGTGCGCTGCTTCCGCGATGAAGACTTGCGTGCCGACCGTCAGCCCGAATTCACACAGCTCGATATCGAAACCTCGTTCCTCACGCAAGATCAGATCATGAATCTGATGGAGGAGCTCGCGCGCTTCATCTTCAAGAAATCGATCGGCGTCGACTTGCCGAATCCGTTTCCGCGCATGACGTTCGCCGAGGCGATGCGGCGCTATGCGTCGGATAAGCCGGATCTCCGTATCCCGCTCGAACTCGCCGATGTGGCCGATCTCGTCGCCGATTGTGAGTTCAAGGTATTCGCGGGCCCCGCGAAGGATCCGAAAGGCCGTGTCGCGGCGCTTCGAGTGCCCGGCGGTGGCGCGATGCCGCGTTCGCAGATCGATGAGTACACCGCGTTCGTCGGGCGCTACGGCGCCAAGGGTCTCGCGTACATCAAGGTGAACGAGCGCGCCAAGGGCCGCGATGGGCTGCAATCGCCGATCACCAAATTTTTGTCGGACGCCGCAGTGGCGGGCATCTTGGAGCGCACGGGCGCCCAAGACGGCGATTTGGTGTTCTTCGGTGCGGATTCGGCCAAGGTCGTCAACGATGCGCTCGGCGCGCTGCGTTTGAAGGTCGGCCAAGATCTCAAGCTCGTGGCTAACGAGTGGCGGCCGCTGTGGGTAGTCGATTTCCCCATGTTCGAGTGGGATGCCGAAGACAAGCGTTGGGTGGCGATGCACCATCCGTTTACGGCCCCCAAGAATGACGATGCTGCGGCGCTGAAGGCCGCTCCTGGCGAGGCGATTGCCAAGGCCTACGACATGGTGCTGAACGGCTCCGAGATCGGCGGCGGTTCGGTGCGTATCTATCGCCAAGACATGCAGTCGACCGTGTTCGAGTTGTTAGGCATCGACGCCGAAGAGGCGCGCAAGAAGTTCGGCTTCTTGCTCGATGCACTCAAGTTCGGTGCGCCGCCGCATGGCGGCATTGCCTTCGGACTCGATCGGCTCGCGATGTTGATGGCGGGTGCCGACAGCATCCGCGACGTGATCGCGTTCCCGAAGACGCAGACCGCAGCGTGTCCGCTCACCGATGCGCCCACGGAAGTGGGCGAGGCGCAGCTCAAGGAGCTCCACATTCGCGTGCGCACACCGCCGCCGGCAAGCTAAGCGAGCGTTGCGGTAGTCGTTAGCTTGGCTGGCAACGCGCACGTCGTCTTCGTCCACGGCTTGTGGCTCACGGGAGCCGAGTCGCTGTTCTTGCGGCGTCGGCTGGCGCGCGATCATGGCTTCGATTGCAGTGCGTTTCGCTATCCCACCGTGTCGAGCTCGATGAACGATATCGTTGAGCTGCTCGAGAAGTTCATCGCCGAGCTCGAGGCCCGGGAAGCCGTCACGCAATTGCACTTCATCGGCCACAGTCTGGGTTGTTTGGTGCTATATCGATTCTTCGAAAGAACGCGAGCACCGTGGCCGGGGCGCGTCGTGTTCTTGGGGCCGCCTGCGGTGCGCAGTCGCGCGGCACAGTCCGTCGCTGCGCTGTCCTGGGCGGCGCCGCTGATCGGCCGACCCGTGGCGGAAGAACTTGTCACGGAGCGCGAGCCGCGCGAATGGCGTGTGGCGCGCGAACTCGGCATCGTCGCGGGCTCGCGGCCCGTCGGGCTCGGCCGCTTCTTCGCGCGTTTCGAAGAGGACAGCGACGGTACGGTTGCGGTGTCAGAGACGAAACTGCCCGGCGCGACCGATCACGTCGTGCTACCCGTGAGTCATATGGGAATGCTGTTGTCGGCGCGAGTCGGGCAACAAGTCGGCGCCTTTCTAACCCGCGGCAGCTTCCGCTTGCGCGCGTGATCGGCGCGCCCCATCAATCGAGCAGTTTGCGCAGGCGATAGACAAGATCGAGCGCCGCACGCGGCGTGAGTTCATCGGGGTGCGTCGCTTGCAAGGCGGCGGCTAATTCCAACAAGCGCGGATCGACCGGCGGGGGCGGCGGCGGCTCGAGCGGCAACGAGGCTTGCAGGTCGTTGCGCTGGCGCTGGGTGCGCGTCGCGGCACGCGGTGGGGCGTCGCCGCTCGGCGCGGCGTCGCGGCCGCGTTCGAGCGTCGTGAGATATTCTTTGGCCGCCGCGATGACTTCGCGCGGTACGCCCGCGAGCTGGGCCACGGCGAGGCCATAGCTGCGGCTCGCAGGCCCGTCCTTCACTGCATGCAGGAACACGATGCCGTCGCGATGCTCCGTGGCGTCGAGATGCACATTGGCGCAGCCGTCGACCTCGTTGGCGAGAGTCGTTAGTTCGAAGTAGTGTGTCGCAAACAGTGCGAACGCGCGATTGACGCGGGCCATGTGGCGCGCCACCGCCCAGGCGAGCGATAGGCCGTCGAACGTGCTCGTACCGCGGCCGATCTCATCCATCAAGATGAGACTGCGATCGGTGGCGTTGTTCAGGATGTTAGCGGCTTCGGTCATCTCCACCATGAACGTGGAGCGTCCGCCGGCCAAGTCATCGCCTGCGCCGATGCGCGTGAAAATCCGATCGAGGGGGCCGAGTACAGCGCGCTGCGCAGGCACGAAACTGCCGACGTGGGCGAGCACCGCGATCAGTGCGTTCTGCCGCATGTAAGTGGACTTACCACCCATGTTCGGGCCCGTGATGATCAACATGCGGCGGTCGGCATCGAGCCGCAAGTCGTTAGGGACGAACGGCTGATCGATGAACTGCTCCACCACCGGATGGCGCCCCGCCACGATCTCGAGCCGCGACTCGCTCGCAAGCGTCGGTCGCGTCCACTCGAGCGTGGTCGCGCGTTCGGCCAGCGCCGCCAGTGCGTCGATTTGCGCTAACGCATCGGCAGTCGCTTGCAAGGGGCCGAGTCGATCGATGAGCTGCGTCAGTACGGTTTCGTAGATTTCCTTCTCACGTGCCAGCGCTTTGTCGCGCGCGCCGAGCACTTTGTCCTCGAAGCTCTTGAGTTCGGGTGTGATGAAGCGCTCGGCGGACTTCACGGTTTGGCGGCGCAGGTAGTCCGCGGGCACGCGCTCCGCTTGCGAGCGATTGATCTCGATGAAGAAGCCTTGCACGCGGTTGTAGCCGAGCTTCAGGCTCGGAATGCCAGAGCGCTCGCGTTCGCGCCGCTCGAGTTCGAGCAAGAACTCGTCGGTGTTTGTCGAGATGCGGCGCAGCTCGTCGAGCTCGGCATCGAATCCCGGCGCGATCACATCGCCTTCGCGCAGGAACGAGGAAGGCTCGGCCGCGATGGCACGAGTCAGCAAATCGAGCACATCGCGATGGTCTGCGAGTGCATGATGGAGCTGCGCGAGTAGCGGCACGTCTTGTGCGGGCAGCGCGCTGCGAATCGCAGGCACGTGCGGCAGTGCCGCGCGCAAGCCCGTGAGATCGCGCGGCCGCGCGGAGCGCAACGCCACGCGCGCGAGCACGCGCTCGATGTCGCCGATGGCGCGGAGCGCTTCGCGCAAGGGTTCGAAACGCCGTCCGTCGGCGAGGGCCGTGATGGCGTCGTACCGCGCGTTGAGCGCGTCGTGGTTCGTGATCGGGCGATTGAGCCAGCGGCGCAACGCGCGTGAACCCATGGCCGACGCGGTGGTATCGAGAAGCGCGAACAACGACGCACGATCGTTGCCCGACAGCGACGCATCGAGCTCGAGATTGCGGCGCGTGGCAGCATCGAGTTGTAAGGCGTCGGAGCGCTCTTCGACGCCGAGGCCGCGAATATGGGGCAGCGCAGCCTTTTGCGTATCGCGCACGTATTGCAGCAGCGCGCCAGCCGCGGCAATCGCGAGCGGCAGATCGTCGGCGCCAAAGCCTTTCAAATCGAGCGTACCGAGCTGATCGGTGAGCAAGCGCGAAGCGCTCGCCAACTCGAAATGCCACGGTGGGCGCGCACGCATCGCGCCGCCCGTCACCGCGGCAAAGCTACTGGCTTGGTCTTCCGACACTAACAACTCGGCCGGCTTCAAGCGCTCCAGTTCGCCCGCGAGTGCCGTGTCGCCCGCGGTCTCCATCACGGTGAAGCGCCCGGCAGCGAGGTCGAGCCAAGCGAGGCCGAAGCGCGGCTCCGAGTCAGTGGCGTGCGCAGCGGCACCGCGCACGACGGCGGCCAGCAGTGTCTCGCGACGCTCCTCGAGCAGCGCCTCGTCGGTGATGGTTCCCGGCGTCACGACGCGCACTACTTGGCGCTCGACCGGGCCTTTGGATTTCGCCGGGTCGCCGATTTGCTCGCAGATCGCGACCGATTCGCCTTTGCGCACGAGCCGCGCAAGGTAGCTCTCGACGCTATGGAATGGGACGCCCGCCATCGGAATCGGTGCGCCGGCCGATTGGCCGCGTGCTGTCAGCGTGATGTCGAGCAAGCGTGCCGCACGGCGCGCGTCCTCGTAGAAAAGCTCGTAGAAGTCCCCCATCCGATAGAAGAGCAACGTGTCGGGGTGCTGCGCCTTGATGCGCAGGTACTGCTGCATCATCGGCGTGTGTTGCGCGAGGGCGAGTTCGGTCATCGGCTCGAGTGCAAGGCGCCAGCTTCGATCGGCTGCGGGTCGCCAAGGGTACGACAAGCCGCCCACCAAAGGCGAAAAGCGCGAGCGTCGTCACGGGTCAAGTCTGGCGCGTATGGCGTTGGGCACGTAGCCTTCACCCCCATGTTGACGGACGGACAGCTCATGCTCTTGGCCAACGAGGTCGCGGAGCACCTCATACAGAATGGCCAGCGCCTGGTGCTCGCCGAATCGTGTACGGGCGGCTGGGTGGCCAAGTGCTTGACGGACGTGCCGGGCAGCTCGGCGTGGTTCGACAGCGGATTCATCACCTACTCGAATGCAGCCAAGACGCGTGATCTCGGCGTGCGTACCGAAACGCTCGAACGAGAGGGCGCTGTGAGTTCGCCCACGGTGCAGGAGATGGCGGAAGGCGCCATCGCGCGCACGGGCGCTACGGTGGCCGTGGCATTGAGCGGCATCGCAGGGCCCACGGGGGCCGTTAGCGGCAAACCCGTCGGCACGGTGTGGTTCTGCATCACGTTTCGGCGCGGCGTCGCGCTGGAATCAAACTGCCGTGTGAAATTCTTCAAGGGCGATCGCGACGCGGTGCGACGCAAGTCGGTCGAGTTCGCGCTCGGCTTGCTGCGTGGCGCCGAATTCTGACGCGGCGTTGCGTCTGTTCTTCGCGCTGTGGCCGAGCCCAGCGCAACGTCGCGCGCTCGTTGCGGCGCTGCAGCCGGCCGTCGATGCGGCCGCTGCCGAGGGTGCGCGTCCGACGCCAGCGGACAACTGGCACCTGACACTGTGCTTTTTGGGTGAGCAGCCGTCCGCGGCACTGCCGCGGTTGCGCGCCGCAGCGGCGACCGTGCGGGCAGCGCCCGTGTCTGTGACGCTTGCGCAACTCGAGTATTGGTCGGACTCGGCCGTTTTGTGCGCGACGCCAGGCGCGACAGCCACAACCGATGCCGTGCATGCGTTGGCTGCACAACTTGCTCGCGCTCTCGACGCTGGCGGAATTTCTCACGACGTCAAGCCCTTCCGCACGCATCTCACACTAGCGCGTAAGGTTCACGCGAAGCCGCGTGTTGCCGTAACGCCCAGCACGCTCGAGTTTCAGCACTTCGCACTCGTCGAGAGCCGTCCAGGTCGTGATCACTCGATATACAGTGTCGTCGATTCTTGGCACCTGTATATCGAGTGAAACAACTCGAAAAAGTCTGCACTTCCAGTCGTTTTTCCGCTCGCAGCGCGTTGGCGTTATGGAATAATTCCGCGCAAGTCGCATCGCATTGTGCTTCCGCACTCACTCACGCTAGGGGCAAACATCCAATGGAAGAAAATCGTAAGAAAGCGCTCGTTGCAGCGCTGGGGCAAATCGAAAAGCAGTTCGGCAAAGGCTCGGTCATGTTGCTGGGCGATGCTTCTGCCACTTACGACGTCGAGGCGGTGTCCACTGGGTCGTTAGGGCTCGATATCGCGCTCGGTATCGGTGGTTTGCCGCGCGGGCGTGTCGTCGAAATCTACGGGCCGGAATCCTCGGGTAAAACCACGCTCACGCTGCAAGTCGTCGCCGAAGTGCAGCGCATGGGTGGCACGGCCGCGTTCGTCGACGCCGAACACGCGCTCGATCCGGGCTATGCCGAGAAGCTCGGTGTCAACGTCAACGACTTGTTAGTGTCGCAGCCCGACACGGGCGAGCAGGCGCTGGAAATCACCGACATGCTCGTCCGCTCGAACGCGGTCGATCTCGTGGTCGTCGACTCGGTCGCGGCCCTCACGCCCAAGGCTGAAATCGAAGGCGAGATGGGCGATGCGCACGTCGGCTTGCAAGCGCGCCTCATGTCCCAGGCGCTGCGCAAGCTCACTGCCAACATCAAGCGCTCGAACGCCATCGTTATCTTCATCAACCAGATCCGTATGAAGATCGGCGTGATGTTCGGCAACCCGGAAACCACCACGGGCGGTAATGCGCTCAAGTTCTACTCCTCGGTGCGCCTCGACATCCGCCGTATTGGCGCCATCAAGTCGGGTGAGGAAGTCACCGGCAACATGACTCGCGTGAAGGTCGTGAAGAACAAGGTTGCGCCGCCGTTCCGCGAGGCCGAGTTCGAAATCATGTACGGCCAGGGCATTTCCCGCGAGGGCGAGATCATCGAGCTCGGCGCCGCGCAGGGCATCGTCGAGAAGGCGGGCGCCTGGTACAGCTACAAGGGCGAGCGTATCGGCCAGGGTAAGGACAACGCGCGCGAGTTCTTGAAGTCGCGTCCTGAGGTTGCCAAGGAAATCGAGGCGCAGATTCGCGCCAAGCTCCTCCCGGCGAAGCAGCAGCGTGGCGATCAGGCGAACACGGCCTGATCCGCTCGACCCCGCTCGCGCCGTCGACTTCGGTGCCGTGCATGCAGCAGCCGTCACGCTGCTTGCACGGCGCGATTTCCCGTCCGGGGAATTGCGCGAGAAACTGACGGACAAGGGTTACGACCGCAGCGTCGTCGCCGAAGTCGTCGAGGAGCTGCGCGAGAGCGGTGCCGTCAACGACGAGCGCTACGCCGGCAATTTCGTGGCCTACCACGCTGGGCGGGGGCAGGGCCCGGCGCGTATCCGCCAAGAGCTGCGGGGCTCCCTCGATCCCGCCCTCGTTGAGGCTGCCATCGAGGCCTACGCTGATTGGGCCGCCTTGGTGCGGCGTGTCCGTACGTCCAAGTTCGGGCCCGACGTGCCAGCGGACTGGAAATCGAAGGCCCGCCAGGCCAGATTTTTGCAATACCGGGGCTTTTCCGCCGATCATATCCGGCTGGCTTTGGGGGGCTCCTTCGATGAGTCTGAGCCCCTCGACGCCGCAGACTGATCCAACCACAAGTTTTCGAGCCCATGTCGCAAAAACCGCCTTACATGAGCGCGGCGGACGTCCGTCGCGCGTTTCTAGAGTTCTTCCGCGAGCGCGGCCACACGGTCGTGCCGTCGAGTTCGCTCGTCCCGGGTAACGACCCGACGTTGCTCTTTACCAATGCCGGCATGGTGCAGTTCAAAGACTGCTTCCTCGGCAAGGACAAGCGCGACTACGTGCGCGCGGCCTCCAGCCAACGCTGCGTGCGCGCCGGCGGCAAACACAACGACCTTGAGAACGTCGGCTACACGGCCCGCCATCACACGTTCTTCGAGATGCTCGGCAATTTCTCGTTCGGCGATTACTTCAAGCGCGACGCGATCCGTTTCGCTTGGGATTTCGTCACCAAGACTTTGCAACTCGATCCCAATCGCTTGTGGGTCACCGTGTTCAAAGACGATGACGAAGCGGCCGACATCTGGATCAAGGAAGTGGGCGTGCCCGCGAATCGCCTCACGCGCATGGGCGAGAAGAGCAATTTCTGGGCGATGGGCGACACGGGCCCGTGTGGTCCGTGCTCGGAGATCTTCTACGACCACGGCGCGCACATTCCAGGTGGCCCGCCGGGCTCGCCGGATGAGGACGGCGATCGCTTCGTCGAGATCTGGAATCTCGTATTCATGCAGTTCGAGCGATCGGCCGACGGCAAGCTCACGCCGCTGCCGAAGCCGGCGGTCGACACCGGCGCGGGGCTCGAGCGCGTGTCGGCCGTGATGCAAGGTGTTACTAACAACTACGACATCGATCTATTCAAAAATCTGATGCGCGCCGCTGGCAAGCTCGCGGGCATCGATGACCTCACGAACGCCAGCTTGCGCGTGATTGCCGATCACATTCGGGCGTGCACGTTCTTGGTGGTCGATGGCGTCACGCCGTCGAACGAAGGCCGCGGCTATGTGCTCCGCCGCATCATCCGGCGCGCCATTCGCCACGGCTACAAGCTCGGCATCAAAGAGCCGTTCTTCCACAAGCTCGTGGCCACGCTCGAAAGCGAAATGGGCGCGGCGTTCCCTGAGTTGAAGGCGGGCCGTGCGCATGCTGAGCGCGTGTTGCTGCAGGAGGAAGAGCGATTCGCCGAGACGTTGGCGAACGGCATGCAGCTGCTCGACGCTGCGATCGCCAATTTGCACGGTGCGCAAGTCATCGACGGCGATACCGTATTCAAGCTGTATGACACGTACGGCTTTCCGGTCGATCTCACCGCCGACATCGCTCGCGAGCGCGGGCTCAGCATCGACCAAGCAGGCTTCGAAGCGGCGATGGACGCCCAACGCGAACGCGCGCGCGGCGCGAGCAAGTTCGGCGTAGACCTGCGTGCCGGTGTGCAAATCGATTCGAAGACAGATTTTCGCGGCTACGAGGGCACGACGGGGCGCGGCAAAGTCATCGCGCTGCTCCGTGATGGCGCGAGCGTCGGCTCGCTCGGAACGGGTGAAACCGGCGAGATCGTGCTCGACGCCACGCCGTTCTACGCCGAATCAGGTGGGCAGGTGGGCGATGCGGGTGAGTTGTTAGGATCAGCTAATGTGAAATTCGCAGTCGCCGATACCCAAAAGCGCGGCACTGCGTTTTCGCATGTCGGCAAAGTCGAGTCGGGCGCTGTGAAACTCGGCGACGTGCTCGACGCACAGGTCGATGCCGCACGGCGCCGTGCCACGGCACTCAATCACTCCGCGACGCATCTGCTGCACGCAGCGCTGCGCAAGGTGTTAGGCACACACGTGCAGCAGAAGGGCTCATTGGTGGCGCCCGATCGCTTACGTTTCGACTTTTCGCACTTCCAAGCCATCACCGCTGCGGAACTCGCCAGCATCGAACGCTTGGTGAATGCCGAGATTCGCGCCAACGCTCCTGCCGAAACGGCTGTGATGAGCTATGACAACGCCGTGGCCGCCGGTGCGATGGCACTCTTTGGTGAGAAGTACGAAAAGGACGTGCGCGTCCTCAAGATCGGCGCATTCTCGATGGAGTTGTGCGGCGGCACGCACGTCGCGCGCGCGGGAGACATCGGCTTTTTCAAGATCGTCAGCGAAGGTGGCGTTGCGGCTGGCGTGCGGCGCATCGAAGCCATCACAGGCGAGGGCGCGCTCGACTACATTGAGCGGACCGAGTCGTTAGTGCGCGAAGTGGCAAGTCTCGTCCGCGGCGGACGTGACGACGTGCGCGCGAAAGTCGAGGATGCGCTCGAGCGCATTCGTCAGCTCGAGAAGGAAAATCGCCAGCTGAAGGACAAGCTCGCGAGCGGCCAGGGCACGGATTTGTCGGCCGGGGCGAAAGATATCGCGGGCGTGAAGGTGGTCGCGGCGCAAGTCGACGGCGCCGATGCGGGCGCGCTGCGTAACGCAGTCGATCAGTTAAAAGAAAAACTAAAGTCGGCGGTCATCGTGCTAGCGAGCGTCGAAGGTGGCGCCAAGGTCACGCTGGTGGCCGGCGTCACCGCCGATCAAGTGGGCAAAGTGAAAGCAGGCGAGTTGGTCGGCAACATTGCTGCTCAAGTGGGCGGTAAGGGTGGCGGGCGGCCAGACTTTGCGCAGGCAGGTGGTAGCAACGCTGCCGCGTTACCTGCGGCACTCGCGAGTGTCGAAGGGTTCGTGCGCGGCAAGCTCGGCGCCTAAGCGCGCGGCGCACGGCGCGTCTCGCATGGCATTGATCGTCCAGAAGTACGGCGGCACCTCGGTCGGCTCGATCGAGCTGATTCAGCGCGTGGCTCGCCGGGTCGCTGCCGTGCGCGCACGCGGCGATCGAATCGCCGTGGTCGTGTCGGCCATGGGCGATGCCACTGATCGACTGGTCGATCTCGCTGCGGGCCTTTCGGCTGAGCCGAGCGCGCGCGAAATGGATGTGTTGCTCGCGACCGGCGAGCAGGTTTCCATCGCGCTCGTTGCGATGGCGCTCGCGGAGCTCGGTGTGCCGGCGCGCTCGTTCACGGGCCCACAGTTACCGATACTAACAACTGGCGTACACCGGCGGGCCCGCATCCGCAGTATCGAAACCCGCCGGTTGCGCGATGCGCTCGACGAGGGCTGTGTGCCCGTCGTGGCGGGCTTTCAAGGCGTCGACGAACACGGTGATATCACGACGATCGGTCGCGGCGGCTCCGATACCAGTGCCGTCGCGTTGGCCGTCGCGCTCAAGGCCGACGAGTGTCAGATCCTGACGGACGTCGACGGCGTCTACACCACCGATCCGCGCATGGTGCCTGAGGCGCGGCGGCTCGATCGCTTATCGTTCGAGGAGATGCTCGAACTCGCCGGCCAAGGTTCGCGCGTGCTACACCTTCGCTCGGTGGAGTTCGCAGCCAAGTACAACTTGCCACTCCGCGTGTTGTCTTCGTTTCGCGAAGGCCCCGGCACGCTCATTTGCAGAGAGGACTATCGCGTGGAAGCGCCCATTGTCTCCGGCATCGCGTTCAATCGTGACGAAGCGCAGATCACGATTTCGGGACTGCCCGAAGAACCGTATACGATTTCGCGCATCGTGGATCCCATTTCGGCAGCGGCCATCGAAATCGACATGATCGTGCTCGCCGACGGCGCCAACGGCACGAAAGACCTTGCGTTCACGATCCATCGCGATGATCTCGTCGAAGCAGCGCGAATTGTCGACGAAGCGTGCCAATCGCAGCACGGAGTGCGCATCGCGACGGACGCAGCGGTTGCGAAGCTATCCGTGGTCGGCGTCGGTATGCGCTCGCACGCTGGCGTGGCTGCGCGCATGTTTGGTGCACTCGCGGCACAAGGTGTCAGTGCACGCCTCGTTTCCACGTCGGAAATCAAGATTTCAGTGCTGATTCCCGAGGCGGCGTTGGAGCGCTGCACGCGCGCATTGCATGCAACCTTTGACCTAGGGGCTTTGTCCGGTTGAACGTGGGATTACGTAATCTCAGCCAGATGTCAATCACGTGAATGTGAGTAATCGATTGCGAG
Source organism: uncultured Steroidobacteraceae bacterium (assembly GCA_964444835.1). Lineage (GTDB taxonomy): Bacteria > Pseudomonadota > Gammaproteobacteria > Steroidobacterales > Steroidobacteraceae > CADEED01. The sequence continues at coordinate 51,070 of CAYUIT010000021.1, forward strand.
CGATTCGGCGTGTCCCCGATTAACGACGGCCCCATTGATAAGGATGTTAACGAGTGTCATTCTGCATGGATGACTAGTGGCGATTCCGGTCGCCAGCGCTAAAGCCCGCGGAGGGGCCTAACAAGTATGCTTATTTTGACCCGGCGGGTTGGCGAGTCCGTGATGATCGGCAAGGATGTGACCGTCACGGTCCTGGGCGTCAAAGGTAACCAGGTCCGTATTGGCATCAACGCCCCGAAAGACGTTTCCGTCCATCGCGAAGAGATTTTCCAGCGGATTCAAGGCGAGCAGGGGGGCTCCTCGGGCGCCGCATCCTCTGACGATTCCAGCGAGCCCAAGGCGCGCTCCGCCGCCACGGCCTAGCCTCCCCAGGGGCCACGTTCGCGAGGCTGCCTGCCTCGATTTTTGCCTGCCTGCCGACGCTTCCAGTATGATTCCGGCCCCTTTGCGTGCCCGGAGAGATGGCCGAGTGGTCGAAGGCGCACCCCTGCTAAGGGTGTAAGGGCCAAAAGCCCTTCGAGGGTTCGAATCCCTCTCTCTCCGCCAGATTCTTGCGCGCCGCTGCCGGGATTCGAACCCGAGAAGCAATCAAAAAGTGGGTTCGACAGCTTCGCGCAGCGAAGCTGGACGCACGAGCGGTCCGGCGAGTGCGGTTCTGAGCGCGTAGCGCGAGGGACGAGCGACCGTCCACGGTCGCGAGCAATCCCTCTCTCTCCGCCAGATTCTTGCGCGCCGCTGCCGGGATTCGAACCCGAG
>CAYUIT010000021.1:51925-57066 GCA_964444835.1 uncultured Steroidobacteraceae bacterium
AAGCACCTTCGCGGTGCCGACGATGCGGGGCCGTTACCAGGGCACGGTTTCGCCCAACAGGTTCACGAATCGGCCGGTGTCTGCCGATGTCAACGCATCGATGACCTGCAATTGGCGCGAAACGCTTGCGTCGACATCCCAGTGGGCCCGCGCCCCGCCGAGATCCGTCTTCGTCCAACCGGGGGCCATCGACACGAGCGTGATGCGATCGTTCGCGAGATCGATGGCAAGCCCGTGCGTCAGCATGTTGAGCGCCGCCTTGCTCGAGCGATACGCGTGGCTCTGCCCTTGTTTGTTGTTAGTGATCGAGCCGAGATCCGATGACATGTTGACGACGAGCCGCCGCTGACTCTGTTTCAAGTTCGGGAGCAAGGCCATGACCATGCGGAACGGGCCCATCACATTCACGCGATGGATATCCTCCCACAGGGCGTAGTCCATGCCGCCCGCTGTTTGGCGTTGAGCATCGGTATCCCAGCTACCGCCGTAGAGGCCCGCATTATTGACGAGCACATCGATTGGCTTGCCAGCGAGCCGCTGCGCGAGCGCCGTAACCGACGCGCCATCGCCCGTGTCGAGCGTCTCAACTTGCAAGTTGTCCCGATGCCGCTCGGCGAGTGCCGTCAGTTCGTTCGCGCCCGCAGGCTTGCGCGCAGTAGCAATGACGCGGGCTCCCCGTGCCAATAACTGCCGGGTGTACTCGAGACCAATGCCGCGGTTCGCGCCCGTGATGAGCCAAGTTTCATTCATGCCAGCCACTCCCGATCTACGCCGCGAGACGCCGCGCGACGTGAGTGGATCGGTACTGACGGCGAATTGGAAGGTTTGTCGCTGCGGCTATTCGCCTGACGGTGGCGAAGGCTCGTGTCGGCCATGGTCAAGGTGGCGGCTCACGACATCGATTGTCGTATCCGGGGGGCAGGCAGATGGGGCCGAAGTCGGAATTCGTGCTGGGAGTTTAGGGCTGTTTGAGCGGATGCGCCGCGAGCCACTCGGTGATGTGTGCGACGGTGTTCGGCTCGGCGCGAAGCCCGAGCTTCGTGCGCCGCCACAGTACGTCCTCGGCCGTTTGAGCCCATTCTTGCGCTTGCAAGTAACTGAGCTCGCGCTCGTACAGGCCCGGCGCCAGTTCGCGACCGAGATCACCGAGCGAACGAGCATCACCTAGCACACGTTCGACATACGTGCCGTAGTGGTGCGCTAGGCGCGTGAGTCCGGTGCGCGGGAGCCACGGGTAGCGAGTCGTTAGTGTGTCTATGAAACCTGTAACGTCTGCATGAGAAATATCGCCACCCGGCAGCGGCACCTTGGCCGTCCAGGCACCGCGCGAGCTGCCGAGTGCTTCAGCGATCCGATCGACGGCCGCTTCGGCAAGCACACGATAGGTGGTGATCTTGCCGCCGAAGGCCGTCAGTAACGGCGCAGGCTCCGCTTGCATCTCGAGCACGAAATCGCGAGTGGTCGTGCGTGCGTCACTGGATTCATCGGCGAGCAGTGGACGCACGCCGGAATAACTCCAGACGACATCCGTGGGCGAGATCTGCCGCTGAAAGTAGCGATTGCTGAGCGCGCACAGATACTCGCTCTCGGCACTCGAGATCCGCGCTTGATCCGGCGCGGCAGATTGATCAACGTCGGTCGTGCCGATGAGCGTGAAGTCCTGCTCGTAGGGGATCGCAAACACGATGCGGCGATCGTCTCCCTGGAGAACATACGCATGGGCGTGATCGAATAGTTTGCGCACGACGATGTGACTGCCGCGCACCAAGCGCAAGCCATGCGGGCTCTGCACATGCGCTGCGGATTCCAAGAAGCGCGCGGCCCACGGGCCTGTCGCATTCACGACGGCACGAGCCGTGACGCGACTGTGTGGCGCGTTCGAAGATTCCAGCGTCGCGTTCCAGCCGTCGTGGGTCGGTTCGAGTGCCACGCATCGGGTGCGGGTGCGGATTTCTGCGCCGAGCTCGCGCGCTGCGACAGCATTCAACACCACGAGTCGCGCGTCATCCACCCAACCATCCCAGTAGCGAAATCCGCGGCGCGCACGGGTGCGGAGCGCCACGCCCGCTTCGTGCGTTCGTAGGTCGATCGATTCAGATGCGGGAAGCCGCTCGCGCGGTGCGAGGTGATCGTAAAGGAACAGCCCGCAGCGAATGAGCCATGCCGGCCGCAGCGTGTCCTCGTGTGGCAAAACGAAGCTGAGTGGCGAGATCAGGTGCGGTGCGGCGGCTAACAACACATCGCGCTCTTTGAGCGCTTTGCGCACGAGCCCGAAGTGCAACAGCTCGAGATAGCGCAAGCCCCCATGAATGAGCTTCGTGCTGGCCGATGAGGTATGCGCCGCGAGGTCGTCTTGCTCGACGAGGAGTGTCTTCAAGCGGCGGCCCGCGGCGTCGCGGGCAATACCGGCGCCGTTGATGCCGCCGCCGATGACGAGGAGATCTACGTTCAAACTTTGAAACACGCGCGTTTGGGCTCGAGCATTCGAGTGACGAAAGTATTACACACCGCGCTTACAGCAGTGGCGACGTCGATCACAGCTCGAGCTGTCGATCGTGCCGGCTTCCATCATTTTGCAAAGTTCTGTGCTTCTAATTGTGAGACTGCAGGTACGGGTCTCATGGAAAAATCGCAAGTTCTGGTTGTGGAGCACAACGCGTCATACCGTGAGGCGCTGGTTGGTTGCCTGCGGCTCGTAGGACTCGAGACGCAATACTGCGATAGCGCTCGCAGTGCGCGTGTGTGGCTAACGACACAGCGCGCAAGTATTGTTGTTATTGCATCGAACCTGCCAGATGGAACGATCGAGGACGTGCTCGGCGTTGCGGCACCGAGGGATCCGGGGCTGGCAATCGTCCAGTTGCAGCATATTGGTGGCGCACCCAGTCGCCAAAAGCCGCGCGTCAAGGCGATGTTTAAGCACCCCGTATCACTGCCGCGACTGGTTGAGCAAGTGGAGGTCGTGCTCGGGCAGCTGTCACCCGTTGCAAGCTCGACATTGGAGTACGGACCCCTTTGCTTCGATACGGGAAGCGGACTCGTGCGTACCAGCGCCGCTTCCGTCGGGCTCGGCCCAACCGAGGCCAAGTTGATTCGGTTTTTTATGAGCAACCCCGACCGCGTTTTCTCTCGCGCGGATCTACTGCGACGCGTATGGCCTGGCAGCGTGCGCGTCGAAGAGCGCACGGTTGACGTGCATATCGGGCGTCTGCGGCAAGCGCTCGCGATTTTGGGTGCTGATGAGTACATCCAAACAGTGCGTCGCACGGGCTATCGCTTTTCGCTACGCACGAGTTAACGTGAAGTGCATCACATAAGTAGTTAGTAATAAAGGCGAAACGTTCGCCAGGCATCCTAGGGCAAGTTGCACCCACAGGAGGCCGAATGCATCACTCGGACGGGCGGCGGCCGCTACGGTTGCGAAGTGCCTTCATTTCCGACGTGCACTTGGGCACACGCGGTTGCCGCGCAGATCTGCTGCTCGAGTTTTTACGGGCGACGGAAGTCGACACGCTTTTTTTGGTTGGCGATATCGTGGACCTGTGGGCCTTGCGCCGCACAGTGTATTGGCCACAAGAACATAACAACGTGCTGCGCACCGTACTGGGCAAGGCCAAAGCCGGTACCCGCGTCATCTACGTCCCTGGGAATCACGACGAGAATTTCCGCGATTTCGTCGGCAACGTGTTTGGCAATTTGGAGATCCATCGGGAGTACGTGCACACAACCGCGGCGGGTGAACGATTGCTGGTGCTGCACGGAGATGAGTTTGACAGCGTGGTGAAGTGCAGTCCGTGGCTCGCGCAGCTCGGTAGCACGATGTACGACTTCACACTGGGTCTCAACCGGTACGTAAACGCGATGCGACGTTGGCTGGGGTTCCCCTACTGGTCGTTAGCAGGGTACCTCAAGCACAAAGTAAAGAACGCGATGCAGTACATTTCGAGTTTCGAACAAGCCGCGTCACACGAAGCGCGGCGGCGCGGTCTCGATGGCGTGGTGTGCGGTCATATTCATCGCGCCGAGATTACCGACATCGATGGTGTCAAATACTGCAACGACGGCGATTGGGTCGAGAGTTGTACTGCGCTCGTTGAGGATATGAATGGTCGGCTGGCGTTGCTGTCGTGGGCTGATGTTCGAGGATCGCTGGTACAAGATCACCCCGTCGAGCTTGCTGCTTGAGAATCCTAGTTTGCACAGACGCATGGCGCCCGCAAACTAACGGCGTCGTCACGACGCTATCAGAAACGACAAGCGCGCTACGCCAGCGCGGACATGATGTTCTAGTGGTGGACCCCGACGGGTCGCGAACGATCCCGTGTCCGAGCTATCCGGAGATTCGGCTCGCGCTGTTTCCGGGTGAGCGCGTTACGCGAGTGATTCGCGAGTTTCAGCCTGACGCAATTCATATCGCGACGGAGGGCCCGATCGGACTTGCCGCGCGCGCGTACGTGGCGCGTCATCGCCTGCCTCACACGACTTCGTACCACACGCAGTATCCCGAGTACGTGGCGCAGCGCTATCCCATTCCGCTAGCGGCCGGCTACACGTACGTCCGCTGGTTCCATGGGCTCGCGGCCGCAACACTTGTGGCCACGAGGGGCGTCGCGGAAATGCTTCAGTCGCGCGGCTTTCGCAACACGCGCATATGGACCCGAGGTGTGGATCTAAACCGATTCCGCCCAGGTCCTAAGGATTACTTCGATCTACCACGACCGATTCTGCTTTATGCGGGGCGCGTCGCAGTCGAGAAGAATCTCGACGCCTTCCTAACAGCCGACGTCCCAGGAACCAAAGTCGTGGTCGGCGACGGGCCGGCGCGCGCGAAATTGGAGCGCCGTCATCCTACTGTCGTCTTTACGGGGTACAAGTTCGGGGAGGAACTCGCGCGCGCGATGGCCTCCGCCGATGTTTTCGTCTTTCCAAGTCTCACTGACACGTTTGGTCTCGTGATGCTCGAGGCGATGGCATGTGGTGTGCCGGTTGCAGCGCTGCCGGCGAGTGCGCCACGCGATGTTATTGATGATGGAGTCTCTGGTGTCATTCACGAACAATTGGCGATTGCGATACGCAGGGCCCTCAGCTTATCGCCGCGTGCTTGCCGCAGGCATGCTGAACAGTTCACGTGGCAGCGAACT
>CAYUIT010000022.1:0-53405 GCA_964444835.1 uncultured Steroidobacteraceae bacterium
GCGCTTCGACGACGATCGGCGGCGACTCGGGAGGCGCAGGTTGCGGTTCGGGCGCACTGCGCGGCGGTGCGACGATGGCAGCGGGCGGTTCGATCGGCTTGCTCACCTCAACCGGCTTCGGCGCTTCGATCGGCTTCGCCACTTCGACGGCCTTCGCGATCGGCTCGCTCGCCGGCTTGGACAACGCGTGAATGCGCGCAATGGCCTTACGGCCACTCGGCACGCCCTCGCCGGCGATGACGCACTCGCGCATCCGCGCGAGATCGTCGAGCGACGATTGTGCGACTGCGAACGCGCGATCATCGGCAGCAATCGAACCGCTTTCGATTTGCATCACCAGCGTTTCGAGTTCGTGCGCGAGATCACCCATCGGCGTGATACCCGCCATCCGCGCGCCGCCCTTCAGGGTGTGCAGCGGACGCTTCAACGCCAACATGCGATCGCTGCTGCCGCGCTCAGCCTTCCATGCGGCCAAAGCGTTCTCGGCAGAGTCGATGAGTTCGGTGGCCTCGTCCGTGAAGATCGCCGCGATGTCGGGATCGAAATCCCGCATCAGTTCATCTTCGGCCGCTGCATCCTCGGCAGCCGCAACGGGCTCGTCGGGCATGATCGGCGCGATTTGTACGCCGGTGAGCTCAATGTGCTGTGACGCTTCGCCGATACGCGCATCGAGTGAATTCTCGGCAGCCGCCACACGCTTCAACAATGCATCGTGCGATACGAAGAACCCCGTGGATTCGCGTAGGTTCTGCGCGACTTGCTCCATCGCGGTCATCGCGTCGTCGAGCAACGCGAGATCTTCGGTGGCCAGTCCCACGCCACTGTCGAACGACTTGCGCAACCAATGATCGATCGGCGCCATCAAGCGTATGCCGTGGTGAATCTCGGCCATACGCGAGCTGCCCGTCAGCGTGTGGCAGGCGCGGTACACATCCTCGGTGACCACATGCGGCGCCGAACGCGAGCGTTCCTGGCTAACAAATCCGCGAACCACCGCGACGTGGGCTGCCGTCTCGCGACGATAAATCTCATCTAACTGCATGCCACCCGAGGTGGCTTCCGGCGCCTGCGGCGGCGTGATCACGACGGTGGGCCGCAAACCTGTTTCCGCGTTGCTGTCGATCGCGAGATCCGGTGCGACCACCGGCTTGAGCGGGGGTACGGTGCCCACATACGTCGGCACGTTACTCGCCGTCGTCGCACTCGTTGCAGTGCTGGTGGCGTCCGCTTTCGACGCACCTGGCGCCGGCATCGCGCGCCCTGCGGCCAGTGCATGCGCTCGCGCGATCACATCCGCCGTACTAGCCGGCGGCGGCGCCTGACGCTCGAGTGCGTCGACGAGCTGCGGCGTGAGTGCCACCGCGTCGCGCAGCGTCTTCAAGATATCCGGGGAGCGCGTCAACGTATTGTCGAGCAGCCGATTGAGTAGGTTCTCGATCGCCCATGCAAACTCGCTGATGTCGCGCGCGCCGACCATCCGGCCGCTGCCCTTCAGCGTGTGGTATGCACGGCGCACTTGCACCAGCGAATCCTGATCGAGCGGGTTCTCGTCCCACATCGGGAACAAGCGACCCACTTTGGTTGCTTCCTCGCGCGCCTCTTCGATGTACAGCGCTAACAACTCGGGATCGACGGGCTCATTGACGACGGCGACGACGTGCGCGGCCGCGCTGCTCAAGGTCGGTAACTCTGCCGGGTCGGCTCCGGCGAGGCTCGCGGCGTACTCCCGCGGCAGAACGGCGGTGGCGACCGGCGCGCTTTCGACATCGAGCTTGACCGTCGCCGCAAAAGATTCAGGGCCGACAGGCTTGACGGTGGGCACCACTCGCGCGGGCATCTGCGCGAGCGCCACCAAACAGGTATCGGCATTGTCGAGCATGTACCACGGATCGGGGCGCCCTGCCTGCAGCGTCTCCATGTAGTACTCGAGACTCACGATGGCATCGGCGAGCCGATCCATGAAGTGCGTCGGTACGCCCATGCCGCCGGGTTGCAGCACCGTGCGCAAATGTCCGCCGATTCGATCGACGATCTCGACTGCGCGCGTCTTGCCGAGCATCAGCAGGCCGGCCTTGATGCCTCGCAACTGGTCGGGCCAGCCGTCGAGCGCCGCTGCATCGAGCGAGCCACTCGCGTTCATCGCGATGGCTTCCTTGATGCGCACCATGTTGACGATGCATTCGCGCAGCACCGCCGACTGCACTTGTTGGAAATCGACGTCGCCGGAATTCTCGTCCGCTTGCCCCGCGTTCGGCGACGAAGCCTTCGGCACGATCAAGCCGACTAACTCGCGGTCGAGTCGATCCTCGACGTTGATGACGGTCGCAGCCACTTGCACGAGCGCCGTTTGATCGGCAGCCGCTTCGCCGCGCACCACGGACTCGAGCCGCATCGTCTCCGCGACAATGCGCGAACGCAGATCGCCGAGGCCCAGAACGCCCAACGTGTCGCCGATCTTGCGCAGCATCGCCACTTGGGGCTCGAGCTCGGCCGCTTGCCCACCGCGACGTACGAAGATATCGAGTACATCTTTGACTTTACCGAGATCCTCGCGGATCGCAGCCGCCACTGTCTGCATCAACTTGACCGAGGGCGCCGAGAGATTCTCGCGCTCTTGCTCGACCGAATCGTCGACCGGCAGCAGCTCATCGAGACGGAACGAGGCTCGCACCGCACTGATGCGCGGACCTTTCGATTCGGCGCGCGCGATGTAGTAGAGCAAATTGTTCAGCAGTTCGACGGGCGGACTTTGCGCGTAGCGCGCTTCGCCCTGCTTATACATCCGCAGCATCTCGCGGTCTGCCAAGCCTAACAACCGCTTGATCGACACGCCCGCCTCGATACCGCCCTCGCGGAGTGCCTCGAGGAGCGCGCCTACGACCCACCACAATTGGAATACGGGCTGGCGCGAGGCTACTTGCTCGAGTTGGTAGGCCACGGTCGAGAGAATCTCAAGGTTCTGCTCGGGACGTTCGCCGCGGATCCAGCCGATGAGGCCCACTTGGAACCGCGTGCGCAAACGCCGCGCCCACTGCGCCGCGTTCAGTGCCGGCTCGCCCGGGCCAGGAATGACCGGGGCCGCTTGTTTGTCCGACTTCAGATTGAGCAGCAGCAACGTGCCTTCGGACAGCAGCGGGCTGCCGCGCACGGCGCGCAAATCATTCAGGAGCGGTAGCAGTACCAGCGCGAGGTCGCGGCCGCCTGCGAGAACGCGCTCCAAGTAACTCGGGAGCTGCACCATCGCGCGCATCAGCGCATCGAGTGCCTCGGCTTGATTCTTGCGCGCCCCCTCGGTGACGAGGTAGTGCGACACATGCTCCATTTCCTCGGCGAGCAGGGCTGCACCGTAGATCTCGAGCATGCGTAACACGCCTTGCACTTGGTGCAAGTCGGCGCTGCAGCGCTCGAGCAACGACGTGTTCTCCTGCTGCTCGACATAGGTTTCGAGCGCAGTCCGCGCTTCGTTGAGCGTGTGGTTGATCTCGCGTCCGACGAGATCGAGCGTCTGGGAGGCTACTTCAGGCATGAACGTTCGATATCGATCAGGAGGCGGCCTGCAGCGGGCGTTTGCGCGCCGGCGCTCCGTCTGCCGCGTTGAGGGCACGCACGCGTTGCGTGTCCGAGATGATCGTGGGCGCGCCCGCTGGCAAGCGGAAGCCCGAGGCCGACTTACGCAAGTCCGCAGACAGCTCTGCGAGTTTTGCGATGGCCTGCGAGGTGGCCCCTGTGGTTTCGGTGGTCTGCGTACTGATTTCCTTCAACACTTGCATGTTGCGGGCGATGTTCTGCGCCGACGCAGCTTGCTGACGCGAGCTCGCCGAAATGTTCTGCACCAGACTCGCAATCTGATTCGAGACCTGCTCGATCTCCTCGAGAGCCGCACCCGCGTTCTCGGCGAGCAAAGCGCCGCCGACGACGTCGGTGGTACTGCGCTCCATCGAGACGACCGCCTCGTTCGTATCCGTTTGAATCGTGCGCACGAGCGCTTCGATCTGGCGTGTCGCGGCAGCCGCGCGTTCTGCGAGGCGCTGCACTTCATCGGCGACGACGGCAAAGCCGCGCCCCGCATCACCCGCCATCGACGCCTGAATCGAGGCGTTCAAAGCCAAGATGTTCGTCTGCTCGGCAATGTCGTTAATCAGCTCGACGATGTTGCCGATCTCCTGCGAACTCTCGCCCAGGCGCTTGATGCGCTTCGACGTCTCTTGGATCGTCTCGCGAATCGTGTTCATGCCATCGATCGTGCGGCGCACCGCATCGCCGCCCTTGTGAGCGACATCGACCGAGTGACGCGCCACATCGGCCGCACGCTCGGCGTTGCCGGAAATCTCTTCCGTGGAACCCGCCATCGTGCCGGCGGATTCAGTGGCCGAGAAAATCTGCTTCGCCTGCGCCGTCGCCGCCTTCGCCAAGTGCTGCGACAGCGACTGCGTCTGACGCGTGGCACCATCGAGCTGAATCGCCGATTGGTTGATCGTGCTCACGAGATCGCGCAACACGCCAATCGCGTAATTGATGGAGTCGGCGATCGTGCCGGTGATGTCTTCCGTCACGGTGGCTTGCACCGTCAGGTCACCGTCGGCGAGCGGCGCCAGTTCGTCGAGGAGGCGCAGAATGGCCTCTTGGTTGCGTTCGCTCTCCTTGCGCTGCGCGAGGGTCGCCGCTTCGCGCGCGGCGATTTCTGCGCTGATCTTGCGCACTCGCACCCACGCAAATACCAGAATGCCGATCACGACGAGCGCCACGACGGCCGCGCCTAGGAACAGCGGCGAGGAACTGCCGAGAAATCCGAAGATCGCGACCGCTGCCGTCACGCCGCTCGCGACCGCGGCAGCTAACAATAGCGACCCCACGGTTTGGACGGTTTGCGCGGATCCTTTGGCTGCGGGCATTAACTCGTTCTCCAGCGGGCGCTCACGCGGCCGCATCCTGAAATGAGGGACTCTCGACGAGGCTCCGCAAGCTGAGCACCGGCCATTGCTCGGTGCCGCGCCGGAAAGCGCCTGCGAGATAGCGTTCGCAACGCACCACAGTCGGCGGTGCATCGCCCGAAAACTCGCCATCGGCGAAGCGGCGGAAGCCAAGCACTTCGTCGACTAACAATCCCGCCGGCACTTCGCGATGCGCCACGACGATGACACGCGTGTTGCGCGTGTTGGGCGTGACGCCGCTGCCCAAGTACTGGCGCAGATCGAGGATTGGCAATAACTGGCCGCGCACGTTGGCGAGACCCTTGATCCACGGCTTTGCGCCCGGCACGCGGGTGATGCTCGTCGGCACTGACAGCACTTCGCGCGTTTCCTCGCGCGCCACGAGATACAACTCGCCAGCCATCTTGAACGCGACACCGACCCACTCGCGGCCGCTGGGATTCTCGGTAGCCGCGGCTGCCGTGACGGAGCGACCGCGCCGCTCGAGTTCTGCTAACAACTCGAACGGACGATCGCGCAAGCTCGTGAGAGAGACGACCTCGGTCATATCACGCTGCGAGCGTTGCCTGGGCTTTCGCCACCAGTTGATCGGGCGACACAGGCTTCACCATGTAGTCGACCGCGCCTTGCCGCAGGCCCCAAATCTTGTCGGTCTCCTGACCCTTCGACGTCACCATGATGATGGGGATGGTGCGTGTCTTCGGATCGTTCGAGAGCGTACGCGTGGCTTGATAGCCATTCACGCCAGGCATCACGACATCCATGAAGATCAGATCCGGCGTCATTTCGCGCGCGAGCCGGATGCCCTCGGCACCGTCCGCCGCGATCGCCGTCGTGAAGCCAGACTTCTCGAGAGCCTTCTTCATCACGTGAACCTCGGTTGGCGAGTCGTCCACGATCAAGATCAGCGCCATGTTGCTCACCTTGCTCCAATGTGCGATTCGATGGCCGACAACAGTTCGTCTTTGGTGAACGGCTTCGTCAGATAGTGCTCGGAGCCGACGATGCGCCCACGAGCGCGATCGAACAGGCCGTCTTTCGACGACAGCATGATCACCGGAATCGACTTGAATACCTTGTTGTGCTTGATCAGCGAGCAGGTTTGATAGCCATCGAGCCGCGGCATCATGATGTCGACGAACACGATGTCGGGCGTGTGATCAGCCACCTTCGCCAACGCGTCAAAGCCATCGACTGCGGTGAACACCTCGCAGCCTTCCTTGGCGAGCAAGGTCTCCGCGGTCTTGCGGATCGTCTTGCTGTCGTCGATTACCAGGACCTTGAGGCCCTTCAGACTGGGGTTGGTTTCAGTCACCATGCCACTCCATACCGTTTGTGCGCGCCGGACAGCCGTCGCAACGACTAAAATGCCGACGCATCTCGCAAGCTGATGCGCGTTTTAACATATCGGTATACCCCCCGCTATGCCACGCGCGTCACGTTTTTGAGACGTTTTCTTGCCGCTTTTGCGCGCGCGTTTCGAAGGAGCCCGAATGAGCCGTTCCGTCCGTTTGGCCGTGGTGATGGATCCCATCGCAGATATCAAATTTGCGAAGGACTCCACACTCGCGATGTTGCTAGCGGCGCAAAGTCGCGGTTGGCAGCTGCATTACCTGGAACAGCAGGATTTGTGGCTCCGCGATGGCGTTGCGCGCGGTCGAGCGCGGCCGCTGCGCGTCGCTAGCAACCCCGAGAAATGGTTCGAATTCGGCGCAGCGCAAGACGTGGCGCTGGGAGACTTCGATTGCGTCCTGATGCGCAAGGATCCGCCGTTCGACACGGAATACATCTACACGTCGTACATTTTGGAGCGTGCCGAGGATGCCGGTGCGCTCGTCGTCAATCGGCCGCAAGGTCTGCGCGACATGAACGAGAAGGTGTACACCGCGTGGTTCCCGCAAGCCTGCGCGCCCACGCTGATCACGCGGAGCATGGCCGACATGGCCGCGTTCGCGACCGAGCACGGCAAGATTGTCGTCAAGCCGCTGTACGGCATGGGCGGGCGCTCGATCTTCGTCACCGAGGCAGGTGACAAAAACATGCAAGTGATTTTCGAGACGCTCACCGAGTACGGCTCACGCTTTGCGATCGTGCAGCGTTATTTGCCTGAAATTGCCGCAACCGGCGACTCACGCGTGCTGCTCGTCGATGGCGAGCCGGTGCCTTATGCGCTCGCGCGGATCCCGTCGCCGAGCGACAACCGCGGCAATCTTGCTGCGGGGGCCAAAGGCGTCGGGCGACCGCTCAACGACCGCGATCGCTGGTTGGCGAGTCAGATCGGCCCCACGCTCGCAGCGCGCGGCATGCTCTTCGTCGGTCTCGACGTGATCGGTGGCTTCGTCACGGAAATCAATGTCACGAGCCCGACCGGCATCCGCGAGCTCGACAAACAATTCAACCTCGATATCGGCGGCCTGCTGATGCAGGCGATCGCTCGTAAACTGCACAGCCGAGGCCTCGCTCACGCATGAACACCCGCGCCGTGCCGCTGCGCGAGGGTTTTGCGCCGATTCGCGAGCGCTTGATCACCACTGCGTTTCTCGCGACGCTCCTGCACGCGGTGATCATCGTCGGCGTCACGTTCTCAAGCCAGGGCAATCCCGGCGCCATTGCACCCGGGCTCGAGGTGCTGCTCGTGTCAGAGGATGTGCCGGAAGCTCGCGCCAACGAGCAAGCGGCCTATCTCGCCCAACGCACGCAATTGGGGTCTGGTGTCACCGAAGATCCTGCGGCAGCCCGAACGCCGCGCGCGCAGTCCGACGCCGCTCCCCAAGCGGGCGAGCCCGACGGCAACGTGTTCAGCGACGTTGTCGGAACGCTCGGTGCCGAGCCCCACGAGCGCGTCATTTCGTCCACGGCACCGCAAACGGAGATCTTGTACTTCGCGCCCCCGCCTGAGCTCGTGACTGCGCGCGACATGCCCTTGCTCGTGGATGGCTCCGGTACCGAGTCACGCACGACGAGTTCTGCAGCAGAGGAAGCAGCGCTCCGCGGCGCGCAACGCGATCAGCTCTGGACCACGCCGGACACTCGCGCGGCCGCTCTGGCGCCGTATTTGGTCGCCTGGCGCCAGAAGATCGAACGGCTCGGCACGTTGAACTTCCCCGTCGCCGCTCGGCGCGATCCGCGCAAGAACAACCCGGTTCTCGAAGTGGCGATCGCCGCCGACGGCACGCTGCTCGAGGCAAAGATCCGCCGCTCGAGCGGCGCCCCCGCGCTCGACCAAGCCACACTCGACATCTTGAAGCTTGCGAGCCCGTTCGATCCGTTCCCGAGCGACCTCGCGCAACGCTACCGAGCGTTGCGTTTTGCCTACGAGTGGCAATTCGAGGGTGGCGAGTCCGCACTAGGCGTGCTGACCGCGCCGGCCGACTCACGCTGAGGCAAATGCCACTAGCGGGAGCGCGGGCGCGTCGCCATACTCGTGTGTATGAGTGACACGGCCAGTCTCTCGAACCATCTGCTGATCGCGATGCCGCAGCTTGCGGATCCGAATTTCACGCAGACCGTCACTCTCATTTGCGAGCATGGTGAACGCGGCGCACTCGGCATCGTGCTCAATCGCCCGCTGCCGATGACGCTGTCGGAAGTGTTCGAGCAGATGAAGATCGAACCGAGCGATGCGCGCGCAGCCGAGCTGCCCGTGTTGCGCGGCGGACCGGTGCACACCGACCGCGGTTTCGTGTTGCATCGACCCGGCGGGGAATGGGATTCGACGCACAAGATTTCCGATTCCATCCAAGTGACCACCTCGCGTGACGTGCTCGCCGCCATGGCGATGGGCACTGGCCCGGATAAGGCCTTCATTGCGCTCGGCTACGCCGGTTGGGAAGCCGGGCAACTCGAGCGCGAGATTCGCGATAACTCATGGCTCGCCGTACCGGCCGATGACAGCGTGATCTTCGATCTGCCGTACGAAGATCGCTGGCCCGCCGCGCTGCGCTTGCTCGGTGTCGAGGCGAGCCAACTCGCCGGTTTCGCGGGACATGCCTGACGGCACCGCGCAAATCGTCCTCGCAATCGACTTCGGGCTCAGACGTTTGGGATTGGCGAGTGGCGACACGCTCACTCGAACTGCCACACCCCGCAAAACGCTGGCCGTGCCGGGCGGTGGTTTTGACTGGTCCGGTCTCGCTCGTGAAGTTGCCGCCCTGCAACCCGCCCAGATCGTGGTCGGCGAACCGTATAATGCCGACGGCTCGCCGTCCGAGTTGACGGCTGCCGCCCGCGCCTTCGCCGCCGAGTTGCGCACTCGATTTGCGCTGCCGGTGCACCTGGTCGACGAACGCTGGTCGTCGCTCGATGCCGAGGAGCGCCTGCGCGATGCCCGCGCGAGCGGTGCGAGGCGGCGACGAGTCGCGAAGGAAGACATCGACGCAGTCGCGGCTGCCGTGATTCTCGAGCGCTGGTTCGCCGCGCCGAGCTCACTCACTCGCACTGATACTAACAACTAACATGACTATGCAATATCGCAGCAACGGCTCGCTCCGCCACCTCCTCACGCTCGACGGCCTGTCGCGCGCGCAGCTCGAGCGCTTGCTCGAACGCAGCGCCAAGTTCGTCAAACCGATCGGCAGTGCGCCCGTGCGCAGCACCGCGCTGCAAGGCATCACCGTCGCCAACCTGTTCACCGAACCTTCGACGCGCACGCGCGTATCGTTCGAACTCGCGGCCAAACGCTTGGGTGCCGACGTCGTCAACCTGGAGGTGCAATTGTCCTCGCGCGTGAAGGGCGAGAGCATGCTCGACACGATCTATACGCTCGAGGCCTGCCACGTCGATGTGTTCGTGATTCGCGATGCCGAGGCCGGCGTGCATACGCTGGTTGCCGAGAACGTGCAGCCCCACGCCTGCGTGCTGTCCGCTGGCGAGGCGCATGTCTCGCACCCCACGCAAGGCCTGCTCGATGCGCTCACGGTGCAGCAGAAAAAGCCGCGCTTCGACCGGTTGAGTATTGCCATCGTCGGCGACATCAAGCACTCACGCGTCGCTCGCTCGGCATGGACTGCGTTTGCGACGCTCGGCGTGCCCGACATTCGCATCGTTGCGCCGCGCGCCTTGATGCCCGCCGCGAATGAGTTCAGCGGCTGTCAGCGGTGCGACTCGCTCGATCAAGGCCTCGACGGCGTCGACGTCGTGATGATGCTGCGCATCCAAAAGGAGCGCATGGCGACCGCACAAATCCCGGATGCCGATCGGTATTTCGCCGAGTACGGGCTGTCGACTGCGCGCCTCGCGCGCGCGAAGCCCGACGCGATCGTGATGCACCCCCAACCCATGAATCGCGGTATCGAGATCGCGTCCGATGTCGCCGACGGCCCACAGTCAGTGATTCGCGAGCAAGTGCGCAACGGCGTGGCCGTGCGAATGGCGGTGCTCGAAGCCGTCTTGGAGGGCCGATGAACGCGCATGTCGATCCACTCGCGGGCCGCAGCGCCGGCGTACACCCGCCGCATCGCGGCTCCATTTGCCTCGAGGATGGCGCCGTCCTCTCCCACGAAGCGTGGCCCGGCGACCAGTTCGTGCTGCGCGTGCAAGCGCCGCGGTGTGCAGCGCGAGCCGAGCCCGGCAGCTTCGTCCACCTCACCTGCGACCCTGCGGTGCCCATGCGCCGCCCGTTGTCGATCCAACGCGTCGATCGCGACGCCGGTTGGGTCGAGATTCTCTACAAGATCGTCGGCCCCGGGCTGCGCGCGCTGTCGCAGCGGAAAGTCGGCGATGTCTTGAGTGTGTTGGGGCCGATCGGCCAAGGCTTCAAGCCCCGACGCGAGCGTCCGCGCGCCTTGTTAGTCGGCGGCGGCGTCGGCATTCCACCGATGGTGTTCCTCGCCGAGTGGCTGCACGCACGAGCCACGGAAGGCTGGAAGCCACTCGTGCTCATGGGCTCGGAAATTCCATTCCCGTTCAAAGTTCGCCCCTCGACCATCTTGGTGCCCGGTATCCCTGCCGGCACCATCGCCGCGATGCCGCTCCTCGACGGTTGGGGCATCCCCAGTCGACTCGCGAGCCGCGCCGGCTTCGCCGGGTGTTACGACGGATTCGTCACGCAGCTCGCCGACGAGTGGTTAGCCTCGCTCGATGCCAGCGCGCGCGCGCAAGTCGAGATCTTTAGCTGCGGTCCGACGCCGATGCTACAGGCCATCGCTGCCGTTGCACGCAAACACCACGTACCTTGCCAAGTCTCACTCGAAGAGTTCATGGCGTGTGCGGTGGGCGGCTGTGCGGGGTGCGCCGTCAAGGTGCAAACTGCTGAGGGGCCGGCGATGAAGCGGGTGTGTGTCGATGGGCCAGTGTTCGAAGCGGCGGACGTGTTTTTTGGTTGAGTGAATGCGCGCTGTAAGAGACGCCAGGGGGCGCGTCGCTCATCGTTGCCGATCTGGTCGAGCGTGCCGCTAGCGCGGCATGCCCTCCGATACGCACGGCGCGCATCTTCCCCCTGGCGTTGTAGCTAACACTTGACCGGCACAGGAGCGCGCCGTGCGCATCGTTCGGCGCTCTCTACAGATCGGCAACGACGAGCGACGCGCCTAACCAAGCGTCACGTGCGGCCCAGCCGCGCGATCCACAAGCCACAAGATACGCCGCGGCGTTCGCGAGTGCCGAGTGAATCGGCGCGATGGTCGGCGGGAGCAGATCTGTGAAGCGCGCCGTGCGCATCGTTCGGCGCTCTCTACAGATCGGCAACGATGAGCGGCGCGCCCAGCCAAGCGTCACGTGCAGCGCAGCCGCGCGACTCACAACCCAGAGGACTCGGCACCGCATTCGCTATTGCCGAGTGAATCGGCGCTGGTGGTGAGCCTGACGAACCCCGCCACCCGCAGCTACGAACGTGAGAGCCCAGCAGCGGCGCGAGCGTCGGCCGGGGCGGATCTGTAAAGCGCGCCGATCTGCGAGCACGGCGCACTCCTGTGCCGGTCAAGTGTTAGCTACAACGCCAGGGGGAAGATGTGCGCCGTGCTCGCAGGAGGGCATGCCGCGTTAGCGGCACGCGCGTCCAGATCCGCCCCGGCCGACGCTCGCGCCGCACTAACACTCTCGCGCTCGAAGCGCCTCAACCGAAATTGATCTTCGCCTCAAGATTCGCCCTCGAATCGGCATTATTCAACGCCTCCTCGAGATCGATCTTGTTCTGCTTGTAGAGATTGAGCAGCGATACGTCGAAGCTCTGCACGCCACGCTCACCGCTCGCGACGATCGCTTCTTTGATGCCGACGACGTCGCCCTTCTTGACGAGCTCACCGATGTACGGCGTGTTGAGCATTACTTCGGTGGCGGCGCAACGCTTGCTGTCGCGGGTCATGACGAGGCGCTGCGACAAGATGGCGCGCAGATACTGCGATAGATCGAGGAAGATCTGCGAGTGCTGCTCGCGCGGGAACATGTTGATCACTCGATCGAGCGTTTCGGCACAGTTGTTAGCGTGCAAGGTGGCAAGCACCAAGTGGCCGGTGCCGGCCAGATTGATGGCAGCCTGCATCGTCTCGCGGTCGCGAATCTCGCCGATCAGGATGACGTCGGGTGCCGCGCGCATGACGCTGCGAAGCGCACGATCGTATGACTTGGTGTCGAGCCCCACTTCGCGCTGATTGACGATCGAGCGCTTGTTGGTGTGCAGAAACTCGATGGGATCTTCGATCGTGACGATGTGATCGGATGAGTTCTCGTTGCGGTGATTGATCATCGCCGCGATCGAGGTGGACTTACCCGACCCCGTGGCACCGACCATCAGGACGAGGCCGCGCTTCAACATGATGAGATCTTTGAAGATATCAGGCAGGCCTAACTGGTCGAGCTTCGGCATATCCGCCGTGATGTAACGCAGCACCATCGCCGGGAAGCCGCGCTGGTGGAACACGTTGACGCGAAAACGACCGAGACCCGGCTCGGAAATCGCGAAGTCGATTTCGAGCTCGCGTTGGAAGTACTCGAGTTGTTCCGGCGTCATCAGCCCGTACGCAGCCTGACGCACCGTCTCGGGCATCAGTACTTGCTTGTTGATCGGGATGATCTGACCTTCGATCTTGATCTTGATCGGGGCATTCGACGTGAAGAAGAGGTCGGACGCTTTCTTGTCGACCATCAACTTGAACAGCGGCTTGGTATTGAGCGTGGTCTGTGCAGCGTTGCCGCCCACCCGTAACTCGACGCTCTCGTTCATCGCAGCCATTCGCGCACTCGTCACGCTTTAAAACGCGCGCCCTTCTTCCTCGTCCATGATCGTCAGTGAGTCTTCGCCCTCGAGGTTGCGCTGTTCGCGCTTGCTCTCGAGCTTGATCCGCAGGCGCAACTCGTTCTTCGAATCGGCGTTGCGCAACGCATCTTCGTACGAGATATACCCGGTTTCGTACAGCTCGAACAGCGATTGATCGAAAGTCTTCATGCCGATACGCGTGGAGCGTGCCATGACCTCTTTGATCTTGGCGACCTCGCCCTTGAAGATGAGGTCCTGGATCAGCGGCGAATTCAGCATGATTTCCATGGCGGCAATACGGCCGGAGCCGGACTCGCGCGGAATCAGACGCTGCGACACGAGCGCGCGAATATTGAGCGACAGGTCCATCAGCAACTGCTCGCGGCGCTCATCCGGGAAGAAGTTGATGATGCGATCGAGCGCTTGGTTGGCACTGTTCGCGTGCAACGTGGCGAGCACCAAATGGCCTGTTTCGGCGAACTGAATGCCGTACTCCATCGTGTCGCGATCGCGAATCTCGCCGATCAGAATGACATCAGGCGCTTGGCGCAGCGTGTTCTTGAGCGCCGCGTGCCAAGAATCGGTATCGACGCCGACCTCGCGGTGCGTCACGACGCAGCCTTTGTGCTGGTGCACGTACTCGACTGGGTCTTCGATCGTGACGATGTGGCCACGGGTTTTCTCGTTGCGGTAGCCGAGCATCGCAGCGAGCGTGGTGGACTTACCCGAGCCCGTACCGCCGACGATGATCGTGAGGCCGCGCTTCGAGAGCACCACCTCTTTGAGAATCGGCGGCAAATCCAGCTCTTCGAACGACGGGATCTTTGCGTTGATGAGACGAATGACGCAGCCGGTGTTGCCTTGCTGTACGAAGGTGTTGACGCGGAAACGACCGATGCCGGGCGGGGCGATCGCGAAATTACATTCCTTCGTCGAATCGAATTCCTTGGTCTGGCGATCGTTCATGATCGCGCGTACGAGCACGGCGGATTGCTCCGGCGTGAGCGCGCGCTCGCTTTGCGGCCGCACTTCGCCGTCGATCTTGATAGCCGGCGGGAAGCCCGCCGTGATGAACAAGTCTGAAGCCTTCTTGTCGACCACGCGGCGCAACAAGTCTTGCATCAGCTTGATACCTTGATCGCGATCCATGTCTGCTCCCGCCTCGATTGCTCGAAGTGTTAGATAGCGTCCTTGTTCTGCGCCTTGTAACGCGCCTCTTCCTTACTAACAACACCCTTGGCGACGAGCTCCGCGAGGCACTGGTCGAGGGTCTGCATGCCGTTCTGTTGGCCCGTTTGAATCGCCGAATACATTTGCGCAATCTTGCCTTCGCGAATGAGATTACGAATGGCGGGCGTGCCGATCATGATCTCGTGGGCCGCGACACGGCCGCCGCCGTTGCGCTTGAGCAAGCTCTGCGAGATGACGGCGCGTAAGCTCTCCGACAGCATCGCACGCACCATTTCTTTTTCGGCTGCCGGGAACACGTCGACGACACGGTCGATCGTCTTGGCCGCCGAACTCGTGTGCAATGTGCCGAACACCAAGTGGCCGGTTTCGGCCGCCGTGAGTGCCAAGCGAATGGTTTCGAGGTCGCGCATTTCGCCGACCAGCACGACGTCCGGGTCTTCGCGCAGCGCCGAGCGCAACGCCTCGGAGAAGCCGAGCGTGTCGCGATGGACTTCGCGTTGATTGACGAGGCAGCGCTTGCTCTCGTGCACGAACTCGATCGGGTCCTCAATCGTGATGATGTGATCGGGACGATTGTCGTTACAGTGGTTGATCATGCCAGCGAGCGTCGTGGACTTGCCCGAGCCGGTGGGGCCCGTGACGAGCACGAGGCCGCGCGGCAACATACACAAGTCGCGGAAGATCTTCGGCGCACCCAGATCATCGAGCGACAAAATCGTGGAGGGAATATTGCGGAACACGGCGCCCGCGCCGCGATTCTGGTTAAACGCATTGACGCGGAAGCGCGCGAGTTTCGGAATCTCGAACGAGAAGTCGGTTTCGAAGAACTCTTCGAAAGCCTTGCGCTGCTTGTCGTTCATGATGTCGTACACCATGCTATGCACTTCTTTGTGAGTGAGTGCAGGCATGTTGATGCGCTTCATGTCGCCGTCCACGCGAATCATCGGTGGAACACCGGCAGACAAATGCAGATCGGACGCGTTGTTCTTGACGGCAAACGCGAGTAGTTGCGCTACGTCGACGGCCATGCTGGCTCCCTGGCGATAACGTCCGCGAGTATAGCCGCGAGGGTCCCCGCTCCATATGTTATCCAAGCCGCAGAATTGCCTAGAAACGGTCGGGCCGGTGCAACAGCGCATCCGGGCGGCCGCCTTGGCGAGCGGGCGAAATGTGGACTGCGTCACACTCGTGGCGGTCTCGAAAACACAGCCGGCTGAAGCAATCGAGGCGGCCGCCCACGCAGGCATCGAGCATTTCGGCGAAAACTACCTGCAGGAAGCCCTGCCCAAGATCGAAGCCTTGGCCCCGTTGGAGCTCACGTGGCACTTCATTGGCCAGATCCAGGCAAACAAGACACGCCCGATCGCGGAGTCGTTTGCGTGGGTACATGGGGTCGATCGCTTGAAGATCGCGCAACGGCTCTCGGAGCAGCGGCCCTTCCACGCCGCGCCGCTCAACCTCTGTATTCAGGTGAATATCGGGGGCGAAAACACCAAAGGCGGCGCGCAGCCCGATGACCTGCCAGGCCTCGTCACCGCCATTCGCGCCTTGCCGCGACTGCAACTGCGCGGGCTCATGTGCATCCCTCCCGAGGAGACCGAGCCCGACCGGCAGCGGCACTGGTTTCGCGCAATGCGGCGGCTGTACGACGCGCTCAATGAAAGTGGCGCTCAGTTCGATACCTTATCGATGGGCATGAGCGGCGATTTCGAAGTGGCGATCGAAGAAGGTGCGACGCTCGTACGGATCGGCAGTGCGATTTTCGGTCCGCGCCCACAGAAGCCAGCGTAGTCGGCATCATTGCAGAACCTATGAACATCACGGCAGCATTCATCGGCGGCGGCAACATGGGCTCGGCGCTCGTGCGCGGCTTGATCGGTCGGGACCTCGCGCCCGAACGAATCACCGTGGGCGACACAGCGCAGGCGTTGCGCCAATCACTCGCAGCGGAATTGGGCGTGCGTGTCACGGCCGACAATCTCGAAGCGATCGATGGAGCGGATATCGTCGTCGTAGCCGTCAAGCCGCAAGACATGGAATCGACGCTGACGCCCCTACGCGAGGCCTTGACCGCCGCGCGGCCGGTCGTACTGTCGGTGGCCGCGGGCATTCGCACCGATGCGTTGCGCTCGTGGTGCGGCATCAATACGCCGGTCGTGCGGGCGATGCCCAACCGGCCAGCGCTGAGCGGCGCTGGTGCCTGCGGGTTGTACGCCGCGCCCGGTACGCCGCAAGCGGCGCGCGACCTTGCCGAACAGGTTGTTAGCGCGGTCGGCACGGCGGTATGGGTGCCGTCCGAGGAGTCCCTCGATGTGGTCACGGCGCTCTCGGGCAGTGGACCCGCGTATTTTTTCTTGCTGACCGAGCATTTGATCGAGGCAGCGGTGACGCAAGGTCTCGATCGCGCGACGGCTCGGGAGCTCGCGATCCAAACCTTGTACGGCGCGGGCCAAATGGCGCGCGCATCGGATGGCGACTTGGCGCGTCTGCGGGCCGAGGTCACCTCGAAAGGCGGCACCACGGCAGCGGCACTGCAGTCGTTCGAGACGGATAAGCTGCGTGATATCGTGGCGCGCGCTGTGCGGGCCGCCGCGGATCGCAGTGCGCAACTCGCCGACAATTTCGGCAAGAAGAAATAGTCCCTTCAAACATAGTCGAGCACCATGGACGCGTTACTTTTCATCGTCGGCACACTTTTGTCGCTCTACATGTACGCGCTGCTTTTGCGGCTCATCCTGCAAATGTCGCGTGCGGACTTCCGTAACCCGCTCGCCCAGGCCATCGTGAAGATCACGAATCCATTGATCCTGCCACTGCGACGCATTTTTCCGCCGGCCGGCAAGATCGACAGCGCTTCCGTGCTCGCGGTCGTGATCTATGCACTGATCGTCATCGCGATTTTGTCGCTGCTTGGCAACGGCCGCTTACCGAGCGCCCTGCCGTGGTTTATCGCGGCTGCACGCGAGATCGCGACCAGCGTTTTGTGGTTGTACTTCTATTGCATCTTTTTGTACGCGCTGTTGTCACTCGTCGCGCCAGGTCAGCCGACACCGATCTCATACTTACTCGGCTCTGTTTGTGAGCCTGTGCTCGGGCCCATTCGTCGTTTGATTCCACCACTCGGCGGCTTCGATTTGTCACCGCTGTGGGCCGGCATTGCCATTCAAGCGCTCTTGATCTTGTTGCGCTGACACGGCTCACATCGCTACGCGCGCCGCGAGACAACTCAACGCATCCAATCACTTAAGCGTTTTTTCTCGGCAAAAATAGCGTTTTACGCCACGCGCGACTGCTCACGATTCATACAACGCGGTGCCACTCGCGACTGCGATGACACACTCCCGACGGACTGCGATGCGCGCGCGAGCCTAGAAAACAAGGGTTTTGCCACACACGCGACGGAAAAATTTTTGTTGCGCTTCGATGAGGCTGTGTTATGGTTCGCGCCGATTCGATTGCGCGCGAGCTGTTTTCGCGCGGTTTTTTCATACTTTTTAGGAGTACATCAGAATGGCGAAAAAAGGTGGGGCACCGACGAAGTCGGAAATCGTGGCGACGATCTGCAAGGACACCGAGCTGTCGCGCAAGCAAGTCGCTGCCGTGTTCGATTCGCTGACCGGCGTCATCAAGAAGAGCCTGCGTGGCCCTGGTTTGTTCACGCTGCCCGGCCTCCTCAAGATGAAGGTCGTCAAGAAGCCCGCCACGAAGGCGCGCGAAGGCGTCAACCCCTTCACGGGCGAGAAGATGATGTTCAAGGCGAAGCCGGCCTCGAAGAAGGTCCGCATCATGCCGCTCAAGAGCATGAAGGCGATGGTGAACTAATAGCGCCTCTGGCTCGGCGCTCGCGCGCCGAGTGCTAGCGCCGCCGCGTGGCTTGCCGCGCGGCATCCGAAACCCGAAGCATGTCATGTGCTTCGGGTTTTGTTTTTAGGGCACGGCGAGAAAGTCCAAGACGATCTGCTTCAGCTCATGCAGTCGGCCGTGGAAGAAATGTCCCGCTCCTGCCAGCACGTGGAGCTGCGGTGGACGCGACTGCGTTTGCGCCCACGACAAGACAGCGGCGGGATCGACGACATCGTCAGCATCCCCTTGCACCAACAGCCACGGCGCCTGTGGCGTTGCCACCGCGCCAAGATCGAAGCGGGCCACCGGTGGCGCGATCGTCAGGAGTTTCGCGGGCGCGAGCTGTGCTTCACCCTGCAAGGCGACGTAGGCCCCGAAGGAAAATCCCGCGAGCCATAGCGCGGCACCCGGCCAGCGATTGCGCGCCCACTCGACCACCGCCACGAGATCGGCCACTTCGCCACGCCCGTTGTCGAAGGCCCCCGCACTGGCGCCGGTGCCGCGGAAATTGAAGCGAATCGTCGGCGCGCCACGCTCTTGCATCGCGCGCGCCACGGTGTGCACGACTTTGTTGTCCATCGTGCCGCCGTAGAGCGGGTGCGGATGGCACACGACGCCGATGTGCCGAACTGGCTCGACACCAGGATCTTCGAGCTTCGCCTCGAGCGCGCCGACAGGCCCTGCAAGCGTGAGGGCCTGTGGCGCAGGCGGACGTGGTGTGCTCAAGGCGCCTTGTAGACCGTGTTGTCCTTCATCACGAAGCTCACACGTTCCATGACCGTGATGTCCGTGCGTGGATCGCCCGGGACGCCGACGAGCTCGGCCAGCTTGCCGACGGTGACGCTGCCCGTTTGATCGTCGATCCCCAAGAACTTGGCAGGCTGTGAAGTAGCACTGCGAATCGCTTCGAGCACTGGCATACCCGCCTCCACCATGAAACGGAACTCCTTGCCATTCTCACCATGCTTCGACACGCCCGTGTCCGTGCCGAACAAGATCCGCACGCCGCCTTTGTAGGCCTTCGCAAACGTGCCTTGAATCTGCGGCCCAACTTGCAAGGCTTTCGGCCGCACGACGCTCGGGAAGAAACTCGGATCTTGGGCTTGGTCGTACACCCAACGGCCGGCACTGATCGTCGGCACATAGAACGTGCCGCGTTCGCGCATCAGCTTGATGCCTTCGTCATCCATGAACGTGCCGTGCTCAATGGTGTCGACGCCTGCCCGCACCGCGCGCTTGATGCCCTCCGCGCCATGTGCGTGGGCAGCCACCTTGAAGCCGTAGTCGCGCGCAGTTTCGACGACCGCGCGGATTTCGTCTTCCGTCATCTGCGGATTCAAACCATTCTTCGCGATCGACAGCACGCCACCCGTGGCCGTGATCTTGATCGTATCGGAGCCTTCTTTATAACGCTGCCGCACCGCTTTGCGAGCGTCTTCGGGATTGTTGATCACGCCGTCTTCGGGACCAGGATTCGCGGGGAATTTGCGCGCCCAGCCATTCGTCGGGTCGCCGTGGCCCCCCGTGCTCGCGATCGTCTTACCAGCCGCGATGATGCGCGGCCCCGGGACCATGCCTTTGTTGATCGCATTGCGCAGGCCGAGCGAGGCGCGATACGCATCGCCGAGATCGCGCACGGTGGTAAACCCTGCTAACAACGTCCGTTCGGCGTATACGACACCCTCGATCGCGACGTCGGTTTCGTTGTCCTTGAAGCCATCGATCTCGGACGTGCGGTTGTACTCGCTCGTAATATGCACGTGCATGTCCATCAGGCCCGGCATCAAGGTGCCGGACTTGAGATCGATGACACGATCATTGGCGCCCGCGGCTTTAAAGCCGGGTTCGATCGCGATGATCTTGCCGCCATCGACGACGACCGTGTGATCGGTGAGTACTTTGTCGGTGAGCCCGTCGATGACGCGCCCGGCGTGGATCAGTGTCGCAGCACTCGCGCCGTGCACGGCGGCGGCGCCGACCACTAACAATGCAAGCGAGCGAGTCGTTCGCGAGATCATGGCTCGATCCCTAGCAACTCCACATCGAACACCAACGTGGCACCGCCCGGAATGACACCGCCCGCGCCGCGCGCGCCGTAGCCCATCTCCGGCGGAATGATGAGGCGCCGCTTGCCGCCGACCTTCATGCCGACCACGCCTTCGTCCCAACCCTTGATCACCTGGCCACCGCCGAGCGGGAATTCGAACGGTTCGTTGCGATCATGCGAGCTGTCGAACTTCTGGCCTTTGTTCTCAGGCGCGCCTTGTGCATACAGCCAGCCCGTGTAGTGCACGACGGCCAATTGGCCCTTCTCGATGGCGGCACCCGTGCCGAGTTGAAGATCTGTCTGTTGCAAACCCATGGCGCCCTCCGAAGGCGATGCAGTAGTGGAAGCGGACGGCGCCTCATGCGGCGTACACGCGGACAAAACGACGAGACCTGCGACGAGCAGGCCGAAGCGATGATTCAAGGACGACTCCCTGCGACTGAAGAATCGAGCAGCGCGGATCTTAGCGCGTCGTGAGCCTAACGAGTAGTTTGTTCAGTCGCTGCACGAAGGCGCCAGGGTCGGCAAGCTGCGCGCCCTCGGCGAGCGACGCTTGCTCGAATAACAACAGCGACAGGTCGGCGAACTCGCTCGCATCGGCTCGCGCGTCGAGATGTTTCACGATCTCGTGCTCGACGTTCAGCTCCAGCGTGGGCTTCGACTCCGGCGGCGCTTGACCTGCTGCTTCGAGCGCGCGACGCAACGGCGCCGAGATCTCATGCTCGCCTGCCACGAGACACGCGGGCGAATCTTTCAAGCGCGTGCTGACTCGCACCTCAGTGACGCGCTCGCCGAGCGCATCCTTGACGCGCTTCAGCAGTTGCTTGCTTTCCTTGAGCTGTTCCTCGGCGCGAGCTTTCTCGGCCGCATCCGCCAAGGTCCCAAGCTCAAGATCCCCGCGGGTCGCATCCTTGAAGCGCTTGCCTTCGAACTGGTCGAGCTGATCCATGATCCACGCATCGATGCGCCGTCCGAGTAACAGCACCTCGATACCCTTCGAGCGCAATTGCTCGATCGCCGGGTGGCTCCGCGCAGCCGCGAGGTTCTCACCTACTACGTAGTAGATGCGCTCTTGGCCCGTTTTCATGCGCGCCACATAGTCGGCGAGCGCCACGTCCTCCGAATCGCTGTCGCTATGCGTCGAGGCGAAGCGAATGAGCGGCAAGACCTTGTCGCGATTCCCCGGATCTTCCGCCAAACCCTCTTTCAACACTGCGCCAAACTCGCGCCAGAAGCTGCGGTATTTGTCAGCATCGTCCTTGGCGAGCTTCGTGAGCATATCGAGCGCGCGCTTCGTGAGCGCCGTGCGCATCGCTTCGACCTCGGCATCTTTCTGCAGCAGCTCGCGCGACACGTTCAGCGGCAGGTCGGCCGAATCCACGACGCCCTTGATGAAGCGCAAGTAGAGGGGCAAGAACTGCTCGGCATCGTCCATGATGAACACGCGGCGCACGTAAAGCTTCAGGCCGCGTGCAGCGTCGCGATGCCACAAGTCGAACGGCGCCGCAGCTGGCACGAACAACAAGCTCGTGTATTCGCGCTTACCCTCGACGCGATTGTGGCTCCACACGAGCGGCGCGGCCGAATCGTGCGCAATGTGCTGATAGAACTCCTGATACTCCTCGTCCTTGATCTCGGTGCGCGCGCGAGTCCACAAGGCCGTGCCTTGGTTGACGGCTTCGAAGTCGAGCGACGCCGCGCCCTCTTTTGGCATGCGCACTGGGAAGCCGATGTGATCGGAATAACGTCGCACTAACGACCGCAAGCGCCACGCATCAGCGAACTCACGCGCCTCTTCCTTGAGGTGCAGGACAATAGTCGTGCCGCGCTCGGCCCGCTCGATCGTCTCGACGACGAAATCCCCTTCGGCGCGCGATTCCCAGCGCACGCCCTCGTGGCTCGGCGCCCCGGCTCGGCGGGTCAACACCTCGACGCGCTCGGCAACGATGAACGCCGAATAAAAACCGACGCCGAACTGGCCAATGAGCTGCGAGTCTTTCTGTTGATCGCCCGAGAGCTTCTTGAAGAACTCTGCCGTGCCAGAGCGCGCGATCGTGCCGAGATTGGCAATCGCCTCCGCTCGACTCATGCCGATGCCGTTGTCGCGAATCGTCAGTGTGTGCGCGGTCGGATCGGCCTCGATCCAAATGGCGAGCTCCGGGTCGTTCTCTAGGAGGCCGGGTTGGGCTAAGGCCTCGAAGCGCAACTTGTCGTTTGCGTCGCTCGCATTCGAGATCAGCTCACGGAGAAAGATCTCCCGGTGGCTGTACAGGGAGTGGATCATGAGCTTCAGCAGCTCACGGACTTCGGCTTGGAAGCCGAGAGTTTGCTTATCGGCGGTTTCGGTGGTGCTCATCGCGGCGCCACTTTAGGGCGGCACCGCGGAAATTCAAGTGCCAGCGGTGCTGAACTAAGGCCGGCTGCGAACCGCCGACCAGACGGAGCTGGCGGCGATCGAGATCATCAAGCGACTGCGCCCGACGAGGTCATCGAGCTCGTCCCAGATGAACATCAAACGTTCCATGGGCACGAGACTAAGGGGATTCGCGGCGCCGAGCCGTGCCGCGGGTCACACAAAATCGGTTGCCGCGCCGAAAAGGCGTAGTTAACCTAACCTTGAATGTTAGCCGCTCAAGCACCCTTTAGATGCAACGTATCGTTGTCCTGAACCCGAAAGGCGGGTCTGGCAAGACCACGCTCGCCGTCAACATCGCGGGCTTCATGGCATGGCGCGGACAGAAAACCGTGCTGATGGATCGCGATCCGCAGGGCTCGAGCACGCGTTGGGTTCGCAAGCGCAAGCCGTCGCAACCATCCATTCACGGCATCGCCACCTTCGAGAAAGATAGCCGCACCACGCGAACCTGGCAGATGCGCATTCCGGAGGGCACCGATCGTGTGATCGTCGATACGCCGGCCGCGGTCGACCCGCAAACGCTGCCCGACATGGTGCGCGACGCCGACAAGATCATCGTGCCCGTGCTGCCATCCGATATCGACTTGCACGCCTGTTCGCGCTGCATCGCCGACCTGCTGCTCGTGGCGAAGATTCGTCGGTCGGAGAACAAGATTGGTGTCGTGGCGAATCGAGTGCGCAAGAACACACTCGTGTACCACTCGCTCACGAAGTTTCTCGAGACGCTGAAGATCCCGGTGATTGCCACGGTGCGCGACTCACAAAACTATGTGCGGTCCGCAGAGCTCGGGATGTCGATTCACGAGATGAAGCCGTACACCGTGCGGGACGATCTCGTGCAGTGGCAGTCGCTGGTCTGCTGGCTCGATGGCCTCGCGTCGCCCACGACGATTTTTGAGGAATCGGCCGATGCTCGCACGGGCTCGCTCGTCGTATCGCCGGGCCCTGCGGCAAATTCTTCCGAAGACGCCGCGACCAGCGACAAGCCGGGCGGCTACTTCGCCGCGAGCGCCTAAACCGGCACTCGCACGCCGCTTACTTCTTCGCGGGCTCTTCGTCCCAGCTACGCTTGGCCTTGTCAGCCCAATTCTTGTAGCTGGACCAGGTGTAGAGGTTCTTCGTGATCGCTGCGTGCCGACCGCGCGAGCGCTGCATGCGCTCGAGCCAAGCGGCGTACGCATCCGTGCCTTGCGGCGGCGGGGCGCCCGAGAATCCACGTGTGTTGTCTGTCGACATACTGAACTCCTAAACGATTGAGTTCAGCGTACGTCGACGTCGCCATAAGTCGACAGGAACTAAGTCACGTGGGTTTGTCGCATATGTCGCGTCGCGGAGTGAACTGCGAGCGTTGCGTGTCCCGTCGCAGGAATTCGCCGCTTATGTTCGACCGCGCTACGCCACTAAGCGATAACACGGGCGATAAACGCTGCCAGGCAGCTTCATTCTCTTTTGCGCAACAAACGCAGCCAGCAGCTCATCGAGCAGGCGCATCAATTTCGGATCGCCGGCGAGCTCGTACGGCCCCAAGCGCTCGATTGCACGGACGCCGTGTTCCTTCACGTTGCCCGTGACGATGCCCGAGAAAGCACGCCGTAAATCCGCCGCGAGTTCGTGCGCCGGCTGATCGCGATGCAGCTTCAAGCTGCGCATCGACTCGTGCGTAACCTCGAACGGATGTTGGAACTCGGGGGGCACGCGGATGAGCCAATTGAAGTTGTACGAGTCGGCGCGGACACGCCGAAAATCACGCACATGCTCCATGCCGCGCACCATGTAACGCGCGACTTCGGCTGGGTCGTCGACGATGACATGCAGCAGATCCGAGGCCGCTTGTCCGAGCGTGTTCTCGATGAAGTGTTTGATCTGCACGAAGTAATCGGCGCTCGCGCGCGGCCCGGTGAGCACCACTGGCAAACGCTGCTCGGCGTTCGCCGGATCGAGCAAAATGCCCAGCAAATACAGGATTTCCTCGGCCGTACCGACGCCACCTGGGAACACGACGATGCCATGCGACAAGCGTACGAACGCTTCGAGACGCTTCTCGATATCCGGCATGATCACGAGGTGATTGACGATGGGATTGGGCGGCTCCGCCGCAATGATCCCCGGCTCGGTCAAACCAATGTAGCGTCCCGACACAATGCGCTGCTTGGCATGGCCGATCGTGGCGCCTTTCATCGGGCCCTTCATGGCGCCCGGCCCACAACCGGTGCAGACATCTAGGCCACGGAGGCCGAGCTCGTAGCCAACCTTCTTCGTGTATTGGTACTCCTCGTGGCCGATCGAGTGCCCGCCCCAACACACGATGAGATTCGGTTTCGACTTGTAATCGAGGATGCGCGCGTTGCGCAGAATGTGGAACACGGCGTTCGTGATGGCGGCGGGCTTCGAGAGGTCGAAGCGACCACTTTCGTTCACCTCGTTCGAGATGAAAATGACATCGCGAAGCACGGCGAACACGTGTTCCTTGATGCCGCGGATCATCTCGCCGTCGACAAACGCTTGCCCGGGCGCATTGCGAATCTCGAGCTTGATGCCCCACGCTTGGCGGACGAGTTCCACCTCAAAATCGCGATAACGCTCGAAGATTTCCTTGGCGTTATCGCTTTCGCTGCCGGAGTTGAGTACGGCCAGCGCGCACTTGCGGAACAGCTGGTAGAGCCCACCATCGCGCGAGTCGAGCAGCTTATCGATCTCTGCTTGCGAGAGGTTCTCGAGGCTGCCGCGCGGCCCAATGCGAGCGTCGACGAATTCAGGAATGACGATACTGGTTTCCAAGTGCTCCCCCTCGAGGCACATTGCTCGGGCAACGCGCATTGTCGCTCTTCACGAGCCCGCGCGCATGCCACGAAAGAATAGTTAGGGTTGAATTTCGATCGGGATGTTGTCGCCCGTCATCATCCAGATTTCCACCATGTCGGCATTCGACACGGCGATACAGCCGTCAGTCCAATCCCGCGTGGCGTAGTACTCCGGAGGATGCCGCGGGTCGTTCGGCAGACCATGGATCATGATCGAACCGCCCGGCTCCCAGCCATTGCGTCGAGCGCGTGTGGCATCCTGCTGATTCGGATACGACACTTGAATCGACAGAAAGAAATCGCTGCGCGTGTTGCGACGTGTGAGTTGGTAGCGCCCTTCGGGCGTGCGGAAATCACCCGTGCGTTCTTTGTGACCGACAGGGTTGAGGCCGAGCGCGACGCGATAGGCGCGCAATACCTCGTTACCGCGCATGAGATACATGCGCCGCTCGGACTTGCGCACGAGCACTCGATCGGCCATCGGGAACGCGGGCGACGCAGGCATGATCGACCGCGCGCGTTGCGGCACGGCGTCGGCCGGGACGGCGACGGGAAACAACGCGATCCCGGCACCCAGGAGGGCCAACATCGAGAAACGTCGGATCTGCTGCATCACTAGTCTAAACAAGCACTTACGTTCGCTGTAGTATACGGGTCGCCCACCAAGATAGGGCACGCAACTCGTCACAGGTTGCGCCAATAATGTTACAGGGTCTGGGGAGCCGCACCATTATGACAACTTGTCGCCTTCTACTGACGATTGCGGCGGTGTGGGCGGTGTCGGCCTGTGCCGTGGCACCGCTGCCGAACACGGCGGTCGAGCAGCTCGACCCAGAAACCGGCATCACGGTGACGCGGCTGCTGCGCCCGGTGGAGTTCACCGTCACCGACGGGCGCGGACCGGCCGGCGACCCGTTTGGCTATCTCGGCGTGTTTCAGACCAATCGGATGGGTGCCCGCGCCGAGTACTTGTGGATCGCACTCCCGGTGGAAGGTGAAGCGCTGAGTCCACCCAGTATCGAGCTCGACGATGTCGCACTCGAGTTGCCGCCAGCGACTAACAACCCGGCGCTCGCGAACCTGAAGACGAGCCCCTACCCCACGCCGGCGCCGTGGTCGCGCCCGCATTTCTACCCGATCGAACCCGGTGTGGCGGAGCGTCTTGCGGCGGCACAGCGCGTGGCGATTCGCTCGGCCGATGGCGGTGGGCAATGGACGTTTGTCGCAGCACCCGAGGCGCGCTCGGTCCTCGCGTCGTATCTCGAGCTTCGCTAGCGCACCGCCACCATGCGCTACGCGGTGTTGTTCGTGGGCATCGTGCTGCTCGGCAGCGGAGTTTTGCTGCCGCCGCCCGCGGGGCTAAGCGATGCGGGCTGGCTCACATTTGCGTTGCTCGTTGTGATGGCCCTGTGGTGGATCACCGAAGCGTTGCCAGTGACGGCCACTGCACTACTCCCGTTTGTCGTGTTGCCACTGACGGGGGCCGCGAAGATCAACGAGGTGGCGGCAAGCTACATGGCCCCGGTGATCTTCTTGGTGCTGGCCGGTGCATTGCTCGCGCTCGCTATGGAGAAACATGGGCTGCACCGACGGATTGCCGTCGTGGTCGTCAGTCGATCGAGCAACAAACCACGCGCGCTCGTGCTGTCGTTCATGGCTGCCACCGCATTCATCTCGATGTGGGTCAGCAATACGGCGACCACGCTCATCATGATGCCGATCGGCATCGCCGTTCTTGCAGCGATCACGCCCAGCGAGTCGCCCGATGAGCCCAATCTACGCGCGTTTCGCTGTGCGCTGGTGCTCGGGATCGCGTATGCCGCGTCGATCGGCGGACTCGGCACGCTGCTTGGCAGCCCGACCAACGGCATCGCCGTGGGCTTGATTGCCAACACACTCGGTGTGCAGATCACCTTTTTGGATTGGCTCGCGTTCGGCCTACCGCTCGTGCTCATCACCATCCCCTTGAGCTGGCTCTTGCTGACGCGCGTGGCGTTTCGCTTTCAACTCGCACCGCTCGATCGCTCGCACGTGCTCGCTGCCATCGGCCAACAAGGCCCGCTCAGCGTGGCCGAGCGCCGGCTCATTCCCGTGCTGTTGTTAGCGACGCTCGCGTGGATCTTGATGCCGCAGTTGAAGACGCTGCCGGGGCTTGCCGCGCTCGATGATGCGATCGTGGGTGTCGTCGCAGCGCTTGCGTTGTTCGTCATTCCCGGCGAACGAACCGAACGCTTGCTCGATTGGCGCGATACGCAGCGCGCGCCGTGGGATGTCCTCATTTTGTTCGGTGGCGGACTTGCACTCGCAGACGCCATCACGAAGACCGGGCTCGGGCAGTGGATCGGTCAGGAGCTCGCGGCCATCGATGTGTTGCCACTCATCGGCATCATGCTCGTCGTGACGCTCGTCGTCATCGTCGTCACGGAGTTTGCGAGCAATGTCGCGGCGGCCGCGAGTTTCGTGCCCGTGGTGGCAGGCGTGGCGGCGACGCTCAATACCGATCCGCTCTGGTTAGTGATTCCGGCGGCGCTCGCAGCGACGTGGGGCTTCATGATGCCGTCCGGCACACCGCCGAACGCCATCGCGTTTGCGACGGGCTTCGTGCGTGTGCGGCAGATGGTCGGGGCAGGCATCTGGATCGATGCCCTCGGAATGCTCGCCATTCCGCTCTCGACTTGGATTGCACTCGCGCTGTTGCGCTAGCGCCCGGGCGCGCCCGTGCCCTGCAAGGCTTCGACTCGCGGTACGACGAGTTGCATGCCGGCACGCAATTCTGCCAAGTCGATGTCGGGGTTGTATTGCTGTAGCAGCCAGATCGGCAGATTGCTGTACCGCTGCGTCACGTTCCACAGGGAATCGCCGCGGCGTGCCACGTAGATCTCGGTACCGAGAATCCGGTGTTCGGCGAAGAATTGCGCCTGCAAACGCGCATGGAACTCGCGACGCTGTTCCTCGAACTGCTCGCGCGTCACCTTACTGAACTCGAGTCGCAGCTTTTGTCCTAACAACACGGGCTGACCAGGCCGCAAGCGATTGAGTGTCCGGACGCGGCTCGCGCTGATGCCGGCCCACTCGGCGAATTGCCCCAAAGTCTCTGCGGCGGCGACCCGAATGCTGCCGTCCTTCGCGACGGCCAAGTCGATCGCATCGGTCAGCACCGTGGCTGCGCCTGCGGGCCCCACCGCCGGGCTTTCCGCCTCCGCTTGCTCTTCGGTCACGGGCTCGGGCAGGCGCGGCGCGTTGCTCTTGCGTGGCGAACGTACCGGGCGCGCGGCAGGTGCCGAAGCAGGCGGCGTTGCCACTTTGGCGACGACGGCTGGCGCAGCGGCCGCGGATTCCGCCGCTGCGGGTTCCGCCGCCGCCGCCGACTCACGCACGGCGGCGATCGTCGCTTCCTCTCGCACCGTCTCCGCGACCGCGGCTGCGGCCGGATCCGCCTTTACTTCGTCTGAGTTGTTAGCGTCCGCGACGGTCTGCACCGGCGGCGTGAGATTGATTTTCTGGCCCTCGTAGAGGAAATCGGGGTTTCGCAGCGCGTTGTAGCGCAGCAGCTCCGCCTCGGGCACGCCGACACGGGCCGCGATGGCCTTCAATGAATCGCCGCGCCGCACGATGTAGGTGCGCGGCATGTCTGCTTTCGCCACGGCCGTATCGCCCGCGCGACCCAGCGATGCCGGCATGCGCTCCGGCAGCTTCAATAACCGGCCGGGCCGCAGCTTCGACGAGGTCGTCAGGCCATTGAGCGCGGCCAGCTGCGCCGTCCGCATGCCGTAGCGTGACGCCACTTGCTGCATCGTGTCGCCGCGCCGCACTCGATGCCAGCGCGATTCGATCTGGCCGACGAATTGTTCCGCCGGGCTCAGCTTTGCCGCTAACAACTCCGTCGTGAGAGGCTGTGCCTGCTCCGGCAGCCGGAGCCGATAGCCGCGCGGCACCAGCCGCGAACCGTCGATCGCGGGCGCGCGCAAAGCCGGATTCATGCGCAGCAGCTTATCGCGCGGCACGCCGGTGACTTTCTCGAGCGATGCGAAGCGGACGTAGGCCGGCAAGGCCACCTCGCTGAATTTCTCCTCCGCCGCACGCTCGATCGGACCAAAGTACCTCTCGGGATGCTGATCGATCGTCAGCGCCGCCAAGAAGGACGGATAGAAGTTACGCGACGCGAAGCCGAACGTGCGGCCACGATGCAAGCGGTTGATCGTCACATAGTCGTCGGTACCCAGTTCTTCCTTGGCGCGCCGCAAGCCGCCAGCGCCGTGGTTATAGGCCGTCAGTGCCAGCGGCCACGTACCGAGCACGCGGTAGTTGTAGGCTAACAACTGCGCTGCGGCCTCCGTCGAGCGGTAGGGATCAAGGCGCTCGTCGACCGCGTCGTCGATCCGCATGTAGCGGCGGCCCGTCGAGCGCATGAATTGCCACAAGCCGGCCGCACCCACTTTTGAGTACGCCGCAGGATTGAACGACGATTCGACATGCGGCAACGAGGCCAGCTCCGGCGGCAGCCCTTGATTGGCGAACACCTCGGCAATATGGCCTTCCCAGATCGTGGATCGGATCAGGCCTTCCTTGAAGCGGTCGGCTTGCCCGAGCTGGAAGCGAATCGTGCGTGAGGCGTCGAGCATCTTGGGCGCTGAGGCAGCGCCTTTCCACAGTGCCAGCACTCGCTGATCTTCGGCGGACAGTGGCGTCACGTCAGGCTTTGCTGGCGCCGATGCTGGGGCGGCGTCTTCGCTCTCCAAGCGGGTCGGCGTTGCAGGCGTTGGGTGCTGCGCCAAGTGCTGAGCGATGCGCTGCAAGCTAGCGATGTAGCGGTCGCGAACGTCGTCGACGATCTTCTGCCGCTCTTTCGGTGGCAAGTTGGGAGGGAAGCGGAGCTTCTCGTACACCACGGCGAGATTGCGCTCGTCGTGCAGAAAACCTTCGTTCGTCGTGATCTCGCTGTAGACGCGAATCCAAAAATTCACGTCGTCTTGCAGGGCCGCCGGCCGCGGAATCAGTGAGGCATTCGCAGCCGGCCCGCCGGGTTGGGCTTGCGCCACGCGCGGTGCCAGCGATGGCGCTAACAGCATCGCAGGTGCTAACAACAGCGCGACGGCTGTAAGGTGACGCAGGGATCGACGGGCAAAAGTAGACGCTCGCATTGAATCTCGCTGTCCTGAACCGGTTGAATCGCGGGCGCAGGACACCGTGCGGGGCCGACACATTATGTCGAACCTCGCCGGTTTCCCGCGTCGGCAATTTTGACAACTATGCTACGAGAGCACGCGTGACATATTCCACAGCCTGAAGAATTGCCCGTGAACGGGGGGTCAGTCGCGCGTGTTTGGGGCAGGCGATGGCCTGCTTGGTGGGGTCGCCGAGATTCCGTCAGATTGCGCCAAGGACTGGCACGCCGATTGCTCTCTTTCTAACGGGCAACGAAGGATTCGTTGCTTAGAACTATAAGAGACACTCCTCCACAAGCAAGCGACCGATAACCCCGCTCAGGCGGGGTTTTTTTTGGGGTGTACTGCCGCGCCGCACTGCTAACAACTGTCGCGGGCGTCACCACACTTCGATCGTCTCGTGCACCACGACGCGCCCATCGGCAGCCATGGCCCGGACCACGATTCGCTTGGGCACAAAACTATCGCCGTGATACTCGGGCGCTGCTTCGTAATCGGCGACGTGCCCCTCGCCCGCCATCTTGAGCACGCGCTCGTCGAGTTCGGCCTTGGCGAGCGCTGCCGGCTTCGGGAGATACACCACGTTGAGATCAATGTCCTCGCCGCCGCCAGCGAGTGGGAACAAGTGCACACGCTCAAGCAGGCCTTCACGCCACAAAGTCTCGGCTTTGCTGCGCGTATCGGCCTGTGCGTAATGCGTGACGAGCAGGGCGTCAGCGGCTGTTGCACGAGTCCCGCTCGTGACCAGCAGCGCCGTCGCAACCATCGCGATCGCTCGGTTCATCGTAACCCCCGAGTTCGGAGCTTACGCCCATCGCGTGCTGCCGCGACAGCACACCGTTCGAATCGCGCAAAAGAAAGGGCGCCTGCTTAACGCAGGCGCCCTTTCGCACCGTCCAATGCCTTACAGCTTCTTCGAGAACGAGATGAAGAAGTTGCGGCCGACCGCTGACACCGGGTACGCAGCCTCCGCGAGGAACGGCCGCTCGTCAGTGACATTGTTCACGCCTGCGCGGATCGTCAGCGAATCCGAGAAGTCGTAAGTCGCCGAGATATCGTGCGACCAGAACGCATCGTCACGATTGGGCTCTGCGAACGCCGTCGGATCCTCGGCTTCGACGCCTTGGAAGTACTGCTCGTCCTGCCAGAACGACTGCCACGTCAACGAAAGCGGACCCCGATCCCAAGTCACGCTCGACGACATCGCGAGCTCCGGGTTCTGCGCCTCACCGACGGCGGTATCGAGCGCGCTCGGGTCGGTGGCCGACGTGAAGAACTCGAGCTTGTCGACATACGTGCCTGACAACCGGAACCGGAATTGCCCAAAGCTCGTCTCCGGCAAGCGATACATCAAGTCGAAATCGATGCCCTCGGTTTCGAAGCGTGCGTAGTTCACGGGCGCCACGTTGAAGTCGTTGAAACCCAGGAACGTCGGCGAACTCGCATTGCGATTGCGCGCGAAGAGCGAGCAGAACGCGTTCGGGAACTCGCCCGGCGGCGCGTCGTAGCAGGCTGCGACGATGTCGTCCGCCGGCACCGTCGCGATCGCGTCTTCAATCTCGTAGTTGAAGTAGTCCACGGTCATCGTGAACCCTTCGAGGAAGCGCGGCTGGAACACAAGACCGACCGTGACACTGTCCGACGTTTCTTCCGTGAGGTCGGGATTACCGCGTGTGCTACCCGTCACGCGCGCCGTGAGCGGATCGGTGAAGCCCACCGGAATCCCATCTGCCCGGCAGTTCGCCAGACGGTTCGCCGGGTTCGGCCCTTGGTTGATCTGGTCGGCGTCGCAAACGTCGATCGGGCGGAATGTGCCCGGCGTGACGGGCGACACCACGTTCGTCAACGACGGTGCGCGAATCGCGCGATTGATTGTGCCGCGCACGCTGATGTCCGGAATCGGCGCGTAGACGAGACCCGCCTTCCACGTGTTGACGGAGCCTACTGCATCGAGCGCGCCGCCATAACTACTCACCCGGATCGCCGCATCGACCGTCAACAGATCGGCGCCGGGCAGATCTTTCAACAGCGGCACGACGACTTCGGCGAACGCTTCTTTCACATTCATCGAGCCGCTTTCGGCTTGCGTGCCCGATTCGAAGAAGAACCCGGCGGCTTGGAACTCCGATACTTCGAACTCCGTTTCTTCCTTGCGGTACTCGGCGCCGAGTGCGACGCCGATGGGGCCCGCTGGCAGCTCGAACCAGTCCCTGCTGTCACCCGTGAGGCCTACGTTGAACACCTGTTGCTTGAGCGTCGACGTGTCGACGTCGGGGATGTTCACGAAATCGATCGCCGCTTGGCTCGAACGACCGAAGCCGAACAAGTTGAGCGGGCGGCAGGTGCCGTCCGTCGGCGAGAACGTCTGGTACTGGAAGTCGAACGACGGGAACGGCGAGGTCTCGGGGATCGCCGCTGGATTCAACGAACTGCGGCACACAGGCTGGCCGGTCGCCGGATTCGTGACCGCGTCGACTGCCGCGTAGAAGCGATCTTCCAAGCGGGTTTTCTCGTTCGTTTCCGTCTCTTTGCTACGACCGAAATTCGCAGCGATTTCGTACGCCCAGCTTTCGCCGAGACTGCCCTCGATACCCGCCACGATACGCACGGTATCGCGTGTCACTTCGCGTCGGTTGATGCCGAAGTCGGTATTGTCGCGGCTGATGAGCACACGTCCATCGGCGGGGTCGAAATCACCATCGACGTCAGCCGCATAGAAATCGTTGATCGCGGCACGGATCGCCGCCGGAATGAACGGATTGTCGAGGCGGATCGGAATCGTGTCGTTGAACGAGTTGACGTTGTTGATGTCGCTCGCCGTGACGCGCACGAACTTCGTCTCGATGAACGGCCGCACGCGGTCGCTCAGCTCGTAGTACGCGTTGAAGTTGACGTTGACGCGTTGGATGTCCGGGACGACTTGCTCCGGATCCAAGAACACGGCGATGCCGTCGCCGCCAAACGCGTTGGCGAAGGCGGCGATTTGTCCATCGCGGAACGGGCGCACGCGTCCCGTCTCACGGTCGACGACCCAACAGCCGTAACCCGTGTTGTAACCGTTGAAGGTTTGATCGCAATCCGACGTGCCGTTGTTGTCGAAGTCGGTGTCGACAAAATCCGCGACCAAATCAGCGTCGGCGTCGAAGCCGATCAAGCCAAGCGCGCTCGAGATCGAGAAGTTGCGGCCCGGCAAGAACGCGCGCGGGGCTGCAGCCAATGCCTCCGCCACACGTGCGGGATTGAGCGCAGCACGCCGCGTTGCGTTGAGCGTGGCGATACGCGCGCCGATCACGCCGCCTGCGGCCGTATAGGCCGGCGTGACGTCTTCGGCCTGCACACGCAAGCGCGGGTTGGCGTCGTCATCCAAGCGCTGGTTGCCGACGAGGTAGTCGCGATCTTGGTAGGCAAGCGGCCGCGTGTTGGAGAACTCGGCCGAGAACAGGAAATTGCCGCGCTCCGCCTCGCCGAACGTATTGCCGTATAGCGCGGAACCGTACAACGTGCCCGCGTCGCCTTCGCCGGACAGACCCGTCTGCGCCTCGAGTTCGAGGCCCTCGGTCTTGCGCTTCAAGACGTAGTTGACGACACCCGAGACGGCGTCTGAGCCGTAAACCGCCGACGCACCACCCGTTAGGACGTCGACGCGTTCAATCAGATTTGCCGGGATTGAGCTCACGTCGACGATCGACGTACCGGCACTGCCCGATACGTGGCGTCGACCGTTGACCAGGACAAGTGTTCGCGTTGCACCGAGGCCGCGCAGACTGAGCTGGCTACCGCCGAAGATGCCGGCGCGCGTGGCCGAGAGATCGGCTGAAACCGAGTTGAACAGCGATGGGTTGTACCGAATGATGTCCTCGGCATCGGTCTGCCCGGTTGCGGCCAAGTCTTCGGCCGTCACCACCGAAATTGGCGCAGGCGATTCGAGTTCGGGGCGCGCGATGCGCGAACCGGTTACGACAACTTCAAGGATATCGCCGCTGGCATCGGCCGCTTGATCTTGCGCCTGGGCGGCTTGGCCTGAGACGGCGAGCAGGGCCGCGGTGGGCACTGCAACTGACCAAGCTTGGTTGCGCAAATACGACACGCAACGCCCCGCGCAGCGCGCGAGCGCTTCAACTGGATTCATGGAAACTCCCCCTGCAAGAGCGCGCTGTTTCCAGCGCTTGAGTTATCCCCTCGTGCTCAGAAGATAGACCGGTTGCAGCAAAAGATGCAACCTCGGCGCGCTAGGTGTAGCGCAGGCGCCACGCAGGGAGAAAAACAAGGCAGCCGCAAGGGCTGCCTTGTGGAGGCGCGCGTCACTTATCCCGTCAGGGCTGGGAACCAGGCGGGGAACCCGGTGATGACGCGCGAAAACCGAAACTAACTACTATCTGTCGCGACCCACTAACAACTCGCACTCAACCGCACTTCGAGTCGCCACAATTCAAGCAAGTCATGCAGCCATCCATCATCACCACGGCCGCGGTGCTGCACTTGTTGCAAAGCTGAGCACCTTCGGGGAAGTGAGACTTGGCGAAAGCGTCTTGCTGCTTGCCACGCGCTTCAAACTCAGCGCGCTTCTCATCGACGAGCTTCTTCTGATGCTCATCGAGCTCAAATTTCTTAAGTAGACCGATCGTCTGTAAGTGCTTTTCAATGACATAGCCGAGCTCCGCAATGATGGAGGGCATGAATTTGCCGCCCGCCTGCCAATAACCGCCGCGCGGATCGAACACTGCCTTGAGTTCGTCCACCAAGAATGTGACGTCGCCGCCTTTGCGGAACACCGCCGAGATGATCCGTGTGAGCGCCACGATCCACTGAAAGTGATCGAGGTTTTTCGAGTTGATGAACACCTCGAACGGCCGCCGTTGCTCGTGATCGGTGCCTTCGTTCAGGATGATGTCGTTGATCGTCACGTACATCGCGTGATCCGACACCGGCGTCTTGATCTTGTACGTAGAGCCGATCAGCACTTCGGGGCGCTGGACTTCTTCTGTCAGGCGAATGACTTTCGCCGTGCGCCCGTCTTTCGAGCGCGCCATCTCCACATTGCCTTCGGACGCCAACGCGGCCGCAGCAACACGCTCCGCCTCGGCCTTATCGAGCGGCTTCTCGACGCGATACTTCGCGATTTTCTTGTCGATCTTCGTAGCAGCCATGATCTTCATTCCTAAAACTTGCCGTAATAGCCTTCTTTGAGCGCATCGAAGAGGTTCGCGGCCGTGTGAATCTCGCCGTCGTACTCAATCTCCTCGTCGCCCTTCACCTTGATCTCGCTGCCATCCTCGAGCGTAAACACGTAGGTGGTGTTCTTGAGATCCTCTTCCTTCACGAGCACACCTTGGAAGGCTTCCGGGTTGAAGCGGAACGTGGTGCAGCCTTTCAGGCCCTGCTCGTGCGCATACAAGTAGATGTCTTTGAAGTTGTCGTACTTGTAGTCGGTGGGCACGTTAGCCGTCTTCGAGATCGACGAATCGATCCACTTCTGCGAGGCGGCTTGAATGTCGACGTGCTCGCGCGGCGTGATGTCATCGGCCGTCGTGAAGTAGTCGGGCAGCTTCTCCGCCGGATTCGAGCTGTTAGGCATCGCGCGCGGATTGACCAGCTCGCGATACGCCAGCAACTCGAACGACAACACATCGACCTTTTCTTTGGTCTTACGGCCTTCGCGAATGACGTTGCGGAAATAGTGGTGCGCGAACGACGGCTCGATACCATTCGATGCATTGTTCGCGAGCGACAGCGAAATCGTACCCGTGGGCGCAATCGAGGTGTGATGCGTGAAGCGCGCACCGATGTTCGCCAATTGATCGACGAGCACGGGCGCGACGCTCGCGACGCGCTGCATATAGCGGCTGTAACGCGCGTGCAGGATGCGGCCCGGAATCTTATCGCCGACCTTCCAGCCGTCGCGCGCCATCTCGGGGCGCTTGCGCAGCATTTCGCCCGTGACCACGAACTCTTCCTTCATGATCGGCGCCGGGCCCTTCTCTTTCGCGAGATCGAGCGCCGCTTCCCAGCCCGCGACGGCCATCTCGCGCGACACGTCTTCGGTGAATTTCACGGACTCGGGCGAGCCGTACTTCATACCGAGGCAGGTGATCGTGCTGCCGAGCCCCAAGAAGCCCATGCCATGCCGACGCTTGCGCAGAATCTCACCGCGCTGCTGCTCGAGCGGCAAGCCATTGACCTCGACCACGTTGTCGAGCATGCGCGTGAATACCTTCACGACTTCGCGATACTCGTTCCAATCGAACTCGGCGAAATCCGTGAACGGATTCTTCACGAAGCGCGTGAGATTGACCGAACCTAACAAGCACGAGCCGTACGGCGGCAGCGGCTGCTCGCCGCAGGGGTTGGTGGCGCGGATGTTTTCGCACCACCAGTTGTTGTTCATCTCGTTGACGCGATCGATCAGGATGAAGCCCGGCTCCGCAAAGTCGTAGGTGGAGGACATGATGCTGTCCCACATACGGCGCGCTGGCAGCGTCTTGTAGATCTTGCAGCACACGAGGCCCGAGTCGTTCGTGACGTAGTTTTGCGTGACAGGCCACTCGCGCCACACGAACTTGCTGCCGTCATGGATGTCCGGGCGCTCCGCCTCGAACTCCTTCAGGGACAACGGGAACGCCAAGCGCCAGTCACGATCCTCGCGCACGGCCTGCATGAACTCATCGGTGATCAGCAGCGACAGGTTGAACTGGCGCAGGCGGCCGTTCTCGCGCTTGGCGCGGATGAACTCCATGACATCCGGGTGCCCGACATCGAACGTGCCCATCTGCGCACCGCGGCGACCGCCAGCGGACGACACGGTGAAGCACATCTTGTCGTAGATATCCATGAACGACAGCGGCCCGGACGTGTAGGCGCCCGCGCCCGAGACGTATGCGCCGCGCGGACGCAACGTGGAGAACTCGTAGCCGATGCCGCAGCCGGCCTTCAGTGTCAAACCCGCTTCATGAACCTTGTTCAGAATATCGTC
Organism: uncultured Steroidobacteraceae bacterium; assembly: GCA_964444835.1. Classification (GTDB taxonomy): domain Bacteria; phylum Pseudomonadota; class Gammaproteobacteria; order Steroidobacterales; family Steroidobacteraceae; genus CADEED01. Next base: position 37,556 of record CAYUIT010000022.1, read on the forward strand.
CATGGAATCGCGGATCGTGCCGGACACCGTGCAATTGATCGTCGACGTCGCGGGCTTGTGCTCGAGCGCGCCCGCATTCGACGTGACACGGCCCGCCGGGATAGCCCCGCGCCGCAATGCCCACACGAAGCGCTCGTACCACTGCTCGCGCGCAGCGGGCGCTTCCACGTCGGCGAGCGCACGCGCGACTCGCTGGTACGTGTCGTCCATCGTTTGATCGACCGGTGAGCCATCTTTGGCCGTCAACCGGTATTTCTTTTCCCAGATGTCGAGTGACGCTTCCTGAAACGGAATCGTGTTGACATCCTTGTGCTCGAGCTTGACCACCGTATTCATGAATCCTGACGCTCCCCTAACAACTCGCGCTCGCCGTTCTATGGCCGACACCTGTTAGTTGCTAGCAACTAACACCCGCCAAACAGGGAAAACGCCGCCTCTGCACGCCAGACCGACAATGGCGCACCAGACTCGCTCGATTGGCATTGCAGCTGCTGTCAGACAGCCACGCTTCCCCTGCTTCCCTCGACACAGACCTCGCCGCCTGAGTGACACAAGATATTGTGTCGGGGGAGACAGAGGCTAATTACGTGAAATGCCCTCGTCAAGCGTCCGCGACCGAAACAGAAAGCGTGATTTATTTATTTAAATCAGAGCTTTACAACGTTCCGCGCCACCGCTCACACAGCGCTTTTTTTGTACTGCACAGCAGCACGGCCGCCCGCCCCCACCACCATATTTTGTGTCCACCGTTCGCGCACGCCCGGCGCACACGTTGTCCACAGCTTGCTCACGGTCGGCACCCCCAACAAAGCGGGGATGAGGCTCGGACTTGAAACGCCTCGCGCGCACCCTAGATCGGTGTCATGGGCGAGAGGCGCCGCGCCGACAAGGCGAGCGACGCTCTCGAAAGCAGACTGATTTTCCGGGGCGGAGCCCCGAAAGGAGCTTGAAATGACTGTCGTTCGTTATCAGCCGTGGACTCTGGTGAACCGCCTGCAGCGCGAACTCGACCAGGTGCTCGGCGAGGCCGTGCGTGAGACGGCGTGGGTGCCTGCCGTGGACGTGCGCGAGGAGTCGGGACGGTTTGTGGTGCGCGCCGATCTGCCGGGCGTGAAGCCGGAGCAAATCGAGGTGACCGCCGATCAGGGCGTCCTCACCCTGAAGGGCGAGCGGGCGAGCGAGGAGCGCGTCGAAAACGCGCAATACCAGCGCATTGAGCGCGCGGTCGGCAAGTTCGAGCGCCGCTTCCAGCTCCCGGAAGACATTCAGGAAGACGCCATTGAGGCGCGCTTCTCGCACGGTGTTCTGGAGCTGTCGATTCCGAAGCGCGCGAAGGCGGAGCCGCGTCGCATCCAAATCGCTGCCGCTTGATGCGCCAACGAGCCACGCTCCTCCGCCCGGAGGAGCGTGGCCCTGCAGCGCACTCGACGCAGTGAGTAGAATCGCGACGATGTACGGCTCTCAAGTTCTGCGCTGCGTGATCGTCGCCGGGTTGCTCTTCGGCACAGCGACGACCTTTGCTCAACAAGGCTCCCTACCGGCTGCGGTCGGTGAGACGCCGATGCCCTCGTTGGCACCGATGATCAAGCGAGTCTCGCCGGCGGTCGTCAACATCGCCACGCGCGGCACGATTCGCCAGCGTGGGCCGCAAAATCCCCTGCTCGACGATCCGTTCTTTCGCCGGTTTTTCGATATTCCGGACGTCGGGCCGCGCGAGCGTGAGTTTCAGAGCGCAGGCTCGGGTGTCATCGTCGATGCACGGGCTGGCTACATCATCACGAATGCCCACGTGGTGGAGAACGCAAGCGAGATCACCGTCACGTTGATGGACGGCCGCGACTTGAAGGCGACCGTCGTCGGCGCCGACGCCGCCACCGACGTGGCTGTATTGAAGGTGCCGTCCCAGGGGTTGGTGCAGATTGCGCTCGGCGACTCCGAACGCGTGGAAGTCGGCGATTTTGTCGTCGCCATCGGCAATCCGTTCGGGCTGCAGCACACCGTCACCTCGGGCATCGTCAGTGGTTTGGGCCGCAGCGGGATCAACCCCGAGGGCTACGAGAACTTCATTCAGACCGACGCTTCGATCAATCCCGGTAACTCGGGCGGCGCGCTCGTCAATTTGCGCGGCGAGTTGATCGGCGTGAACAGTGCGATCCTGTCTCGCAGCGGCGGCAACATCGGTATTGGCTTCGCGATTCCAGCGAACATGGCTCGCAGCGTGATGGACCAACTGGTCAAGTTCGGTGCCGTGCGCCGCGGGTTGTTAGGCGTAACGATGCGCGCGTTGACCCCGGATATTGCGGAATCGCTCGGCATCAAGGGCACGCAGGGCGCGCTCGTGACGCAAGTGGCGCGCGGGTCGGCGGCCGACGTCGCGGGGATCAAGGCTGGCGACGTCATCACCGCGATCAACGGTCGCGACATCAAATCAAGCGCGGAACTGCGCAATGCGATCGGTCTCTTGCGCGTCGGCGACCGAGTGGAACTCGGCGTGGTGCGCGACGGGAAGCCGCGTCGCCTCGCGACCACGATCACGGATAACACTAACAACGCTGACAGCGGCGGCAACGAACCCCCGCGCGGTGCGGCACCGGTCGCTGTGCTGCACCCGTTGCTGCAGGGCGCGCTCCTCGTCGACGCGCCCGAGGGCGGCGTGCTGGTGCGTACCATCGAGCCGCGCAGCCCCGCCGCACAGGCGCAACTGCTGCGTGCGGGTGATCGCATCGAGGGGGCGAATCGCGTGCGCGTCGAAAATCTGCAGCAGCTGCGCGAGATCGCGCGCCGCAGCACCTCGCTGGTGCTGACCGTGCGACGCGGCAACGCTGTCGTGCTCGTCCCACTGCGCGCGCCCTGAAAATGTGCACCGTGCGGCGGGCGTGCGCCCCCGCCGAGCTGTCCCAGACAGTCGCGCGCCGCCGGATTGCGCGACAAACCGCAAAGTTCACACGCCTTGGTTGCCGTGCGCGCACAGCTCCCTATACTGCCCGCGCATGTCAGCGCTTCAGATTTGTATTTTGGGTGGCACTGGGTTCATCGGCACGGAGCTCGCGGCGCGCTTGAGCGCGCGCGGGCACGCGGTGCGCGTGCTGACGCGACGCCTGGGTGCTGCTGGCCATCTGCGTGTGCTGCCGCAGGTCGAAGTGGTCGTGGCGAACGTCCACGACCCCGTCATGTTGTCGCGCCAGTTTCGCGGCGTAGACGTCGCGATCAACCTCGTCGGCATCTTGAATGAGTCGGGTCGCTCGGGTGCCGGCTTCAAGCGCGCGCACACGGATCTCACCGCCAAAGTCATCGCCGCCGCGCACGAGCAGCGCCTCGAGCGCATTCTGCACATGAGTTCGCTGCGCGCCGATCCGACCGGGCCAAGTCACTATCTGCGCAGCAAGGGCGCGGCTGAGCGGTTGCTCGCACAAGCGCCGAGTAGCCTCGATTACACGATCTTTCGTCCGTCGGTGGTTTTCGGTCCGGGCGATTCGCTTACGAATCGCTTCGCGGGCTTGTTGCGTTTGAGTGGCGGTTGGCTGCCGCTGGCGCGCGCCACCGCACGCATGCAGCCGGTCTATGTGGGCAATGTCGCCGACGCGTTCGTGCGCGCGCTCGAAGGCGGCGCAACGAGCCGCCAGTCGTACGACCTCGGCGGCCCTCAAGTGCTGACGCTCGAGGACATCGTGCGCAAGACGGCCTTCCACGCGGGGCTCCCCTGCCACATCGTGCGGTTGCCAAATTTCGTGGCGCGCGCGCAGGCCTTCGTGATGGATTTCTTGCCCGGCAAGCCGTTCTCGACGGATAACTACCGCTCGCTGTCGGTCGATAGCGTGTGTCGCGACGACGGCCTCGCTCGCCTCGGCATCACGCCGATTTCGATGGATGCGATTCTGCCCACGTATTTAGGCGCAGCCTCGCGCGAGTCGAAGCTCGAACACGCGCGCGCTTGGGTCGGGCGACGCTAGCCGCCGCTCGCGCAGAGGAGCTTGCGCCGCTCGGCCCGTGGCTGCTTCGCCAGCTCGCGTGCTGCCTGATAGAAGCGCGGCAAATCGTGCTGCTCACGGGCGAGCAAGCGCTCGAAACCCGGCACGCAGTCGTAGTAAGTCGCTAACGAAGCGAGGCGCGCATTGTTAGGACCGAGTAACAACTCCGCCTTGAGTCCCGAGCGGATGCCCGTCGCCTGCTCGAGCGCTTCGAGCTCGCGCGTGAGTTCCGCAAAGATTCGCTGCTTGCCGGCGCGCTTGTCAGCCGCGCTCGCGGACGTTGCATAGAGAGCCGCGAGTTCCGCGCGACGCGTCGCAACGACCTGCGCCGCGCGTGCCTGGAATTCGCGTCGCGTGCGAAAACGGTTGGCGTCCGCTGCGCGCCCTTGGGCTGCCAGCCACCGCGCAAGACCCTCCTGCTCCACCGTCACGGCAAAGGCCTCGTTGAAGGCCGTATCGTTCGGCACGTACAGCACTTGGTGCGTCAGTTCATGGAACACGATCGCCGCGAGCTCGTCGTCGCCGTAGATCATCATCGTGTCGAGAATTGGATCGGCGAACCGACCGAGCGTCGAATAGGCGGGAATGCCGTTCACCACGACATCGAAGCCTTGCCGCTCGAGCGTTGCGGCGAAGCGCCGCGCCGCGTGCTCACTGAAATAGCCGCGATAGGCCACGCAGCCCACGATCGGAAAGCACCACTCCTGCGGCGTCACGCTGAACTCGGGCGCAGCCACGACACTCCACACCACGTAGCGCCGGTCGAGGCGCGCAAAAGCCGTGTAGCTCTTGTTGTCGGGCAGCGCGAGCTCGCGTGACGCAAATTCGCGCGCGGCGCGCACGCGCTCGAGGCGCTGGGCAAGATCCGGCGGCGTCTTGGGATCGACGACCACGCGATCGATCGGCCGCCGCGCAGCCAGCACTTGCAGTTGCCCTTTGGCCGCTTGCGCCACGTACAGCGTGCCGCACGCCGTTTGCGTCAGCAGCAGGGCGAGCGCGATCCCGATGCGTAGGTCAGTTACCATGGTGTGCATGCAAGTGTACTTGGTAGGTGGCGCTGTCAGAGATCGGCTTCTCGGCCGCGCTGTGCACGAGCGCGATTGGGTGGTCGTTGGCGCGACGCCCGAGCAGCTCGAAGCGCTCGGCTACACGCCAGTCGGCCGCGAGTTCCCCGTGTTCTTGCATCCGCAAACCCAAGAAGAGCATGCCTTGGCGCGCCTCGAGCGCAAAGTGGCGCCAGGCTATCGCGGCTTCGTCACCGAGTTTTCGCCGCGCGTGACGCTCGAGGAAGACTTGCAGCGTCGCGACCTCACGATCAACGCGATGGCCGAAGCTGCCGACGGCACGGTGATCGACCCCTACGGCGGCCAGCGGGACTTGGCCGCTCGCGTATTGCGGCACGTGTCGGCGGCATTCGTCGAAGACCCGGTACGCATCTTGCGCGTGGCGCGATTCGCGGCGCGCTACGCGCCGCTCGGCTTTCGTGTCGCCGACGAGACGCTGCAATTGATGCGCAGCATGGTGGCGCAGGGCGAGGCCAATGCGCTCGTGCCCGAGCGCGTTTGGGCCGAACTGCAGCGCGCGCTTGGGGAGCCGCGGCCCGAGGTGTTCATCGAAGTGCTGCGCGACGTCGGCGCGCTGCGCGTGGTCTTGCCCGAACTCGACGCTTTGTTCGGCGTGCCGCAGCCACCGCAGTGGCACCCGGAAGTGGATACCGGCCTGCACCAGTTGTTAGCACTGCAGCAATGCGTACGGCTCGGCGGCAACGAGCGCGCGCGGTTTGCCGTGCTGATGCACGATTTGGGCAAAGGCGTCACGCCGCGTGAGCGCTGGCCGTCGCATCCCGGGCACGAAACCGCCGGCATCGCGCTCGTCGAGGCCGTGTGCGAGCGCCTGCGCGTGCCGAACGAGTTCCGCGATCCGGCCGTGCTCTGCGCCCGCTATCACACACACGTGCATCGTGCGGCCGAGCTTCGACCCAGCACCTTGCTCGACATGTTGGAGCGCAGCGATGCGTTTCGCCGCCCAGAGAGATTCGCGGACATGCTGATCGCGTGCGAAGCCGATGCCCGGGGGCGCACGGGCCTCGAGGATCGACCCTATCCGCAACGCGCGTACGTGGAGGCAGCGCGCGAGGCGGCGGCGGCCGTGCAATTGACTGCCGACGAGCGTGCCGGACTCAGCGGTGCCGACATCGGCCTCAAGATTCGCGAACGGCGTTTGCAGGCGATCGCGGCCCTACGCCGCGCACACCAGCCGGAAGCGCCTGATCACCAATAGAACACGCCCACCACAACCGCTGCTAACAACAGCCGGTACACGGTGAACGGCAGGAAGCCAATCCGCGGAATGTAGCGCAAAAAGAACGCGATGCACGCGTAGCCTACGAGCGCCGACACACCGACCCCGATCAAGATCTCATTGAGCGCGACGGCCGTATTGCTCGTTGCAAACTTGTAGCCTTCGTAAACGCCGGCGCCCGCGATGCCAGGCACTGACAACAAGAACGCAAACCGCGCCGCCGACTCGCGCGTGAGACCGAGCGCGAGGCCCGCGGTCATCGTGATGCCAGAGCGGGAGGTGCCCGGCACGAGTGCCACCGCTTGCGCGCAGCCGATGATCATCGCCTCGCCGATCGACAACGATTGCTCGTTGCGGCTCTTCGACGACATGCGGTCGGCGAGGTACAGCACGATGCCAAAGACGGCGAGCTGGAACGCCACGATCGCAGGGCTGCGCAGCACTTGCTCGATGAAATCCTTGGCGAGATAGCCGGCCACGAACACGGGAATCGACGCCAGCGCGAGATTGATCGCCAAGCGCCCGTAGGGATCGTCACGCTTGCCCGCCAACCAACCGAAGCCGCCACTAACGAGCGGCACGAGATCGCGGCGGAAATACAGCAGCACGGCGAGCAGCGTGCCGACATGCACCGCGACATCGAACGCGAGCCCTTGGTCCGACCAACCGAACAAACGCGGAAACAACACGAGGTGCCCGGAACTCGACACCGGCAAGAACTCCGTGAGCCCTTGCACGATCGCCAACACCACTGCTTGCCACCATTCCATCGCTCGTTCCTAACAACTCGACGCTAGAGTGAACCGCGCAAATCTTGCAACGTGAAGCCGCGCAGTGTGCCATGGAACCCGCGCCCGAGCGCGATCACCTTGAATGCTTCGCCCATCTCGCCCGGCATCAATAAGCGGCGCGCGGCGCCTGCCAGCGCAGCCCGCTCGCGGTCCGACGTGGCTTCCGCGATGAGATTCTGCACGCCCGTGCCGAGCAAGAACGCGGTCTGAGTCACGAATCCCAAGACGTCGAGGCCGGCCGCGTCGGCACCTTCCGCCACACGTGTGAAATCGACCCAAGCGGTGATGTCTTGGATGCCGACATGGATCAGCGGATCGTCATGTGCGCGGTGCCGAAAATGGCACTGCAAAGTGCCTTGCATCCGCTCCGGGTGATAGAGATGCCAACGCGGCAGGCCGTAGTCGATCAGCAGCGCCACCCCCCGCTCGAGCGCCGCTGCCAGCCCCGCGATCCAGGGCGACAGCTCCATGCACACTTCAGCCACGTAGCCATCCGGCAACGCGCACGGAGCATCCGCCACGATGGCACGCGCCACCGACTCGAGCGCGGCGTTCGGCGCGCGCTCGTGCCATGCAAACGCACCGGCGGCATCCAGACCGACGCCTAACTCGCGCACCGCAGAGGACTCGCCGCGCTTGCGCACCACGAAACGCTCGACCGGCATCGCATCCAACACTTCATTCGCGAGCACCACACCGCGCACCGGTTGTGCGGGCCAGCGCGACAACCACTCGACCCGCGCTGCCAGTTCCGGCGGCAGTGTCGCCACCCGCTCGCGTTGCCGCGCAATCCAATCGGAACTCACTTCGAGAATGCGATACCGCTCGGGCAAGCAATCGAGCCGCGCTAACTCCCGCAAGAGATCGCAGGCCAGCGCTCCGCTCCCCGCGCCAAATTCCAGAATGTCGCCGCGCGTTTCCCGCAGCACCTCAGCGCATTGCGCCGCGACACAGCGCGCGAACAGGTTCGACATCTCGGGCGCGGTGATGAAATCCCCCGCCGGGCCAATCTTGGCACTGCCCGCACTGTAGTAACCCAAGCCGGGGGCATAGAGCGCCATGCGCATGAAGTCGGCGAAACCGAGAAAGCCCCCATTCGAACGAATGCGCTCCGTGATCGCGACGCGAAGCCGTTCCGAGTGTTCGTGCTCGGTGGCGCTCGGTTGCGGCAGCGTTGTGAGCGACGCACCGATCGTCATACAGTGTGGCACTCGTTCGGACCAACCAGGATCAGCACTGCGTGTCGCCCGCTCCCGCCACTTTGCAAGGACAAACAGCCGTCATCACCGGTGGCGCGAAGCGCGTCGGTGCGGCCATCGCACGCGCGCTGCATGGCGCGGGCGCGAACCTCGTACTGCACTATCGGCAATCGGCGCAGGACGCGGAGCAACTCGCCCAGCAATTGGAGGCGGCTCGCCCGCATAGCACGGCACTCGTTCAAGCGGATCTGCTCGCCACGCGTGACTTGCCGCGCATCATCCAAGCCGCGGAGGCGCAGTTCGGTCGCCTCGATATCCTGGTGAACAACGCGTCGTCGTTCTATCCCACGCCAGTCGGCACCATTACGGAGGCGCAATGGGACGATCTCATCGGTACGAACTTGAAGGCACCGTTGTTTTTGTCGCAAGCCGCGGCGCCGCTGCTGCGCGCCGCACGCGGCCAGATCCTGAACATCGTCGACATTCACGCGCTGCGGCCGCTTCGCAACCACGTCGTGTACGGCACGGCCAAAGCGGGCCTCGTGATGTTGACGCGTGCGCTCGCCAAGGAACTCGCGCCGGAGGTGCGCGTGAACGGCATCGCACCCGGCCCGGTGATGTGGCCGGAAGGCGCCGATAGCGCGGAGCTGCGCGCCAAGATTCTCGACCGCACGTTGTTGAAGCGTCCGGGATCGCCCGAGGATATCGCGCGCACCGCCTTGTTCTTCACGCAAGACGCACCGTATATCACCGGGCAAATCTTGCCGGTCGATGGCGGCCGCAGTGTCGCTTGGTAGGCGCATCGTCGAGCGAACGAGTCGTTAGTCCGATAAAGGCGTCATCGGGTGCGCGGCCGAATCGAACGCCGCCCACAACTCGCCGATCGTCTGGCGCAGCGTGGGGTGCACCACGTCGGGCGCAATCTCCGCCATCGGCCCGAGCATGTAAGGCCGCTTGACGAGATCGGGGCGTGGCAACGTGTAGTCGGCGTGCTGCACGACCCAATCGTCGAATAGCAAGATATCGAGATCCATCGATCGTGGCGCCCACTTCGGCGCCGCGCGCGGCCGCCCGCATTGCGTTTCGATCTCCCGCAGGCGCGTGACCACGGCATCGATCGGCAGTTCGGTTGTGAAGCCCACGACCCAATTGATGAAGTCGGGCCCCTCGAAGCCGACGGCACGATTGCGATAGGCGCGCGAGAATTTCGCATCGGGCCACGTGCGCAGGATCTCGGCGCGCGCCGTCGCAAGGTTGCGCTCGGCATCGAGATTGCTGCCGGCTGCGACGAAAACCGCGTGCCGTTTCGCGGACGTGTGACTCACGCGGGCAAATCGGCGCGGGTCCGCTCGACAGCGACGCCGACGTCCTTCGAGCCGCGGATCGCGCCGGGTTTGTTGATCGATAAGCGCACCCACTCGATGGCGAATTCCTCGAGGATCGTCAACGCCAGCCGATGCGCCATCGTCTCGACGAGCTTGAATTCCGACTCGCTGACGAAGGCGATCACCCGCTTGGCGACCTTTTTGTAATCGAGTGTATCGGCGACGTCGTCGTTCACGGCGGCGCGCGCGCAATCGACTGGCATCTCGATATCGAGCACCACCGTCTGCTTGATACGCCGTTCCCACTCGATGAAGCCGATGATGCATTCGATCTCGAGTCCGTGCAGGAAGATGCGATCGCCCGCATGCGTCGTCCCGAGGGCTTGTGTCTTCGCAGCCTTGCCCGTCTTGCTCGTCGATCCCATGGCAACAGTCTTTCTTGCTCGTAGCAGTTGTTAGTGATTAGTTGACGCGTGTGAGCTCGGCCAGCGGCCACTGCGCACGGGCGCGGATCGCCAGGGGCTCCAGGCACCCCGCACGCAACCGCGCCAAGCCTGCCACGGCGATCATCGCGGCATTGTCCGTGCAAAACGCCAACCGTGGATAGAAAACTCGCACGCCCAGGCGTTCGCCCGTGGCGTCGAGCGCCGCGCGCAAACTGCGGTTGGCGCTCACACCGCCCGTGACGACGAGGGCATCGCGCCCGGTGGCCTCCAACGCGCGCGCCGTTTTGGCCACGAGGGTATCGACGATTGCAGCTTCGGCACTCGCCGCGATGTCGGCATAACGATCGCGCCCCGGCCCCGCCGCGCGTACCGCCAGCGCCACCGCGGTCTTCAAACCCGAGAAGCTGAACTCGAGACCGCTGCGATCAAGCATTGGCCGCGGAAAGTCGAAGGCGGCGCGATTGCCGTGCGCGGCCAACGCCGCGAGCTCCGGGCCGCCGGGGTACGGCAGGCCCAGCAACTTCGCGGATTTGTCGAAGGCCTCACCAGCGGCATCGTCACGCGTATCGCCGAGGACCTCATATGCGCCTGGAGCGGCCACATCGATCAGCAGCGTGTGCCCACCAGACACGAGCAGCGCGAGGTGCGGAAAGGGCGGCGGCGCAGGCTCGAGCATCGGCGCGAGAAGGTGGCCCTCCAAGTGATGCACGGCAACGCCCGGCACACCCCAGGCATAGGCCAAGCTGCGCCCCAACGCCGCGCCCGTCAGCAAGGCCCCGATCAGCCCGGGACCTGCGGTATACGCCACGGCCGCCAAATCGCTTGGCTGGCTGCGAGCGTCGGCTAACGTGTCGCGAACCAGGGGCAATAAGCGCCGAACGTGGTCCCGTGAGGCCAACTCCGGCACCACGCCGCCGTATTCCCGATGGAGCTCGATCTGGCTGAATACGCGATGCGCGAGCAGGCCCTCGGCGGCGTCGAACACCGCCACCGCGCTTTCGTCACAGGAAGATTCCAAGGCCAGTATGCGCATTGCTAGGTCTCGATTCACAATCTCACTTTGCGTTTTTCCGGGCGGCTCACTAGAATGCCCGCCCCTGCCCTAACCAGGCTGGAAATTTCCCCAGCCTTATCAGTGAGTTGAGGTTTCGATGCCGAGCGTTCGCGTACGTGAGAACGAGTATTTCGATGCAGCCCTGCGCCGTTTCAAGCGCGCTTGCGAAAAAGCCGGTGTGCTCACCGAGCTGCGTCGTCGCGAATTCTACGAGAAGCCCACTCAAGAGCGTAAGCGCAAGAAGGCTGCGGCGGTGAAGCGCCACCTGAAGCGCAACTCGCCGCGCGAGTTCACCGCGCGCACTAAGCAGTAAGCTCGCTCGTGACGCTCAAGGAGCGGATCACCGAAGACATGAAGACTGCGATGCGATCCGGTGAGAAGGATCGCCTCGGCATCATTCGCATGCTGCAAGCTGCCATCAAGCAGCGCGAAGTCGATGAGCGCATCGTGCTCGACGACACCCAAGTGCTCGCCGTGCTCGAGAAGATGATCAAGCAACGCCGCGAAGCGATCACGCAGTTCGAAGCCGGTAGCCGCGCGGATCTTGCGGCGAAGGAAGCGGCAGAAATCGCGGTGCTGCAGGTCTACTTGCCCGCGCAGCTCTCCGAAGCCGAACTCGATGCGATCATCGCGGACGCCATCGCGCAAACGGGCGCGAGCACGATCAAGGACATGGGCAAGGTCATGGGCATCGTGAAAACGAAAGCCGCGGGCCGTGCCGATATGGGCGCCGTCGGCGCTCGCATCAAGGCGAAGCTCGGCGGCTGAGCTCGCCGCTGCTGCGCTCGTCAACTCCGAGCAACGGAACATGGGCGGACGCGGTTTTGCAGCAGCGGCCGCACTGATCCTCATTGCACTCGCGTGCATTGCCGTTGCCAAGCGCATCGAGCAAGAACGCCGCGAACTCGGCCGTTTCCCACCGCATCGCAAGCGCCTTGCCTTGGTCGGCGCGATCGCGGCGCTGCTGTTAGCGATCGGCGTCGCGTACGCCATTCTCGGCCGCTAGCGCGGTCGCGGTATCCTTGAGCGGTCATGGCGGGCCGCATTCCACAAGCATTCATCGACGATCTACTCGGGCGAGTGGACATCGTCGAGCTCATCGGCTCGCGCGTCGAGCTGAAGAAAGCAGGCCGCGAGTACAAAGCGTGCTGCCCGTTCCACGGCGAGAAGACCCCGTCGTTCTGGGTGAGCCCAGACAAACAGTTCTATCACTGCTTCGGCTGCGGGGCGCACGGCACGGCGTTGGGGTTCCTGATGAACTTCGACCGCCTATCGTTTCCGGAGGCGATCGAAGAATTGGCGAATCGCTTGGGCGTCGAAGTGCCGCGCGAAGCCGGCGCACCCGATGCGCGCGCCGCACCGAGCGCGTCGCTCTACGACCTCAACGCGCAAGTCGCGCGCTTCTACGCAACGAACCTAACGACCGACGAACGCGCTCGCGAGTACGTGACGCGGCGCGGACTAACAACCGAGACCGTCGAACGGTTCATGATCGGTTATGCGCCGAATGCCTGGAGCGAGGTACTGAAACGCTTCGGCCGCGACGACGCGACACGGCAAGCACTGGCGCGCGTGGGTCTCGTGATCGAACGCGAGCGCAGCGACTCGCGCACGCTCGACCGCTTCTACGATCGGTTCCGCGACCGGCTCATGTTCCCAATCCGAGATGCCCGCGGCCGCGTGCTGGCGTTCGGTGGCCGTGTCATCGATCAAGGCGAGCCGAAGTACCTGAACTCTCCCGAGAGCGAGCTGTTCCACAAAGGCCAGGAGCTTTACGGACTGTACGAGTGCCGCCAGAGCCGCGCGCCCCTCAAGCGGCTGATGGTGGTCGAGGGGTACATGGACGTGGCTCGGCTGCACCAGGCTGGCATCACTTACGCGGTGGCAACTTTGGGCACCGCAACCACAGCCGATCACTTGCGGCGCATTTTCAAGCTAGTGAGCGAAGTTGTCTTCTGTTTCGACGGAGATCGTGCCGGACGCGCTGCGGCGTGGCGCGCGCTCGGCAATGCGCTGCCCGAGGCCCGCGACGGTCGCGAGATTCGGTTTTTGTTTCTACCCGAGGGCCATGACCCCGACTCGCTCGTCGGCGCCGAGGGTCGCGAGGCGTTCGAAGCCCGGCTCGGCTCGGCCTTGACCCTGTCGGAGTATCTCGTCAGCGGGCTGCGCGACCAGATCGACCTGTCGCACGCCGACGGTCGAGCGCGATTCGCAGAGCAGGCCCGACCGCTCGCCGCGAAAGTCCCGTCTGGCATCTTTCGGGAATTGCTCGTGACTCGGCTAGCCCAGGAGATCAAGCTGAGTCCCGAGCGATTGAGCCAATTATGGTTCAATGAGGGCGGATCCGAGAGCTATTCTGGACCTAGCAGCGCCAGTCGACCCATATCGGAACGAGACGGAGAGCGCTCTGGCGGCACCGCCACTGGCGTATCGAGCGGCCGCGGCAGCCTCATTCGGCAAGCGGCCAAGCTGGTCGTGCACTTTCCCGCCGTCGTCGCGACGCTGCCCGGCGCACGCATCGAAGGGCTGGCCGGTTGCGACGAACCCGGCGTGCCGCTTCTGAAGCGGATGATCGACGAGCTCGTCGAGCAGCCGGCTGCCACGACCGCGCAGCTCTTGGAACGCTGGCGCGACCGCCCCGAAGGCCCGCGATTCACGAAGTTGGCGCTTGAGCCGATGGTCACGCCCTCGCCCGAGGCGGCCAAGCAAGAGTTGTCGCAAGCGCTCGAGCGAATCGCGCGGCTTCCGGCCGAGAGGCGCCTGAATGAACTGATTGAGCGCAGTCGGCGGGCGGAGCTGACGCCCGCCGAAAAACAGGAACTTCACGAACTCACCAGCAGCCAAAGGTAGGTGGGTTGCGATTCGCCCGTCGGGGCGTCGGACTTGGCGCGATTTTTGCTCGGCATTTAACCCGGGCGAGCGTTGCAACTCGTTGAATTTTCTGATGACAGTTCCTTGGCAGATGGGGGTCGAAGCGCTTAAAATGTAGAGCTTTCCCAATGCCGCACAGATATGACCACGCGCGCCGTCCGTGCACGTGGCGAGGACACTATGACTCGTAAGCCCGCAAAGCGCGCGCCCGCACCGGCCGCGAAGAAATCCACCAAAGCCGTCGCAGCGAAAGCGCCGAAGAAGTCGGTCGCAAAAGCCGCAGCGCCGGTGGTGAAGAAACCCGTGGCGGCTGTGGCGAAGAAGACCGCGGCCAAGTCCGCAGCAACCAAGCACGCGGCTCCCCCTGTTAAAGCTGCGCCGCCCGCTAAAGCGGCGCCTGCGAAGCCGGCCAGCAAGGCGCACGCGCCTGCACAGGACAAGGCCAAAGTCGAAGCGAAGGTCGAGGCAAAGCCAGCTGTTGCTAACAAGTCGGCGGCGGCACCCGCTGCTGCACCAGCACCCGAGGGCAAGCGCGGTCGCGCTGCGAAGGCGGCTGCCGAGGCCATCAATCTGCCCGCTCGCCGCTCCGTATTGCCGGAAGAGCGCCAGTCGCAGCTGAAGCTGTTGATCGCGCGCGGCAAGGAGCAAGGCTACCTCACGTATTCGCAAGTGAACGATCACCTACCCTCCGAGATCGTCGATCCGGAGCAGATCGAGGAGATCGTCAACACCATCAACGACATGGGCATCCCGGTGTACGAAAAGGCACCGGACAACGAGTCGTTGTTAGCCGCCGAGCCGTCACAGCCGACGGACGAAGAGGCGATCGAAGAAGCCGCAGCCGCCTTGGCTGCGCTCGACGCGGAATTGGGCCGCACGACCGACCCGGTGCGCATGTACATGCGCGAAATGGGGACGGTCGAGCTGCTGACGCGCGAGGGCGAAATTCGGATCGCCAAGCGGATCGAGGAAGGCCTCGACGCGGTGCGCGTTGCGCTGTCTAACTACCCGCCGACGATCGAGTACTTGCTGAAGGCCTACGAGCCCGTGAAGGTCGGGCAAGCGCGCCTCGTCGACGTGATCGTCGGGTTCATCGACCCGAACGCGCCCGACGTCATTGCGCAGCCGCAGAATCCGACCAAGCTCGAGATTGAGGCCGCGCCGGAACCGGCTGCGGGCGACGACGAAGAAGCCGAGGAAGGGGCCGAGGATTCGGAAGAAGCCGTCGATACGGGTCCGGATCCGGAGGAAGCTGCGCGCCGCTTTGCGTCGATCGCGAAGCTCTACGCGCAAGCCTTGGCGAGCATCGAGAAGGTGACGACGGCCGATCCAAAGACGATCAAGCTGCGCAAGAAGCTGTCGGAAGAGTTCATGGAACTCAAGCTCGCGCCGCGCATGTTCGAGGCGCTGATCGGGCACTTGCGCACGCACGTGAACGAGATTCGCCAGCTCGAAAAGGAAATCATGGTCATCGCGGTGCGCGATGCCGGCATGCCGCGCAAGGAATTCGTCACGACGTTCCCGAAGAACGAAACGTCGTCGCGCTGGCTGCAGAAGCAAGTCAAGGGCGGCAAGAAGTGGTCGGCGCCGCTAGCGAAGTACGAAGAGGAAATCACGCGCCGGCAAGCGAAGCTCGAGCAGCTCGAGAAGATGTACAAGCTGTCGATCAGCGAGATCAAGGACATCAATCGCGAAGTGTCGATCGGCGAGGCGAAGGCGCGCCGCGCGAAGAAGGAAATGGTCGAGGCGAACTTGCGTCTCGTGATTTCGATCGCGAAGAAGTACACGAACCGCGGCTTGCAGTTCCTCGACCTCATCCAGGAAGGCAACATCGGTTTGATGAAGGCCGTCGACAAGTTCGAATACCGTCGCGGCTACAAGTTCTCCACGTATGC
>CAYUIT010000023.1:0-34678 GCA_964444835.1 uncultured Steroidobacteraceae bacterium
TGAAGCGCGTACCGCGCGGCGGCGCTGCGGCTAACAACTCGCGGCATTCATCGAGAGTCAGCGTCTTCGGGTCGCGGTCCTTCGGAATCTTGGCGTTGCGCGCCTTGTCGGTGATGTAGGGCCCGTAGCGGCCGTTCAGCACTTGGATGTTGTCGACGCCGAAGTCTTGGATGATGCGATTCGCGTCCGCTTCTTGCTTCAAGCGGATCACCTCGAGCGCGCGCGGCAGCTCGACGGTGTACGGATCGTCGTCCTTCAACGAGACGTATTTTTCGCCGTACTTGATGTATGGGCCAAAGCGGCCGATGTTGGTGACGATGGGCTCGCCGTCGGCCGTAGCGCCTAAGGTGCGCGGCAACTTGAACAGCTCGAGCGCCTCGGCGAGCTGCAGCTTGTCCATTTTCTGGCCCGGCCGCAGCCCGGCGAACTTGGGCTTCTCCGCATCGTCCTTCGTGCCGATCTGCACAAACGGCCCGAAGCGGCCCATGCGGACACTGATGGGTTTGCCGCTTGCTGGGTCGATGCCGAGTTCGCGCGCCTGCGCCACTTCTTCGCGCGAGACGTTTTTCTCGGCGTGATCGACCAGATCGATGAACGGCTTCCAAAACTTCCGCAGCGGCTCGGTCCAATCTTCTTCGCCGCGCGATACTGCATCGAGCTCGTCTTCGAGCGCAGCGGTGAAGCCGTACTCCACGTACTTGTGGAAATGCTTGGACAGAAAGCCGTTGACGATCTTGCCGATGTCGGTCGGGATGAAGCGCCGATTGTCCATATCGACGTATTCGCGATCCTTCAACGTGGAGATGATCGTTGCGTACGTCGACGGGCGGCCGATGCCGTGTTCTTCGAGCGCCTTGACGAGCGACGCTTCCGAATACCGCGGCGGCGGTTCGGTGAAATGCTGCTCGCCGTGCACGTCTAACAACTTGACGGTATCGCCCTCATTCATTGCCGGCAGAATGCGGTCGGAATCGTCTTGCTTTGAGTCGTCGACGTCTTCTTGGTAGACGGCGATATAGCCCGGCGTGACGAGCGTAGAGCCATTCGCCCGCAGCACATGGCGCCCTACGACGGCAGGGGCAGCTGCTTGCGAGCTTGGCACCATGTCGACCGCAACAGTGTCGAACACAGCGTGCGCCATCTGGCACGCGACGGCGCGCTTCCAGATGAGCGAATAGAGCTTGAATTGATCGGGGTCGATCTTGCCTTCGAGACGCGACGGCAGAATCGACGCTGACGTGGGCCGAATCGCCTCGTGCGCCTCTTGGGCGTTGCGCGACTTGGTCTTGTACATGCGCGGCTCGTCGGCGACGGCCGCTTTACCGAACTGCCGCTCGATGACCTCGCGAATCTCGCGAATGGCATCGACCGCGAGATTGACCGAGTCGGTACGCATATAGGTGATGAGACCGACGCTGCCTTCACCGAAGTCGACACCTTCATACAGCTGCTGTGCAAGCCGCATCGTGCGCTGCGCGGAGTAGCCGAGCTTGCGCGCTGCTTCCTGTTGCAGCGTGGACGTGGTGAATGGCGGCGACGGATTGCGGCGACGCTGCTTCTTGTCGATCGAGATGACGTTGAGCTTGCCTTGCGCGGCCGCGTTCAACGCGGCTTCTACGTCGCGCGCGCTGCCTTCATTCGTGAAGCTGAATTGCTCTACCTTCTGGCCGTTGAACTCGACCAGCTTGAGCGGAAACGCTTGCGCGGTGTGCTCGCCGTTGGCCTCGATCGTCCAGTATTCCTGCGCAACGAACTTGGCGATCTCGTCTTCGCGCTCGCAAATCATGCGCAGCGCAGGGCTTTGCACGCGGCCCGCCGACAAGCCTCGCCGCACCTTCTTCCACAACAGCGGCGACAAATTGAAGCCGACGAGGTAGTCGAGCGCGCGGCGCGCTTGCTGCGCGTTGACCAGATCGAGCGACAAATCGCGGGGTTCGGCGATCGCGCGTTGTACTTCGCCCTTGGTGATTTCGTAGAACACGACGCGCTTGACGTCTTTGCCCTTGAGATCGCCGCGCTCACGCAAGATCTCGTGCAAATGCCACGAGATTGCTTCGCCTTCGCGGTCCGGGTCGGTGGCGAGGAACAGCGCTTTGCTCTTCTTCAAGGCGCGCGAGATGGCATCGACGTGGCGCTCGTTGCGCTCGATCACGGCGTACTTCATCGCGAACTTTTTGTCCGGGTCGACGGCGCCTTCCTTCGGCACCAAGTCGCGCACGTGCCCGTACGAAGCGAGCACTTCGAAATCCTTGCCCAAATACTTCTTGATGGTCTTCGCCTTCGCGGGCGATTCCACGATCACTAGATTGTCAGCCATGGATCCTATGAGCCGATCGTGTCAGTGCGGCGCGGTTTGTGGTTCGTCGAAGACAAGGTCTTCCATACGCGCATACGCTTGTTCTTGCCCCGGCTGACTCGAAAGCACCATCAACACGAGCCACTTGAGCCGGTCGATGTCGATCTCGTCGCCGTCGAGTGCACGCAGCCGATCGATCACGATCTCACGCTGCGTGGGCGACAGGATGCCCTGTGCCTCGAGCGCCAGCACGTAACCGCGGCACTCGGTGGAAATGTGTTCTAGCTCGTCCTCGGAGAACACGCGCACCGATGCGGGCCCCGCGATCGCGCGCTCGGCGAGCTCTTGTTGTTGGCGCTGATTCGCCAAGTCGGCCAGCCAATCCAGCGCACGCTCGACATTCGCCTTGCCGAAGCCCGCACGCTCGAGGTCGGCCGCGAGCGCGTCGCGCTCCGGGACATCGGGGCTGTCGGTCAGCATGTACTGATCGAATACGTAAATGAGAATGTCGACGACGCTACCGTTCATGATTTCAATTGGGGGCTGCCGCTAAAGATCGACTATAGCGACCGCCGGGATGCGGCTGGACCAGGCCCCCGAGCTCGAGGATCAGGAGCATGGCGGCTACGGATTCGCTCGGTAGGCCCGTGCGCTCGATCAATTTATCGACAGTCGCGGGCTCGAAGGCGAGCGCATCTAACAGGATTTTCTGGGCCTTGTCCAACGCTGAGACCTGCGAAGAACCCGTATGGGGAGCCCGCAGAGGCATGCTAAGTGTTTGTTTAGAGTGAAAAAGCGGCAGTTCGGACAGGATGTCGTCTGCGTCCTCGACGAGCTTGGCGCCCTGACGCAGCAGCGCGTGGCAGCCGCGTGCGAGCGGATTGTGGATGGATCCGGGGATCGCGAACACCTCTCTGCCCGCGTCGCCGGCAAAACGTGCCGTGATCAACGAACCCGATTCGCGCGCGGCTTCCACGACCAACGTGCCGAGCGACAACGTGGCGATGAGCCGGTTGCGCTGTGGGAAATGTGGGCGCCGGGCTGGGGTGCCGGGCGCGAATTCCGAAACAAGCGCGCCGCGCTCTGCAATTCGGTCCGCGAGAGTGCGGTGCTGAGCGGGATAGACCGAGTCGAGCCCGTGGCCACACACCGCGATGGTTTCTCCGCTCGCAGTGAGCGCGCCTTCATGACAGGCGGCATCGATGCCGAGTGCGAGTCCGCTGGTGATGACCAGGCCGCAGCGCGCGAGATGTTCGGCAAACGCCCGCGCGGTATCGCGACCGCCTGCGGTGGGGTTGCGGCTGCCCACGATGGCTAACTGAGGCTGCGCCAAGCACTCGGGATCGCCGCGCACGAACAATACGGGTGGCGCTGCCGGCGCCTCGAGCAGGAGCGGCGGGTACAGCGGCGAGGTGGCTGAGATGGCGTGGTGATTCGCCTGCGCGAACCAAGTGCTCGCTGCCAGCAAGCGCGGCGATAGCGGCTCGACTAACGACTCGACTGCGGAGTGCGGGAGGCCGGCTGCGAGAAGCTGCGCGCGGTGCGGCTGCGTGAGCGCTTCGAGTGCGGCCTCGGGCGAAGCATGCTGCGCAACCCACGCGCGCCAATGCTGCGCATGCAACCCCGGCGCGCGCGCAATGCGCGACCAAACCACATCGAATGGCGACATCGCATGAGGCTAAAACGAAAGAGCCGGCACTCGGGCCGGCTCTTTCTCAGCAGAAAATGCAGAAACGCGTTACGGCTTACTCACGCGATCGGCGACGCGAATCGCGCCCGTCGCCGACACGATCAAGCCGTAGCTCATACGATCGTATGTCTTGAACACGAGGATCGTGCCCGCGCGCTCGTCGGGCAGTTTCACCTTCGGTGCAAACGAGGTGCCCGTGTTGACGCCGAGCCACTTGCGATCGCCGTAGTTGTCGCGCACGACTGCGCCGCTCTGATTGACGGCGAGCACATGGCCGGTTGCGAGGCCATGGCGCTCACCGCGATTGATCGCGACGATCTGATACTGGCCGATCAGCGCGACACCATCGACGACGGAGATGATTTGCCCGTCGATCTCGGTGCTCGGCGCGCGCGGCAAGAAGTTCAGGGCGGGCGCCACGTCGTTCGCGATCAAGCGATCGCCGCGCAGCGTTTCGCGAGCCGTGTCGGTGAGGACCGCGCGGGCAGGCTCGCCCGGACGATTCACGATGGCGGTGGAGGCATACGTGCCGAGGTAGCCCAGGACGTCGCCGGTCTCCGGATCGCGGAGCGGCTCACCAATGTTGACCACGGCGTACCGCGCATTCGGCTCGGCCGGCAAATCGCGCACGTAAATTTCTTGATCCGAGCCACCGACCATCCGCTCGTCGCGGAACGCGAGAACGCGCGGCGCAGTCTTCAACTCTTCGGCAGTGACCACGGACGGGCGCGCGAGAAACGCGGCAATGGCGCCGTACGGGATCGTAGCGATCGGGCCGTCGATACCTTCGCTGCGCAAGCGCGGGGCGAGCCTTGCGGCTCCGAACTGCGAGAGGCGAATCTGGGGTTGACCGTCTCGACCATAGGCGAGCGACAGCACGTCGCCCGGGTAGATCAGGTGCGGATTCTCCACCTGCGGGTTGACCTGCCAGATCTCCGGCCAGAGCCACGGATCGCGCAGGAACATCGTGGCGATATCCCACAGCGTGTCGCCGCGCTGCACCGTGTAACTCATTGGCGCGTCTGGCTTTATGGGGGACAACGTCGCAGCATCGACCGGGGCTGCAGGAGCATCGTTCAGGCCAGCGACAGCAGCCTCGGTGGCCGTCATTTCAGGCGCGGGCGGCTCGGACGTGGTCTCCACCGGATCGGCTGCGGGCCGTGCAACGACCGCAGAATCGTCCCCGCGTGACCAAGGCAACGAGCCACAGGCCGTCAGCAACAAAGCGACCGCCGAAGCCCCGGCAAGCCGCGCCAGGCGCAGCTGCTTAAGTTCTTGATTTACAAACATCCACCACTCCTCAACTCTGGGTGGGGTAAGCGACCCCCCTGTTATAATCCGAACCTGCCACGCGGGCATACGACCTAATCTCCAGTTTGTGTACTGGTTCACGAGGCTTCCTGCCTGGTGCAGCCACGGCACTTGGAGGCCGGTTCGAATGTCCAAACATTAGCAGCAAACGAGCGGAACATCATGGCGCGCCTGCAAATTCTTGAATACCCGGACCCGCGGCTGCGGACTCGAGCCGTGCCCGTCACCCAATTTGACGATCGGCTGGGGAAGATGGTCGATGACATGTTCGAAACCATGTATGCGGCGCCCGGCATTGGCCTTGCGGCATCGCAGGTCGACTTCCACCAGCGTTTGATCGTCATCGATGTCTCCGAGAACAAGGACCAGCCCTTGGTGTTCTGCAATCCCGAGATCCTCGAACGCGCTGGCAATGCCACGACCGAGGAAGGGTGTCTGTCGGTGCCGGGCATCTTCGACGAAGTGCAGCGGGCGTCGACCGTGCGTGTGCGCGCGCAAGATCGTCGCGGCGCGACTTTCGAGATCGAGCTGACTGGCCTCGCCGCCGTGTGCTTGCAGCATGAGATGGATCATCTCGAGGGCAAGCTGTTCGTCGATTACTTGTCTGACTTGAAGCGCGATCGAATTCGCAAGAAGCTCGACAAGGATCGCAAGGAGCGCGCTAACAAGGCGCGCGAGCCGCAAGGCGCCCGGGCCAACGCGCTCTAACAACTCGCCGCGCCAGCCCCGATTCGTGGGTTGCGCGCAGGTCCCGACAGCATGGCGTTGAAGACACTTCGGATCGCATTCGCGGGCACGCCGGAGTTCGCGTGTCCCGCGCTCGCGGCATTGCTGGCGTCACCGCATCCGGTCGTTGGCGTGCTCACGCAGCCGGATCGACCGGCGGGTCGCGGCCTCGAATTGCGCGCCTCGCCCGTGAAGACCTTGGCGCTCGCGCATTCGCTGCCGATCGACCAGCCCGCGACGCTGAAGACGCCGGAAGGCCGTGCGGCCCTGGTCGCGTGGCAACCGGAGTTGTTAGTCGTGGTCGCCTACGGCCTGATCTTGCCGCCCGCGGTGCTCGAGTTGCCACGCTTGGGCTGCCTCAACATCCATGGCTCGTTGTTGCCACGTTGGCGCGGTGCTGCGCCCATTCAGCGCGCGATCTTGGCGGGCGACTCGCACACGGGTGTTTCGATCATGCAGCTCGAAGCCGGCCTCGATACGGGCCCGGTGTTCCTCGAGCGCCGGATCGCGCTCGACGCGCATGCGACGGCGGGGCAGGTGCACGATCAACTGGCGGAACTCGGCGCCACAGCGCTGCTCGAAACGGTGGATGCACTGGCGGCGGGGACGGCTCGCGCCCAGCCACAGGCGACGGACGGGGTTACGTATGCGCACAAAATCGACAAACACGAAGCGGCCATCGACTGGACCCGCTCGGCTGCCGAGATCGATCGCCAAGTTCGCGCCTTCAATCCGTGGCCGGTGGCGTTCACGACGCTTGCGGGCGAGCACGTGAAGATTCATGCAGCGACGATTGCGCCGCAGGGGAGTCTGACGGCCACGCCGGGCCAGTTGTTAGCACTGGAAGGCGACGCGTTGCGAGTCGCCTGCGGTGCAGGCACGCTTGCGATCACGCGGCTGCAGCGTGCCGGCAAACGGCCGATCAGCGCGCGCGAGTTTGCGAACGCATTGTCGGCGCCATGGCCGAGGTTGGGGACATGACGCGCCCGAAGCGCGCGCCAGCGCCCGGGGCGAGCACCTTTGCGGCCGCAGTCGAGGCGGTCGCGGCAGTGGTAGTGGCGGGTCGCTCGGCGGACGACGCGTTGGCCGACGCGGCGGAGCGGCCCGATCGATCGGCGGTGCGCGCGATCGCGCTCGGCACGCTCCGCTGGTATTGGCGCCTGCAGCCCGTCGTGGCGCAGTTGATCGACCGGCCGTTTGCCGAGTTGTCGCCGCCGGTCGGGCCGCTACTCGTGTGTGCGGCGCATCAGGTCACGTATGCGCGTTCGCCGACGCAGACGAGCGTGCATCTTGCGGTGGAAGCGACGCGCGTGTTGCGCGTGGGCCATGCGAGCGGATTTGTGAATGCGGTGCTGCGCAAATTCGTCGCGCAGCGCGACGCGTTGTTAGAGCAGGCGGATGCCGACTTGGCGGTGCGCACGGCGCATCCGCGTTGGTTCGTCGAGCGTCTGCAGGCGGCGTGGCCCGAGGATGCCGTCGGCATCCTCGAGGCTAACAACCAACATCCGCCGATGACTCTGCGTGTCGATGTGTCGCGGCAATCGGTCGAGCAGTTCCTGACGGAGTTACGCGCGAGTGGTCGGCAGGGAGCGGCGCTCGAGTGGTTGCCCGGCGCGGTTGTGCTCGAACGGGCGCAGCCCGTGACGAGCTTGCCAGGTTTCGCGGAAGGGCGCGTCTCGGTGCAAGACGCCGCCGCGCAGCTCGCGGCGTACTTGTTAGCGCCGGAGCCTGGGCAGCGCGTGTTGGATGCGTGCGCTGCGCCAGGCGGAAAGACTACGCACATCGCCGAGCTGGGTGGCGAACTCGCCGCGCTCGTGGCGATCGATAGCGATGCGCAGCGGCTGTCAATGGTTGAAACCGGTCTCGCTCGGTCCGGACGGCGAGCCACCTTGTTAGTGGCGGATTGCCGCGAGCGCGTGCCCGGGCTCGAGCAGGAGAGCTTCGATCGCATCCTCGTCGATGCGCCGTGCTCGGCCACCGGCGTCGTGCGTCGGCACCCGGACATCAAGCTGCTGCGTCGGGATGCGGACATCGCGCCGCTGACGGCGACCCAGAGTGCCGTTCTGCGCACGGCCTTCGCGCTCCTGAAGCCGGGTGGCCGCTTGGTGTATGCGACGTGTTCGGTCTTACCGGAGGAGAACGAAGCGGTCGTCGCAGCGTTCTTGGCCGGCGAGCCGCGCGCGCAATTGCTGCCGTGGCCGAATTCGGTGCCGCTGCCGCCGGGTGCGTGCGAGCGTTCGTGCGGCGTACAGCTACTGCCGGGGCGGGGCGCGGCGAACTGCGATGGCTTCTATTATGCTTGTCTGACAAAGGCCTGAAGGCGCTGCTGTCCATGGCTAGGGGATCACCAAGACGGGGAACATTCGCGGCGCTCGTGGTCGCGCTGCTCGTCGTCGCCACGGGCTCTTCGCCCGCGTATGCCGATTCCCTGGACGGCGCCCTCGACGTGCGCTCCGCCTATATCGATGTGGATCGAGGGGTGTATCAGCTGTTCGCCAAGGTCATCTATCCCGACAACGAGGCGATCCGCACGGCGCTTCGTGATGGAACCACCTTGACGTTCGACCTCGATGTGGTCGTCTCGCGCGAGCGACGCTACTGGTTCGACGGCGACGTGGCGCAGTTCACGCTGCGCCGCGAGCTGTGGTACCACACGGTGAGTGAGCGCTTCGTCGTCCGCGATGCGCCGGATGGCGAGCAGCGCACGTTCGCGACGTTGGAGGCTGCGCTTGAGGCGCTGGGAAGTGTCGAGGGTTGGCCCGTACTCGTTCAGCCGCAACTTGTTAGCAAAGGGAAGTATCGCGTCAGTGTTCGAGCTGGGATGCGGCGCGGTCGTTTATCCGACACGTTGCGAACCCTGATTTTTTGGACTGACGACTGGCATCGCGAGAGCGAGTGGTACTCGTGGTCACTCCCCCAGTAAAGCGCATCGGCACTGTGTGGCTGGTCGCACTGTGGGCGGCCTTGGTCGGCGGCATGCTGTTGTTGTTGGCGCTCACGGTGCAGAACTCGACCCAGTTCGTGCGGATGCGTCCGTGGATCTTGTTAGTCAACGTGCTGGCCGTTGTGGCGGTCACCGTGCTGCTGACGCGCAAGATTTGGCAATTGGTGCGCGACTACCGCGCGCAAGTGCCCGGTTCGCGGCTCACGGCACGCACGGTGGCGACGTTCGGTGCGCTGGTCGTCGCGCCGTTGGTGATCGTGTATTTGTTCTCGCTCGAGTTCCTCAATCGCGGCATCGATAGCTGGTTTCGCGTCGAGATCAAGCAAGGACTCGCCGACGCGCTCGAGTTATCGAAAGCGGCGCTCGAAGTGCGCACCCGAGAGTACGCGCGTCGCACCGAACAGCTGGCGAGCCAATTGTCAGGCCGATCGCAAACGGAGATCGGTCGAGCGATCGATGCAGAGCTTCGTGCCGGTGGCGCGCTCGAGATCGTCGTGTATGGGCCTTTGGGTCAGGTGCTTGGCTCGGCGGGCGCGGGGACGCTCGAAGCTTTGCCCGAGCGGCCGAGCGCCGAGTTATTGCGCGACATTGCCGATGGGCGTACCTACGCGGCGGTGGAGCCGCTGGCGGATGGTCAGTACATCATCCGCACGGCTGTCGAGGTTGTTCCGGCCCCCGGGCGAGCCTCGGGGCGCTACCTATTGGCGCTGTATCCCGTGCCGCCACAGGTGGCGGAGCTCACCGAAGCCGTGCAGCGCTCCTATTCGCAGCACGGCGATCTCGCCGCGTTGCGCGAGCCGCTCAAGTACAGTTTTCGTTTGACGCTGACGCTGGTGTTGTTGTTAGCGATGTTGACGGCGATCTACGGTGCCTTGTTCTTTGCGCAGCGCTTGACGCGACCCGTGCAAGATCTCATCGAAGGCACGCGCGCGGTTGGTAAGGGCGACTTCGGTACTCGGCTTGCGCTGCCGTCGCGCGACGAGATGGGCTTCCTCGTGCACTCGTTCAATGACATGACCAAACGCCTGCGCCGCGCGCGCGAAGAGAACGAGCGTAGCCAGCAGTTGGTCGAAAGCGAGCGTGAACGCTTGTCGATCATCTTGGCGCGCTTGTCGAACGGCGTCATCGCGATCGGCCCTGACTTTGTGCTGCGCAGCGCGAATGCGGCGGCAAGCGCGATTCTCGGCGGTGAACTCGTGCCTGCGGTTGGCAAGCCGCTCGAGGCGCTATCGAGCGAGCCGACACGGCTAGCGCAGTTTGCGCGGGCGCTCAACGAACGGCTCGTCGCAGGTCATGACGAGTGGCGGGAACAGATCTCGATCGGGGCGGACTCGAGCCGACGGGTGTTGGCGTGTGCGTGCACGCGCTTACCCGCCGACGAAGCCGGCGACGGTGGCTACGTCATCGTCTTCGATGACATCACGGCGTTACTCGAAGCGCAGCGCGATGCCGCTTGGGGCGAGGTCGCACGCCGCTTGGCGCATGAGATCAAGAATCCGCTCACGCCGATTCAGCTATCGGCCGAACGCATGCGCCGGCGGTACCTCGATCAAATGCGCGGCGAGGATGCGCAGGTGCTCGATCGTGCGACGCACACCATCGTGCAGCAGGTCGAGGCGATGAAAGCAATGGTGAACGCGTTCAGCGAGTACGCGCGTGCGCCGGATATGCGCGTCGCGAGTTTCAACCTGAACCAACTCGTCACCGAGGTCGTCGAGCTGTACCGCGCGCAGGACGGCGGGCCGCAGCTCGACCTCGATCTCGATCCACAGCTCGTCTCGATCGATGCTGATCGCGGACGCGTTCGGCAGATCCTCAACAACCTGATCACGAACGCCAAAGAGGCGCTGGAAGGTGTCGCGGGTGGACGTGTGCAGATTGCGACACGGCTCGAAACTGTGGGCGGTGCGCAGTACGCTACGCTGACGGTCAGCGATAACGGACCTGGCTTCAAACCGGAGCTGATTGGTCGGGTGTTCGATCCTTATGTCACGAGCAAGCCGCGTGGCACCGGATTGGGGCTTGCGATCGTGAAGAAGATCATCGAAGAACACGGTGGCCGCATCGAGGCCGACAATCGGCCAGAAGGCGGTGCACGAGTGCGAATCGCCTTGCCGCTCGGGGATGCCGCGCGCACAAGCGCCGCGCGTGAGCGTAGAGTGGAGCTTAGGAGGGAGAGGGCATGAGCGCAGCGCGAATCTTAGTGGTCGACGACGAGGCCGACATCCGCGGGCTCTTGAAGGAGATCCTGTCGGAAGAAGGCTATGAAGTCGACGTGGCTGGCGATGCGACGCAAGCGCGCGCTTCGCGTGCCAAGCAGCTGCCCGATCTCGTGCTGCTCGATATCTGGATGCCCGATACCGATGGCATCACGCTGCTACGGGAGTGGTCCGCAGCCGCGCCCGACAGCGCCTGCCCGGTCGTCATGATGTCGGGCCACGGGACCGTCGAGACCGCCGTGGAAGCCACGCGCCTCGGCGCATTCGACTTCGTCGAGAAACCGCTGTCGTTGCAGAAGCTGCTGCGCACGGTCGAGCGGGCGCTCGATGCCGGTAAGCGCAAACGCCATGCGGGCAAGTTGTTAGTGTCGACGGTCAACGTACCGATCGGCCGTAGCAAGGCGATGCAGCAACTGCGCGCGGACATTGGCCAAATCGCGCTGAACGATTCACCCGTGTTGTTGATCGGCGAGACCGGCACGGGCCGCGAAGCGTTCGCGCGATATTTGCACGAGTCGAGCCCGCGCTCACAGGCACCGTTCGTGCCGCTGGTCGCGAGTGCTTTGCGTGGCGCGGAGTCGGAGGCGGCCCTGTTCGGCTCCGAGCAGAACGGCGTCGTGCAACCGGGCCTGCTCGAGCAAGCGGGTAAGGGCACGCTATTCATCAACGAGCTCGAAGATCTCGCGTCCACAGTGCAGCGCATGTTGTTAGGTGCCTTCGAGACGGGCGGCTTCGTCCGAGTCGGTGGCACGACGCGAGTCCCGCTGCAAGCGCGCGTGTTGTCATCGGCGCGACCGGGAATCGAATCGATCGGCGAAGCGTTTCGGCGCGATTTGTTGTCGCATCTGAATACGCTGATCGTGCGCGTGCCGCCGCTGCGCGAATACGCTGAGGACGTGCCCGATCTGCTGCGCCACTATGTCGATCGTTTGGTCGATTCCGAGGGCTTGCCGTTTCGCAAGTTCAGCGTTGCGGCGCAGAACCGCCTGCGCAACTATCCGTGGCCCGATAACGTGCGTGAGTTGAAGACGCTCGTGCAGCGCTTGTTAGTGCAGGGCGGCAGCGAAGAGATTCGTCTCGAGGAGATCGAGCGCGAGTTGGCCATGCAAGCACCGCGCGATGAGCCCCTCGTCAAACAAGATCTGCTGGCGCTGCCGTTACGTGAGGCGCGGGAGCAGTTCGAGCGCGCGTACCTGCAGCAGCAGTTGTTGTTGTGCAATGGCAAGGTCGGGCAACTGGCCAAGCGAGTCGGCATGGAGCGCACGCACTTGTATCGCAAGCTGCGATCGCTTGGCGTCGATTTCCGCGCGATCAGCGACGACTGAGCGGCGCGCGTCAGCCGATCGTCTTCGAGCCGATTTCAGACAGTTCGCTCTCGATTCCGCTCGAGGCTACGGCCGCCACGGCAAAGTACCAAGTTCCAGCGGGCAACCCGGTTACCGTGTATTGCGTGTGCTGCGGATCCGGGAGCGTTGCGCTGAAGCTCAGCGCCTGCGGATCTTGGCCGTAGTACACGCGATAGCCAGCGAGTTCGGTGGCGGGTGTGCCGTCACTGTTTTGCGTCGGCGGGCTCCAACTGAGCTCGGCCGTGCCCGTGCCAGGCATCGAGGCAAGACCGGTTCCGACTGCGATCGTAAAGGGTCCAAGCGTCGCACTTGCGCGGCCGTCGGATGCTCCGATGATGATGTTGGCGTAGACGCCCGTGTCATTCGCCGTGGGCGTGCCTACCAACCGTCCGGTGCGCGCGTCGAAAGTCGCCCACGACGGGCGATTCGTGATCGTGAACTCGAGCGCGTGACCGTCGGGGTCGCTCGCGGCGGGCGCAAACTCATAGAACGCGTCGATCGCCGCCTGCGCCGCAGGTACACCGCTCAGCGTCGGTGCGGCGTTCTGGATGCGACCACTCGTTCCGAGGCCCCGCAGCTCGGCGCCGAAATTGAATGCACTCGTCGAGTCGTCTCCGCCGCAACCCGTGATGAGCACGGGTACGAGCATCAAGGTGGCGATCGATCGTGCGGTCTTCTTGCGTCGCATGCGCTGGGTGTCCTCTCGATGAAGCACCAAGGCGGCGACTGACGAGCTTGAGTTGTTAGCTCGGTAACCCCGCTATCTCGAACTGCGCCGCAGCGCGTTTCGACACCGGAGGCTTTGCGCCCTCACCTCGCGATGAGTTTGCCCTGGATGACGCGCACTGTAGACACGCGGCATGCGCGCTGCAAAGTGTCGCCAAAGCGACGAATGAAAAAATGCGACTCAATTCCGCGCGTCGCCGCGCGACGACAGCGCGAGTGTCGCTACTCGCCAACGCGAATGACGAGCGCGTCGAGATCAGCCGCGCGCAATTTGCTGCGCAAGCGATTCAATTCTTTCAGATCGGTGATGGGGCCGATTCGCACGCGATGCCAAACGTCTTCGTCGACCGACACGCGTTGCACGTTCGCTTGGATGCCTTGCACCTTGAGCTGCGCGCGGATGCGATCCGCTTCGGCGACGTCGCGATATGAACCGGCTTGCAGCACGTAGATTCCAGGGCGTTCGACGGGCCCGAGCGTCGTGTCGCGCTCGCTGCTGACTTCCTTGTCTTTCTCCGGCACGACGACTTCGAACTTCGGAAGCATGTCGTAGAAATCGTATGACTGCGAGGTTTCGTCCTCCGCCGGCACCTCGCTCGCCGCGGCTACGCGCGCATTGGCGGCGGGCCGTGGCGTCTCAGCCGCTTCTTGCGCTGCGCGCTTCGCTGCGCCGAGATGATACACGTGCACGATCAGTGCGACCGCGAGGCCGATGCCGAGCCCCGCGCCGAACTCCCGCCAACGCAGCCGCTGCCAATCGAAGCTGTTAGGCCGAGCGTGCTTGTAATCGCGCGAGGTGATCTTGGGACGTGCGGTAGCCATGCTTGGGTCCTAACTACATGCTCGTCGGCGAGGATACGCCGAGTAACGTCAGACCGTTGCGAATGACTTGTTGCGTCGCGCGCGCCAACGCGAGTCGCGCATTCCGCGTGCCGGTATCGTCGACGATGAATTTCTCTGCGTTGTACCAAGTGTGAAACGTGTTCGCGAGGTCGCGCAAGTAATGCACCAGCGCGTGGGGTGCGCGATTCACCGCGGCAAGCTCCAACGCCTCCGGGTAACGCGATAGCGCCGTGAGCACAGCCTGCTCGTGCGCAGCGGCCAGCGTCTCCGCTGCGGCAATGCCCTGCTGCGCATCGAATGCGAGGCCGCGGGCATCGAGTTCTTTGAAGACGCTCGCGACGCGCGCATGCGCGTACTGAATGTAGAACACGGGGTTCTCGTTGCTGCGTGTCTTGGCCAATTCGAGATCGAAATCGAGCGGTTGATCGTTGCTGCGCATCAGATAGAAGAAGCGGCACGCATCGTTACCGACCTCGTCTCGCAACTGGCGCAAGGTGACGAAGTTGCCTTCGCGCTTACCCATCGACACTTTTTCGCCGTTCCGAAACAGGCTGACGAGCTGAATGAGACACACCTCGAGACAATCGCCCGGCTGGCCGAGCGCTATCAAGCCGCCGCGCACACGCGCGACGTAACCATGATGATCCGCGCCGAGCACGTCGATGAGTTGGTCGAAGCCCCGACAACGCTTCTCGTAGTGGTAGGCAATGTCCGACGCGAAATAGGTGTTCACGCCATTTTCGCGCACGACGACGCGGTCCTCGTCATCGCCGAACTGCGTGGCGCGAAACCACTGCGCGCCGTCCTTGATGTAGATGAGATCGTCTTGCCGCAGCTTCGCGATCGCCGTGTCGATCGCTCCGCTCGTGCCGAGCTCGCGTTCGGAATACCAGCGATCGAACCTCACGCCGAATGCTGCGAGATCGTCGCGAATGTCCGCGAGCATCGCATCGCGGCCGAACGTAATCAGTTGTTCGAACCCAGTCTCACCTAACAAGCTGCGCGCATTCGCGATCAGGCCATCGATGTGCTTTTCTTTGTCACCCGCAGGGGCGTCAGCAGGCACGCCTGAGAGCAGGTCCCCAGCGGGATGTCGCCACGCATTGCCGCGGCTTGCGTGCAGCGCTTGTGCGATGGGCAGCAAGTAGTCAGCGCGATAGCCGTTCGACGGAAACGGCACGGTCTCGCCGCATAGCTCGAGGTAACGCACATACAAGCTTACGGCGAGGATATCGATTTGCCGTCCGGCATCGTTGATGTAGAACTCACGATGAACTTGGTAGCCGGCTGCGTCGAGCAAGTTGCCGAGCGTGGCGCCGTAAGCCGCCTGCCGTCCGTGCCCGACGTGTAAGGGACCGGTGGGGTTGGCGGAGACAAACTCGAGCAGCACTTTCGTGCCTTGTCCGAGGTTGCTGCGACCGTAGCGGTCGCCCAGCTCGAGCGCTTTGGCGAGTTCGCTGACGAAAGCCTTGCGATGCAGGCGGAAATTGATGAAGCCTGCGCCAGCGAGCTCGGCGCTCGCAATGACGTCGTTCGGCGGCAAGGCAGCAATGATGGCCTGCGCGAGTTCGCGGGGATTCTTGCGGGCACTCTTGGCAAGGCGCATGGCCGCATTGGTCGCGAAATCGCCATGCTGCGGATCGCGCGCGCGCTCGACGGTTGCCACCGAGCGATCGGGGACTTCACTGAGGACATGCGGAACGAGAGATGCGAGCGCTTGGCTCAGCAGCGCTTCCAAGGGTGCTTTCACAGGGTCACACGGTAGCTCGGGGGAACGAGCCGAAATTCTAGCAAGTTCCAGCCGCTACATGGCCGCGAGGCGCTTCTCTTCCATGAGCCCGACGAGATTGCCGTCCGGATCGCGTACGAAACCGATCCACAGCTCATGGTCAGGCATTTTCGCCGCGAGTTGCGGTGCGCGTTCCGCGTGCGCGCCATGCTCGCACATGGTGGCAAACGCTCGCTCGATGTCCGTGACGCGAAAGTACAGCACGGAGTTCGCGCCGACCTGACCCGCGCCCTGTGGTGTTGTTAGCATCAGGCGCACGTCGCCGGCAGCGACGAACGCGAGTTGCGGGCCAGCCGTGAAAAGCAGCGGTAGGCCGAGTACATCGCGATAGAAGGGTAACGACCGCGCCACGTCCGCGACGGTGATGGCAATTTGTCCTATGCTTGTTGCCGCCATGATTTCACGCTCCGCTGTTCGACGATTCGGGTGCTTATTCTGATGCTGATTCTGGAAACATCGCGCGTCGCGTTGCGGCATC
Organism: uncultured Steroidobacteraceae bacterium; assembly: GCA_964444835.1. Taxonomy (GTDB): domain Bacteria; phylum Pseudomonadota; class Gammaproteobacteria; order Steroidobacterales; family Steroidobacteraceae; genus CADEED01. The sequence continues at coordinate 16,369 of CAYUIT010000023.1, forward strand.
TCGTCGAGGAGGATGCTCCATTCATCCTGCGTCTGCTGAACGATCCGGCGTTCCTGCGCTTCATTGGCGATCGCGGCGTGCGCAACGAGGCGGAGGCGCGCGCCTACCTGCGCGCCGGGCCGATCGACAGCTACCACCGCCATGGCCATGGGCTCTATGCGGCCACGTTGCGTGAGAACGGCACGCCGATCGGCATGTGCGGCCTGGTGCGGCGCGATTTCTTAGACGCACCCGACCTCGGTTTCGCTCTACTGCCCGAGTACCGCGCGTCGGGTTACACATCAGAGGCATCGCGGGGACTCATCGAGTATGCGCGCGAGACTCTCGCCCTTACGCAGCTATTTGCGATTACCTCGCTCGACAATGTGGCCTCGATTCGCTTGCTCGAGAAGCTCGGCTTTCAGCTCGAACGGCGCCTCCAACGCCCGCCTGCGACCGAGGAAATCAATCTGTTCAGCCTCGCGCTCCGCTGACGCAACTTTTTGTCGTTGGCGGCGTCAACCTAGGGTGGCCTCGCGCGTTGTGGGGGTCGTTACCGTAGCTTTCGTTGGGGCATACAGTCATGAAATCACAGATCAAGTTGGGCGTTGCCGCTGTCGGCGTCGCCGTGGCAATGAGTCTGGCGACGCTTGCCGTCGCTGGGGATCCCAAAGCCGACCGCGCCGCGATGGCCGATCGCATGTGGCAAGAACTCGACGCCGACAAGGATGGGCGTCTGTCGAAGGCCGAAGCCGATGCGGGCAAGCGCGGCCACCTCTCGACGCATTTTGCGGAGATCGATGCCAACCAGGATGGCTTCGTGACGCGCGAGGAGATGCAGGCCAAGCGCGGCGAAATGCGCGGCAAGATGCGCGATCACGCCAAGCAGAAGTGGCAAGACGCCGACATGAACGGCGATGGCCAGCTGTCGCTCGATGAGGCGCAAGCCAAGATGCCGCGCATCGCCGAGCGGTTCACGCAACTCGACGGCGACAAGAACGGCTATCTGACGCCGCAAGAGATCCGCGCAGCGCACGCCGCGCACAAGCACGGCGCCGCGCAGTAAGCGCTAGAAGAGCTCGAGCGGGTCGACGTCGAGCGACCAGCGCAGGTCGCGCGGCGTCGACTGCTGCTCGATGCGCTCGAGCCACGGCCCGAGGAAGCGATGCAGCAGCGCGCGGTCCTCGGCCTCCACTAACAACTGCGCGTGGTAGCGAGCCGCTCGCTTGGCCATCGCGGCCGGCGCCGGCCCGAGTAACTTGAGCGCGGCGGGCTTGCCAGCTTGACGGCGCGCTTCTCGCAAGAACTCGATCGCGGTCGCTTGCTCCAGCGCGTTCGCGCGTAGCGCTGCCAATCGGGCGAACGGTGGCCAGCGCGCGGCCTGTCGCTCGGCAAGTGCCGTCGTGGCAAAGCCGTCATAGCCATGCAGCAACAAGCTCTGCAGTAGCGGATGCTCGGGATACTCGGTCTGAATCAGCACTTCGCCAGCGCGTTCCGCACGCCCGGCGCGACCGGCGACCTGCACGATGGTTTGCGCGAGTCGTTCCGGCGCCCGAAAGTCGGTGCTGAACAAGCCATGGTCGGCGTTCAAGATGACGACCAGCGTGAGGTTCGGGAAGTCGTGCCCCTTCGTCACCATCTGCGTGCCGACCAGAATGCGAGCCTCGCCTGAGGCAATGCGCGCGACCACCGACTCGATGTCGCCCCGCTTGCGTGCGACATCGCGATCGAGGCGCGCAATGGGTGCGTGCGGGAACAGTTCCGCGAGTGTTTCTTCGACGCGCTCGGTGCCTTGGCCTACGGCGCGCACGGCATAGCCACATTGTGGGCAGTTCGTGGGCAGTGCCGCTTGCGCGCCGCAGTGATGACAACGCAGCTGGTTCGCGCCCAAATGCACGGTGAGCTTGGCGTCGCAGTCGCGACATGGCGCGCACCAACCGCAAGCGGTGCAGGCGAGCGTGGGCGCATAGCCGCGCCGATTGATGTACACCAGCACTTGGCCGTCCGCGTCGAGATGCCGACGGATCGCGTCTACGGCTGGAGTCGAGAGCCCTTGGCGCACCGCATGCTCGCGAAGATCGACGGTGGCCGCGCGCGGCGGCGAGGCCTGGCCCGCGCGACGCGGTAGCGATAGATGCAGATAGCGCCCCGTGAGCGCGTTGTGCAAGGTTTCGAGCGACGGTGTCGCCGAGCCGAGCACGACCGGGACGCCGCGCTGCTGCGCCCGCACGATGGCGAGGTCGCGCGCCGAGTAGCGAAACGCGCTGTCTTGTTGCTTGAACGAGGCATCGTGTTCCTCGTCGATCAAGATCAGGCCGAGATTTACCACCGGCGAGAACACTGCGGAACGCGTGCCAATGACGATCCGCGCCTCGCCAGACAACGCGCGGCGCCACGCGTCGAGCCGCTCGCGATCGGTGAGGCCCGAGTGCATCACCGCGAGTGGCACGGTAAATCGTGCCGCGAAGCGGCCGACCAACTGAGGTGTTAGCCCAATCTCGGGTACTAACACGAGTACATTCTCGCCGCGGCGCAAGGTGGTTTCGACGGCGCGTAAATACACTTCGGTTTTGCCGCTGCCGGTGATGCCGTGGAGCAAGATCGTGTTGAACGATCCGAGTGCGGCCGCAATGCGCTCGATGGCGGCGCGTTGTTCGTCGCTCGGTTGCCACGCGACCTGCTGCACGAGCGCAGCGTCCGCCGTGGCGGTCGCGGCGACGGCCGCGACTTCGGCCGAGCTGACGAGCGCGCGCTTGACGAGATTGCGCAACGTGTCGCGTGCGTTCGGAAACTCGGCGTCGAGCGTGTCGGCGTCGATGCCGTCGGCATGCGTCGCAATTCGGGCGAGAACCGCGTGTTGTTTGCGCGCGCGGCGCAGCTCCACGGTCTCAAGCGCAGCGATGCCTGCCTGTGTGGCGAACCACAGAGTCGAGAGCGCGGTCGCGGCGGCTCCCTCGCGTGCCAGTTTCGGCAACGCGGCAGCCGTGACCTCGCCGATGGGGTGGTGGTAGTACGCGGCGGCAAACGCTAACAACTTGAGCAACTCGGTGTCGAAGACCGGCGCCGGATCCAGCACTTCGGTGATCCGCTTCATCTTGGCCTGCGGCACGTCGGCCGCAACGCCCACCTCGAGTACGACGCCCACGAGATGTTGCCGACCGAACGGTACGCGAACGCGCGTGCCGGGCAGCGCCCGGCGCCCGCCTTGCGCGTCAGGCTCCCAGTAGTCGAATGCCTTGCGGATGGGGGTGTCGAGCGCCACGCGCACGACTTGCGGTTCGGTCATGGGCCGCTCGCGGGGCTTGTCCACAGAGTCTGTGGATAACACTGTGGAGAAGCCCCTCGCACAGCGGAAAAACCGCCGCGTTTCGCGTGTTTTGCGTGCGCCTGATCGAATCGCGACCAATTCGATGAAAATCCATATAAATCAGTGGCTTGATACCGCACAGGGCACGCCGGTAGGCCGCTTATGACAAACATATGACGTCGGGTCTTCGAACTTGTGCGTAAGTTACTGATTCGTAGTGCGGGTGCGGCGGTGCCGGGCTCGGTCAACCGCCCGCGTCGCGAAGCGTTATACCCCGCATGACCGCCTTTGCTACGCTCGCGCCCGTTTATAGCACGCCGATGACGGCGGCCCTGCGGAGGGATTCTCTGAGCACGACCACTGATTCCGCGCGCGCCATGGAAAAGTTTTTGGCGGGCGTTGAACGCAAGGCCTTCAAGATCGCGCAGCTCGCGCTGCGCAACGACGACGATGCGCTCGATGCAGTGCAGGACGCGATGATGAAGCTCGTGCAGTCCTACGCGGCGCGGCCCGCCGACGAATGGAAGCCGCTGTTTTATCGCATCCTCGATAACGTCGTACGCGACATGCAGCGGCGCCGCACCGTCCGCGGTCGGGTGATGGCGTGGTTGCCGGCCAAGCGCGCAGACGACGACGAAGACGAGTTCGATCCGATCGCCGCGGCGGCGAGCCACGAGCCGGTGCCGTTGCGCCAGCTCGAGCTCGACGAGGCGATCGGCGTGTTAGAGCAAGCCGTGCGCGAATTGCCGGCACGCCAGCAGCAGGCGTTTTTGCTGCGGAATTTGGAATCGCTCGACGTGGCGCAAACTGCGGCCGCGATGGGCTGCTCCGAGGGCAGTGTGAAGACGCATTATTTTCGGGCGCTCGAAACCTTGCGAGCGCGTTTAGGAGACGTGTGGTGACCGAGGAAACAAACGACAGCGCAGCGACGCGCCTCGAGGAGCGAAGCCGGCAGGTGCTCGAAGAGAGCGCCGCGCGGCTCGACGGACGCACGTTGTCGCGCTTGACACAAGCGCGCTACGCGGCGCTCGAGCAGGCGAAGAAGCCTGAGCGCGTGTGGTGGCGCCAGTTTGCGCCCGCAGGTGCGGTGGCGGCGGTCGCCGTGCTCGCGGTGGTGATGTACGCCGGTCGCCCGGATGCCCCACTTGCAGTGCCGACGGCGGCGGTCGACACCGCAGTCGAAGTCGACATGTTCGCGGACGTCGATGCGCTCGAGCTCGCCGAGGAAGGTGACGAGTTGGAATTCTACGAGTGGGCGACGCTCGAGGCGGGTGACGCAGATGCGTCACTCGGCTCGTGAGCTGACGATGCGGCGACGCTCGCGCCAGTTGTTAGTATCGGCGACGGCAGTGGTGCTGTTGGCGCCGGTCGGCGTGTCGGCGGCCGAGCCTGTCGACGACGAGGATCTCCTCGAGTTCCTCGGTAGCGTCGACGAAGTCGAGGATGAGGATTTTCAAGAGTATTTGGCGGACGTGGACGTCCAGAAGCTCGCGGCGAAGTCGAAGCCCAAGGCGAAGGCGGCTGCGAACCAGACGAAATCGGGACAACCGAAAAGCGAGGAACCATGAGCAGGGTAGTGTCACTTGGAGCATGCATGGGTCGCGTTGCGCGGCTCACGCTCTTGTTGACGCTCGTCAGCGGCGCTGCGTTTGCACAGAGCGGCTCGGCGCCCAGTGCCGACACGTCGGGTATCACGGCGACGGCACCGCAGCCCCTGCCATGGTCGTCCCTATCGAGCGAGCAGCAAAAGGCGCTCGGGCGCTTTGCCGACAAGTGGGACACGCTGCCAGCCGAGCGCCAACGCACGCTGGCGCGCGGCGCGGAGCGCTGGCTGGCGATGTCGCCGGAGCAACGCGCGCAAGCGCAGGAGCGCTTCAAGCGCTGGCGCAGCCTGTCGCCGGAGCGTCGGGCGCAAGCGCAACGTCGTTACGAAGAGTTCCAGCGCCTGTCGCCGGAAGAGCGCGAGGTGGTACGCGAGAATTTCCGTGCCTTCAAACAACTGACACCGGAGCAGCGCAACAAGCTGCGCGAGCGTTGGCGCAACGCCTCGCCCGAAGAGCGCCGCAAGATGTTGGAACAGCGTCGGATGCGGCAGGAACTGCGCCGCTTGCGACCGCGCAACTGAGCCGCCCGCTGCGCGCAAACAAGGCGTGCCGCTCGTGGCGAGCAGGCGACCGTTCGTCGTTTTCGCCAAGCAAATGAAAGCCTTGCGCCGTTGAATTCTCGCATCCGGCTGCCGTATCTTACGGCTGTTATGCAGCGCAACGAGGTTTACACCGCTTCCGAGCGGTTCAATGAGGAGTTTCGGGTCGTCCCGGGCAGCGACAGCCGCTCGCTCTCTCAGCATGTCTTGCGCACCGACGTCTCGGGCATGCCGCTCGAGTGGATCGATTACAAGGAAGCGGCTCGCCTCTATCACCAGGACCAAGTCGCGTACACCTGTGGCAGCTTGTTGTTCAAGCTCTACGGCGGCATCAGCGCGCGGACCGGTATGCGCACCGTGCTCGATGTGAACTCGATCATCGCCACGGTTGGGCACACCGGGAACCCGGGCAATACGCGCCGCGACTATGTTCCGCCGCTCAACAACGAGACCTTGTTTCGTCGTGACGCGCATTTGTGCATGTATTGCGCCGTGCGTTTCACGGCGCGCGAGTTGTCGCGCGACCACGTGCGGCCGTTCAGCCAAGGTGGCAAGGACATCTGGACGAACGTCGTCACGGCGTGCCGTCGCTGTAACAACCTCAAGGCCTCGCGCACACCGGAGCAGGCCAAGATGCAGTTGATCGCAGTGCCGTTCACGCCGACGTACGCCGAGTACATTTTCTTGAAGGGCCGGCGCGTGTTGGCCGATCAGATGGAGTATTTGATCGCGCATTTCCCGCGCTCGTCGCCGCTGCACGCGCGTATCAAAGACTGGCTCGTTTGAACCCGCCCATTCCGGTGTGGGTCGTAACCGGCGCGCTGGGTGCCGGCAAAACGACGGCGATTGCGCGTCTGATGGCGCGCAAGCCGCCCACCGAGAACTGGATCGTGATCCTCAACGAGTTCACTGAATCCGGCATCGATGCGCTGACGGTCGCAGGCGCGGCGCAAGGTGCGTTCGACGTGCGCCTCGTGCCGGGCGGTTGTTTGTGCTGCGCGGGTGAGATGGATTTCGCGCGGCAGCTGCGCGAGCTTACGCGGGTGACGCGTCCCGATCGGCTGATCATCGAACCCTCGGGCATTGGCCATCCGGCGGCGATCACCGAGGAGTTGCTGCAGCATCAACAATACGGGTCGCTGTGCGTCGAGAGTATCGTGTGCTTGGTCGAGCCGCAGCGGATCGACGAGTTGTTAGTGCCGAACGACAGCGTCAGCCGCGCGCAAGCGGAGGTGGCCGATGTGTTGGTGTTGTCGAAAGCCGAGCGTGCGACGGCCGAACAACGCGACGCCTTCGACGCGCTCGCCGCGTCACTCTATCCGCCCAAGCGCTGGAGCGGCATGATGTCCGAGGGCTTGCTCCCGACGGAGGCATTGACGGCCACCCACTCGCGTGAGTCCCGCGCGACCGCGGCCCGCACGGGCGCGCACGAGCACGAGCACGAGCATGAGCACGCGGAGCGGCGGCCAGCTGCGTTGCCGGTGCAGATCGGGCCGTATGCGGGCGAACGGACTGAACGGCAGGCAGTCGGGCGCGTGGCACTTTCTTGGACAATCGATCGTGAGGCAGTCTTTGCGCGGCCACGGTTATTGGCGGCCCTCGCGGCCGAGGGTGCCGCGGCCCCGCTCGCGGGCGTCGAGCGCTTCAAAGGCGTGTTTCGCACGGGGCCTGAGACTTGGTTGTTAGTACAGCGCACGCTCGAGGGGTGCTCCGCGCAGGAGTCGAGCTGGCGACGCGATAGCCGCGCCGAGGCATTGTTCGCCGAGCAGGCTCCGGTGCATGCTCTGCGGCTCGAGCAGGCGCTCGAGCACGCGCTCGCGCGGCCCGTGCAGTGAGGCGCAAATGATCTATTTGGTCGATGCATCGGTGTACGTGTTCCGTGCTTACTACTCGATGCCGCCCGACATGACGGATCGCGACGGCAACCCGGCGCATGCGACGTTCGGCTTTGCGCGATTCTTGGGCGACTTGATCGAGCGCGCGAAGCCGCGCTTGATGGCTGTCGCGTTCGACGAGAGCTTGACGAGTTCGTTTCGTAACCAAATTTATCCCGCCTACAAAGCCAATCGAGAGCCGGCGCCGGCCGATTTGAAGCTCCAGTTTGGGCGTTGCCGCGAGTTTTGCCGCCTGATCGGCGTGCCGGAATTTGGCAGCCCTGAGTTTGAAGCGGATGACATTCTCGGCACGCTCGCGACGCGCGCCCGCAAAGCGGGAATGCCAGCAACCGTGGTGACACGCGACAAAGACATGGCGCAACTGATACGGGAAGGCGACGTGTTCTGGGATTACACCGACAACGCGCAATACCGGTATCACCAGATCGCGGAGCGCTTTGGTGTGCGCCCGGAGCGCTTCGCGGACTACTTGGCGTTGACGGGCGACAGTGTCGACAACATCAAGGGCGTGCCGGGCGTTGGGCCAAAGACCGCTGCGGCGCTGATGGGCGAGTTCGCATCCCTCGAGGAGGTCTATGACAATCTCGAGCAAGTGGGATCGCTGCCGATTCGGGGCGCGAGCAAACTTGCCAGTAAGCTCGCCGAGCATCGTGAAGCTGCGTTCCTCGCGCGGCGTCTCACGGAGATTGCGTGCGACATGCCGCTTGACGTCGACCACGCGACGTTACGGCGCCGCGCGCCAGATATGGTGGCTTTGCAGGAATTCTTTGATCGGCACAACTTCGGGCCGATGTTGCGCAAGCAAGCGGAGCGCTTGGCAGCGCTCGTCAGCGATTCGGGTTGATCTGCAACCAGAAGCGACCGACGATTTCCTCGTGCGTTGTCGAGCGACCGCGCACTAACAAGTCGTAGTCGCCAACTTCGAGCGCGCGCGGATGCAGCACGAACGACAGCGGCGTGTCGGCGGAACCGGTGACCGGCGCAGACCGATACGCGCTCGCGCCGCTATGGCGATGGACGATCTCGATGTCGTACTCCGCATACTGCGGAACGGACGGGGCGCCGCCGCCCGCGCACTCGAAGTCGATGCTGCCGTCGGCGCAGGTGAGCACGACGACATTGGGCTGCAACAGAAGGTGATCGGGCAAGTCGGCGACGGTGGCGCGAAAGTCTGGCGTCGTGCCAGCGCTACGCGTACGAGCGAGCGTCAAGATTTGCATGCCGTGGGGCGAGTGCGCATGCTCCGCCAGAGCCGCGACCGCCTCGGCTGTCGCACTGCGATCGGACTGTCGATCGTTCAGCAGCACCGCAAAGGCGACGAAAGCAATCGTTGCGGCTGTACTGACTGCCGGTACCCACTGACGCCATTGCGCGCGCGGCGGCTCCAAACCCAGCATGCCCGCGCGATGTGCGGCCAAAAAACCTTTGCGCAGCTGTCGCTCCGCCTCGATCTCCGCTTCAAGTTCAGGGTGTTCGATGACAAACGCTTCGAACTCGAGACGTTCGCGAGGTGACATAACGCCTGCCACGTACTGCGGGATCTGGTCGCGGAACCGCGCGATGTCGTGATCGGGAAAGCTATCCATGGCGCACTTCTGTCACGACCGCGGCGTTACTCTCAGGGCAACAGTCTCCACAGCGACCCAGCGAGTGCGAGCGGCAGCACAAAAGTCGTAAGCCTCGCCACCAGGCCGAAGTCGGGCATTTCCTTATTCAACAATAGACGGAAGCGCGAGCGCGCACGAAATAGCAAGCGATCGAAGTGCGCGTGCGACAGATTCAATTCTTTGCACAGTGACGGCTTGTCGACACCGTCAATGTAAAAGCGCTGCAACAGATAGCGATCGCGCTCGTTGGGCAGGTTTTCGAGCAGCCTAACAACTGCGCGAGCCAAGTGATCGTCGTCGGGTTCGCTCGTTTCCAAGCCCACACTGAGAGCGGTTTCGTCGACGAGCTCTGAGTCGACGACGGTTTGCTGACGTGCCACTTTGCGCACCGCGTTGAGCGCGAGCTTGCGCGCGGTTTGCGCAAGAAATGCCGCAATTTTTTCGGGTTCCTGCAGATTGCCGGCACGCAAACGTTCGACCAGCACACGCAACGCCTCTTGCGCCAAATCTTCCGGTTCGATCCAGCGACGGAACGGGCCTTGCTTCAACACGGCGATTACGCCGGGGCGCAGGCGCGCGAGTAGTGCGTCTTCGGCGGCTCGGTCACCCGCCATCGCACGCAGAGCGAGCTCCGTGAGGTCGCTCACGGTGCCGGCACGCTCTTGCAGTTGTTAGTCCGTACACCCCGCTGCCGCCAAAGCATCGGAGCAACTCGAGGTTGCTGGGAGCTTGGCCATTTCTTGCAGGAAGTCGACATTGATCCAGGGGTATCTCGAGTGATTCGTCGATCGACTACGGCAAAATAGTAGCCGCTTTATCTCCCTCGCACCGCACTTATCTAGGGGAGGCGTCCCCCAGATAAGCGCAATGGCGCCGGATGTATAGGCAGCGGCACTCGATGCGCCGGCTGCCTGAGACACTGCATAGCCGCCGTTGGCATTCTGTGTCGTCGTTACAACGATGTCCACACCAGGGGCTGTGATCGGGCCGTCCAGCGGCAGCGCCGTTCGTCGCCACGTCGCCGCGCTGTCGGCGTTCAGCGGGCCGCCGGGTGCAGCTGCAATGACGCCCGGCATGTACCGATACCGCGAGGGATAGCCCTCGACGAGCTGGTCTTGTGTACCGAAGCTCACGGTGTAGCCCGTGACAACCAACCGCTTTGGGTCCGCTCCAGGACCCGTAGCGCGTTGCAGTGCTTCCCGCACCGCACGACTATCGACCGGCCATTTCGCACTGACGTTGATGACGTCGGCGCCCCATTCCGCTGCGAGATCGATCGCGGCGGCGATGCTCGACAACCGCATCAAATTGCCGTGATCGACGCGGGCAATCCGTATCGGCAGGAGCTGGCTGTTTGGTGCCACGCCCGCGAGCCCGACGCCATTGTTCATGCGTCCCGCAATCGTGCCGGCCATCTGCGTTCCGTGCGGATAGCAGCCAGCAGGCCCACGGCAGCGCGCGTCCGATACTTCACCAGCGATAGGCGACGATCGCTCTGACCACCACGCCAGCCGTCGTGGCGACGCGATGGCGCCGACGAGATCCTCGTGTTGCGCGTCGATGCCTGAATCGATGACCGCGACCGTGCGGCGCTTCGAGCGCGACGCGATGTCGGGAGTCCAGCCGATGGCGTGGTGGCCCCAGAGCGAGGTGATGCAGGGATCGTTCGGAAATGCAGCGCGAGCTGATTCGGACCAGCACGCCTCACTCGTCAATTGAACGCCGCGGGCTGGCTCGTTGCTCGTGGTGGCGAAATTTGGCCCGTCGCAGTCAGGCTCAGCGTATTCGACGGGCAAGCTTGCGAGCCAGTCGCGTAATGCTCTACGACTTGCGATATCCGGCACTTGCACCACAACGGTGGTCGCGGTGTGCTCTGCCGATGCACGACCGACGACCGCGCGCGCCAGCTTTGCAGGCGACGTGGCCCGGTTGGGAAACAAGATGAGCGGCGCAAACGCGCCAGGGGTTGGGGCTGCAGCTACGCCCGCACGACGGCCTGACCGCTCCAACCCCGCCCACGCAGCACAGGCCGCATTAACACTAAACGGCGCATCCGGATCGAGCGCTATGTAGCGCTCGACACTGAGAGGGAGGAGGGCGCTACTCGCGCTCTGCGTTTGCTCGCCGGCCCAGCTGCACTGAGGCAGCAGGCCGACGAGCAGGCAGGCACACGCTTGCGCGATCCACGCGGACCCAATGCTTCGCATCAGCGCCATGACCGTCGCGCATCGCGACCGTCACTCAGGGGTCGCCGTGAATGATGCCGTTGTGCGTCACACGCGCCGGAGAGTCGAGGAGAATCGCGATGCCCCCCTTCTTTTTCGGCGGTACTGGCTCGAGCAAGAACACGATGAGATCGTGCAACTCATCACCCTTCAGATCCGCGGTCGGATGCATAACGACTTCTTGGCTTCGCAGTCGATGGCACGAAGACAACACTTCGGCGTTACCCGCCTTGATGTCCGCCAGCGTGCAATAGCGCGTACCTTTGGTGAGCTGCAGTGCAACTGCGCAAGGCGAGGCCCAATCGCCGCGCCACTTGCTGCTTTGCGTGGGTGTTTGCCGAGCGCAGGCGCGGTAGACGTCGTCGGTTGAGTCGTACACCAGCGTGATGCGCCCGCCCAGTGGGACGTGGTCTTCTTGCTCTGAGGCTACGATCTTGATTTCGTTGCCAAGCCAATTGGCGACTGCAGCATCCGGCTCAGCGGCAAACGCCGCGGGTGCGAGTGCGACCGTTGCCGCTGCCACTAGCAAGCGCCAGCGCTGTTTACTCGGGGTCAAGCTCATTTGTCACTCCTCTCTCGTCTCGTTCATTTTGTATCTTCTCTGACTAAATCTGTACCGAAAGCGACAAAACTGAACCAATCCTGAGTCAGTTCTTCGTTCCGACTGCCAGCCAGAGCAGCCCGTTGTGCAATTGCCAATGCCTCCGGAGCACTTGCACCGGCGCGGTATGCATCGTGAAACCGACCCATGAGCCGCGCGGTTTGCGCGTCATCGACCGGCCACAGCGAAGCGACGACAGAGCGAGAGCCATTCGCGAGAAAACTATGTGTTAGCCCGAGCATTCCCTCGCCTGCAACCGGCACACCGCCTGCCGTCGAGCAACCGCTCAACACGACCAAGTCAGCGCGCATACCAAGCCGCAAAACCCTTTCTGCCGTGATCGAAGGATTCTCCAGGGGGGTGCGACGATCGTCGTAGACGCTCAGATGCAAGGCGGAGAGCAGCGGCTCGTCATCGCGAGCGATGGCGTGACCCGCGAAATGGAAGATGGCGAGGTCATTGAAAGGCAGTTTAGCGACGGCGGCTGCCGTGGCATTGAACCCGCCGAGGTCGATGATTTGCGCTGGCGTGTAGAGCCGTTTGATTTCGCGCGCCTCGGCAGCGGAGTAAGGCAGTCGCGTGAGATCGTCATTGCTCGACGCGCGTAGGCGGCTCGGCGCGGGGCCGGCTGCCGCGAGCCGAATATCGTCCACGGCGTATACCGGGTCTGAAACGATGGCGACGCGGCTTGCTTTGTGTGCAGTTCTGACGGGCTTGCTACCCGGTAAGGTCGCTGCAAGCGAGGGCAGATAGGCGATGACGGCTTGTTCGACGAGGTATGGCGCGGTCGGCTGAGGCCCTGAGCGTAGTGCCGCGAACGGCGCCGAATTGAGCGGGCCATCGGCGAGCACTGCGATACGTTGCGCGCCCGTTTCTGCGAGCCGTTCGCCGATTGCGCGCAGCGTCGGCGTGTCAACGGTGACGTCGATCTTGCGGGCGCGAGCGTCCTCGAGGCCGAGGAAGCGGAATACCTCTGCGTGTAGTGCAAGGCGTCCCGGCAGCTCGCGATGTGCAACGGAATTCCGGCGCACGATCCAGAAATGGGAACGCTCCTGCCCGACGAAAAAGTAGGCCACTGCAGTGGCTTCGGGCAGCGCGGCAGCGAGTTTAACGAGTTGCACCTCGCTCGTGCCATCGCTCGACAGGGCGCTCCGTGGCGCTCGCTGCGCCGACGCGGCAAGTGCTGCGAGCCGTGCTTCGGCCTCAGCGATTTCGCGTCGGATCTCGATGACCGATGGATCGGTGACGGTCGTCCGCTGCAGGCGACGTTCGAGTAACAGACGCTGTGCGACCAGCGTGTCGCGCAGGCGCAGCTCGTCCGTCGTCGTCGCGGTAAATCGCCCCACCCCGTCGCGCTGCAGCTCCGCGAGGCCTTGTGCACGCGCGCTTTCCGCAGCGGCGATGGCAGCCCAATGGCTCTGCTCGTTAGCTTGGCGGCCGGCGGCACCGCGCTTCGGAAGCAACAGCGCATCGATCTTCGCCTCATACGGCGCATATTGCGCGGCGAGGAACGAGGCGCGGACTTCCAGATCCGCAGAGCGTGATCGGATCGAACGAACCAATGCGATCGCCTCGTCTGCCGCCGTCAGTGCCTGTTCGCGCTTGCCAAGCTGGGTGTAGGCGCGCGCGAGTAATGTCCGCGTGTCGATGCGCGGAGTATCAAGGCCGATGCGCGCAAAGGACTCGTCGGCGATCGTTAGGTCGTCGATGGCCGCGGTGGCCTGGCGTTCGTCCAGCAACAGCCGCGCTCGCTCCGTCAGGGCTTGGGCGCGCAGCCAATCGTCTTTCTCTTCAAGCGCCCGCTCGAGTTGCTGACGGGCCTCGCGCGTATCGCCGAACGCGCGGTGTGTTTGCGCGAGCAGCACGCGCGCCAGCGCGGATTCGCGCGGGCTCATGGAGCGATCTAACAACTGCATGAAGTAGTCTCGGGCGGTCGCTACCTCGCTGAGCCGCAAGGCGGCTTGACCGGCAACGCGCAATGCCGAGTTGTATCGGCTACCCTCTTTGAGAGGATCGGTTGCGGCGAGCGCAGTGCGGGCGTTATCCAGCGCGCGGCGTGCATCGCCTTGCTGCAATGCCAGGGAGCTGATCGCGATCAGTTGCTGCAGTCGTAGGGACTCATCGCGAATCTTGGTGGCGTGTTCGAGCAGCGCGGCATGGCGTCGGATGGCGATGTCGAAGTTACCCAAGGCCGTTTGTACCAGCGCGTAGTTGGCAACGTGCGCCGCATAGACCTCCGCTTCGCGGTCGGGGTCGAGTGACGCGAGCAAGTCCTCGTACTCAGCCGCCGCATCGCGTGGGCGACCGCTCACGAAATCGAGCCACGCGAGATTGCCAAGGATCTTGGATTGCAGTTTGCGCGTGCCTTCGAGCGACTGGGCGAGTCGCGACGCTTGCAGGAAATAGCCTCGCGCGGCTTCGAAGTCGCGCCCGTACCAGCGGCCGACACCGCGCAGATTGATCGCGTCCGCTTGAGCAGCTAACAGTCCGAGCTCACGCAAGCGTTCACTGCTGGTGGCGAGGATGCCATCGGCTGAGCGCAGGAGTTCGAAGCGCCGCGACTTATCTTGCGCCGACGAAATTTCGTTTGCTTGCTCGAGTTTGGCCGCGGCCAAGAGGACTTGCGCTGCGGCCGCGCTCGCCGAATCGCCCGCCTTAGTGAACGCTTTCGATGCAGCCTCGGCATTGCTTTGCGCGTCGAGCCAGGCGCCCAGTAGATCGTATTGAATGGAGGCGAGCGCGAGCTGCGCAGCGGCGACATCGCTGGGCGCCCGCGCCGTCTCAAAATGTTGGATCGCGCGCTGCAGGTCGGTCATCGTTCGGAGTGCGTCGTCGTCGCCTTCCGAGAGCGGCGCCACGAGGGCATCGGCCAACGCGATGTCGCCTTGCTCGAGGGCCGACGGCTCCGCGCCGGGTTTGCTTTGCCAGCGCCGCACTTCTAGCGTGACGCGGCCGGCATTCGCGCTTTGCTCGTCGTTCGTGACCACGAGCTCGGCTGCAGTGGGGCGCGACAACGCGACGTGGAACACATGGATGCCGCGGCGGGCGACGGGGTCCCGAGTCGAGAGCAGCCCGTTCGCAGTAGTTAGTTTTGCGCTAACGTCGACATCCGCCTCTTGAAGCCGAATCGAATACGTGCCCGCCGCCAACCTGATCTGCATCTTGTGCGGCACGTTCGTACGGAACTCGATCGTTTGCCGATCGACCACGCGGAAGTTTTCATCCGGCGCGCGGTGGCAGCCGGTCAGCAACACAAACACAGCCGCGACTGCCGTCACAACGGGCAGAAATCGCAGCGTGTCAGTTTTCCTCGTTCGCGACTGCATGCGGCCTGGCAAGTCTGGTTGGCGTGGCTTCGCCTGCGCATGGTTACAGGCGCGCGCGCGTCTCGCAATCCGCGAATTGGGTTGTACGCCGCCGAGCGAACCCGATCGTCGTTTAGGGAAGCACGCTAAGCAAGAGCCTTAGGCGACATAGAGTTTTTTTGCGGGCGAGGTGAGAGAAGTTTCGGGTTGCGACAGCGCGGCTGTCGCTGCGAACTCGACACGATAAAGTTGTTAGTCAGGAAGCTGGACATTGCCCTGGACACGCGTGTGCGTGATCGTGCCGCTCGTGTCGGCACCCACGCGGAAGTCGCCACCGATGTTTCGGGCCTCGATGTCGCCAGAGCTATCGGCCGTCACCGTCGCATTTCCCCGCACCTCGTCGAACTCGATGTTGCCCGAGGAATCGGCTGTGACCTCGGCATCCCCGGCAACTTGGCGGATGCGAACATCACCCGAACTGTCGTCGAGCCGCGCGCTGCCCACGGATTCGATCAAGAGATCGCCTGAGCTGTCCGTCGCCGCGACGGCGCCCGCGATGTTGCGAATTGTCAGGTCGCCGGAGCTGTCCTGGACCTCGAGTGCGGCGACATTGGCAATGGTGGCGTCGCCGGATGAATCGGTCACGATGAGTGGCAGGTTGTCGGGCAGCGCGAGCCCGAGATTCAATATGGCATTGCCGTAGTCGTTAACCATCACGCCGTTCTTCTTTGGGATGACGGTTTCGACATGGATGACCGAGCCATCGCGTCGCACGTCGATGCGGATGCCCTCCAGCACCGTTGCGTCAGAGGCGCAGGCACCGCCGCGCGCCTCCACTCGATTGGCGCCCGCGACGCCGCGAACATCGAGATCACCCGCACCCGCGCGGACGATGATTTGCGTGGCGCCTTGCGCGTCGATGCCGGCCGTGACGTCTTTCGTGTAGCGACAGCCGACGTCCCAGGCGTGGGCTTGTGGCACAGCGAACATAACCAACGCGATAGCGGTGCCAGCAAACAGATTGCGTTCCATA
Organism: uncultured Steroidobacteraceae bacterium; assembly: GCA_964444835.1. Lineage (GTDB taxonomy): Bacteria > Pseudomonadota > Gammaproteobacteria > Steroidobacterales > Steroidobacteraceae > CADEED01. Next base: position 32,464 of record CAYUIT010000023.1, read on the forward strand.
AAGCCTCCTGGGGTTTTCCTTTCGACGCGGCGGCGGCTGTTCGGGTTTAGATGCTGCGGTTGGTAGGGTATTCTCTTAGCTGCGAGAGGCTGAGTTTCTGTAGGGGTAACGTCGCGTGTCCAAGAACAAAAACATCGAATCCGTCCTGGCCGAGAATCGCGTTTTTCCACCGCCGCCCGCATTCGTCGCCAAAGCGCGTTTGTCGGCCGCAGATGTTCAGGCGATGCGGGAGCGAGCCGCTGCCGATCACGTGGGTTTCTGGGCCGATTTGGCGCGCACCGAGATCAACTGGCACAAGCCCTTCAGTGTCACGCTCGACGATTCCCGCGCGCCGAACTATCGCTGGTTCACCGACGGGGAACTGAATGTGTCCGCGAATTGCCTCGATCGGCACCTCGCGGAACGCGGCCACAAGTCGGCGATCATCTTTCAGGGCGAGCCCGGTGACTCGCGCCACGTGTCGTATCGCGAGTTGCATGCCGAGGTCTGCCGCTTCGCAAACGTGCTTCTCGCCCACGGTGTGAAGCCGGGTGACCGCGTTGTCATCTACATGCCACTCGTGCCAGAGGCCGTGGTTGCGATGCAAGCGTGCGCGCGCATCGGCGCGGTGCACTCGGTCGTGTTCGGTGGTTTCTCCGCGAACTCGCTGAAGGATCGCATCGAGGACGCGCAAGCGTCGTTGCTCATCACGGCGGATGGCGGCTGGCGTGGCGGGCATGTGGTCGAGTTGAAAGCGGCCGCTGACAAAGCGCTCGAGTCGGGCTGCGCCACGATCCGCAAAGTGATCGTTCTGCGCCGCACGGGACATGACGTGGCGATGCAGACCGGTCGCGATGTGTGGTGGCACGATGAGATCGACGGCCAAAACCCGAGTTGTGAGCCCGTGGTGGTCAACGCGGAGCATCCGCTCTTTCTGTTGTACACGTCGGGCTCAACGGGCAAGCCGAAAGGTATCCAGCACGCGAGCGCGGGCTACCTACTCAACGCCAAACTGACGAGCCAATGGGTATTCGATCTGCGCGAGGACGACGTGTTCTGGTGCACGGCCGACATCGGCTGGATCACGGGTCACAGTTACGTCGCATATGGCCCGCTCGCGGCAGGCGCCACGCTCGTCATGTATGAAGGCGCGCCGACGTTCCCGGATGGCGGGCGGTTCTGGAAGATTTGCGAGCAGCATGGTGTCACGATCTTCTACACGGCGCCGACGGCGATTCGCGCGTTGATGAAGCTCGGCGATGAGATACCGCGGCGCTACGATTTGTCGAAGATTCGGTTGTTAGGATCGGTGGGCGAACCTATCAACCCAGAAGCGTGGATGTGGTACCACCGCGTGATTGGGCGCGAGCGATGTCCGATCGTCGACACATGGTGGCAGACGGAAACCGGCGGCATCATGATGACGCCGTTGCCTGGCGTCACGGCGACGAAGCCCGGATCCTGCACGCAGCCAATTCCGGGCATCGTGGCCGACATTGTCGATGACCACGGAGACCCGGTGACAAAGCCCGACGCGGGCGGCTATCTCGTCATCAAGAAGCCCTGGCCGTCGATGTTGCGCACGATTTGGGGCGACAACGAGCGCTACGTGCGCACGTACTGGGAGAAGTTCCAAAATCGTTACTACGTCGCTGGCGACAGCGCGCATCGCGACAAAGACGGTTACTACTGGATCATGGGGCGCATCGACGATGTGCTCAACGTGGCCGGGCATCGCTTAGGCACGATGGAGATCGAGTCCGCGTTGGTTGCGCATCCGCGAGTCGCCGAGGCGGCCGTCGTGGGTAAGCAGCATGAGATCAAAGGCGAGTCTGTCTTCGCGTACGTTGTACTGAAAGGTGTGCGGCCGGTCGGCGCAGAGGCGGCTGCGCTTACGGATGAACTGCGCAAGTGGGTTGGCGAGCAGTTAGGAGCCATTGCCAAGCCCGACGATGTGCGCCTCACTGACAACTTGCCGAAGACGCGCTCGGGCAAGATCATGCGACGACTGCTGCGCAGCATCGCGCGCGGTGAGGAGATCTCACAAGACGTGTCGACGCTGGAGAATCCGGCGATCATCGACCAGTTGCGAGGGGATGGCGCGCCGCGCCCGCTGCAGACTCAGAGTAAGGCGAAGCCCAAAGCCAAGCCAAAGCCCAAAGCCAAAGCCAAAGGCAAAGCCAAAGGCAAGGCTACGGCCAAGACGCCAGCCAAGGCGGCATCCAAGACCCGAAGC
>CAYUIT010000023.1:34778-53004 GCA_964444835.1 uncultured Steroidobacteraceae bacterium
CAAAGGCAAGGCTACGGCCAAGACGCCAGCCAAGGCGGCATCCAAGACCCGAAGCCGGCGCGCGGCGAAGCCTGTGAAGCGAGCCAAGCGCACCGTGGCACGAAAGGCCCGCAAGAGCGCTCGCGCAGCACGCAAACCAAAGTGACCGAGTCACCCGCGGTTTCAGCATTCATCGCTGCTGCGCAAGTGGCGGTGCCGACGCTGCGCGGTGTCAGCTTCAAGGTCCGCACGTTTGGTAGCTCTGCGGCAATGGCAGACGTGATCGTGCCCCTCATCTTGCGGGGCGAGAAGACGGGTACGTTCGCACTCGAGGCCGAGATCGAGATCGGTGGTGGCAGTGCGCCGCAGGTGGGTGATCATTATGTCGTCACTCGCTTCGACGGCGAGCCTGTCTTGATTTACCGGCTCATCGCCGTCGAACGTGTGCCGTACCAAGAAATCGCCGAGCGGCACACGGCGGTCGAGGGGCCCGGTGCGCGCTCCGTCGAAATGTGGCGAAAAATCCACTGGGACTACTGGGGTACGTGGCTGCGGTCCATGGGCCGCGAGCCCACACTCGACATGCCCGTACTGTTCCAGCGTTTTCAGGTGGTATTTCCGGATTCTCGATGATCCGGCGTAGGCGTATTGGTGTTGCGCCGCGATTCGATCTGGCAGATATTCGAGCTTCTAAAATCAGTTAGGCGTTGCCTCGATGCTACATCGAGGTCGCCAGTTCGTTTCTCTTTGGGGGGCATAAGAATCATGGGTCGTTCGTACCGTCATCCGTCGATCGTTAGTGCGGCCGTGCTGGCAGCCTTGAGCCAAGCCGCTTGGGCGGCACCGCAGGACCAGCAAACCGGCGCTGAGTCGCAAGATAGTGGGGGCCTCGAAGAAGTGGTCGTCACGGCGCGTAAGCGCGAAGAGTCGTTGCAAGAGACGCCAGTTGCCGTATCGGCATTCACAGCGGAGTCGTTAGTCGAGCGACAGATTGTCTCTGTCAATGACATTGCGCGCTTCTCACCGGGTCTCGTGTTCGATAAGGCATTCGGTCGCTCGGGCGATCGTCCGGTCATTCGTGGCCAAGGCAACGTGTTGGCCGGCGTGCAATTCGGCGTCGAGGCGGGTGCCGCGTACTTTATCGACGGCATCTACTATCCGGGCGACATTCAGTCGCTCGATCTAACAAGTCTCGAGCGAGTCGAGGTCATTCGCGGGCCGCAGAGCGCGCTTTACGGCCGCAACACCTACTCGGGTGCCATCAACTTCGTGACGCGCGCGCCTTCGAAAGAAGCGAGTGGCGGTGCCCGGGCAAGCTTCGACAAAGACGAGAAGGAGTACCACCTGCGCTTGGAAGGCCCAATCGTCGAGGGTCGGCTCGGCGCCTCGGTGTCGCTGCGTCGCAATGAGTTCGATGGTCAGTGGATCAACGAGGCGACTGGCCGGACGATCGGGCAGGAGAGCACCGACTCGATTGTCGGCGTGCTGGAGTGGACGCCCACCGACAATCTGCGTGTGCGTACGCGCGCGTCGTACAATCAAGACCGCGACGGCACGCGACCGTTCATCTTCCAGGATGCGTCGCAGAATAATTGCTACCCAGGCACGCGTTCGCTGGCCTATTACGCGACTTCGGGTTCTAACAACGCGAACCAATACTTCTGCGGTGAAATTCAACCGGGTCGTATCTTCCTGAACGATGCGCCGGTGACAAACGTGGTGCCCAATCCGGGAGCGCCCGTTAACTTGTTAGCGCCGACCGCCCCAGGAACGGCGCCACTCGCGGGCCAGACGAGCCGCTTGTACGACACGCGCCAAGGCATCGCGTTCTCGGGCGTCAATCGTAACGTCCGCTATTTCAGCGCGTTGGCCGATTGGGACATCGGCGGCTCGGGCTACAAGCTCACCGTGGATGGCGCAATTCGTGGCGAGGACAACATCACGGGGTCCGATTCCGAGTTCACGTCGGTGAATTGGTTCCAGAACCGCACCAACGGGGCGTTCTCGTTCCCTAACGACCCAACGGTTGGCGGTGAAGCGCTCGGTGCCAATACGAGCTCACAAGAGACAGACGATTGGTCGTTCGAGGCGAAGCTCGAGTCGCCCGCGGATAGCAATCTTCGCTGGATGCTCGGCCTGTTCCACTATGAGCAAGAGCAACGCAATTACGAGGTGAACTTCTTGTTCCCGCGTGGGCAGGAGCTGCCATTCTCGATCTCCGACGTGAACAACAGCGCTGTATTCGGTTTGGTGGAGTGGAAGTTCGGCCAGAATTGGAGCATCACGGCCGAGGGTCGTTACGCCGAGGAAGAGAAGGGCGTCACCGAGTGGGCGAACGCGGCACCGCTGACGGCCTCGACAGCGGCGGCAGCAATCGTTTCGAACAGCGTGCGTGGTGCGCAAACCTTCAGCGGCACCGCGAAGTTCGAGAAGTTCACGCCGCGTGTCACCTTGAAGTGGCAGGCGACAGACGACTTGAATCTCTACGCAGTCTACGCAGAAGGTGTGAAGCCGGGCGGCCTGAATGGCGCGGCGGGTGCACTGGCAGGGCCGAACTCGCTCGAGTATGGGCAGGAGACTTCAGACAATTTCGAGTTAGGCATGAAGAGCTCCTGGCTGGATAACCGGCTGGTGTTCAATGCTGCCGCCTTTTTCATCAAGGCGAACGACATCCAGCTAACGACGCCAGTGTTCCGCACCGACGGTTCGGCCGTGACCTCGATCGCGACGAATCAAGGCAATGGCGAGATTCGGGGCTTGGAAGTGGAAGCTCGTTGGCGCGCGCTCGATCCGCTCACCTTGAGCTTGACGTATGCACTGGCGGATACGGAGTTCACCGAGGGAGTCGATGACTTCCAGTGGACACTCACGAGCGGCGGTGGCAACAGCTTCGGGCGGCCGGGCGCGTACAACGCGGCGAACCCGGCGGCGGGTGGCACCAACCTCAACGGCAACGGCAATGCGTCGATCGTCGGCAATCCGTTCCCGCTGTCGGCGAAGCATACCGCGAGCTTCGCGGCGGACTTCCGCCGCGCGTTCCGCGAGGACGTCGAGTTCTTCGCGAGCGCCGACTTGAGCTATACCGGCAAGCGCGTCGTCCAAGTGCACGCTGATCCGTACGTGCCGGCAGCCACCTTGTTAGGCGCACGCATTGGCTTTTCGAACGAGCGATGGTCGGCGTCGTTGTATGGCCGGAACTTGACGAATGAGGACGCGGTGTCGGTTGCAACGCGGTGGTTTGCGCAGCCTTACATCGGCTTTAGCACGTCGCCCTTCGCCGGGGCCACACCGCTGCGCACGTCGGCGTCGCTGACGGCGGCCGGCTTGCCGGCGTACCCGCCCGCGAGCGGCGCGGCGACGGGCCTCAACAGCGTCGCGTCCTATGCGCTGCCGCGCGGCTTCTTCGCCGTGTTGCGCCGCGAGCGTCAGATCGGCTTGGAAGTGTCGTACAAGTTCTGAGCGCGCTGCGCTAGCGTGTCGATCTAATCGAGGCCGGGTGCTGCCACCCGGCCTCTTTTTTTGCCGGCTTATCGTGGTGCTGTGCGTCGTACGCTAGCCGAGGCTCGCGTCGTTCGCCTTCGCTGTACCTAACAACAAGCTCTTGAGGTAGTCCGGTGCGATCAAGTGGCAATAGTAAGTGCCTTTGATGCGCGCGGGCGCGCTCGCCAGCGCGGGGTCGTTCCAGTCGTTGCGCATCCGCTTGGCGCGAACTCGCAGGGTATTGCTCACGTCGGTGTCGACCAAGCGGAATGGCTCGAGCCACTGCGGAATCGTGGCGCTGACGATATCGGCCTCGATCAACACGGCTTTGCCTTGATTGAACATGAGTTTCTTGCGCTCGCGCTTGGTGAGCGACGCCAGCACGCCATCGAGCGTGCGCCGATTGAGGTAGGCGCAACTCGCGGGCTCGCCGGCGGAACCCTTGCCGTATTTCGCGCGGATGTGGTCAGCGCTCTTGAACTTGCAAGAGATCATCTGCGGCTGAGCGCGATCGACGCCGCGATAGACGACGAACTGTTGTGTCGTCAGCGGGTCGATCTCGGGATGTGAGCGGACGAATGCGTCGTGATCTGTGAGCACGGCGTTGTGCACTGGCACACGCGCATTGACCAATGCACGCTGCGACTCGGCGCAAAACGTATCGAGTTCCGGCACGATAAACTTCTCGGTCGCGACGACCGGCGCTGGGTCCGACGCGCAGGCCGCGAGCAATGCGGCAGCGGCCGTCACGAGACAACGCGCCCAAGGCCCCGTAAGCTGCGGTGAACGAAAATTTGCTTTGGTCATGCGGCCCTCACAAATCTCTGGCAAGTTTGCGATATGTCACGGCGACGGCAACCTTCATTGTGGCGCGCTGCGGCGCGATATTTCTTGGGCACAGTTCTCATGCTCGCATCGCTACCGTCCATGACAGCCGAAATTCCCGTCGTGATTGGCCACCGGGGCGCCAGCGGGTACCTGCCGGAGCACACGTTGCCGGCCTATTTCGTCGCGATTCAGCAGGGCGCCGATTACATCGAGCCGGACTTGGTGCTCACCCGTGACGGTGTTTTGGTAGCACGTCACGAAAATGAAATCGGTGGCACGACGGACGTCGCGACTCGCCCGGAGTTTGCAGCGCGCCGCACCGCCAAAGTCATCGATGGCGAGCGACTGGAGGGCTGGTTCACGGAAGATTTCACGCTGGCCGAGCTGAAGACCTTGCGGGCGCGGGAGCGGATCGCCGAGGTGCGGCCTGCTAACACGCAATTCGACGGCGTGTTCCAAGTGCCGACGTTCGTCGAAGTGCTCGAAATGTTGCGCGATGCCAATCATCAGCGCCGAGTCGCTGCTCGCGAGCAGGGCTTGCCGGCGCCGCGGCCCATCGGCGTGTATCCCGAAACCAAGCATCCCAGCTACTTCGCGAGTATCGGTTTGCCATTCGATCGTGAACTGTTGCGCGTACTCAAGCGCTTCGGTTACTCGCGCGCGAGCGATCCGGTCTACATTCAGTCGTTCGAAGTCGGCAATCTGCAAGCGTTGCGGCGCAAAACGAAGCTACCGCTCGTGCAACTCATCAGTCAGACGGGCGCACCGTTCGACTTTACGCTCGCGGGCGATGCGCGCACCTACGCCGACCTACTAACAACCGAGGGGTTGGCCGGCGTCGCGCGGTATGCGAACGCGATCGGGCCCTACAAAGAGTTGGTTGTGAGTCGCACGGCGGACGGTAAGATCGGCACCGACACGGGGCTGGCGCGCCGCGCGCGCGCGGCCGGGTTAGGCGTGCACGTCTGGACGCTACGCGCCGAGAACCATTTTTTGCCAGTGGACGCGCGGTCGAGCACGGATCCCACGGCGCGGGGCGATCTGGCTGCGGAGATTCGGCCGTTGCTCGAGGCGGGCGTCACCGGATTGTTCTCCGATCATCCCGATTTGGCAGCCGCTGCACGCGCAGCATGGCTCAAGCGTTGAGCGCCATCTTCGCGAGAAGTTGTTAGGGAGCAACTGGCGGGAGATGCGGCACGCGTAGCGGTTGCTGTAAGCGCCATTGCCACGCAGCGCTTGCCGGTTTCCCATCAACGACGCCTTCGATGCGAGCGGAGAGAACATCGCCGTGCCGCGAGTAGCGGATTTGACGTGGGAAATCATGCCTCGGATTGGCGAACACCGCCTCGCGCTCGCTCCCATCGACCCACTTGAACTCCGTCGTGGGGCCGCCGTTCGGTGCCGCGACATAGAACACGCCATCCGCGCGCTCCTCGATGCGCAGGTGTTCGAACTGGCGCCCGCCCTTAGCGGACACCGTACGACCGATCCCGAGCATGATGCCTGCATCGGCAGGTAGCCACAGCTCTTCGGTGGTGGCACCACCCTGCGCGCGCGTCCAATGACCCGCGAGCCACGCGAGATTGGCGACACGATTGCGGTCTGCCGCATCCGGCGGCAGGGCGGCGAGCTGGGAGCGCCACCGCTCGGGGTCGTTAGTGTCGGTGTTGATGAGCGCGAAACTCTTGCCGCGCGCGGCAGGGTTGCGCAGCGCATCGAAGGCGACGCGCGCGACATCGGCGCGCGACACGTTGGTGGAACGATAGCTCGCGCGCGGGATGGCCTCGAGACCCGCACGCCGCGGCGGCTCGGCTGTGAGGCCGGCCGGACCGACAATGGTGTAGGGCATGCCACTGGCCTTCAGATGGTTCTCGCCCAGTGTCTTCCACAACAGGACATAGCCGAGTCGCGGAGTGTGTCGCGGCTCGCGGTGCGGGCCCGCAGAGCCGGAGGAGATGAGCACGAAATGCTGCACCTGAGCCGTGGCCGCTGCATCGATCAAGGTTGCGACACCCAGATAATCGACAAACTGTGGTGCATCCGGTCCCTCAAATGCCGGCGCGCCGAGCGCGCAGATGACGTACTGCACGCCGCGCAGCGCTTGCGCGACGGCGGTCGGATCGCGGGCATCCGCTTGCACCCAAGAGTAGTTAGGATGCCGAGCAGTTGCGCGAGCTGCGTCGCGAGTCATGCCTCGAGCCTCGAACCCGGCGTTACTCGCCATCGCAAGCAGCTCAAGCCCGGTCTCGCCACTCCCGCCGACGATGAGCACGCGTGCGCGCGGCTCAGCGCTCGAGGCCGAGAGGATCTGGGCAAGTGCGACAGTCGCTAGAACGAAGCAAGCTTGTAGGGGCCGCATACGCATGCCGCTTTGTAGCGGTTTTCATGCGCACTCGGCAAACCCTGAACACACGAGCGTACGGATTACGGTATCTTTACGTGCGACGGGGCCGCTCGACCAAAAGGCGACTATGCGCAAGGAGCATCGACGATGCGCGGTTGGCTGTGGATCTTTGCTGTGTGGATGGTGTCCCCGATGGCGTTGAGCTACGAGAGTTGGTACGCAGCGACAGAACCCGGCGTGATCGAGGTCAAGGAGATTCCGGCCGCGAAGCTGTTGGTGGCGGACGACGCGCCCCAGCGCGGCGAGCCGTTTTCGCGTTTGTTCCGCTACATCAGCAAGAACAAAGTGGCGATGACGGTACCGGTCGAGTCGTCACTCGAGCGGAACGACATGCGCTTCTATGTCGGCACGCGCGATCGACCGCGCGATTTGCCACCGGCAGATGACGTGCGCATCGCCGAGATGCCGGCGCGGCTCGTCGTGAGCATCGGCGAGCGTGGTAGTTACTCGTGGGCGAATCTACGCGAGGCGGAAGAGAAAGCGCGCGCTTGGCTCGAACGTCATCCGGAGTATCAAGCGCTCGAGGCACCTTACGCGGTGTTTTGGAATGGGCCCTTTGTTCCCGGATTCTTGAAGCGCTTCGAGGTGCATGTGCCGGTGAAGCGAGTGGCGCATTAGCGCGATATCATGGCGTGCTATGCAGCCTTTTCATCTTGCGATTCCAGTACATGATCTAAGCGCGGCGCGCCGCTTTTACGGCGAGCTGTTTGGTTGTCCGGAGGGCCGTAGCGCCGCGGAATGGGTCGACTTCGATTTCTTCGGCCACCAACTCGTCGCGCATCTCGATCCGAGCAAGCGAGCAGCCGTGCACCATAACCAAGTGGACGGCCACGACGTGCCGGTGCCGCACTTTGGCGTGGTGCTCGAGTGGGGCGCGTGGCACGCGCTCGCGGAGCGGCTGCGTGCTGGCGGCATCCGGTTTGTCATCGAGCCCGGCATCCGTTTTGCGGGCCAAGTTGGCGAGCAAGCGACGATGTTCTTCTACGACCCCTCGGGCAATGCGCTCGAGTTCAAGGCGTTCAAGGATCCTGCGCGATTGTTCGCGCGTTAACGAATCACTTCGAACTGCGCGCGACAGCCGCGATCCACCCAAATTCCGCGTTGGTCGAAGCCCCATGTGCTGCCCTCGGTGCAGGCAGCGCGCGAGAGTTGCTCGACGAAACGGACCCGCGCGTTGCGCGGGAGTTCGCAAGTGACGCGTCGATTGTCCACCGACTCGCAGGCTAACAACGAGCGCGTGCCGCTCACGCTGCCGCCGCCACGGTTGTCGGTCGAGCCCCACGGCGAGCCGCGATAGCCGGGGCCGCGATACTCGAACACGAAGTCGGCGCGACAGCCGCGCTCAACCCATACGGCCCGTGCGTCGTAGCCAAAATTTTCGCCCAGGACGCATTCGGTGCGCGATTGCTGCCGTACGTCCACAAGTGAGTAGCCACGCAAGTCTTCGGGGCACGTGGCACGTCGACCGTCGCGCGAGGCGCACGAGACGATTCGCGGCATCCGTGAGCCGCCGATCGACGAGCCCCCGCGACTGCGAGTGAACGTGAATTCGGCGCGGCAACCGCCCTCAGCCCAAACGGTGCGATCGTCATAGCCCCAATTGCGGCCTTCGATGCACTCCGTGCGCGACAATTGCCGCAGCGTGCGAAATTCTAGGCCGCGTAAATCGGCGGGGCAGGTGGCGCGGCGTCCATCGCGCGATTCGCAACGCACCGTCTGCTCGTTGCCGTCATCGAAATCGCGACCGTCATCGTCGTCGTAGCGGTCGTCGCCGCGATACACGAAGAAGAACTCACCGCGACAGCCTTGGTCGACCCACAATGCGTAGTCGTCGTAGCCGAAGTTGCGGCCCACCTCGCAGCGCGCTCCCGACGATGCGCGCACGGTGCTGAAAACGTAGCCGCGCAAGTCGGCGGTGCATTGCTGGCGTCCAAAGCCGCGGGCGTCGCAAACGACGCGTACTTCGCCTTTGCGGGCAGGAGTCATCTTGTTGTCTTGCGCAGACGCATGCGCTGCGCTGCCCAACGCCAACACCACCCACACCGCTGATCCGAATAACGCTTTCATGATGACCCCTCGTGCCCATTGCACTGGATTCTAGCTTCGCGGAAGTGGGCTTAACGTGCGCTGAACTCGCTCAGCGCGTACGAAACCACCTTCGCAAGCCAGCGTTCGTGACGTTCCGATGCCCCTGCAAGGCCCATTCTGGCGAGGTAAGGCGCATGCTCCGTGGGAATACGGTGCAACGCGATACTCGTCGCGAGCGTGAGCTTCTTGATCAGCGTCGCACCGCGAGGAGCGAGCGCGCGAAGTGCGTCGCCGAGCGCGACCTCCTCCGTCGACAAGTCGGTCCCGAAGGGATACGCCGAGAACAAACCTTGCGTGCGCAACTCGCGCATGCGAATGGCGAGCTGCTCGGGCGTGTTGTTACGGTAGGGCTCGGGAATCTGGTAGCTCGCAGCAATCTTGCCCGTGCGTTGCGCCTCGGTGAGGAGCGCAGCTTGAAAGCGCGAATCGGCGATGTTGAGCATCGCCGCGATGCATTCGCTATCGGTCTTGCCACGCAGATCGGCAATACCGTACTCGGTGACGACGATGTCACGCAAATGACGCGGAATCGTCACATGGCCGTAGCTCGTGACGATGTTAGAGCTCACAACAGCGTCTTTCGTGCGAGTTGCGCGCACGCACAAGACCGAGCGTGCATCCTCCAGCGCGTGCGCCATCGCGACGAAGTTGTATTGACCGCCGACACCACTAACGACTCGGCCGTCGGCGAGCCCGTCGGAAACAGCGGCTCCGAGCACGGTCATCATCATCGTCGTATTGACGCAGCGCAGCTTGATGCGCTGCGCGACCCGCAGCGCTCGATCGGCACCGTCTAGCTGATTTACGTAGCCGACGCCGCGCATGTCAATGAGCTGTCGCTCGCTCTCTGGCAACGCGCGTAGCTGAGCGTAGAACGCACGGGGTCCGAGAAAAAATCCCGCGTGAATCAGCTTGCCATTGCGAAGCTCGACACCGAGACACTCGCGCGCGATCTGCTCCCGACACGCTGGATCCGCGAGATCCGCATCGATCCAGCGGCCACCTTCGCTGCGGATACGGCCGTCGAGGAACTCTACGTCTTGGCGGAAAACGCCGTAGTGTTGCAAGCGTGCGAAGGTTGCGGCATCGAGCCGCGCGCCCAGGCCGAGCGCCACTAACTCCTCGAGCAGCGTTGCATCGATCTTGTCCGGCGTTGCACGAGCCACCACGGCTTGCTGCAGTGGCAGCCAGTCGTAGACGCGTCGGCGCACGATGCCGGCGCGATACAAGTCGAGCATCTGATCGACCAGCATTTCGGTCGAACCGAACAGCCCGCGTGCGAACGCTTCACGCCCGCCTATCGAATCGAGCAAATCGCTCGCTTGCTCCGTGCCGAGCGCAATGAGTGCGCGGCGGTAGCTGTCGTTTTGCTGATGACGCAATAGCAGCGAGTAGCAGATCGAGTCACCGAGCTCGCCGATGCCGATCTGCAAAGTGCCGCCGTCGGCGACGAGTGCACTCGCATGCAATCCAATCGCATGATCGACGAGCGATAGTGACGGATTCGGCGGCGCAAACAATGGATAATCGTAGCGTGGATGCTCAAGTAGTAAGTCGATCTGCTCCGCCGCAAAGCGAGCGCTTCCCGTCATGAAAGGCATCTCGCTGTGAACTGCGCCCAGGAATACGAACGGCTGGCCGCTGCGGCGGCGTGCGGCGACATAGGGGGCGAGGTCCAGCGTGATGTCCGGATTGCTCCCCAAGCTGTATTCGACCTGTGAGCCCGCCTGGCGCTTGGCAATGGCCTGCGCTACCACGTTGACGCCGCGCGCAGCCAACTCGCGCGCGACGTGCGTGTAGTTAGCGGCGAGATAGTTCGATTGTGCGTGCAGGTTGTTAAGCCACGCGCCCGGCTCCAGGAAGAACTCTACGATACGAATGTTCGACGGCACACGGTTCTCGGCCATCGCGCGTTGATAGGCGAGCGGGGGATAATCGCCAAAGATGCGTTCGAGCAGTGGGCCCGCCAGCCGCCGCTCGAGTTCGGAAGACGCGCGCGGCACGCGGAGCGACAGCGCCGTGACGATCGTGAGATTCAGGGACGGGTCGGCGGCGGCGCGCCGAAAAAACTCGTTCGCGACGAGGTTTGGTTTGCCGATGCCGAGCGGTAAACCCAGGACGATTCGTTTGCCGACGATACGCAGCGCCGCTTCGACGCACTCACCCAAGTCATCAAACGATTGCGGCATGCTTTCACTTCGGTTGCAGCGCGTGATCAGGCTACACTTGCACGTTGCAGCCAGGGGGGTCAACCGTGACGAATAATGGCGCGATCATCGCCGCGATGTGCGTTTACATGGGCATCTGTTTGGTGCTCGGGTTCATCGCGTATCGCCGCACTGCGAATCTCGGCGACTTCATTCTGGGCGGACGTAGCCTCGGCAGCTTCGTCACGGCGTTCAGTGCGCAAGCCACCGACATGAGCGGCTGGTTGCTCATGGGTTTGCCCGGCCTCGCCTATGCGTCGGGCTTCGACTCCGTGTGGTTGCTGCTCGGCCTCGTCGTCGGCACCTACCTCAACTGGAAATGGGTGGCGGCGCGCTTGCGTGAAGCGACGGAGCGCTGGGGCAATTCGCTCACGTTGCCTGACTACTTCGAACATCGCTTCGCTGATCGGTCGCGCATTCTGCGCACGCTGTCCGCGATCTTCATCTTGGTGTTCTTCGTCTTCTACACGAGCTCGGGCTTCGTTGCGGCGGGGAAGCTGTTCGAATCGCTGTTCGGTCTGCCATACGTCGAGGCCATGTTCTGGGGCACGATCGTGATGCTGGCGTACACGTTCTTCGGCGGCTTTCTCGCCGTGAGTTGGTCGGACGTGCTGCAGGGCACGTTGATGTTCGTCGCCTTGGTGTTGGTGGCAGTACTGGGTGTGGCGCTCGTTGGCGGTGTCGGCGAAACGTTTGCGCGACTGAACGCGCTCGATGCGCAGTTGCTCGATCCGTTCATCGCCGATCAGGGCAACACGCTTGGCTGGATCGGTATCGCCTCGCTTGTTGGGTGGGGCTTGGGGTACGCGGGACAGCCACACATCTTGGCGCGCTTCATGGCCGCGAAATCCGCCGAGTCGATCACATTGGCGCGCCGTGTCGCCATGGTGTGGGTAATCATCGTATTGGTCGCGGCGGTCGTCGTTGGGCTCACTGGGTTGTTAGTGTTACCGCAACATCTCACCGGCGGCGATACCGAGAAAGTGTTCATCATCATGGCGACGCAGTTCTTCCATCCTGCCGTGGCCGGGATTTGCCTTGCGGGTGTCATGGCCGCCATCATGAGTACGGCTGCGGCCCAGTTGTTAGTAGCCTCGTCAGCGTTTGCGCAGGATTTGTACAAAGGGCTCGTACGACGCGAGGCCGGCGCGGGAGAGTTGCTGTGGACGGGGCGGCTCGCCGTACTCGTCATCGCTGCGCTGGCATTCATCTTGGCACGCAATCCCGAAAGCAATGTGCTCAGCCTCGTGAGCTGGGCGTGGGCGGGCTTCGGTGCGGCGTTCGGGCCTGCGGTGATCTTGTCGCTCTACTGGGAGCGCATGACGCGCGCGGGTGCCTTCGCCGGCATTTTCGTCGGGGGTATCACGGTGGTGCTGTGGAAGCAATTCGCCTCGCTCGGCGGCGTGTTCGCGCTCTATGAGCTCGTCCCTGGGTTTATCTTTTCTTGGCTCGCGATATGGCTCGTGAGCCGCGTGACGCAAGCGCCGGCGACCGCGCCGCTCGCGGAGGTGAAAGCATGAGTCTGCAAAAGCCCGCACTCGATCCGACAACCCTCGAGCCCGTCTGTCGGTCCGGCTACCCAGAGCCGTTCCGCTCGCGCGTGCTGCCGCGCGACAAGCGCGCGCTGGGCGATGCACTCGGGCTCACCAAAGTCGGTGTCAATCTAACAACACTGCCGCCCGGCAAGGAATCGTCGATGCGGCATTGGCACACGCGCGAGGACGAGTTCGTGTACGTGGTCGCCGGCGAGGTGGTGCTCGTCACTGACGCTGGCGAACAAGTGCTGCGCGCTGGGATGTGTGCCGGCTTTCCGGCAGGCACCGGCGACGGTCATCAGCTCGTCAACCGCTCGTCAGCACCCGCCACGTATCTCGAGGTCTCGAACCGCGATCCCGAGGATGGCGCACACTACTCCGACGTCGACCTCGACTTGCCGCGACGCGGCCCGTTTTTGCACAAGGACGGCACGCCGTACTGACGCGCACGTCAGTGGAGTGCCGTCACGGGAGTGGCTCCCGGCGCACGCCAAACGAGGAAGCGCTGGTTTGCCGTGGAGCCCATCGCGGCGATCGTCGCCGCGTTATCGAATCCCGGCAGCTTCTGCAGATGTGCGAGCAGGTCGTGTTGAACGGCGAGCGCGTGCGGCACGGCCACCCCGTTGCCGGCGCGGCCCACGAGCCCGAAGAACAGATCCTCGGCGAACGGCCCAGTGTCGGTTGTTAGTATCCAAATCTCGACGAGATCTGCCCACGCGACCGACTCCTCCTTGCCGCCCGGCAACAAGCGGCGGACGCCCTCGTCGGTGATCTGCAAGGTCTGCTGGCGCCGCGCGACTTGCAACGCGAGTAACTTAGGCTCGAGCAACAGCACCAAGGTGCAGACCGCGAAGATCGCAGGCACGAACCAGGACAAGCGATAGGTGCTCGCGAGAAACAAGCTCAGGAGAGTGACCGTGGCGCTGAGCGCCGTCCAAACTCGGCGCATTGGTGTCAGTTCGCCGGGGGCGGTGCGCCTAACAAGCGCACCGAGTATGTCACCTTGACATCGTCCGACACCCATTCCGTCGAGCGCCAATCGCCTTGGCCGACCCCGAATGCCAAGCGCTTGATCGTGGTGCTGCCACTGAGATCAACGACAGC
Organism: uncultured Steroidobacteraceae bacterium; assembly: GCA_964444835.1. Lineage (GTDB taxonomy): Bacteria > Pseudomonadota > Gammaproteobacteria > Steroidobacterales > Steroidobacteraceae > CADEED01. Next base: position 48,404 of record CAYUIT010000023.1, read on the forward strand.
ATTCGCGCCTTCGCGCTTGAGTGTCAGCTTGAGCGGCAGTCGCAGATCGCGAGTGACGCCACGGAGCGTGAGCTTGCCGACCGCGTCGAAGCCACCGTCGGCGCGCTTTGCGAGCGACTTGGCGACGAACGTCGCAGTCGGAAACTTGGCGACATCGAATAAATCAGCGCCTCGCAACGTGGTGTCACGATCCTTGTCCTGGGTATCGAGCGAATCGACTTGCACGGTGACCGCGAGCGCGCTCGCTGCCAGGTTTTTCTCGTCGAAACGCAGGTCCGTGCTAAAGCGCGTAAAAGCGCCGCGGGTCGAGGCACCCGCTTGCACGAATTCGAAACTCAGCGAGCCCTGGGCAGCCGTGCCTGAGAATCGTGGTAGCGGCGTTTGCGCGGCGACCCAGACGCTCGCACCGAGGGCGAGAAGTGCAAATCGAGCGCGCATCGTCATTCCACCTTCGCGAACGGCAACATGCGCCGCAATACGGTGTCGCGATCGATGAAATGGTGCTTCAACGCGCCGAGCACGTGCAGTACAACCACGGCCAGCATCACACCGACGAGCGTCTCGTGCGCATCGTGCATGAATTCGTACACGGCTTCGTTAGGCCCGACGAGATTTGGAAATTGAAATAGATTGAACCAACTCACGGGGTAGTTCTTCGCCGTCGACATCATCCAGCCGCTGAGCGGAATCGCGAAGATGCAGAAATACAGTGCGAAGTGGCCGGTGTTCGCGAGCCGGCGTTCCCAGGGCTTCATGGTGGCCGGTAACTCGGGCGTCGGATTCAGCCAACGCCACACGAGGCGAACGAGCGCGAGCCCGAGGATGGTCATTCCGATCGACTTGTGGCGCGCGAGCGTGGCGAGCATCTTCGGGCCGAGCGGCAGGTTATCGGCGATCTGCGCCAGTACGATTTGCACAATGATCAACGCGACAATGATCCAATGCAGCAGCTTCGAAAAACTCCCCCAGCTGCGAGCGGTATTGCGAAAACTCATAGGAGTAAGCTTAAGCGCATGCGGTTAGTAATCCAAATCATGGCAACGGTGACGGTCGTGGCGGGCGGTGTCGTCGCGTGCCGCAGTAACGTGCCCGCAAATCGCACGGAGCCCTCTCAGAGACCCGCGGCCGCCGCCGAGGTTCCACCCACGCAGGTCGCTGGCCTCGATTGGCCTGCGGGCGCTCGCGAGTACCGCGTGGTGGCAGAGCGGTCGTTGCTGCAAATCCAAGCGCTACGCGGTGGCACGCTCGCAAAACTGGGACACAACCATGTGATCGCGTCGCGCCATCTGCGCGGTCAAGCGGCGCTCACGGACGACCCGACGCAAACGCGTTTGGCGCTGACGATTCCTGTCACACTGTTGACGATCGATGAGCCCGAGCTGCGCGCGCAGGCCGGCCCCGATTTCGCCGCCGCCGTACCCGACGACGCTCGCGAAGGCACGCGCAAGAATCTTCTGAGCGAGGCGCTGTTGGACGGCGATCGCTTTCCTGGCATCGAGCTACGCGGTACCCGTGTCGAGCGCGCGGGCGATGCGCTAATCGCGACGATCGCGGTGACCGTAAAGAACGTCACGACCGAACATCGCGTGCCCATCGTGCTGCGTCGCGACGGTGACACTGCCACCGCCAGCGGGCAACTGACGGTGCGGCAGAGCGAGCTCGGTCTCACACCCTTCAGCGTGATGCTCGGCGCGCTCGCCGTGCAAGACGAGCTGCGCGTCAGTTTCGCGCTCGTGGCGCAAGCAGTGAGCCCATGACGGCTACTGCTTGCGCCCGACGCTAACTACTTGACCCCGAGTTCGCGCAGTAACGCCTCGGCGCGATACACCTTCGACAGCGCCTCGCGCATGATGGCGGGGTGTACGGCGACCGTGCGGTTCTTGGCGGTGTCGAACCAGTACGAGCCCGAGATCGAGTGAATGTTGCCGTCGAACACCAGCCCGACGATCTCGCCTTTCGCATTGACCATCGGGCTGCCGGAGTTGCCGCCAATGATGTCGTTGTTGGTCGAGAGGTTGAACGGTGTGTTCATGTCGAGCTGCGATTTCACGCGCTCCCAACTCGCCGGGATCCGGAACGGGTCTGAGCCCGTCGCGCGCTCGAAGGCGCGCGACAGACGCGTGAACGGCACGACGGTCGTGCCATTCTCGTCCCAACCCTGCACGGATCCGTAGTTGAGGCGCAACGTGAACGTGGCATCAGGGTATACGCTCGTGCCGAGCGCTGCGAAGCGTGCACGTGCAATCTTCTCGGACGCAGCTTGCACCGGCGCCTCCACTTCGTCCTCGTAGCGCTGGCGCAGCGCACGCGCCTCGGCTTCCACGCTGCGCGCGAACACGATTAACGGATCGTCGGACGCCTCGATGGCCGCCTTACCGCCGCGCCAAAGCGCAAGACGGACGGCCGGGTCGGCGAGCTTCGTGCCCGTTACCCAGCGCCGCGCCAGCGCGTCGGGCGATTCGCTTGACAATAGGCGACGCACCAGCGGGTGATCGGGGCCTAACCACTCGCGCATCCGCTCGAGACCGAACGTAATCCGCAATACCTCGACCTCGGGGTATACCGGTGTTTTTGCGCCGAGCTGCTGCTCGATACGCGGCAACGCGGCGTCGGTGAACTCGCGCAAGCGCTCGGTATTCGGCTTCTCGCGCTCGGACGCCGCGCGTACCAGCAGCCGAGCGCTCGATGCGAGTCGTCCGCCCCACGCGGCGCCGCCCTCGATGAAGGTAAACGGCAACGCGATGGCACGCTCGACTTGCTGCGCACGTTCGATCTCGGCCCACGGATCGCCGAAGCTCGCACCGAATGCCGCGTTGTTAGCCACGAATTGCCGCAGTGCCGCTTCCTCCGCTTGCTTGCGCGCCATCAGACTGTCGTCGAGCAGCGCATCGAGTTGCTTGCGGCGCACCTTGATGCCGTTCTCCAAGCTATTCAGCAGGTCGTCGACGGTGCGTGCGGCCTCGGGGCTCGTCTTGCCGAACTGGATGTAGCGGCCGCGGAGTTCCGCCGCTCGCAACAACCAGCGCGGCACATCGTAGTCGCGCTGAGTCTTCAGCTCCGCAAGCGACAGCAGGCGGTCGGTCGTGCCCGGATGGCCCGACACGAGCGTCAGTTCGCCAGCGGCCGGGCCTGCGAAGTTGATCTTCAAGTAGTTAGGTGTCTTGGCGGGCTTGCCGTTCTCGTACGCGCGCAGGATGCCCATGTCGAGGCACCAACGTGGGAACTGGAAGTTGTCAGGATCGCCGCCGAAGGCTGCGATGCTGCGCTCCGGGGCGAACGCGACGCGAATGTCGGTGTAGCGCTTGTATTGGTACAGCCAATACTGGCCGCCGTTGTACAGATTGACCGTCTGGCATTTCCGCGGCCCGGTTTTCTTGTTCTTCTGGCTCGCCGCCTCGCACGCTTGCTCGATTTCCGTCAGCGTCTTCTTGCGCGCTTCGTTCGCGGCCTTCTCGTCTTTACCGGCAACCGCCGCCGCCACTCGGTCCGTGACGTTGGTCATCTCGACGAGCACATCGGCGACTTGCGTCTCGCAGCGACGCTCGCGCGATCGATCGGTGGCGAGAAAGCCATTGGCGATCAAGTCGTCTTGTTCGGTGGACAGATCCGCCAAGCAACTTTCGATGCAATGGTGATTGGTGAGAATCAAACCATCGGGCGACACGAACGACGCAGTGCAGCCCGAGAGCCGAACCGTGCCGAGACGCACGCGATCGAGCCACGCTTGATCGAGCGTGACACCGAATTTCTCGCGCACGGCGGCGGCGGGAAATGCATGGTAAGTCCACATGCCCTCGTCGGCCTGCGACGTAGCGGGGGCAATGCCCAACGAAAAAACGAGCGCGGCAGTCGCGACCGCCGCGCGCAAGGTAGAAAATGACATGACTTGAGCTTTCTCGAAGTGGAAGCCGACAGGCGGCAATGCCGCCATTATCGTCTAAGCCACTAGCGCGCGGCGAGCTTCGCAGCCACCTCGGCGACGCGCTGGCCCTGCATTCGCGCCAACTTGAGTTCCTTGGGCGACGGACTGCGACTGCCGTCGGCGCCGGCGATCGTGGAAGCGCCGTAAGGCGTGCCGCCCAGTACCTCCGAAACGTCGGTCAATTCTGGGTACACGTACGGCAAACCCACAATCACCATGCCGTGATGCAAGAGGGTGGTGTGGAACGACGTGATGGTCGTTTCTTGGCCGCCGTGCTGCGAGGCCGTGCTGACAAACACGCTACCCACTTTGCCGACCAGCGCACCTTTGGCCCACAGGCCACCGGTCTGATCGAGAAAATTGCGCATTTGCGACGCCATATTGCCGAAGCGCGTCGGTGTTCCGAAGACGATTGCATCGTAGTCGGCCAGTTCGGCTACCGAGGCGATCGGCGCCGCCTGGTCGAGCTTGATGCCGGACTTCTTCGCGATGTCCTCGGGCACGAGTTCGGGAACACGCTTTACAGCAACTTCGGCGCCTGCGCCGCGGACACCTTCGGCCACGGCCTGCGCCATCGCTTCGATGTGGCCGTAGCTCGAGTAGTACAGAACGAGAACCTTGGTCATTGTCTATCTTCCTGTGTGAGTCACAAACGGGGTTGTTAGGAGCGAGTATCCGC
>CAYUIT010000024.1:0-39112 GCA_964444835.1 uncultured Steroidobacteraceae bacterium
GGATTCCCTGTATTCGTCCTAGACAACTCAGTCATGTTTCCGCTCCTAATGGCAGGATCTCCATATGTGTGCCACTTTTGCACATATACGGATTACTTCGCAATAGTCGTACTTTAGAGACGATTAAGCCGATTATTGTGCTGCGATGCAGCAAGACGTGGCGCAGCGAGGTGCGTACTTATGTCGAGAGATCAAGGGGTTAGGGCCTAGCGCCCGTCGGCGACGGGATACGTCGCGTCACCGTAAGGCGCGCGAAGAAACTCGGGCAGTTTCTCCACCAGGTGGCAATACGCGGCGAGAGTTGGAAACTGCAACGCCGGAACATCCGCCGACAGCATGCGTTGCGTGAATTCCCAAGCCACTGCGGTCGTCACGCCAGCTTGGTCGATGGTGTCGCTCGTACTGCCGGGCGCACCAAGCGCGAACTCGCGTTCGAGTTCGCCGTAAGCGGTCAGCATTTGTTCTGTCACTCGCTGCAGCCACGGCTCGTGTTGTTTGTCGGCGGGCCGCAGGTTGCGCTCGTACACGACTTGCACACTCTTCTCACACGCGGCGAGCGCCAAGCCCACGAGGTAGAGCGTGCGTTGCAGTTCGCGTGGCGCTCGCGGCAGCAAAGAACGCTGCACCGTAGCCAGCGCGGCGCCGTACTCCAAGATGAGCGTCGAGTCCAACAACGGGGTGCCGTCGTCGCACACCAATGTCGGCGCTTTGACAACCGGGCTGATACGACGAAACGCCTCATACGTGCGAAACACCGACAGAGACTGATGCTCGAACTTCAGACCCATGAGTTGAAACGAGATCGCAACTCGGCGTACGTAAGGCGAGTCGAGCATTCCGATGAGTTTCATGTGAGCTCCGTTTGTGCACGCTGACGCCGACTTGCCCAGCGCACACACCCAACGATACCGATGATGAGGAGAACGGGCGTAAGCAACACGACCGCGGCACCGACGGCGATGATCACACCCATCCCGTGATTCAACGGCATATCGTCGACCCATACATCGAGCGGATGCAGCACCACATCCATCGGCGGCCAAAACGGCGGCCAATCGCTCTGCCACAGCAAATAGCCGAAGCCAATCGCCAAGTAACAACCGAGCGCAAGACAAGCGAACGAGACAATTGGTGGGCGAATGGAGCTAGCGGCAGTAGACATCGAGGAAGAGTACTCGATGCTAACAATTCGTCAATGCAAGCAATCGTCTTGCGCTAAAAGGTGAACTCCGCCGTGACGCGAATCGTGCGCGGCTCCACCGGATGAAAATGCAAATCCTCGACGGGTGCCGATTCGCCCGGAAGCTGTGACTCGTAGTAGTACGTGATGTCATTTGCCGCGCGATCGAACAGATTGTAAACACCGAGAGTCAGTTTCAATCGATCGTTCAAGCGTTTGCCCACATCAACATTGACGAGTGTCGAACTTGGTGCGCGGACGCTGTTGTCTTCGATCAGCGCAGCCGGGCCGAGGTAGCGCGCGCGCAAGCCAGCGAACCATCCCGACGGCCGATCGATCGCAATGCCAAACGAGGCGGCGGCATCAACGGCGCCTGGAATACGATCGCCCGCAAGATCGGCATCGCGAAAGCGCGCCTTGGACCAGGCGTAGTCTGCATCGATGATCAACCATTCTCGAGGCCGCGCGTAAATGCCGAGCTCGACACCGCGACGTCGACTCGGTCGCGTGGCCTCGGTCGTGCCGCCGTCGCCGATGAACAGCAATTCCGAGTCGAGATCGAGCTGCCACAGCGCTAGCGACACTTGGGCGTGCGGAATGAGTGCGGTACGCAAGCCAATCTCGCTGCCGCGCGCCTTCGCCAAAGGCGTGACGGGATCAACCGGCGTGATGCCATCGTTAGGATCAACAGTAATCGTCGCGCCGCGCACGTCGTTGCTGTGGAATCCGCGCCCGGTCGCGAGGAAGAACTCCGTGTCGCGCCATGGACCCAGCGCGATCGATACCTTGGGGCTCGCCAGCGTATCGCTGCCGCTGCCGGAATTCGCTGCCAAGCTACTTTGAATGTCGAAGCGCAGTCGATCGGCGCGAACGCCGACTTCAGATCGGATCCACGGCGCCCAGCGTGTCGCGATGGCGGTCCATACACCCGACAACGTCTGGCGCGCGTCATCTTCGCGAATCGTGGCGTAGCGCTCGCGCGCTTGCGTCAAGTGCAGACCGACCGGCGAGATGTCGTCATGTCGCACATCGAGACCCGCACGCCAATCGGAACTCACGCCCGCAATCGTCAGCGGCTGCGTCCATCGAACCGAGCCGCCAAACACGCGGCGCTCGTCGAACTGTTCGAACTGGTCGCCCTCAACCGGGTTGAGCTGATAGGTGAAGTTAGAGAACAACTGCAGTTGGTAGTCGATTCCGTAGGCTGTGTACTCGAGCTTGCCGCGCGCGAACTCCTGGAAGCCGTTGACGGACAGCGAGTGCCGCTCGGATTCACCGCCGTTACTCGGATCGATGAAGCCAAAGCGATCGACTTGCCCGGACTGCACGGCGCGCAGCGGGATCTGGTCTGTGGCAGTCCACTCATTTTGGTAGGACATCCAGTCGACGGCAACGCGCGAATTCGCGTCGCTGCGTGACCACCGCAACAGCGCGTTCGACTTGCGCAGATCCTCACTGAGCCGCCAGGGGCCGTCAGTCCGATCGATCTCGACGCCCGCTAACAACTCACCACCCGCAAACGCGTGCGAGCCCCCAGCAACAACGCGTACGTAGTTGTCTTGGCCGCCGGCTAACGACAAGAATGGCGTCGCCGAATCGCGATAGGCAAGCTCCGCTGCGCCAGCCGCCGAGAAATTCCCGAGATCGGCGTAATAGGTTCCTTTGCGATAGACGATCCGTTCGACGAATTCCGGAATGACGAAATTCACATCCATGTAGCCTTGACCATGCCCGTGTGTCGGCATATTGACCGGCATGCCAGCGACGCTCGTCGAGAAATCCGTGCCGTGATCGAGATTGAACCCGCGCAAAAAATACTGATTGGCTTTGCCGTCGCCCGTGTGTTGCGTGACGATCAAGCCTGGGACGACTTCGAGTAACTCGCCTACGCGCAGCAACGGACGATTCTCGAGCTGCTCCGCGAGCACAGTGCCTTCACTCGCAGCGCGTGGTTCACCCGTCAACACGACACGACGCGCGTTGACCACCACTTCCTCGATATTCGCACCTGTGATGCCAGCGGCGAATGCGCTCGTCGCAGACGCTGCGCCCGCAGCAATCACAGCCCACACCACCGTCCCGCGCATACTCCACCTTCCTCGAGAAACGACTGATCTAAATCTTCACGACGGCAGTGGCAGCCGCGGCGCCACCACAACGACCGGCCCCGTCGGCAACCCTGTCGGCGAGCCGCCACCCGGCTCGCGACTCACCGCAAGTTTGTCGGCGGCCAACAACGCTGCACGCTGCGCGCTCGTCAACGCGAACTCGGCGCTGCCCTGCTGTGGCAGCAAGCCCAGCGACACGGGTGGCGCACCATTCGCCGCCAGCGCCCAGAGCTCATGGACTTCATTCTCAGCGACTGGATACGGTTGCAGCGCGCTCACGCGCAGCGTCGCACGCTCCGCATCCACTTCAATGTTCCACAACGGTGCTTGCTGCGCAGCATCACGCAGTTCGGCCGTCACTTCCCAACTTCTGTCGCCAACCCCACGAATCCACCACAGAGAGCCCAACAGAACGATCAATAGCGATGCGGCCATCGCCCACTGGCGCCAGCCGCCACGCGATTCAGCAGCAGCCGTGCGGCGCTTGATCTCGCGCCACACACGGGGCGAGGGATCCACGGGCTGAACATCATCAGCCAAGTGCACCAATCGGTCTTCCCACCGATGGACCGCCGAGCGCACGACTTCACGCTGCTTGGCATCACTCGATTCAAGCCAGCGCGCAAAGCGCAAGCGCGCCGGCCCGCGCAGTGTGCCGAGCACATATTCGGCCGCGAGGCGCTCGATCAATTCGTGGCTCGGGTGCTGCATGTTTCGATGCACTCCTTCAAAGCCACCAGGCCGCGTCGAATCCAACTTTTCACGGATCCGAGCGGCCGCTGCAGCGCCGCTGCCACTTCCGGATGCGAGCGTCCGCTCAAGAATGCAAGTCGAATGCTCTCGCGCTGCTCTTCGCCAAGCCGGCCCATGCAGAGCTCGAGCACATCGGCATCGCGCGCGGTGAGCTCGGCACCCTCGGTTGTGTCCGGGTCGTTCGCCACCGTATCCGCCAAGATCGCCGGATCGGTCGCATCGGCGCGCTCGCGTCGCAAAATGTCGATCGCGCGGTAGCGCGCCATCGACACCAGCCAAGCGTACGGTCGCCCACGATGCTGGTCGAATTGCTCGGCCTTCTGCCACACGCCGACGAACACATCTTGCAATGCCTCCTCGGCCAAGGCGCGGCGGCGCAGGATCTTCATGAGGCACGCCAACACGGTCGGCGCCGCGAGCCGATACAATTCATCGAGCGCGCGCTGGTCGCGCTGTGCGCAGCGGCCTAACAACTCGGCGAGTTGTGCTTGTTCGTCGACGAGCGCTGTCATGTCAACCTGCGGGCAATGGGTATTCGGATCGCAGCAACAGCAACACGCTGCGCTCGACTGTGATAGCGGGATGCCACGATCCGGGCGGTGCAACATGCGTATCGCCAGCACGCAGCACATGGCTGCCCAAATGACACTCGCCCTCGAGAATGATCATCTGCTCTTCTTTGAGATGAGAGTGTGCTGGCACGCGCACGCCAGGGCCCAAGCGAATCAGCATCTCTTGCGTCCCGGCCGTCAGATCGCGCCGCAAGAGTTTCATGCGAATGTTAGGTGCCGGATCGAACCAACCATCGTCGGCCACGCGATAGGTAGTGGTTCCTTCGGGAGGCGGCGTCGTGCGCGCCAGGATCTTCGCCCGCAATGCCGCGTGCTGCGATGCCTCGAGCTGAGCCGGCTTCACACTGGCGCCCAATGCCTCGAACACGTACTGCTCGAGTGCCTCGTCGTCGAACGGTGCTTCTGGCGTGCTCATCGACACTCCTGGTCGGGTGCAAAGCCGTCCAAGGCCTCGCGCAGTTGCACCAAACTCCGCCGCACATGGCTCTTGACGGTGCCGAGCGGTAGCTTCTTGAGATCGGCGATCTCTTGATGGGATAGCCCACGCAGAAAGGCCAGCGCGACAAGCTCGCGCCGTTCGGGCGGGAGATTCGCCAGCGCTGCGTGTACGCGGCTGCCGTGCTCGAGCTTGCTCAGCAGATCGTCCGGCGTCGCGGACGGATCGGCGACCGAGTCTGCCTCCTCAATTTGCACGATGAAGGGATGCTGGCGACGTTGGCGCAAGCGATCCAGCGCACGACTGCGGCAGAGAACCGTCAGCCAACCGAGAGGTGCCGCACGAGCGGCGTCGTAGCGAGCGGCTTCCCGCCACGCTTGTGCGTAGGCATCGCATACGACTTCTTCTGCATCTTCCCGATTGTTCAAAATCGCCATTGCCAATGCGTACAGACGCGAGCAAGTGGCATCGTAGAGGGCCTCGAGTGCGGACTGATCGCCGCTTTGCATGCGTACGACGAGCGCCTGCAGCATCGCAGGCGCCACTTCGCTCGCCGCGCCGAACGTGGCCATCGATGTTGTCATCGTACCGATCGCGCCCATGCCATCCGCGACGCCCGGCTTCGGGCGCACGCTCTCCCGCCAAGGTGCCAGTGTCCCCTCTACGCGCACAGTGCCACGTTGGATGCACGCGGTCACCATCGCTCGACCAACCAGAAGCCACCAAGCAGGCCGAAGGCCACCGCCGCTACGGGGATGGCACGCGCCGAGAGCGCCGGTCGCCGCGTCAGCCACACGATGCAGGGCAACGCCAAGATGACCAACGCCAATTGCCCGAGCTCGAGCCCCACATTGAACAGCGCGAGAGGAATTGCCAAGGAGCCGCCTGTCAACAACTCGCCAAGCAAGTTCGCAAAACCAAAACCATGCACAAGCCCAAACGCGAATGCGACGCGCCAACCCAAGGCACCGCCCCAACCCAGCGCGACTGCCGCGGCGGTCACGACGATGCTCGCCGCGATGGCAAGTTCCACCGGTGCCACTGGCAGCGATACGACGCCCGTTGCGGCCAACGCCAGCGTCAGCGAGTGCGCGATCGTAAACGCCGTAACGATTCGCGCCGCTTCGAGGAGCGCAACGCTCGCCGTTGCGTTGCGCACAGCGCGGGTGCGCGCGATCCCGAGCAACAGTAATCCCAGGAACGCGAGATGATCGTAACCGGTGACGAGGTGTTCGAAGCCTAACAACAAGAAACGCTGCGCGTTGGCGAGCGCCGTCGCCCTGGTGGCATCAACCGCCAGAGGCGCTGTCGCGACGGACCCACTTAGCAGTGTGACCTGATCCGCAACGTCTGCACGCGTGAGATAGACGCCGTGCTCGGGAAGTGCGGCCAGCCAGGCGGTCGCGTTCACTATAGCGTCCGCCGTGCAGCCTTCTTGCTGGCCGTAGCGCTGTTGCAAACGAAGATGCGTGCCAGTCGCGCGGCGCACGAGATCCAAACGACCGAAACCTGCGGCGCGGCACGTGCCCCGCGACGAATCGAGCGAGAGCCGCTGCGCGTACGCCGTATTGAGCACTGTCTCCGCATCCAAGACCTCGCCCCAACTCAGAGCGCCGTCACCGTCTCGATCGAGCTGGAACTCCTCCGCAACGTCGGCGAGCGGCACATCGAGCTGCGCGCGCCACTCTTCGGCATCGCGACTGAACTCCACGTAGCTCGCGCTGCCAGCATGCGCGACCGCCAAGGGCGCATACCCGACCAGTCCGAGTAGCAGGCCACCGAGAAGGACGAACTTGCGCAACGGAATCATCGCGACATCTCCAATGCAATTCGCCGCAATCGCATCACGCTGGCGTCGTCCGGTGCAGCAGCGAGTAGCGCCAGTGCATCGTCTGGGCGCTGCCGGTTCACAAGAAACTGCGCGTACGCGATGCGCGGATAGTGCGTATCACCGGCCAACGCGACTGCCTCGCGATAGCGCGCCTCAGCCACGGCGTCGTCGCCGACTGCGGCTGCCAAATCGGCTGCAACGCCTGCAGCCCAGCTACGGACGGCGGGCGCTTCACGCGCGGACTCGTTAGCCCGCAAAAGCGCCTGGTCAATCGATTCGCGCGCCCGTTGCGCTTGGCCCAAGCGAGCCAGCGCTTGCGCTTGGCACGCGGAAGCGGCGAGCGCGCTGACCAACGGACTTGCACGCACACAATCCGCCAATGCGTCACGCGGACGTCCCGCCTCGAGCCGTACTTGAGCGCGACGCAGCATGGCATTGGCGTCACCCGGCTTGTTAGCTAAATGCGCTGCCAGTACGGCTTCCGCTTCAGCGAAGCGGTGCTGATACTGCAGCCGGTCTGCGAGCGCGAGGCGATCGGAATCGGTTCGATCGATCGAGGCAGCACTGCGCGGATCGAGTCGCAACACGATTGCGGATCGCGACGTGGGCGTAATGAGGTCGGCTGCCGCCCCCGTTCGCGACACCAGGAGTACCAGCATTGCGCACGTCAACCCTAACGACAGCCGACCTCGGTTCATTGGACACCCGATTGCAGCAACGTATCGAACGCTTGCGCGTCATCGTCGGCGTCGGCTTGCACCGTGACGCCAGAGACTCGACCAAACAGGCCATCGTCGGCCATGTTGAACGACGAGTTCGCCAATGCACGGAACGACACCAGCACGGGATTCACCCGCACATCGAACGATGCCGTACCGGTGAGTCCACCGGGATCGCGAACCGTCAAGGTGACCGTCGCAGTGCCGGTCGCTTCTGCTGCAGGAGTAATGCTGAGCGTGCGATCGAACCCGTTGCCATCGATCCGAACACCGCTGACCGGGACGAGCGTTGCGTCCGAGGTTGCAACGCTCAGCACCACCTGGCTGATCGGTGTGTCCGCGTCGACGACGCGGATCGCTTGCGGTGCCGAGGTCGTATCCTGATCGAGCGCTACGGCCATTGTGCCGAGCACTTGCGGCGCTTGCGCAACCGGCACGTTGATCTCGACATCGCCGCGCGATCCGTTGCTGCAGCCCACCGTGAGGGCTGCAGCAACGACGCCGGCTAACAAGTGCACCCTGTGCTTCGTTAACCTATTCATGGGGCACCTTACCGACCAGCGCCCGAGGTCGGCGTGCGCAGGTACGGGAAGCGCGTATCGAAATCGCCTGCGCTCACCGGCGCGCCGTCCGTAAAGGGCACCGTGCCGACGGGCGCATCCGCCGGGCGGCACAAACCCAGATCCGTCGGCGTACCGTTGACCGGAATCGGATGGCAGAGTCGGCCCATCACCACTCGCAGCGCGATGTCGACGACGTCATCGCCTGGGCGACGGCCGTTCGGGAAGCCGGCGAGATCGTTCCCCGCCACGCCGAACGCGCTCTGCTCGGCCGCGGGCTTCGCTGGAATCGCCGTGTTGAGGCGCGTCATCTCCGACGGTGTCACGCGCGCGAGTTGATTGACGCCCGGGAATCCCGTGAGAAACGCCGTCACGAGATCATTCCGCGGAATGTTGGTCGGCGCCAAGTTCGGAATGTTCGTGCCCAGCGTTTGATTGACGGCATCGCGGAACAACACGTCAAGCAGTGCTGGCAGCGTCGGATTCGTCACATAGGCCGCGAACTGTCCGTCGTTCTTCGGCTCACTCGAGCTGAAGCGGTCTTTGTCGGGCAAGCCGATCACGAGTTCGTTCACGAGCGGCATGCTGAGCCGCGACACTTGCGTGAACACCCCGCCGTTCACTTCGGGCTTCGTGAAGGTTGCGTTCGGATTGAGCACACGCGCCTGCCGTAAGCTCGCGCTGGTCCATGCGCCGATGACGCCGTTGCCACTGCCTGTCAAGCAGCTTTTCGGCACCTCGAGCGCAATCGCGGTGACATTCTTATCCGCAATCTCGTTGTTAGCTGCCGACTGACGAATACCACCCGGGAAGCCACGACCATCACCCGCACCCGGTGCGCTATCGCCTTCGACGGGCACGAGATTCACGAGGTCGAACACGCGCCCCAGATTCACCGCGAAGCCTTCGGCACGCTGACCGACGAACACGCGCGCGGGCGCGCTGCAACCGGGCAGATTCACCTCGTGAACGAAGCGGCGCGCATAGGCCTCGTAGCCTGCGACGCTGCCGAAAGTCTTCGTGCCGATGAAATCGTATGGCTTGCCGAGCGAGGTGCTGCCATCGGAAATGCGCGTAGCACGTGCGGCCTCACCGCGACGACGATCGCCGCGAACGACGCTCAATGTGTAGCTCTCGGTAAAGTTCAACAGGGAGCTGTCGGTCGCCGACAGCGGGCCGACGTTCTTGAGCGGCACTGGCACCGAGCGCTGTTGGGCGCCGCCGCCAATCGATAGCGCGATGCCCTGGTTGTTGTTGCCGAGTCGGTTCGTGAAGCGAAACTGGAAGGTCAGGTCTTCGACCGCATCGCCGGTATTGTCGACGTGAATCTCGTAGAGCGCTGCCGGATCCATGGCGAAGTAGTTAGGACCGCCGTACGCGTCTTGCAGCGGAATGTAGTTGGCGATCAAGGTCACGTAATCGCCGCGGCCCGGCTCGTACGAGTTGAACAAATAAAAATCGGTGGAATCCACCGTGGGGAAGCGTGTGATATTCGGCGCTTCGCGGTGGCTCGAGCCGAGCGCGATGAGCGGCAACGCGGCCGCGACGGCGCCTAACAATAGGCGGGATGCGTGTGACATGGGCGGGACTCCTGTGTGATGCCGGTAATGCCCGGTTTGCGGTCATTACGGGGCCCCGCCTGCGGTAGATGCGCCCGAAAAAATATATTCGTCACGCGCATCCGACGCGCTGTCGGCTGCGTAGTGCTCGACGGTCAGCCGCCAAAGAGCGGTTGCAGCCGGCCCCAGGAGCGAGGCCGGCTGCCAGGCGGCAAACGAAGGCTACTGAATAGAATACGTGTACAGCAGTTCCCACAGACGCGGCTCACCCGGGAGCCATGCCGCTGTGTTGTTGAAGAGGAAGGTTGAGAAGTTGAGCGTGGAGTAGCGATTTTGCTCGTCGGTCAGATTCTTGCCGTTCAGCACCAGGCGATGCCGGCCGTCACTCGACTCGAACGCGACGTTCGCATCCACCCATGAACGCGACTCCACGCGATCGAGCGGATTATTCAGGTGCGCAACCTGCTGATAGTAGTCATCGATGTAACGCGCCGAGGCCCCAAACGTCAGCGTCCCAGCTTGCAACGGCACTGCGTAAGTAGCACCCACAGTCGCTTGCACGTCGAAATTGAACGGCGGGACGTCGTCGAGACTCACGCCTGTTAGCAATGCGTCCGGTGCGAGCGACCGCCACTCGCCGTCCAACAGAGCCACCGTCCCGTACATCGTGAAGCGGTCAGTCGCCACCCACGTCAGCTCGGTCTCGAGACCCTTGACTTCACTCTCGCCCGCATTGCGCTGGGCGATTCCCGCTGGAGTGATCGTCCCGATTGCGAGATCTTGGTATCGCACGAGGAACAACGCGCTGTTGAGGCGTAGGGTTTTGTTGAGCGCTTCAAGCTTCACGCCCACTTCGAATGAGTCGGCCGTCTCCGCGTCGAGACCCTGGGCGATCGTCTCTGCCGGTGCAAACGGGTCATATGTTCCTGCCTTATAGCCCTGGCTCCACGTTGCGTACGTGAATAGATCGTTGCTGACCTCAAACTCGACTCCCAGCTTCGCGGTGAACTTGCTGAAGCTCCGCTCCAATCCGAAGGCCGTCGGCGCAAATGCGGCATTCGCCTTTCTGCCGGTCAGTTCTTTCTTGTCGTCATTGAAGCGCCCGCCGACAATGGCCGTCCATCGGTCTGCGAATTGGTAGTTAGCCTGGGCAAAAACCGCCAGGCTCTTCGACTCTAGCGAGTGGGTGGCCGGCACGCCTGGAAAGAAGCCGCCAGCGAAATAGTCTTGAATCAGCTGATCACTCTCTTCGCGGTAGTAATACACGCCGAGGATCGCGTCTAACTGATCGCCATCCCAACTGACGTTCAATTCTTGCGAGAACTGCTTCTGCTCTGCATTCGCGATTCGAAAGAAGCCACTCGTGCCGGGGATGGGATCGAAGGGCCCCATGGGGGTGGGAGCAGCGAACTGTGCCCCCGTGAAATCCACCGCCCAGTCGTCATCGAGCGTCGAGTACGACGAGATTGACTTCAGCGTCGCGCCACCGATTGGCAACGTCGCAATAAAATCGACGCCGCGCTGCGCAGTCTCGGTGAACGGGCGTACGGTTTGGCCACCCACAGAAATCGGCGCGCTCGCCACATCGCTTTCGCTGGGGAACACGCGCTGACCCGTGAGCACATTGACGGGCGACGTATACACGCCGTCGGACTCGCTCTTCGATCCATAGAGCGTCAGCAAGCCATCAAATCGTTCGCCACCAAAGGAGAGCGACCCGAGCGCTCCGAGAAACTTGTTAGTCCCGACTTCACGACCATCGACACGATTGGTCATCCAGCCATCGCGACGCTCCTGATGGAGCACGGCCAGCGATGCGTTCACACCTTCCGTCAGCGGGCCGCTCACCGAGACCTTCGCCCGACTGGTGTTCTCAGAGCCGTAGCCCAGTGTGAAAGCGCTGCGAAACTCGTCGCTCGGTGCGCGAGTGACCACATTGATGGCACCGGCGAGTGTATTGCGCCCATACAGGGTGCCCTGCGGTCCACGCAGTACTTCGATTCGCTCAATATCGGCCAACTCAATGTTGGCACCCGACAAGCGCCGGTAGACCCCATTCATGTACAGGCCCACACCGGGTTCCGAGAACAGGAACGCTGCGTTTTGCTCGGCGTTGCCGCGGATCGTCACGGTCACCGCAGCATTGCTCGCTACGTTGGTTTCGACTGCGAGCGATGGCACGGCGGAATCCAAGTCGTCGATCGAGGTGACTTGCAGGCGCTCGAGATCGCTCGCGCCCAACGCACTCACGGCGATGGGCGTACTTTGCAGATCCGAATCGCGCCGCTCCGCCGACACGATCACTTCTTCCAGCTCGCCTTGTTGCGCAACCGCCAAGACGCTCACCAAGGCGGCGGCGAGACCGATGGCCGCGCGCGAAACAACCTGCCACTTCATGACTTTCTCCTTGAGGCTAGTCCCGCCAATCCTCGACCCACGACATACCACATGGAAAGCACTGCACACCGAGCTGTCCACTCGGTAGGCAGACAGCTGCAAGTCAACTAGTGGGGTTGAGCGACTCCCGGATCCAGGGACCTGCTGGTCGCTGCCGGGCAGGCGTGGCGACTCACGCGGCAACGCACTAAGCGTGTTTTTGCCGGATCTTGAAGGTGTGCTTCGGCGTCATGGCTCGAGATCTCGCACCAGACGATCGGTCGCGTGGTGTGCGCACAGGCACTCGCCATTAAACTCACCGCAATCCGACAGCCTCAGCCGCAAACATCGTCAGCGCCAGCAACGCGCACACGGCCAGCGATAGATTTCGACGCAACGACGAATATGCAGGACTGAGCTGCGTCCCAAGGCGCCGAGATTCGTAGAGCCAAAACATCCCAAAGCCGATCACCAACAAGCCGACGCCTTTCTGGCCGCCTAACAAGACGGCGACGGTGGCCACGACAGAAGGCACGGTGGCGCCCAACACAATTGGCACCGTCCACGGCAGCTTTCCCGCGACACATAGCCCAAAGTGCACCGCCCCAATGAACGTGAGAATGGCTGCGCCGTAGCCAATGGCACAACTCAGGGCGAATACCTGCCAGCCAAAGTCCGGGCCCAGGTACACGCCGACGAAGGCTGCGAGGAAGGGAATCAGACCCAGATAGCCCGCCCATTCTGCAACCGGCGGCAGAGCATCTGCCTCGCCCTTCACTTCTTCGCCTCGTCGCTACTCTGATCGACCTTCGCGCCGCGAATCTTGTTATTCACAGCGTCGACGATCTCCCCGCCCTTGGCCTTTACTTTGGCCAACCAGACGCGCGCCCAGGCGAACTCGATGCCGAGGATGCCAAGGCCGATGGGAATCACCAGCAAACCGGGGCCCGGCAACACCAGCATGGCCATCCCGATCAACAGGATCGTACCGCCGACGATCGTGATGACGATTCGCTTCGCAAATCGATAAGTGATGTTCCACGCCTGCATGGACGAATTGTACACGCCAACGCGCGGTACTCAGCGCGCTCCGGCCAGTTTCGCGCGTAAATCCTGCTCCAACATATCTGCCAACAAGTTCTGGTAGTACTCGCCGCGAATCTGCGGCCGCGCAGCGCTGACGAAGTCTAACAACTCCGACCAGTCTTGCTTCACGGGGCAAGCCGCAAAATCCCCTGCGAGCACGTACTTTGGAAACGCCAGTTGACCCGCAACGCGACCCGCGATCGCCGCGCGGCGAATCAGCTCAGCACCAAGACATACGTCTTTCGGCTGCTCGTTCATACCGAGCATCGTGATGTACCCGATTACGAACAAAGCTTGCGGGTAGTTAGCCGCAACGGCGGCTGCTCGATGATCGAGCGCTTCTTTGCCGCGACCTGCATACCCGAGCATCCGTCCGAGCTGGTACCGCAACCGCGGATTGCTGGGATCTGCGCGCACAGCCATCTCACATGCAGCAATCGCCTTCGGCAAATCGATCTCCGCACGCTCACGGCCCGGTGCGACTCGATCCGGATCGTCCGGGTGCGACGCCAAGCGGTCGCACTCGGTGACCGCTTGCGAGTAGTTCGCCTTCAAGAACGGCGCGCCCTCCGATTTGAGTGCACTGATGCGTTGCGCTGCTGCGCGCTGCTCGACTCGCTCTGTGAGTGCCTCGACGCGTCCGCGAGAGGCTTCGACTGTGATGGTGCGGCGAGCGTGCTCGACGTGGCGCGCGATCGCGTCGTCAGACAACTGCGTTGCACAGCCACGAAACGTGCCGTTCAAATGCTGTTCCACCCAATAGTAAGACGTCCACGGGTGTTCGAGCGCTGCGGAGCGCTGCCACAGCTCCGCTGTCCGACATACATCGCGCTTTGCGCCGTTGCCCTCGAGCAGCACGAAGCCCAGCACGAAGATCCCTTGCCGGTACCCGAGCGCCGCTGAACGCTCCAAATGCGCGACGGCTTCGGCGGCCTTGTCCTGATAGAACAGTACGCGTCCTAGCACGTACTGTGACCGCGCATGATTCGGCTCTGCCGCAACGGCGGCCCGGCACGCAGCCTCCGCCCGCACGAGATCGATATCCCTGCGCTCGACTCCGGGTAGCGGCTTGTCTGGATCGGCCGGATGCGTCGCGAGGCGGTCGCATTCGGTAATCGCAGCATGCACGGGCCTGACGCTGCCAGCGACCGCTAACAACCCGATCGTGACGACCGCCCCATACGACATCCGTAGGATTCTCACGATGCGCTACTCCTTGACGGGAAAATGCGTGTCGATCACTTGCGCCACGCGCTGCGGCGCTTTCAGCATCAAATCGAGATCGCAGTCCGGAAGGTCGACGTAGGTGGACCCGGCCGGTAGCAGCGAGCGCGAGCGCACGGTGAGCTCGTGCAAGTCGTCGCGCGGTGCGAGCGCCACTAACGGATGGCGTACGCTCTGCAAACGAGGCGCAGCATCATAGCCAAACACACCGATATAGCTTTCACCTGGATACGGCGCTAACAAGTAGTCGACGACTCGGCGTTGAATGTCGGCCAAGTTCCACGGCGGCTGGCGATACTGCAAGCGCCCGCGCCACACTTGTTGCAGGTGCGAGCCGTCTTCCACCGGCTGGTGTTTCATTTCCCCAAACGTCTTGAGCCCAGCCGCGCGCTCCTCCGCCGTAAAGATTGGAATCGCGACAATGCCAATGCGTCGCACGCGGGCCGGCGCCAAGTGCGCAATCTCGATCGCCTCGAGCGAACCGGTATGCATGCCGAACACATCGAACGGTGTGGGCACACCGAGCGCCTCGAGCGCGTCGAGCGTCGCTTGGGCGTACTCCACGACTTCGAGCGGCCGCGGCGGCGCATCCGAGAAGCCGTAACCCAGCCGGTCGACGGCCACGGTCTCGCGGCGCAGGTGCTGTTGCACGTGCGTCCACATTTGGCTCGAGCGCGGTGACATATGCAGCAGCACGAGCGGCGTGCCGCCGGCACCCGTAATGCGCGCATGCATCTGGCCGAATCGCGTAGCGACAATTGCGCGTCTTTCCATCTAACAACTCCGTTAGCCGTGCCGCTCGATGAACGAGCGCATCGCGCTCGCCACGGCCGCAGGATCTTCATGATGCAACATGTGGCCGACCCCAGGCAGGGTGCGCAAATCTAGGTTGCGATACAGCGTGCGAAAGCGTTCATCGCTGCCATCATCACCCAGTTTGCCGCGGTACTCGGAATGCTCGCCCAGCAGCAATTGCACCGGCACCGTCACATTTCGCCAGCAAGCTTCTGCCTCGTCGCGCCGATACATCGTCGGGTTCGGCCATCGATGCTTTGGATCCGTGGCAAGCTCGAAGCGATCGTGCGCATTCGCGCGCGTCCACGCTGCAGCGACGAATCGGGCGCGGCTGCTCGTCAGACGCGGATTGCGGCGCAAGAGTAAGCGTGCCAGCTCGTCCGGCGATGCATAGTCGCGCTGCTGCACAGGCTCGCGCATCGCATCGAGCCACTCCGCGTAACGGTGCGGCGCACGCTCGGCCGGCAGGCGCGGCAAGCCGAAGCCTTCGAGATTGATCAGCCAGCGCAGCCGCGTGGGACGAATTCCGGCATACAACGACGCGACATTGCCACCCATGCTGTGGCCCACCACGCGCGCAGCACGTTCACCGACCAACTGGTCGAGCAGCACCTCGAGGTCGGCGAAATAATCTGGAAACCAATAGGGGTCGTTCGACGCTGCGGTCCCGCCGAAGCCGCGCCAATCCGGGGCCGCGAAGCTCCACTCCGCGGGCAGCTGGTCGATCACGAACTGGTACGTCAACGCGCAATCCATGAAGCCATGCAGCATCACGATCGGATCGTCGGACGGCGGCCCCCATCGCACGACTCGATGCCGCAAGCCGCGCACGTCAAGCCACTCGAAGCGGGCCGGCCGCAGCGGCTGATAGGTTGGATCCAAAGGGGGTACGGAATTCACGGTTGGAGTACTATCTTCAGCAGGGGTCCACACAGCATTTGAACACGGGAGGCGCGACAACATGAACACCCCAGATCCTTCAATGCCGCCAGCCGGCACACCCCCTAACGGCACTGTGTCGAGTGACGAACGCAACCTCGCTCTTCTCGCACATCTGTCAGCTTTGGCAGGCTTCCTGATTCCGCTCGGCAACGTGCTCGGACCGCTGATCGTGTGGCTGACGCAGAAAGAAAAATCGGCGTTCGTCGCCGATCAAGGCGTTGAGGCGCTGAATTTTCAGATCACGATGTCCATTATCGGCATCGTGCTGGTCGCGCTGGCGATCACGATCATCGGGCTTATCGTCGCCATCCCGGGCGGCCTAATCGTGGGCGTGGCGTGGCTCGTGCTCACAATTGTGGGCGGGATCAAGGCCAGCAGCGGCGAGCGCTATCGATATCCGTTCAACTGGCGATTGGTGCAGTAGCGCCGGCGCTTAGGCGCCAAGGAATAGTTGGTAGGCGGGATTCTGCGTTTCGTCCCAATAAGCGAAATGCAAATCGTCCAGGTGTTCAAGGAAGTCCACCCGCTCTGCGGGCGGCACTTGAATCCCGGTGAGCACGCGTCCGTAGTCAGAGCCGTGATTGCGGTAATGGAACAGCGTGATATTCCAGCGCGAGCCGACCGCCTGCAAAAACCGCAGCAGCGCGCCGGGCCGCTCAGGAAACTCGAAGCGATATAACAACTCGTGCGCGAGGCCGCGCGCGTGCCCGCCCACCATATAGCGGACGTGCAGCTTGGCGATCTCGTTGTCCGTCATGTCGGTGACGCCGTAGCCCGCCGCGCGCAGCTGTGCGATGACCGCGTCGCGCTCTGCTCGGCCTGCGGAGAGCGCAAAGCCGACGAAAATCTGCGCTTTTTGGGCGCTCTCATAGCGGTAGTTGAACTCGGTGACCGAGCGTTTGCCGAGTACGCCGCAGAACTTCAGAAAGCTACCCGGCTCCTCCGGGATTTCGACTGCTAACAATGCCTCGCGCTGTGCGCCAATCTCGGCGCGCTCGGCGACATGCCGCAGCCGGTCGAAGTTCATGTTGGCACCGCAATTGATCGCCACCACGCGCTTGTCGCGCCAACCGTTACGCGCTACGTATTTCTTGATGCCAGCGACGGCCAGCGCTCCCGCGGGCTCCACGATCGAGCGCGTGTCTTCAAAGATGTCTTGGATGCCGGCACAGATTTCGTCGGTGTCGACGAGAATCACCTCGTCGACATATTGGCGTGCGAGCCGGAAGGTTTCTTCGCCGACGCGCTTCACCGCAACACCGTCGGCAAAGATTCCGACTCGTTCGAGCGTGACGCGCTGGCCCGCCTTCAGTGCATCGTGCATCGACGCCGCATCCGCGGGCTCGACCCCGATAATCTTGATTCGGGGATACAGATACTTCACGAAAACGGCAATGCCAGCGATCAAGCCGCCGCCGCCGATCGGCACGAAGATCGCGTCGAGATCGCCACCGGTTTTGCGCAAGATCTCGACGGCAATCGTGCCTTGCCCCGCGATCACATCGGGGTCATCGAACGGATGCACGAACGCGAGTTGCCGCTCGCGAGCCAACGCAAGCGCATGCTCGTAAGCCGTGTCGTAATCGTCGCCGAACAACACGACTTCGCCGCCGAGATCGCGCACGGCCTGCACTTTGATGTGCGGCGTGGTCTGCGGCATCACGATGACGGCGGGAATGCTGCGGCGCCGGGCAGCGAGCGCGACGCCTTGCGCGTGATTACCAGCCGAGGCGCATATCACACCGCGCTTGGCTACCGCATCGGACAAATGCGCGATCTTGTTGTAGGCACCGCGCAGCTTGAACGAAAACACGGGCTGCAGGTCCTCGCGCTTCAAGAGAACCGTGTTGCCGAGCCGTTTGGACAAACGCGGCGCGAGATCGAGCGGTGACTCGATCGCAACGTCGTAAACCTGTGCCTTGAGAATCTTCTCGATGTAAGCGTCTGCCATCGCGCACAAGATACCGCGTTCCGCTAACAACCGCCGCAAGTTTTGCGCACGACTGTCCGGAATGCGGTAGCGCGCCGACCGCTAGCGCTTTAGGCCGACTCCCGATCGGGTAGCGTGCGCACCGAATAGCGGAAGTGCGTCTTGCCGATGGTCACCCGGTCGCCATCCTTCAATGTCTGGCGCGTGACCCGCTTGTTGTTGACGAACACACCGTTCGTGCTGTTGAGATCCTCGATCGTGGTGTGCACCGGCCCTGCCAACAACACGGCGTGATTGCGGCTGATGTACTGGGCGTCGATGACCAGCTCGTTCTCTGGTCCGCGACCGATACGTGTGCGGCGCGACAGCACATGCACATAGTCGGTATTTCCATCCGCCCGGATCAGCAGACGTTGCGGGCCTTCTAGCGCAACTTCCTCGCCCGTAGCCCCGACGGGATCGAGTCGCTCGATGCTCTGCTGCAATTGCCCGAAGGCTGCTTGTGTCGAAACGACATCCGACTCGAGTTGGCGTATGCGCGAGTCACGATCCGACAGCGCCTTCTGCGCTTCGGCGATCGTCTCGCGCCAATCGTTGGTTTCTTTCGTCAACTCTTCGATCTTGGCGTCTTTGGCGCGCAGCTCCCCTTCGAGACGGCGCAGTGCTTCCGTTGCGGTCAGCACCTCGTTCTCACGTTCCGTGAGCTTGGCCTGCCAATCCGCGTCTCGCGCGACGCGTTGTGCTTCAAATTCTTGGACACGCGCAGCCAAGTGCTCGGCGAACTCGGTGGCCCGCGCATTCGTGAGGGCTTCGTACTCGGCGGCCCGCGCGCTCATGCGCGCACTATGATCTGCGACGAGCGACGCCAACTTGGCCTCGTGCTCCGCGCTCAGCGCTGCCAATTTGTGCGAGTGCTCGGCAACGCCGCGCGTCAGTGACACCTCGAATTCGCTCGTGCGCGCGCTGAGCTGCGCATCGAGCTCGCGCATCCGGCGCGAGGCATCTTCGTAGGCGGTGGTCATTTGCTCGAGTTCGCGCTCGAGCTGCGTGATGCGCGTCTGGAACGCTTGGGTGCGGCTCTCCAACTGCTCGCGATACAACGCGATGTCGGTGTTCGCCCGAATCAGTGCTGTTTCGTGCTGCGTACTCGCGATCGAGCGCATTTCTTCGAGTTCGGCGATGCGCTTCTCGAGCGAGCGAGTGAGCGCGTCAGACTCGGCGAGCGTCGTCGCACGATCCTGCCGCACCTCGGCGATCTCGCGCTCTAGAGCTAACAACCGATCGCTCTTCTGACGCAGGCGATCCTCGACCGCGTGCAACGTGGCGCTCAACGCGCCGAGATCGACATCCGTAGAAATCGGCCGCAATGTGGGAACTGAGGCAGCCGCCACATCGGGCGGCGGATTGAGCACCACCGGCTGGGGCGATACCCACGTGTCCGTGTGTTCGTTCCGATCCTCTTCGAGGCTCTGCTCGTACGCGGCGACATCGAGCACTGGCAGCTCGGCTGTATCGTCGTTCTCGCCAATTTTTTGCTCTAACGGCTGCATCGGCATGGCCATACCTGTGCGCTCCTGCTGTCCTAGCATGCGGCCAGCGGCCGCCATTCTGTCCAGGGAAAGTCTAGCGCCGTGCGGCCCTGGTGACATACCGCATTTTGGTGATCGTGACCGGGTGCACCGCCGCCCCACCAGAAAATGGTCATGTAACATCTTGAGATGCGGAATGTGTGGATTTTGGCGCTGGCGCAGGCCTTGTCGGGCTGCGGCACGATCATGTTGGTCACATTTGGGGGCATTGTTGGCACTCACATTGCACCATTTCCGGCCATCGCCACCCTGCCGCTGTCACTGTCCGTGCTCGGCCTCGCCCTGACCTCGATTCCGGCGGCCCTGATCATGCAACGCGTCGGGCGCAAGGCCGGCTTCATCGGCAGCGCGCTCGTCGCCACCGCCGCCGCCTTGCTACTCGCAGCAAGCGTCGCCACCGAAGCGTTCTTTGGCCTCTGCCTCGCGGGGTTTCTGCTCGGGGCCAATATGGCGTTCGTGCAACAGTACCGATTTGCTGCCGCCGAATACGTCGAGCCCGATCGGGCCGGGCGGGCCGTGTCGACGGTTATGTTAGGAACGCTCGGTGCAGCATTGTTAGGACCCGAACTCGGAGATCGGTTGCGGAACCTAGCCGGGTGGCCAGAGTTCACCGGCTCCTTCATCACCTTGGCTGTTCTGTGTCTACTCGCTGCGCTCGTGCTCGTAGCACTTGGCCAGCCGCGCGCCCATGCTGCCATCGACACCAGCGCGCCTCGCTCCGTCGGTGAAATCGCGCGCCAGCCGGCATTCGTCGTGGCGTTGCTCGGTGGGCTCGGCTCTTACGCCGTCATGAGCTTCATCATGACGGCGACGCCGATCAGCATGCACGTCGTCGACGGGATGAGCGTCAGCGAAACCAAGCGCGTGATCTCGTTACACTTGTTAGGGATGTACGTGCCATCGCTCGCGAGTGGCTGGCTGATCCGAATCCTCGGCATCCGGCCGATGATGCTGATCGGTTTGGCGTTGATGGCCGTCTGCGTCGCGATCAGCGCTTTCGTCGGCCAACACTTCGTGCATTACGTTTGGGGCCTGACGCTGCTCGGCGTCGGTTGGAATTTTTTGTTCGTCGCCTCGACCACGCTGCTAACGACCAGTTATCGATCAGCAGAACGCTTTCGCGCGCAAGGCTTGAATGACTTCGTCATGTTCGGCTCGCAGGCCTGCGTGTCATTCCTCGCAGGCCCGGCCATCATGTACTTGGGCTGGCGCACGGTGAATCTTGCGAGCGTCCCGCTGATTCTCGCCGTGGCGATCGCCGTGTTCTGGTTACGCGCGCACGAGCGGTCAGCCCTGCAAAAAGCCGAGAGCTTCACTCGCTAACGCTTCGGCGCCCACTTCGAACACGCCATGTCCATGATTCGGCAGATCGACGATGCGCGCTGACTTGAGTGCACTCTTGGCACGCAACGTCGCCTCCCACAGATCGTCTTTCGGCCGAAACACGAGCGCCGGCTGCTTGACGAGCGCCAAGCGCTCGATCGCCGACCAGTTCATCACGGCATGCGCGCCCCACCACGCGCTCGGCCCGTTGTAGAGCTTCTCCGCAAAGCTCGCCGCGAGCATGTCGAGCGTCACGCCCGGTCCGCGCCATTCCTGGCTCCGGCGCCACTCAGTCGTTAGGTGGCTGCCGTCTTCCGCTGGTGGCACTGGCCACGGTGCACGCTTGAACGCATCCCGCTCTTCCGCCGTCAACACCGGCACACCCACGAGAACCAGCCGCTTGACCACCTGGGGCCGCAGCAACGCGAGCTCCGTCGCGATTGCAGCCCCGGTGTGATAGCCGAGCAAGTCGATTTGGCGGAACCGCATCGAGTCGACGAAATCCGCAATCGCGCCCGCATAGTCGGCAATGCTCGGAGCATTCGTCGGGCCGTCAGACTCACCGAAACCCGGTGTATCGGGGCAATAGACCGAACGCGTTTGGGCTGCAATCCGCGCGAAGCGGCGAAACACTCGGCCCGACGCCGGGCTGTGGTGCAGACACAGGAGCGTGGTTGCTTCGTCGAAGCCACCGCCGGATGGAATCGCGTTGTGCACGTGGAGCTGCCCGTAGCGACTCTCGAAATAGGCGCGCGCTTCGCGCGGCTTGTCTCGCATCGCTTTCGGAGGTGCTGCCGTCTTCGCCATCGTTCTCTCTCCTCGTCAAGATATGCGAACGATGACTTTGCCGTCACGTTCCGCACCCGTTTTCGCTGCACGATCGCAAGCTGCCACAATCTGCTCGAGCGAATACTCTCCCGCGATCTTGGCTACCAAGACGCCACGCGACATCAAGCGCGCCAGGTTGGCATACAACTCGCGCACCTCTGCCGGCGTGCGCGTTGCCTGAAATTGTCGCGCGAAACTCAAGCCCACCAGCCGAATGTCATTGCGAAACATGAGATAGAAGTCGAGCTGACAAGGCGTGCCAGTCATTGAGCCATAGCTGACAACCGTCGAACCCGGGGCGAGACATTCCGCGATGCGTTGCGTGGCAGGCCCCGAGACCGCATCGATACCCAGTTTGATCGGGGCGCCGCCCGTCGCTGCCGCGACGCGCGCGGCAAGATCGGGGCCGTCGAGCAACACTACATCGCCGCCGAGTTCGCGTATCTCCTCCACGAGTTCCATGCGCCGCACGACGTTGACTGTGCGAATGCCTTGCTCTCGCGCCAACCGAATCAAATAGCGACCACAATTCGAATTGGCCGCATTCTGGATCAACCAATCGCCCGCTCGTAGCGCACCGAAGTCGGCTAACAACACAGCCGCAGTCGCACCGTTCACGGTGAGCAAGCTCAGCTGCGCGGCATCGCCTTCGGGTGCCGGTAAGCAAGCGGCAGCCGCACAACGCACTTCATCGCGATAGGTACCGCTACCGAGCCCCGGAAACACGCGCTCACCGACCGTGAGCGACGTGACATCTGCACCAACGCGCACCACACGACCGATGCCCTCGAACCCCGGCGTGCGGGGCAACGGAAACACCAGCGGCGGAATCCCAAGGATCGTACGCAGGTCCGCAATATGCATCGCGGCGGCCTCCATGCGGATGATCACTTCTCCCGGGCCGGGCTCCTCCGGCGGTACTTCGACGAGCTTCAATACTGCGGCGGGCTCGCCATATTCCGTGTGCACGACGGCACGCAACTTGTTAGCCACTGATAACTCCTAGAGTGCGAGGCCGCGTTCGATCATGCGAGCGAGCGTATCCGCTTGGCGCTGCTGGAAGTAGCTGCGCTCCGGGATCACGACTTTGCCCGCTTGCCACAGGCCATTCTTGCGTCGAATGTCGGCGCGGGCATACGAATCGGCGAACAAATCCAGCGCTTGGCGCGACAGCATGTTCGCCATGCCCCCTTTGCGCCGATATGCGCGAAGACCGGCGAGATCGAGCGAGGTATTGGCGACCGACGATTCGCCACTCGCCGCTTGAATAACTTGGTTGCCTTGGTAGTCGATGATGTCCGAGCCGCCGTTGCTCGAGTCGACCGGAACATCGATCCCGGTCAGCCGGGCATTATTCGCCGAGACGACATACGCGAGATTCTCGAGCGCGCGAGCGCGGCGCGCGATTTGCTTGGGCGTCAGCGTGTACGCGGCCGTCTCGCTGGTTGAATGCAAAAAGACCTCAGCACCTCGAATCGCATGGCAGCGCGCCACCTCGGGATACAGAATCTCCTCGGAAGCAATCGCAGCCAGTTTGCCGATCGTGGTGTCGGCGACCGGAAATACACCTTCGAGCCCATACACATCCAGATAGCGATCCCACACGTCGTGCGGCGTGGGCGCAAACATCGATATCAATCGTCGATACGACAACACGCGTTTTCCCGACGAATCCAGGACGAAGCTGCCCTGGAAATACAGGCCTGGGAAATGGGAGTCCGTTTCGTACGCGTTCACAGCCAGGTACACGCCGTGCTTGTCGGCGAGTGTGGCCAAGGCCTCGACTTCCGGCCCATCGGGTGCGAGCGCGGCTTTGGCCGTCCAAGCGGGAATCGATTCACCCCACGGCGGACCTGTTAGCACATACTCGGGCAACACGACCAGCCGCAGTTCCGCGCCAATCCAGCGTTTTGCACCGCCGATCGCACGGTCGATGCGCGCGATGGTCG
The DNA here is from genome assembly GCA_964444835.1 of uncultured Steroidobacteraceae bacterium. GTDB lineage: Bacteria > Pseudomonadota > Gammaproteobacteria > Steroidobacterales > Steroidobacteraceae > CADEED01. The sequence continues at coordinate 23,761 of CAYUIT010000024.1, forward strand.
CCATCATGCGCGGGCGGCTCGTCTCCGGCCCGGCATCCCCGTGTACGCCGTCGCAGTCGATTTGGAGCGCCAAAGCGGTAAATCGATCGAGTCGAGCTTGAGTCATCGTGCCTCCTCGGTTGAGGATATACCAATGACCTCCTCCATCGATCGACGGCAGTTCATCGCGTCCGCTCTCGCCGTCGGCGCTTTGGGCACAGCCGGTTGCCAACGTGCGGCTGCGCCAGCACGCCGCAAGCAAGTGTTCTATGCGGGTGCCTTCTCGCTGCCGAAATCGGTCGATGAGGCGAACTGGTTCGCATTCGAGAAGAACATCGAGCAACGGCGCCCCGAAATCGATGTGCGTTTGGTGATTCATGGGGAAACCGGCCCCGAGGAGATGACCTTCGCGGCGCTGCGCCGCAACCGTATTCAGATCGCGGGTGGCTCGTTTGCCGGCGTTGCGACCATCGTGCCGGAAATCTCTCTGCTATCGGCACCGTTTTTGTTCGATACGGAAGCGGAGGTGGACTTCGTGATGGACAAGTTCGCGTTCCCGACATTCCAGAAACTATTCGCCGCTAAAGGCCTCGCGATGATGCAGTGGACCGAGGTTGGCTGGGTCAATCTCTATGCGAAGCGCGTGGTCCTCACACCCGAACAAGCACGCGGCGTGCGCCTTCGCGCCTCCTCGGCACTCGCCTCGCAAGCGTTCATCGCCGAGATCGGTGGCGACACGATCACGATGCCGTTCTCCGATGTCGTGCCGGCACTGCAAACTGGGCTGATCGATGGTGGTGTTACGAGCGTCACGATGTACTCGCTATCAGGAATCATCAACGAAGCCCCGCACTATGTGCTCACACGGCACAGCTACGACATGGGCGTACTGCTCGCCAATGCCGAATGGCTCAACGGTTTGGCGCCGGAGGTTCGCGACGTGATTCTCACGGCCTACGGCGATGTCTCTTCGGCGCGTGAGCGCTCGCGCACAGCGGTGCAGCAACTGATGACGCAGTTAGCACAGAAAGGCGCGCAAACTTACGAGCCCACGCCAGAGGAGCGCGCCGCCTGGCGCGATGCTGCATGGCCTTCGCACGAGAAACTCATCAATAAGGTTGGTGGGCAAGCACGTGCGGTCTACGACACGTTACTCGCGGGCAAGCGCGCTTTCGCCGAAAGCCAGCCGGCCGCGTAGCCCTCGCCACTCAGCGCGGCATCATTCCCACGGCGGGAACTGTCCCTCGGCCGCGAGCGCGTCCATGCGGGTGCGCAGTTGCTCCATGAACGCGTCACGATCCCCTTGGAATCGCAGCGACTCACCGACGAAAACATCGACAAAGAACGGCACTAACAGCGCCTCGCCCTTCGGCAGCGCTTTGCCGAGCCCGTGCATGAATACCGGGATTACCGGCACGTCCGGAAAGCGCTCGACCAAGCGCGCCACCCCGCTCTTGAACTCGGTGAGCTTCTCGGGCTCGCCGCGCGAACCTTCCGGGAAGAAGATCAAGATATCGCCGCGGCCGAGCGATTCTTTGACCGGCGCTAACAAGTCTTCGTCGGGCCGCGAGCGAGCGCGGTTGATCGGCACGATACCCACGACTTTGAGCGCAAACCACGCGAGCAAGGGGTTGCGCAAGAAGTAGTCGGCGGCAGCGACTGGATGCACGCGCGGCAGCAACCGCAGCGGCAACAGTGTCATGAGTGTGATGGTGTCGAGGTGGCTGTTGTGATTCGCGACCAGCAAGCACGGCCCGGCCGTGGGTAAGCGTTCGCGGTGCCGCACGTTCAGCCCTAACATGATCAGCGTGACGAAACGCGCAACGATCCCAAAGAAAATGAACCGCAGGAGACTCGCCATGACGCGCGATCAGTAGTGAAAGTACTTCATGAAGTGGAAGAACAGCGGCGCCGTGAACGTGAGGCTATCGATCCGATCGAGGATGCCACCGTGACCCGGAATCAGCGAGCCGGAGTCCTTCACGCCCAGGTCACGCTTCAATGCAGAGATCGTCACATCGCCGAGAAAGCCACCCATGCCGATCGTGAGCCCCACCGCGATCGACTGCCACAGATCAAGCGGTGTGAGCACGGGCGCGAGCAGCACGGACAACACCGTGGTCGTGAGCACACCACCCGCCAAGCCTTCGGCCGTTTTCTTCGGGCTCACCGTCGGCATGATCTTCGTCTTGCCGAGCGTCTTGCCCCACACATACTGCATCACGTCGTTCAACTGCGTGAGCATCACCACGAACAACACGAGGCCCGGGCCCGCACCCTCGACGCCTTTCGATTCGGGTAACACTAACAAGTAGGCGAGATGCGAGATCGAAAAGACCATCGTCAACAAGCCCCATTGGAGCGTACCCACAGCGCGCAGGAAATCCTTGGTTTCGCCGATCAGCACCATGCGCGCGGAAACGATCAAGAACATCCACACGGGGATCCAGATCACGAATAGGTCGTACCAGCGGTCGTACACCCAGTAGTAATTGATCGGGATCGCGAGGTAACACCAGAACAGCGGACGCCGGTCTGCGCGCCGCGTCGGAATGAGAGACAAATATTCCTTCAGCGCCAGGAACGACAAAAACGCGAAAAAGCAGATGGCCACATTGACGTTGAGTGCGATGGCGACCGCGAAGATGCCGGCCATCCACCACCACGAATTCACCCGCTGTTCGAGTTCGCGATAGTCTTTGTCGGGCTTGGCGCGCTTGAGTAGCTGGGTGATCGTCGTCGCGACCACGAGCGCTCCCAAGATGCCGGCCAACACCCACAGCACCTCAGGCCGAATCCCCAGAATCATGTCTTCGTTCCTTCGCTCAATGCACGCCGACCGCGGTTCGCTATTGTAGCGACCAGCAGCAACACCACGAAACCGAGCACCCCTGACAACCAGGGGCCTGTCGGCGCGCCGAGACCGAGCGCAAGGCAAACGGCTCCGAATACGAACGCCCGATCGCTCTTACCCATCGGGCCATCGTAGCGACGTGTACTGCCGACTTGTAAGCCCAAGACTCCCACCAACTCACTAACAACCGCGAGTACGACGGCCAAAACCACCCATACGGCCGGTACTCCGGGGACGAGCGCTAGCGGCAAGTAAAGTGCGGCATCCGCGACGACGTCGCCGACCTCGTTCAAGATGGCACCCAGCCGCGACTGCTGCTGGTGCTCCCGCGCCAGCATGCCGTCGATGGCATTGAGTGCCATGCGAACAAGTAAGGTGATGGGCACTGCGAGCAGCGCTGCGCGCGCGCCTTCCGTGGCAGCCACCCAGGCGCCAACGCCGATCGAGAGCACCGCTGCACTCACTGTCACTTGATTGGCCGTCACGCCGTAGTTCGCGAGACGGCGCACGAGCGGCCGCAGCAGCGCTTGAAACTGCGGCTTCAGGTCATAGATCGATGGCAAGCGGGTCTCCCAAACCCGCACAGATTACGGCAGCTCAACGATCGGCGCGACATCGGTGCGCGTGCGCGCGCGTGCGTCGCTTCGCAGATTTGAGCGAGGCCCGACAGGGCGGGCGTTGAGTGGGATGCGAACAGATCACAAACAACAAAGTCAGCAGCTGCGCTTCCACCGCATGCGGCCCGCAACGATGGCGGGCCCGTACGGGTGCAGTGGCCGCCAATCAGTCGGCTCCTGTCTCAACCGGGAACGAGCGCGCTGCCTCCTCGCGCACACCACAGCGCGGAGCCACACCCCGCGCCGCCCGAAGCCGTTGCAACAGGATCTGCGGTGAGCGTGAAGGGGAACGGACGCAAGCCGCCCGCGCGGCCGCCGTCTTCGTGGCCATGCGATCGCAAGGAGCCGGTGCCGGCCCGCGTTGCGTTACGAGCCGCGCAGAGCCGCACTGGGCTCCCACCGTGGTCTTCGCCATCGTTCGCCCCCTGAAGCGTCGATGGGCGCACGATACGCGCTTGTGCGTTTTTTATCAATGGCTCTTTTTTGCGCAATGTCGGCACACTAGATCACTCGCAGCGTGATCGCTTTCAACACGGCCCTCGTTCGGTCGCGCGTCCCGAGTTTCTCGAGAATTTCCGACACATAGTTCTTGACGGTCCCTTCCGCTAAGAACAGAGAGCGCGCGATTTCCTTGTTGGAATAGCCACCCGCCATCAGCCGCAAGATCGCGACTTCGCGCTCGCCAAAGCGGCCTTGCGGCGCCTCCTGATCGCGGTAAGCGAAGCGCTCCCGCACCACGGCCGTGCTGACCGGCGCAAGCCATTCCGCGCCGCTCGCGGCACGCATGATTGCGTCGCGCAAGTCCTCGGGCGAGGCGTCTTTGAGCAAGAAGCCCTGCGCACCCGCCTCGACCGCGCGCGCCAGCATGTCGCTCTCGTCGAAAGTCGTTAGCAAGACGACGGGGGTTCGGTCGCCCCGCTCGCGCAACGCACGCGTCAACGCGAAGCCGTCGACGCGCGGCATGCGAATGTCCGATAACACGACGTCTGGCTTGATGGCTGCGATCTCGTTTAGGACCTCGTCGCCATCGCCGGCTTCGAGCACGGTCTCGATGGACAAGGTGCGCAGCAGCGCTTTCAAGCCCTCGCGCACCAACACTTGGTCGTCAGCGAGCGCGATCCGCAGTGTCATGCCAAGCGCACCTGCGGGAACTTCGCTGTCACTGCCAATCCGCCGCTCTCACCGACTGCGAGCTCGAGCACACCGCCGAGGCTCTCGACACGCTCACGCATCCCGGCGATGCCATTGCCGATACGCAACTCTGGCGTTGCACGCCCATCATCCGATACGGATAACTCAACACCGTCACCGGCGGCGCGTAAGCGCAGATAGACATTGTTAGCACCGGAGTGCCGCATCGCGTTCGTGAGACTTTCTTGCGCAATGCGCAGCAGGGACTCCGCGTGCTCGGCGTCGACGATGCGTGCCGCCGTCGCCACGTCGACGTGCACGCGCGGTGCCGGCACGAGGTCGGCCAAGCGCCGCAGCGCCTCGCTCAAGTCGATGCCATCGTGCTGCCGGAGCTGTGTGACGACGCCGCGCAGATCCGCTAGCAATTCGTCGGTGAGTGTGCGCGCCACCTGAAACTCGCGCCGCGCGTTCACGGCGGAATCCTGCGCCAACACTGCGAGATTCAACTTCAATGCAGTGAGCTTGTGCCCACTCACATCGTGCAGCTCGCGCGACAAGCGCAGCCGCTCACCATCCCGTGCCGTCTCTGCCAGCAGGGAGCGCGTCGTGAGCAAGTGCGCATTGGTCTCGCGCAGTGCCTCGGCGGCTTCGTTTGCGCGACGCATCGCCAAACTCGCGAACGCCGCAAACGCCTGAAATCCCGCGAAGATGGCGAACTCAAGCACCGCCGACCCCATACTCTGACGCATCACGATCGCGGCAAACATGCTGGCATTCGTCGCGAGAATCACCACGATCGCGGGCGGCAAAGGCATCGTCGCAACCGCCACCGCAGTCAACACCACGAGCAGCGCAGGAGTTGAACCTAACAAGCCGAGCAAGAAAATGCTCGTGGCCGATACCGCCATCAGCGCAATTCCGAAATAGCCGCGCCGTGTCTGCCCTGCGTCGCGAATGCTGCCGAGCACAAAGCCCACCAAGAACACCAACAAGAGCCCGGCACCCACTGTGCGCAATGGCACGCCGGCCCACGTCAGTCGATCCGGCGTCGTCTGCAGGACCCCGAGTGCCACCGCGAGCCACGTGACATAGCCCGCGATGGACTGGATGGAACAATAGCGACGCCAATTGAAGTGGTCTGTCATGCCACTGGTCTACCGAAGGCCTCGCAGTCGCACAAGGCCCCGGCACCAAGTCATGACTTTCGGCACCCTCAACACATGACGGCCGGCACCTTTCTAGCGGGTCGTGCATAACGACACTGTCATCACGACGACCCCGACCCCACACGAGGAGATTCGAGATGACGTTTTATTCGCTGATGCTCGCGCTGCACATTGCGACTGGCAGCGTCGCTTTAGTGACCTTCTGGGCTGCCGCGATACTACGCAAGGGCAGCCGCCCGCACATCTTTGCGGGCCGGGCGTACATGATCGCGATGGTCGCCGTCATGATCACGGCGATCCCGTTGGCCGTCGCGGCGTTTCAGCGTGGCGATACGGTGCTGGGTACGTTCTTGTTGTATCTCGTCATCATTACCGGCACAGCCTGTTGGTCGGCTTGGCGGGCGGTGCGCGACAAGCTCGCGGTCGCACGCTTTGCCGGGCCCGTGTTTCGCTCGCTGGCGTGGCTCAACGTGGTCTCTGGCGCACTCATCTTGGCGCTCGGCATCTGGACGCAGCACGTGATCCTGATGGGTTTGTCACTCGTCGGCTTGATTTTGGGCCCGGCGATGTTGCGCTTCGCTCGCCAAGCATCGCACGAACGACGCTGGTGGCTCGTACAGCATTACGCCAACATACTGGGCGGGGGCGTCGCCACGCACATTGCGTTCCTGAACATTGGCATGACGCGAATGCTGCCGGCCGAGTGGGCTGGGGCGATCGCCATGTTCGCGTGGTTCGGACCGCTGATCGCTTCCTTGATCGCACGTCAGTGGTTGGATCGCAAGTATTTGCGCAATGTCGCTTAAACCGCCGTGCCGGGTACGTCATCTAAGGCGCCATGCACACTCTCAAGGTATCCACTCGCCGTCCGGTGGACGCTCGGTTGCGCTTCGCGATGTGCTTGGCGCTCGCAAGCGTCATCTGTAGCGATGCCGCTCATGGCGAAAGCACAACCCAGCCATATGAGACTTTACGCGCTGGTTACGCTGCGCGCGATGCGCAACTCGCTGCGCGAAGCTACTCAGAGGACGCCGCCTATGCCGAGCTCTACACCGGCACCGCACCTGTGGTCCATGTCGGGCGTCCCGCGATCGCACAAGCCTTCGACCGATTGTTCGCCGCGCTCGCACCGAGCCCGGGCGATCCGCCGCTCGACCTGAATTTTCGGCGGACGAGTCGCGCACCCCTAGCAGGTGGCTCCGTCGATAGTGGCTACTTCCGACTCCGCTTGGGTCGCACAAACAATTCAGCCGCGCGAACCTGGTATGGCAGTTTTGCGGTCCGCATCCACGGCAATGAGTTCACTGTGGATACGGGCCGTGACGCCACGGTCGACGAGTTCGAACTCGCGCCAGGCGGTTTGCTGTTTGCCGCTGAGGATGAGGAACTGGACGGTGCATTCTATGACAAGCTAACAGGTACGTATCGGCGCGGCGCCGACCGCTGCCAGCTCATCGTGACACGCTCGAGCCGGCGCCTATTCGCTTACGATGAGTGCACCGCCGCATGGCGCGGCCTGCGCCGTGACAGTGGCCTCGTGTGGCGCGGCGGCGTAACCGTGATCAGCGACGCGCCGACCCACGTCTTCGAGTTTCAGCGCAATGAAGCAGGCGCAATCACGGCGCTCGCAATCACCGATCAACTGGGACAAGCGCAGCAGTTCGTCAGGCACGATGACTTTCAGCGTCGCACGGCCGTGATCGCAACTGCGCACGGCAAGCTTGGTGCCACGCTGTACGCGCCGTCGTCGCCTAGTCAGTCATCCGCTCCGGCCTACGTCCTCGTGCATGGATCGGGCCCGCAGGACCGGAATGGATATGCGTCGTACGTCGCGTTGTTAGCGACACAGCTGGCTCGGCATGGTGCAATCGCCCTCACCTACGACAAGCGTGGGACGGGTGACTCGACCGGTGATTGGTCCGTCGCTGGCTTCCCGGATCTCGCGGCCGATGTGCGAGCCGCCCTCGAATTCTTGCGCACCGTACCCGGCGTCGATCCGCAGCAGGTTGGCATTGTTGGCTCGAGCCAAGCAGGTTGGGTCGCCGCGAAAGCGATTGCTGACGGCGCAACCCCCCACCGCGTCGTTCTAATCGGCGCCGCGGGTGCTGCCATCACTGTCGAGCAACAAAACCTCTACAACACGCGCGTGCGCATGGAATGCGCTGGACTGCGGCGCAGCGACGTCGAGCTGGCGTTGGCACAACAACGCTCATTTTTTGCAGCGCGTCGCGATCGCAGGTACGAGTCCGAGCTGGCGCAACTGTCGCGTGACGCACTAGCCCGACCAACACTGCGCGATTGGCTGTTCCCAGCCACTGTCGCACCGAGCGCTAGTCCGGAATGGTATGACGTGCTCGACCCTGCTTTCGATCCGCTTGAAGTGTGGCGCAGCTTCCGCGGCTCCACGTACTTCCTCTTGAGTGCGAACGATGATTCCACGCCGACGGCGCTCGTTGCCCGCAAGCTCGCGACACTGCCGAAACTCGGTGCGCGTAACGTCAAGATATTGGATAACGCACAGCATCTGGGTTTGGTGGCTGCCAATGCTTGTGCCGGCGATCTGGATCGTGCCAGCACCTTCCATCCCGATTTCTTCCCGCAGCTCATCCGCGCGATTCGCTGATCTAGTTGCCGCACTGCGGCACGCTGTCGCCGAATCCGATCACCCAAACGCAGGATTGGCCAGTTGCCATAATCCGTGCATCCTCTTGGTACTAACAACCAACGAGGGCCGCTATGCCAACCTCTTTTTGTCCGGGTTACGCCGCGGAGCCGTTTGCGACCTTGGTGCGGGACTACCCGACCGGAACGCCGTACCGCAAGAACGCATTTCGTGTCGAGTGGGGGCCGGTGTTCCATCGGGGTCGGCTGGACGGGACGGCGCGCGTGCTCGCCATCGGTCAGGATCCGGCGCAGCACGAAGTGATCGCGCGCCGCATCTTGGTAGGCACAGCGGGCAAGCGCGTGCAGGGCTTCCTGCAGAAGCTTGGCATCACGCGCAGCTACGTACTCATCAATGCCTTTCTCTATAGCGTATATGGCCAAAGCGGCGGCGACACCAACATCGGCAATGCGAGCATCACCGCTTACCGCAACCGCTGGATCGCAGCCATTCTCGACGCGAGCCCCATTGAAGCCGTCGTCGCTTTCGGTGGACTGGCCGACAAAGCCTGGAACCAGTGGTTAGCATCACCCGCTGCGCAGGGCCGCGCGGCACTCCCGTACGAAAAGGTGCTGCACCCGACGTCGCCTAACAGCGCAGGTGGCGGCAATTCCGCCGTCATCGGCGCTCGCACGAAAGCGATGTTGATCCAGTGGAATGGCGCCATTTCAACGCTCAGAACACACGTGACTACGCGTGATGCAACGCCGAAGCCGTTGTATGGCGCGGGCTTCAAAGCAGCCGATCTCCCGGACATTCCGCAAGATGATCTCCCGGCGGGCTCACCCGAGTGGATGGCGACGGAGGACAACTGGGCAGATCGCGTGGGCACTGGCGTGAAGAAGCGCCGCACGATCCAGGTGGTCGTGCCCGCGAGCGTGACGCTGTAGCCATGGGTTCCGCCAAAAAGCAGCCGATCGATCCGGCGACCGGGCCAAAGATGATCTTGGAGGGCGCCGTCGTCACGATGAACGCCAGCAATCAAGTTCACGCGCGTGGCCGGCTGTATGTGGACCAAGGCTCGCTCGTGGCCGTGCAAGACGCAGCAGCCCCGGCGCCACCGGGATTCAACGGTATCGCGGTCACGGCAACGGGCGGCACGCTCTTTCCAGGCCTCATTGAGCTGCACAATCACCTGGCCTACAACGCGCTCAAGCTCTGGCAGGTGCCTGGTCTTTATAAGAACCGTGACGGTTGGTCGCGAATACCGGAGTATCGCCAACGCGTATCGGGCCCGATGACTATTATTGGCAAGACCGACGGGTTGTTAGCACCATTGATTCGCTATGTGGAAGCGAAATGTCTCGTCTCGGGTGTCACCACAAGCCAAGGCATCGCACTGTTCTCCAACGCCGGCATCCGCCGCTACTACCGTGGCATCGTGCGCAACGTCGAGGAAACCGACGAGGCCGCGCTCCCCGAGGCGCAAACGCGTATCGCGGATGTCGACACGGCGACGGCCGCGAAGTTCCTAGAGCGGTTACGCCGGGAGACCTGCTTCCTGCTGCACCTCTCCGAAGGCATCGACGACGGCGCACGCAAGCATTTTCAGGCTCTGAAGCTCAGTCCTAACAAGTGGGCCATAACCCCCGGACTCTGCGGCATTCATTCGGCGGGCCTACACGAGGAGGACTTCCGCGTCTACGGCGAGAACGGCGGCTCGATGGTGTGGTCGCCGATGAGCAACCTGTTGCTCTACGGTAAGACCGCGCGCGTCGCGGCGGCCAAAGCGAACGGCGTACGGATCGGCATCGGCTCGGATTGGTCGCCATCCGGCAGCAAGAATCTCTTGGGCGAACTCAAGGTGGCGAAATTGTGCGCGGCGAACCAAGGAGGCCTCTTCAGTTCGCGCGAGCTCGTGGCGATGGCTACCCGCGATGCGGCCAGTATTCTGCAATGGAGCCCCGTGCTGGGCTCGCTCGAGGCTGGCAAGCGTGCAGACTTCATCGTGGTCGATCGCGTCCACGGCGATCCTTACGATCGCCTGCTCGATGCGCGCGAAACCGACATCTCACTTGTCGTCATCAACGGCGTACCGCGCTTCGGTACAGCCGCGCTCTTTCAGAAGCTCAATGTGACCGGTAGCGAACCCGTCAAGATCGGCTCGGCGTCCCGGCGCTTGTTCCTCAAACAAGAGACGGCCGATCCGCAAGTCGGCAAGATTTCATTGAGTGACGCGACAGAAGCTTTGCAGGAGGCACTGAAAAAGCTGCCGCGATTGGCAAAGGATTTGGAGAAGCCGCGCCCGGTCGCTGCCGTCGGCGGGCGCCGCCGCGAACCGCAATGGCAACTGGCGCTGGATGAGATCGATGAGACTGCAGGTGCCGGCGTACGGGCGCGACTGCCACTCGGCACGCGCACGGTCGGCGCCCGCGCGCTCGCCGGTGCCGGCAGCAAGAAGCTTTCGGAGATTGTCGAGCCACTCAAGATCGATGCGCTCACCGTGGCGAGCGATGGCGAGTTTCTCGACAAGATAGCGGCGCAACGCAATCCGCCTGCGTGGCTCAAGAACGACCTACCGACGTTGTACTAACCATGAAACCGACATCAAGAGCAAAGCCTCGCAAGCGCAAAGAGAATCCCGAACTCGTGCGCAGGCTGCAAAGCCGCGTCTGCCCGGATGCCATCGACCTGCGCGATCGCATGTACTCGCCGGCCGTCGCCGTGCGGCCCAAGCCCGAGTATTTCCCCGCGCTCGTGCGGCCGATCAAGGACCAAGGTGAAACCAACGCTTGCACGGGCTTCGCTCTCGCCTCGATCGTCGAACATTTGTTGGAATCGCAGCCGCCGAATCCCAAGGTGAACATGGCTCCCGGCGAGGCGCGCATCTCGGGCTTCATGCTCTACTCGATGGCGCGGCGCTACGACGAGTTTCGCGGTTCGCACGAACGCGACACGGGGTCGAGCCTGCGTGGTGCGCTGAAAGGCTGGCACCACCATGGCGCCGCCAACGAGAAGCTTTGGCACGACGTCAACGTACCCGACCCCACTAACGACCCACGCACGGACTGGTGGCTCGATGCCGCCAAGCGCCCCCTCGGCGCCTACTATCGCCTCGACACGCGCTCGATCACCGACATGCATGTGGCGATCAACGAGGTTGGCGTCATTCTCGCCAGCGCGGCGTGCCACGCTGCGTGGGATCGTGGCTACGGCGCTACGAAGCGCAAGCCAACGAGCATCGCTGACGTGTGGGAGATCCCTAACAAGAAAGCCGAAGCACTCGACATGGGCCACGCCTTCGTGATCTGCGGCTACGATGAGCGCGGCTTTCTCGTGCAGAACAGTTGGGGCGAAGGCTGGGGCTCACGCGGCTACGCGATCCTGCGCTACGACGATTGGCTCACCAACGCGATGGACTGTTGGGTCGCGCAACTCGGCGTCGTCACGGAAGACCATGAAGAAATCTCCACCTCCACGACACTGCGCATCGGTAGTGGCAACCGCGTACAGCTCGCTGGCTCGGACATCCTGCGCAACCGCGAGATCTCGCCGTTCATCATCGATATGGACAACAACGGCGAGCTCAGCCACTCCGGCGTGTTTCGCACTTTCCCGGAAGATGTCGATGCACTCGTCGCTCATCACTTGACCGAGGCGCGCAAGAAGTGGGGACTCGCTGCGAATCAGAAAGTCGATGTCGCGGTGTACGCGCACGGCGGACTCGTCGATGAAGACGGTGCCGCGAAGACGGCAGCGAAATGGATTCCGGCACTGTATGAAAAGCGCATCTTTCCGATCTTTTTCATGTGGGAGACCGGATTCTTCAACACGCTGACGAACTTGATCAGCGACAAAGTGAAAGGCATCCCGCGCACGACTGGCGGCTTGATCGATGAGACCAAGGATCACATCCGCCGTTGGTGGAACAAGCGACTCGAACGAACGCTGGCGCTGCCTGGCACGCAGATTTGGGGCGAAATGAAGCAGAATGCCGACGCCATCAGCATCGGCCAGACGAGTGGCGGCGTGTTGTTATACAAGGCCTTTCAGAAGGCCAAACAACTCGAGCACATCCGCGTGCATTTGATCGGCCACTCCGCAGGCGCGATCGTACACTCGTTGCTGATCGATAGGCTCGCAGCACGCGGGCTGCAGTTCGAGTCTGTCAACTTCATGGCGCCGGCTGTGCGTGTCGATACGTTCGAGCGGCACGTCGTACCGCATCTGCAGAGCGGCACTATCAAGCGCTACGAACAATTTCACTTGAGTCAAAGCGCCGAGGAAGCCGATCCCACATGCCGCCCCTACCTTCGTTCGTTGTTGCACTTGGTATCAGAATCGTTTGAAGGCGGAACACGTACACCGATCTTGGGCATGCAGAACCACTTCGACGCTCTCGCCAAGCGAGTGCTGCTCAAGAATGCGCAGGCGCATGTCGCACCATCGAGTGGCTCACAAGCGACGACACATGGCGGCTTCGATGATGACGCCGCGACGATGCGCCGCATCATCGCCACCATCAGCGCCCGTTAGGTAGCACCGGACAACAGCAAAACTGCGACGGCCATCGCATTCGAGTGCGCTGACGCGTGAAGTTCATCGACGGTTCAGGCGAGCATCACGATGCTGCTCGCATGAAACTCGCCATCATCTTACTGGGGTTTGGCTTGAGCGCGGCGTCGGTTGCCGCAGTTGGCGACATTGTTGTCGGTCGCCACTCCAGTGCCGACATTCGCTTCCAAGTTTTGGATCTGGTGAACGAAGCGCGCTCGCGTCCTCGACGATGCGGGCGCGAGCGCTATGCCGCAGCACCTGCGGTCGTGATGTCGAACACGTTGACGCGCGCCGCTCGCGATCATGCGGTGGATATGGCCGACCGTCACTACTTCGATCACACTGCACTCGACGGCACACAGCCGCGCGACCGCGTCAAGCGTTACGGTTATCGCTCTACGCTCACTGGCGAGAACATTGCATACGGGCCTGAATCGGCCGAGGAAGTCGTTACCGGCTGGCTCGACAGCCCGGGGCACTGCGCCAACATCATGGATCCGCGCTTTCGTGAAATGGGAATCGCTTATGCAGTGGCGAATCGGCAAGAGCGGATCTACTGGGTGCAGGTCTTCGCGCGCCCCGCAAGCGACGATTGATTCGCTACACTCGCCAGCACGATGACTGCATTCCGTGTGGGCGACTGGCGTGTCGACTGCGTCGATGAAACGGCGCGCGTACCGCTCCCCTTTGATGAACTACTGCCGTCCGCCGACCCCGGTTTGTTAGCGGCCGAGCGCGAGTGGCTCGAGCCGCGCTTCGCCGATCTCGCACGCAATCTCGCATACCTGCGCTTTCAGACCTACGTACTGCGCAAACCCGGCCTCACCGTGCTCGTCGACACGTGCGTCGGGAACGATAAGGAACGTGGCGGCCACCCTGCGTTTCATCGCCTGACAACCGACTGGCTGCGGCGCCTGCAGGCCATCGGAGTCGCGCCCGACGCAGTGAACTTCGTGATGTGCACGCACATGCATGGGGATCACGTGGGTTGGAACACACGGCACGTCGACGGGCGTTGGGTTCCCACCTTTCCAAATGCGCGGTACGTGTTTGCGGAGAGTGAGTATCGGCACCGCGAAAGTCGCTATCGCCAAGACCACTCGGCAGACCATGGCGCATTTGGCGACAGCGTGCTGCCGGTGATGGAGAGCGGCCTCGTGGACTTGGTCGCGAGCGACCATGAGCTCGGCCACGGCATCGCGCTCGAAAGCGCCCCCGGACATACGCCGGGCAATGTTGTCATCCACCTGCGTGAGCCCGGCGCGCATGCTGTGCTGAGCGGCGATGTCCTACATCACCCGATTCAAGTGCGGTATCCAGAATGGTCAGCCGCATTTTGCGAAGATCCGATTCTCTCGGCTCGCTGTCGCCGCACATTCGTCGACCGGTTCGCCGATACGGCTACGCTAGTGATGCCCGCGCATTTTCCAGCACCAACCTATGGCTTCATCCGCAGTTCCGGCTCGCGGTGCCGCTTCGAGTTTGCGGCAGACGCTTGAGCGACGACTCAACGCGTGCCGATGGCCGCAATGCAGCGCTCGGCGGTCTCGTTCGAGAAATCTTCGGGCGCTTGCAGCTCTCGACGCTTGAGTCGCCGAAAGTCCGGCGGATAGATCCATTGCACCGGCTCGAGCGACCATAAGCCCAGTCGCGCATCGCGCGCGGCGGCCTCCCAGCGACAGTAGTTAGGATCGCGCATGTAGCGGCGGTAAGCCCAGGCGTAACCCGATTTCGCCATCTCATCGTTGACGAGAATCTCGGCGCCATCGGCGCCAGTCACGAAAACGCGCGCGATGACCCGCTCGTACTGGTCTTGAGTTTCGACATCGAGCCGGAGCGTTTCGTGTCCGCGGAGCAACTCCGCCAACTTCGCCGCAGCCTCGGTACCGCCTGGCTGGTCGTATTCTGGCGCATCGATCGAATACAAACGTACGTCGATCGGTCCCGACTGTAGCTGCACGACGAGACTATCGCCGTCGACGACCTTGAGTAGCTGGCCGACCAGTACTGGATTGTTAGGCGTCGGCCCCGGTTGTAGCGGCCCTTGCTGGGCGCGCACCGCAGCCGCGCCTCCAAGCGAAATGCACAATGCATACGCCGCCCCTACGAGGAAGCGCGCCAAACGGGTAACGACGCTGGACGAGGTGTACACTGCCGCGAGCACCGGGACAGCATACGCTGAGATCACTTGCCAAAGGCAGCTCAAGGCGTATGCCCAATGTCCCGCAATGTTGGGAATTGCAGTCAACCGGAATGGGTGACTTATGTCTCGTGCCGCCTGCACCGCTCTCTTTCTGACGGGCTCTCTCCT
The DNA here is from genome assembly GCA_964444835.1 of uncultured Steroidobacteraceae bacterium. Classification (GTDB taxonomy): domain Bacteria; phylum Pseudomonadota; class Gammaproteobacteria; order Steroidobacterales; family Steroidobacteraceae; genus CADEED01. The sequence goes on from CAYUIT010000024.1 coordinate 38,978, forward strand.
GCTACCGTTCGCGCTGCCGGCGCACGAGGACCTGCCCGGTACGCGCTACCTCGCACCGGACGGGGTCGATACGGGTCATTGCGATGAGCCCACGACACCTTGCCGAACGTTGGCTTACGTCTTGACGCACGTCAC
>CAYUIT010000024.1:39212-52520 GCA_964444835.1 uncultured Steroidobacteraceae bacterium
GCGATGAGCCCACGACACCTTGCCGAACGTTGGCTTACGTCTTGACGCACGTCACCAGCGGCGACTCGATCAAATTCGCCGCGGGTACCTATGACCTCGCAGGCTCGGTGCTACTCGGCACCGCGCTCGGAAAGCATGGCTTGCGCGGGGGCTTCACCACGCTCGATGAGTATCGCGAGCAAGATGCCGATGCTCATCCAACGCGGTTGTTAGGCGTCGACCCGATGCTGCGCAATTCGTTGGTGGCGCATGGCTTCGTCGTGCTCGACAGCGCCGGAAATCCCATTCCGGCGACGCCCACGCAAAAGCTGGCCGTCCCAACCGCCTGCAGCAATGGACGCGCCGGCTCGTTTCCGTGTCGCAATGTCGACTACATTGCTCAAGTTCCGCTGGCCGAGTTCTCGTCGCAACCCTTGAGCGGCAGTAACGTATGGGGCTTCGTCGACCGCAACGACAACCGCGAATACGCGGTCATGGGACATCGCAATGGCACGACGGTCTTCGACGTCACGACACCGTCGCAGCCGCGCGAGGTGGGCACCATCCCCGGCGTGGCGTCGGCTTGGCGCGAACCGAAAGTGTTGCAAGTCCGGGATAACGCCACAGGCCGCTTCAAGGCATACGCGTATGTGTCAACAGAGGGCACGGGCGGCAGCGTACAAGTCATCGACCTCACAGGCTTACCTAACAATGTGCGGCTCGCGAGCACGCTCGCCGATTTGTCGCGCGCACACACAGTCTACGTTGGCAACATCGAGTACGCGGGCAACACGCCCCTGCCTGGCCGCGCGCCATACTTGGTAGTCGCCGGATCGAATCTCGCAAGCGGTGCGCTGCGCCTGTACGACCTATCTGACCCCGCTGCGCCGCGCTTGCTATCGCCCGCGCCCACGGGGGCGGGCTACATGCACGACTCGACCTCTCTCGTCATCACAGATAACCGCACGACGCAGTGCGCCGCCGCGCGCAATCCTTGCGAGTTGCTGATCGACTTCAACGAGACCACCGTCGAGATCTGGGATGTGACCGACAAAGCAGCTCCTAGCCGCCTGAGTGGCGTCACGTATCCCGCGGCGAGCTATGTGCATTCCGGCTGGCCGACCGACGATGGACGGTTCGTCATCGTGCACGACGAGCTCGACGAATTGCGCCGACAGATCAACACGCAAATCTACACGCTCGACCTAACAGATCTGCGCGCGCCTACCGTGGTCACGTCCTATACGGGCGCGGTCGGTGCGACCGACCACAACGGCTATACGCTCGGCAACCGTTACTTCGTATCGCACTACAAGCGCGGCCTCGTCGTATTCGACGTCACCAATCCACGCGCACTGACCGAGGTTGCGTCGTTCGATACCTATCTGTCGCCGCCGGAGAATTCTGCCGGCACGGACGGCGCGTGGGGCGTCTATCCATACCTGCCGTCGGGCACCTTGTTAGTGAGCGACATCGAGAACGGCTTGTTCTTGTTGAAGCTCAACGAAACGAGTCAGAACCCACCGCCACCACCGCCACCGCCACCGCCACCACCACCCGCTCCCGCATCCTCCGGCGGCGGCGGTGGGAGCTTGGATGGGTGGCTGCTATTTGCGTTGGCGTGGATGCTGGCGTGGCGCTGTGGCCGTCGCCCCGATAGAACGCGACTCAACCGACCAGCGGTGCGAACTATACTGCTGCGTCTTGCAGCGGCACGAGATGACGCCCGCCCACCCACCCGCGCCCGCCGAGCGCGAATTCCGTGAGAATCGACTCAGAGATACGAGCCGCAGACCGACGTAACTCGCGGACCGCCGTGCCTTCCCAGTCGCGCGCCCGCTGCCACGGCCCAAGGTAGAAAAGGCCGCGTGTGACGGCGCCCGCAGCGTCGACCGGTCGGCCATCATCGTCGAGCGAGATGCCCAGTTCTTGCGCGTCAGTTGTTAGTATACCCGCCGCGAGGGCGCGCCGGATCAACGGCTCACTGTGACGCTCGCGAATCGCGCCCGGGCCAGTACAGTTGATCACTTGGTCGAAGTCCCAGAAAGAAATCTGGGTAGTCCCGCGGGCCCGGATACCGATCGTGACACCGTCAGGCCCTAGCACCGTGGAGATAATCCGACCCGCGACTACGCGGACGCGGCCGTCGCGGATCAGCTCCTGCATCTCGGCAGCCACCGGCGCCGGCAAGCGATGCCGCGCAGCGTCCCAATGCGGACGCACGTGACGCAAGAACCGAGCTCGCTCACGATCCGCCAGGTTGCGCCAAACCAAGGGAACGACGTCACGCAGCGCGGTGATCACCGCTCGCCAGTCGATTCCCAACCGATCGGCATGCCGTATTGCATCGCGCGTCGTCCTAACAACCAAACGAAGCGTCGTCGCGGCGAGCAAGTCAGATGTGAGTTGGCGGGCCAGCGCGCGCGGCAAATCGCGCTGCGCCGCTTGCTCTCGAGGCAATAAGCCATGCCGCGAGATCATCACGATTTCGCGTGGCGGAAAAGCACGCTGGGAGAGTTCCCACGCGGCATCGACAGCCGTGAGGCCGGAGCCCACGAGCAGGACGCGACGCGGAGCACTGCAGTGTGCCCGCAGCGACCACGGATCGGGCGCGTACCACGGGGTTCCCACCAGCCGCGCGATCTCTCGCGGCGTTGCTGGCGGCGCGTGGCCCAAGGCCAACACCACGCGATCGGCCTCAATGTGCGTAGCGTTGTCCAGCGTCAACTGCCAACCGCGGTCGTCCGCTCGGCGCGCGAGATCCACGACCGAGCCGTAGCGACGTAATAGCTGCTTGCCAGTTGCCGCTTGGTGAACGGCGCGCTGCAGACGATCTTCGAGGTAGTCGCCATAGAGGGCGCGCGGTAGGTAGGCGGCGCGTGCGTCACGGTAGCCGCGAGTACGGGCGTAATCCACGAAATCATCTGGGGCCTCCTCTTCTAGAGACATATTGCTGGCGGGAACGTTCAAGAGTGAATGCCAAGATCGCGCCGAGTAGGCGACGCCACGGCCAAATGACGCGGGTCGATCGATCAGCACGACCTGTAGCGGTCCGGCGGAGCGCGACTGCAGCAAGCGCGTAGCCACAGCGACACCGCTGAATCCGGCACCAATGACGGCGACCACGCGGCGCGCCCGCTCATTCGTCGATACTCTTCGCGTCTTCATGCGGCCATCGTCGCGACGAGGGGTGACAAGGTCAGTAACGCCTAGGTGACATCCTGGTCGCCAGCGCGGGCCGAGCACGTTGTTACCGACTTGTCACCTGTTTGTTACCTCGTCCACGACCACAGCATCCTTACGATGCCGCGCTCACCAGGAGCACGGCGTGTCGATCCAATTCGAGCAGATCACCAAGCGCTACCAGTCGAACGCGGTGCTGAGCGATGTCTCGCTCGAGATTCGCAGCGGCGAGTTCTTCGTGCTACTCGGTCCGAGCGGCAGCGGCAAAAGCACGCTGCTGCGTGCTGCGGCGGGTCTCACGAGCATCGATCACGGCCGGATCTCGCTCCAAGGGCGCGACGTGACGCATGTGTCGGCGCGGCAGCGTGGTGTCGGACTCGTGTTTCAGAACTACGCGCTGTTTCGCCATATGACCGTGGCGGAAAATGTCGAGTTTGCACTGCGAGTGCGCAGCGTACCGCGTGCCGCGCGCCTCGCACGACGCACAGAACTGCTCAAGTTAGTCTCATTGGAAGGTCTCGACGATCGTCTGCCGGCGCAGCTGTCGGGTGGTCAGCAACAGCGGGTCGCGGTCGCGCGCGCGCTCGCACACGAGCCCAGCGTGTTGCTTCTCGACGAGCCTTTCGGTGCGCTCGACGCGAAGATTCGCGTCGAACTACGCGCGACGGTTCGAGACGTGCAACGTCGGCTCGGCATGACGACGATTCTCGTCACGCACGATCAAGAAGAAGCGTTCGCGCTCGGCGACCGGATCGGCGTGATGCAGAACGGTCGGCTGCTCGAGTGCGGTCCGCCCGAGCAGCTCTATCGCCGACCCACCACCCGCTTCGTCGCCACGTTCCTCGGTGCGGCGAACTTACTACTCGCGAGCCGCGTACGCGGCGGGCTACGCCTGGGCGAAGCAAGCCTAGCCGCCAGCGAAGCCTTGCACGCAAGCGCCGATGCCGACGAGGTCATCACGGTGGTGCGTCCGGAGGACATCGAAATTGCAGCCGAGTCGGCGCGCTTGCAGCATCGGCACTTTGCGCAAGGTGAGATTGAAGCGCTCGAGTTCAATGGGCAATTTGAACGCGCACGTGTACGTCTCTCGGCACAGGAGGGCGTGAGACTCGCAACCGAGCGCGTCGGCACCTCCGCACAGGGCATCTTGCTCGAAGTGGCGCGCGCAGCGCCCAATGCAGACGACGCACCGCTCGCGGTCGGACACCGTGTGAGTCTAGGGCTGCGGCGCGTACACGCGTTGCCGACACCCATCTCGAGTTTCAAGATTCATGCGCGTTCGGAGAGCAACGCCACCCTACTCAGGAGCAACGCACTGCTGCAACAACTGGCAAGCAGCATGCGAGCGCCCATCGAACTCGGGTCGCTCGGCGGTCCGCACACGGGCCTGGCCTTGGTCGCCGCTCACGAGCAAACCATCGAAGACATCGTCGCGCTCGTTGCCAACGGTGCTCGCCGCGTGCTCGCGATTCGGCACGATGCCCCACTACCCGCACGCATCGTCATCCACTGCAATTCGAATGTCGCTCGCACGCATGCTTTGAGCCTCGTGGCGAGCGCGATGCGGCACGTGAACGCTTCGGCGACGTTTGTCAGTCTGCGGGCCGCGCGCGGTGGCCGCCAAGAGTCGACGAGCGCCTTGCGCGAGCTGCTCGATGCACGGGCCGAGCTGCGCGAAGCACACGGTCTCGACGTGCGAACCGATCTGCAGATCGACGACATCGGCTCATGGGCGCGCGGCCTCGCGACGCAAATCGAGCCGACGCTCGTCGCGCTCGGCTTCGAGGGCACGCTCGCAGAGTTGCGACTGTTCCTTCGCACTTATTTTCAGGAACTGCTCGGGCCGAATCCGTCGGCCGGTGTGCTGCTGTCGTTAGTGCTGACGGAGCCGCGCGCCGCACCTATCGCGATTCCCACCGCAGAGTCGGCCTTGACCTTACAAGCTAGTTGAACCGTCGCAAGAGGACTGTGAGATGTGGATTCGATGGACCTGGGTACTGATCGCACTGCTCGGAACCGCTGCCGCACGCGCTGCGGACGTTACGCTGCTCAACGTCTCCTATGACCCTACGCGTGAGTTCTACGACGAGTTCAATACCGCGTTTGCCAAGCACTGGCAGGCCACGGCCAAGCAACAGATTTCCATTCGTCAAAGCCATGGTGGATCTGGCAAGCAAGCGCGCTCGGTGATCGATGGCTTGGAGGCTGACGTCGTGACGCTTGCCTTGGCGTTCGACATCGATGCACTCCAAAAGCAGGCGCAGCTCATCCCTGCCAACTGGGCCACACGCCTGCCTAACAACAGCGCGCCGTACACCTCAACCATCGTGTTCTTGGTGCGCAAAGGAAACCCGAAGAACATCCGCGATTGGGGCGATCTCGCGCGCGCGGGCGTCGGCGTCGTCACGCCAAACCCCAAGACGTCGGGTGGCGCACGGTGGAACTATCTCGCCGCCTGGGCGTGGGCCCGTAGCCAACCCGGCGGCACCGAGGCGTCCGCAGAACAGTTGCTCGCTCGGATCTTCAAGAATGTGCCGGTCCTCGACTCGGGCGCGCGTGGCTCGACGATTACTTTCGTCGAACGCGGTATCGGCGACGTGTTGATCGCGTGGGAGAACGAGGCGCTTCTCGCTCGCAAGCAACTCGGTGCTAACAAGTTTGACGTCGTGTACCCGACCTTGAGCATTCTGGCGGAACCGCCGGTGACGGTAGTCGACAAGGTTGTCGACAAGCGCGGCACACGGCGCGCAGCGGAGGCCTACCTACGGTACTTGTACACGCCAGTAGGCCAGGACATCGCCGCGCGACACTTCTTTCGGCCGCGCGATACGAACGTCGCTGCACGGTATCGCGCACAATTTCCCGAGCTGAAGCTCGTCACGGTCGACGCTGCCTTTGGCGGCTGGGCCAAGGCCCACGTCGCGCACTTTGCCGACGGCGGCAGCTTCGACCGCATCTACGGCAAATGAGCGTCGCGGCGACAGCCGGGCACGCGGGTTTCACACGAGCCCCGCGCGAGCTGCGCGTGCTGCCCGGCTTCGGGCTCACGCTCGGCTTTACGATCACCTATCTGTGCTTGATCGTGCTGATCCCGCTGTCCGCCGCTTTCTTGCGCACCGCGGAGTTAGGCTGGGCGGAGTTCTGGTCGATCATCACGCAGCCGCGCGTCGTGGCGTCGTTGCGCTTGAGCTTTGGCGCTGCGCTCCTGGCGGCACTCGTCAACGTGGTTTTCGGCTTCATCGTGGCCTGGGTCCTCACTCGCTACGATTTTCCGGGCAAGCGCTTCGCAGACGCATTGGTCGATCTCCCCTTTGCACTGCCAACCGCCGTCGCGGGCATCGCACTCACTGCGCTGTATGCCGAGAATGGCTGGCTCGGTCAGTGGCTCGCGCTGTTTGGCATCAAGGTCGCTTTCACGCCGCTCGGCATCGTCATCGCACTCGCATTTATTGGACTCCCGTTTGTCGTACGTACATTGCAGCCCGTCTTGAGCGATCTTGATCGGGAGTTCGAACGAGCAGCAGAGTCGCTCGGGGCGAGCCGTTGGCAATCCTTTCGTTGGGTGGTACTGCCCTCGGTGGGGCCCGCGCTCATTACCGGCGGCGCGCTCGCGTTTGCGAGAGCCGTGGGCGAGTACGGCTCCGTCATCTTTATCGCGGGCAACATTCCGTTCGTGTCGGAGATCGCGCCACTGATGATCATGTCGCAGCTCGAGCAATATGAGTTCGCGGCGGCCACGGCGATTGCGGTGGTGATGTTAGTGCTGTCGTTCGCCATCATGCTGTCCGTCAACGCGCTCCAAGCCTGGGCGCAGCGTCGTCGCGGGGTGCGCTAGTGCAAGACCGCATCCCCGAGAATACCGGGCGCTACCTACTGATCGCCGTTGCGTTGCTCTATTTGGTGATCTTTCTGCTGGTCCCGCTCGCTGTGGTCTTCGTCGAGGCGCTCGCGAAAGGATTCGGTGCATTCTGGGAGGCCGTATCCGACGAGGACGCGCTCGCAGCCATACGTCTCACGCTGATAGTCGCGGCGATTAGTGTTCCGCTCAACATGGTATTCGGCATTTCAGCAGCATGGGCCATCGCCAAGTTCGAGTTTCCCGGCAAGAACGCCCTGCTGACCTTCATCGATCTACCGCTCGCCGTATCGCCGGTCATCTCGGGCTTGGTGTTCGTGCTGTTGTTCGGGGCGCACGGCTGGTTCGGTGAGTGGTTAGACAAGCATGACATCAAGATCATCTTCGCGATTCCCGGCATCGTGCTGGCGACGATTTTCGTCACCTTTCCATTCGTCGCACGCGAACTCATTCCGCTGATGCAGGCGCAAGGCCGGCAGGAAGAGGAAACTGCCGTTTCGCTCGGCGCCTCCGGATGGCAAACCCTCTGGCACGTGACGCTGCCGCGCGTACGGTGGGGCCTCTTGTACGGCGTCCTGCTGTGCAACGCGCGGGCAATGGGTGAGTTTGGCGCGGTGTCGGTCGTGTCGGGACACATCCGTGGGCTCACGAACACGATGCCGCTCCACGTCGAGATCCTGTACAACGAGTACGACTACGTGGGCGCCTTCGCCACCGCATCGCTGCTCGCGCTCCTGGCGCTCGTCACGCTCGCCGCCAAGTCGATCCTCGAAATGCGACACCCGGAACTGCGCGGCGGACGCGGCCATTGAGCGTCGTGGCCGCGCGCTCTGCTACGCTTTTCACTCGATGAACGCCCCTCCACCTCCCAAGCGATCGATTGGCCTCGCGTCGTGGCTCGGCGGCGGTAGTGTCATTGTCGTACTCGCGGCGGTCGCGGCGATCGCGATCGCGTGCTCTTTGATACTCGATCGCTTGGTAGCCGATCAAGCGCTTACACGCGTGCAATTGGCGGCAGCCTCCTCGCGTGAAGCGCTCCGCCGAATGGGCGAGGACGTGTTGAGCGACGCGCGGGTGCTGGCCGAGCGACCGACGCTGCAGCGCCTGCTAACCACCAGCGAACCGCCCGAGGCGATCGAGTTTTTTTTGCGCCGATACTGCGAGTCGAGCGGCAGCGACGTATGCGGCGTCGTGGGTCCAAACGGTCTCGTTGCTGCGGTCGGCACGACCGTGGACTGGGGCGAGATCGCAACTGCGAATGACGAGCAAGGCGATCGCTTCTTGTTGGCACCGCGCACGGGGAGCGCTCCCATTTGGGGGGCGTCCGCCGCTGTGCTACCCGTGCCAGGCACGCGCGCGATTGCGTTGCGCTTCGCCGATGCACAACTGGTCCGCGAGCTGGGGCAGCAGGCCGGTGCGCAGATCGGTCTCGAGAACTTTGCCAGCTACGTCGCGGCACCCAATGCGCGTTTGACAGCACTGCATGGCGCAGCGTTGAAGAACGGCCGCAGCGCCGTGATGAAACTCCCCGGCGAGGATACGTACGCGGCGAGTATCGTCGTTTCGGCTGCCAGCGGTGAGGTCATCGGCCTGCTGAGTGCAACACTCGACGGCCGCGAGTTCACCGACACGGTGACGAAGTTCAATCGGGTCCTCACCGTCACCGCGATCGTCGTCGTGCTGGTGGCCGGGCTTGCAGGCTTGTTATACGGCCGCTGGCTTGCTAGACCCGTTGTGGCCTTGCGTGATGTGGCCGCCCGAATCGGCCAAGGCGATTTCAGCGCCTCGATCCCGCCGATCGCGCCTTACGAAGTTGGTGCACTTGCGCGCTCAATGGACGAAATGCGGCAGAACTTGATCGACCTGACGCAAACGCTGCGCCGTCGAGAGGCCGAAGCTCAGGCTGTACTGGAGGGCATCGTCGAGGGCGTCTACTCTGTCGATCTCGAGCGCCGCATTCGCTACGTCAATCCACAAACGGCGCGCCTCCTCGGACGTAGCGCCGATCAGTTGTTAGGCCAGTTCTGCGGCGATGTTCTACAGCCGCGGGCCGTCAATGGCAAGCGCCCCTGTGACGAGCATTGCCCCATTTTCGAAGCCCGGACGGCAGGCCACGGCAGAGCCGCTGAGACGCTGTGCCTCGCCAGTGGTGCTGCCCGGTCGGTCGTGATCGTGAGCGCGGCACCCGTCGCAGGCCAACAAGTGCAGGTGATCCGCGACGAGACCGAGCTCGAAGCAGCACGCCGAGCTCGGGACAGTGTCCTTGGCAACATCTCGCACGAGTTCCGTACACCGCTCGCTGCACAGCTTGCATCGATCGAACTGCTGCGCGACGGACTCGAAACGCTGCCGCCCGCTAACCAGCGCGAGCTGCTCGCGAATGTGGAGCGCGGTGTATTGCGCTTGATGCGACTGATCGACAATCTGCTGGAGGGTGTCCGTATCGAAGCCGGACAACTCGCCATCCGCAGCCAGTCGGTGCAGCTAAGCCAGGTGATCCAGGAAGCGATCGAGTTGTTAGAGCCGTTGCTCGATCAACGCCACCTGCAACTCCACCAAAGCCTAGACGCTGCATTGCCGAGCATCGAAGGCGACTCGCAACGGTTGGTCCAAGTGTTTGTCAACTTACTATCGAACGCGATCAAATTTTCTCCCGAGCGCGGCACGATTCGTGTGTCCGCCCAGCGTGTCGCATCCGAGTTACATGCTTGGGTCGAGGACGAAGGTCCGGGCCTGGCGAGCGAGAACGCCAGCACGATCTTCGAGCGCTTCCGTCGCGGCGACGGCACCGAGCCCGACGTGCCAGGACTCGGGCTCGGCTTGTCGATCGCGAAGTCGATCGTTGAGCGCCACCAGGGGCGAATCTGGGTGGAGCGAACGACCGAAGGACGGACGCGATTCTCGATCGCGCTGCCTTGTGGAGTGCCTGCATGAAGATCCTGTTAGTCGATGACGACCACGACATGCTCGCGGTCACAAGCTTCGCGCTACAACAAGCCGGTTTCTTGGTCGTCAAAGCCGGCGCGTATGACGCGGCGCTCACGACCTTCCACGACGAGCAACCTGATCTCGCCATACTCGATATCAATCTTCCGGGCGGTTCTGGCTTCGATCTGTGTGCAGCGATTCGGCGCGAATCGCAGATTCCCGTCTTGATGCTCACCGTGCGCAGTGACGAACCCGATCTCGTTCGAGCGCTCGACTTGGGCGCCGATGATTACTTGGCCAAGCCGTACAGTCCGCGGACGCTTGTGGCACGCGTCAAGGCTTTGCTGCGTCGAGCCGGACGCGATGACAGCGCACGCACGCGCTCTGGCGTGTTTGAGCTCGACGCCGATACGCTGACGCTCAAGATCGAAGGGCGTGAGCCGCTGCGCGTCACGCCGCTCGAAGCCCGCCTGCTGCAGTTGTTACTCGCGAACGCAGGAAAAGTAGTCTACACAGAGCGCTTGCTCGCGCATGTCTGGGGCTATCGCGGCGGCGGCGATCGTCAGTTGCTCAAACAACTCGTGCACCGTCTGCGCCAAAAGTTGCAAACGGACGCAGACTCCGTCGAGTGGCTCGAGACCGTGCCGAGCGTCGGCTACAAGCTGCGCCTCGAACGCTGATAACTTTTCGCCATGCTTCGATGATTTCCAGGAATGGCGCTGGAGCCGTTTCGCGTCGCAATGAAACCGGTTTGTCACCGCTTCACGACTCGCTCGTTACCGACGCCACCCTAGTATCGCGCTCCCATTTCGGAGCGAGATTCCATGACGGAGCAAACGAGAACGCGTGACGAACTGAGTCGTCCGCAAACTGGGCGCCAATTCGCAGTGTTCAGCGTGCTTACCCTGCTGGCAAGCAACGCGCTGGCGCAAGACACCACCGCGTCCACCACCGAGGACTTACAAGAAGTCGTCGTGACTGCGCGTTACAAAGAGGAAGCAGCGCAAGACGTGCCGATCGCGCTGTCGGTGATCGACCGACGACTGCTCGATGCGACGGGCACCTTCAACGTACAGCAGATTACTGCGGTCGCACCCACGGTGCAGTTCGTCTCCTCCAATCCGCGCAACACCGCCGTCAATATTCGCGGCTTCGGCAGCGCGTTTGGCTTGACGAATGATGGTCTTGAGCCCGGTGTGGGTATCTACATCGATCAGGTTTACCACCCACGGCCCTCCATCTCGACATTCGATCTCGTCGACATCGATCGCGTCGAAATCCTGCGTGGGCCGCAAGGCACGCTGTACGGCAAGAACACCACGGCTGGCGCCATCAATGTATCGACGCGCGAGCCGCGCTTCACGCCCGACGGCAACGCCGAAGTGACAGTGGGCAACTACGGCTTCCTGCAAGGTAAGGCAGCCGTGACCGGGCCGCTCAGCGAGCGAGTGGCCGGCAAACTATCGATCGTCGGGACACGGCGCGACGGTTCGATCGACAGTGTGCTCACGTTCGACGACATTAATGAAACTAACAACACGGCGCTCAATGCGCAGCTACTAATCAAGCCGTCCGACGCCGGCAAGATTCGCTTGATCGGCGAGTACCACGAACAGAAGGCTAACTGCTGCACTCAAGTGTACGTGCGCGTGGGTCAGATTTTGCGCACGACGCGCCGATACAACGATCTCGCCGCAGGCTTAGGCTACGCGCCGCCGAGCACGGATCCGTATGACCGCCTCTCCGATATCAACTCGGGCGCACGCGCCGACCAAAAGCTCGGCGGGCTAACAGCGATCGTCGATTGGGATCTCTGGGGCGGCAAGCTCACCTCCGTGTCGGCGTATCGCTTCTGGGAATGGCGGCCGCGTAACGATCGCGACTACACGAGCTTGTCGATTCTCACGGCCAGCATCAATCCGTCCGATCAAGATCAGCAGAGCCAAGAGTTTCGTTTTGCAGCCCCAGCCGGCGAGTCGGTGGACTACATCGTCGGACTGTATGGCTTCCGGCAAAAGATCGAGACCAATGGCCTACAAGGCTACGGTGAGCACGCAGCCTACTGGCTCGTCAACCAAGCCTTCACGCCAGGGACGCCTAACTACTTACTCTTGGATGGCTACGAGTCACGCTTCACGGCCATCTCGACGGTGAAGAGCGCGGCACTCTTTGGCCAGCTCAACTGGCGCGTCACAGACCGGCTCACTGTCACGCCGGGCATCCGCTACACGGAGGACCGCAAAGAAGCGACTTACGATCAAACCGTCTCGGGTGGACTCCCGAATCCCACGCCCGCGCAGCGCGCGCTACAGTTCGGCATCGTCCGGCCGCAGTTCTACGCCGTCGACTTCGACGACGGCAGCGCGTCCGGCACATTGAACGTATCGTTCGATGCAACGCCCGATGTGCTGCTGTACGCCACGTATTCGCGCGGCTTCAAGTCCGGCGGTATCAACCTCGCCGGCATTCCGAACGATGCTGCCGGCAATCCGTCGCTCATCAGCGCGCTCGTAAAGCCTGAGAAAGTGACGAGCTACGAAGCCGGCGTGAAATCGCAATGGTTCGATCGCCGTCTCACGTTCAACCTGGCCGCCTTCGACACGAGCATCGAGGACTACCAAACCACCGTCGTGGACTCAGGTCCCGGCGCCTTGCGCGGCTACCTCGCGAACATCGACAAAGTGAAGAACCGCGGTATCGAAATCGATGCCGCGTGGAGTCCAAGCGATGCATTCACGAGCTACCTCGCGGCTTCATGGAACGACGGTGAGTACGTGTCCTTTCCTAATGCACCCTGCCCGCTCGAGCTGCTCGCCTCTGGCACGTCGGTCTGCGATCTCTCGGGCCGCTCGCTCCCGGGCTTGTCGAAGTTCGCAGCGTCGATCGGCGGCGAGTATCGCCACGCGGTGCAATGGCTCGGGTTCGATGGCCAAGCGTATCTCGGCGCCGACGCGAGCTATCGGTCCAAGTGGTATTCCGACCCATCCGTGTCAGAGTACAACTTGATCGAGCCCTCAACGATCGTGAATCTGCGCGCAGGTGTCCGCGCCACTAACGACTGGGAAGCGTTCGTGTGGGTCAAGAATGCGTTCGACGAGGACTATCTGCTCTTCACGAGCAATCAGTCGGGCAATTCAGGGCTCATCACGGGAACACCCGGCGAGCCGCGTGCCTTCGGTGTCACGCTGCGCAAGGAATTCTGAGCGCTATCGTAGCGGGCGACGGTCGTTAGCTCGGCCGTCGCCCCGACACGACATACCAGAATCGATACACTGGCCCGCGCTCACGCTGGAAGCCGCGCGCGTTACGCTCGGCTTTCATGACCGTCGCCTGGTACCCCTCCGCAACGTCTTGAAAGCCGA